>CAZNJB010000018.1:0-70674 GCA_964573255.1 uncultured Melioribacteraceae bacterium
ATTTTAAGTCAAACCGGGTGTACTGCTTTTATGTGAGCCAAGCCCACCAGAACCAGGTTGAGTTAAAATAATATTTTCTTTCTTTGATTATCATAGTGATGCAAAAATAGAGAGAATCTATGTTTAATGTCAAGAAAGAAAAATAAATATTTTTTAATTCTTTTAGAGAAATAAAAAATATTTGCAGTTTATTCATTTGAAATTAAGTGTAAGTGAAAAAATGTTAATTAAAATATTATCAAAGTTTTTGAATCTTTCTCTTTGTTCATATTGTTTCGTAATCATGTATTTTGAAGTCAAGTAATTTATTCCTTTAAATTTGGTTAGTATATTGGAATTATATACGCATTATTGATAAAAAATACTTACTCTCAAAAAACCAAATATTTTATACTTGACAAAATAGTCTTATATAATTAAATTGCTCCACAAAAAAAACAAAGGTGTGCAAAATTTGAAATAATGTGTGTTAGGAGATTTTACAAAATTATTTAGGTAAATGTTCTTTATTTTATTATAAAATTTCTCATACAAAGCGTTCCTTACCTGGGGAGTGAGATCCCCCACCTCGCTTTCAATTATGTGTTTTTACCCACCACTATTTGAAAGCAATTTTCTTAACCCGGTTGCTTAAATAGTTAGTTGTGTAACTTAGCAATCGGGTACTCTATTTTTTCTACTTAACTACTTGCTGATATGGAAGAACCTTTATACAATAAACAATTAGTTACAATTCAGCAGAATAACACTTCTGAACTTGAATACAATCATAATAGATCGGTATTCATTAATTTAGTTATTTGCACTAAATCAAAATTGAATAATCCAACTGTTACAGTCTGTGCCTACAGTAATAATACTGATTATGTTGACTCAATTGAATCAGTACGCAGAAAAAATAAATTATGGAGAATTTCGTATCTTTTATTTGATAATGAAAGAAATAATCTATTACTAAACTTTCCGGAAATGAGTGAAATTGCTGGAATATTTAAAATTGTAGATTTTTCTGGCAATTCTTTAGACAAAAATTTACAATATAAAATCTTCTCCCACGAAAACCTTAATCAATTATTAGAGTTCAGTTACATTATTTTTGTCCATTTAAAAATGGATATATGGAGCGGTGCACGTAGAGTTCTCGGTGTTTTTTTTGCCGAGACTCTGCAATTATTTATGTGTTCTAATAAAGTAGTTAAGTTTTATGAATATCTTATAAAGCCTCTGTCGAACACAAAAGTATCTCAGATAAAATTTAATAATGACCTTACTAGTTTGAGAAATGTCTGTTTTAATCCAAATTAGTTCAATCTATTAAAAATTAGTTTATATTTGTATTTTTAACAACTAAGAATTATTTAATACCACAAGCATATGTCAGTGAAAAAGATTACAATTAAAGATATAGCTAAGAAGTTGAATATTCATCACAGTACTGTTTCCCGTGCATTGAGGAATGACTCTTCTGTAAAAGCTGAAACCAGAGAACTTATAAAAGAGACAGCCCGGGAAATGAACTACAAACCTAATTTCTTTGCTCAGAGTCTTAAAAATAGATTTTCGAAATTCATTGGTGTTATAGTTCCGGAGATTAAGCATGATTTTTTTGCAAAAGCTATTAGCGGTATAGAAGATTATGCTTATGAGAGAGGATATATAATTATAATTTGTCAGTCGAACGAAGATCCTGAAAGGGAAGTAATGACCACCAATGCTCTCGCTTCTTACGAAATCGGTGGACTCTTAGTTTCAGTTTCTCAGAACACACGCGACGGAACGCATCTAAGAGAAATTTTATCTCAAGGAATTAAATTGGTTATGTTCGATCGCGTGATTGATGATATTGAATGTTCGAAGGTAATAGTAGATGATTATAAAGGTGCATTCGATGCGACAAAACATCTCATAAAAATGGGTCGCCGGCGAATAGCTCATATTGGAGGTACTAAAGATTTAAATATCTCACAGGAAAGATTTCACGGTTATAAAGATGCTTTGAAAGAGGCTAAAATAAAATATGATCCCGAGTTAGTCTTTTTCGGCGGATTCCAGGAAGAGAACGGAATAGAAGGGATGCAATATTTACTGGGAGCAGTAAATCCTCCGGATGCTGTTTTTTGTGTTAATGATCCAACCGCAATAGGTGCTTACGAAGTATTGAAAAAAAGAAATTATAAAATACCCGATGATGTTGCAGTTATTGGCTATTCTAATAGTCCGATGTCGAATATAATCTCACCTTCTCTTACAACTGTTGATCAACCGGCGTATGAATTAGGCAGGGAAGCTGCAAAATTGTTAATTCAAGAGATGGAAAAGGGGAAGAGCAAAGCTACGCTTAAAAAATTACGTGTAAAATTAATAAAGAGAGATTCAGCGTAATTTTAAAAAGGAATATATTTCCGTAGGTGATACAGTATAATTTATTATTCGCTTTATTATACAAACTTTTGAAAGTACTCTACAACAGTTAAGATCATCAAATCGTATTATTCATTTAAGTCTGATTTAATACAAACCACTTTTCAATTTTGTTGTCTAAAAAAGTACTGCCGTTTTTGTGAACAAATTCATTCGTATGGCGGTTATATTTATAATCTTTCTCCCATTCGGAACAATTTTCGATGATTTGTCTTACTGCATTTAGTATATATTTTACTTCATCGTCTGTCATAGTTGGATGTAAAGATAAACGAACCCATCCCGGTTTTTCGGAGAGATCACCGTGATTTATTTTCTCGGTTATTCTTTGGGAACGCGTTGGATCTACGTGCAATAAATAATGACCGTAAGTGCCAGCGCAGGAACATCCACCTCTAACTTGGATCCCAAATCTGTCGTTTAATAATTTAACGATAAGGTTGTAATGTATATCTTCTACATAAAAAGAAAGAATACCTAATCTTTCTCTGTGCATGTCTGCCAACAGATGCAGTTTTGGAATAGATTCTAGTTCGTCCCAAACTATATTTAGCAATTCCTCTTCTCGCGCGAGAATTTTTTCCGTTGACATTTCTTCCTTTAATTCAATTGCGAGTGCAGTTTTTATTGTCTGAAGAAATGAAGGTGTACCACCATCTTCTCTTGCTTCGATATCATCTACATACTTATGCTGTCCCCAGGGATTTGTCCAATCAACCGTTCCACCTCCCGGATGATCGGGTACTCTTCTGGTATATAACTCAGAATTAAAAATAAGAACCCCGGCAGTTCCCGGACCTCCTAAAAATTTATGCGGAGAAAAGAAGATAGCATCGAGGCTTTCTTCCGGATCTTCCGGGTGCATATTTATATCTACATAAGGCGCAGAAGCTGCAAAATCTACAAAACAAACTCCGCCATATTGATGCATAAGTTTAGCCATTTGATGATAGTTTGTGCTTAATCCTGTCACATTGCTACAAGCTGTAAATGAACCAATTTTTAATTTCCTGTTATTGAATTTGTTTAATGCTTTTTCTAACGAGTCTATATTTGTAAGTCCCGTATCGTCCGGTTCAAGAATAACTACGTCTGCTAAAGTTTCTAACCAGCTTGTATGGTTGGAATGATGCTCCATATGAGTGATAAAAACAACCGGTCTTAATTCTTCAGGCAGGTTAATATATTTTCTTAGTTGTTCCGGTGCTTTAATGCCTAAAATCCTTTGCAATTTATTTACAACGGTTGTCATCCCGCTGCCGGCATTAATGATAACATCTTTCGGTCCGGCGTTAACGTGTTGCTTTATAATCTTTCTTGCTTGGTGATATGCTTTTGTCATTGCCGTCCCGGTAATGGAAGTTTCGGTATGCGTATTTCCAACAAACGGACCGAATTCATTTAGTATTTTCTCTTCGATAGGCCTATACAATCTGCCGCTAGCTATCCAATCGGCATAGAGTATTTTTAAATTTCCAATTGGTGAAGTGAATTCTGTATCAATTCCTATAATATTTTCTCTGAATTTCTGAAAATATCTTTCTAATGATTCCATACCAAACCAGTTTTTTTTATTGCTTAATATATTAAATTTGATACTGAAAAATCTTCAAATGACGAACTTTAATTTTATGATGGTCAAACTTTAAATGATAGAAAGGAAATCAATGGAAAGAACAGCAGAAATTAAAATCACAGTTACTCTAGACGAGAAGAATATACCAAAGAAAATTTCGTGGCAAGCTTCTGATGCCGGAATGAATGAGCCTGTAGATACTAATGCTTTTATGTTATCTGTGTGGGATTCATCGGAGAAAAATACACTTGGCATAGATTTGTGGACGGAAGAAATGCTTGTGGATGATATGAAAATATATTTCTTCCAAACGATGTTTAAAATGGCACAAACATTTGAAAGTGCTACAAAGAATTCGGAAGCAGCGGAGAAGATCAGGAAGTTTGCCGACGAGTTTGCCGTATTTTTAAACGGCAAAACAAAATAAATTAAAGGAGCTAAGATGAATTTGTTTAAATATTTGATGATATTATTCATCTCGTTTACATTGAATGCACAGAATTTAACCGTCCCGAGGATAAGTCCCCATGCCAAAGTTTCTCAAACTATCGGTATTTCTACAATTGAAATTGAATATCATCGTCCAGCTGTTAGAGGAAGAAAAATTTGGGGTGGATTAGTCCCTTACGGATTGCAGAAATTTCCTTTTGGTAGCGGCAATCCGAGTCCTTGGCGAGCAGGCGCAAATGAAAACACGACAATATCTTTTTCGCACGATGCAGAAATTAACGGGAAATTTATTCCTAAAGGTAAATACGGTTTTCATATTATTCCCGAAGAGGATGAATGGACATTGATTTTCAGTAGGGATAATGAATCTTGGGGAAGTTTCTTTTATGATTCAACACACGATCAATTGAGGATAAAAGTAAAACCTGAGAAAGCTCCTTACAAAGAATGGCTTCAGTATTATATCGATGATATGACTCCTAGTTCAGGAATAGTTTATTTGCACTGGGAAAACTTGAGAATTGGCTTTGAGGTAAAGTTTGATGTACATAAAATAGTAATTGAAAATATGCAGCGGGAGCTTAAAGGTATAAATGGTTTTAGGTGGCAAAGTTGGAACCAAGCTGCAAAATATTCATTCGATAATAATGTGGATTTAAACTTAGCTCTGGAATTTGTTAATAAAGCTCTCGAATTATTCGGAGGTTACAATTTTACTAATTTACAATTAAAGTCAGATATTCTTGCATCATTGGGTAAACAGGGTGAGAGTGAAAAAACTCACAAGGAGGCTTTGGCTATCGCCGGTGAAAATGAATTGAAACAATATGGATATCAATTGTTGAATGAAGGGAAATTATCGGAAGCATTAAGAATTTTTAAGTTAAATACCGAAAGATTTCCGGCATCTTGGAATGTTTACGATAGTTTTGGCGAAGCTTTGATTAAAGCAGGGAAGGAGAAAGAAGCCGAAAAGTATTATAAGAAAGCTTATGAATTAGCCCCTGAAGATCAGAAAGAGAGAATAAAACAAATTTTCGAAAACCATAAATAAAAAAAGCCTGTCGTTTGACAGGCTTTTTTTTTAACCAAGATAGGCTTTAAGACTTTTACTTCGAGACGAATGTCTCAATCTCATCAATGCTTTTTCTTTAATTTGACGAACTCTTTCGCGAGTAAGATTAAGAATTTCACCGATTTCTTCCAATGTAGCTGAGTATTCGGAATTAATTCCGAAATAAAGTCTGATTACATCAGCTTCTCTATCGGTAAGAGTAGAGAGAGCTCTTTCAATTTCTTTTTTGAGCGAATCACTCATCAACTTGCTATCTGGATCAGGCTGCTCGTTATTTGCCAGTACATCCAATAAGGAGCTTTTGTCATTATCCGATTGAGAGAAAGGTGCATCCACGGAGACGTGACGACCTGCGTGCTGAAGTGCATAAGCAACTTCTTCTTCGGTCATTTCAAGCTCACGAGCAATTTCTTCATTAGTAGGTTTTCTTTCCAATTCTTGCTCTAATTGGGATGCAGCTTTGCTAATCTTTGTGATAGCTCCAACTCTATTCAATGGCAAACGAACCATACGAGATTGATCGGCTATTGCCTGCATAATTGACTGTTTGATCCACCAAACCGCATACGATATAAATTTAAAACCTCTTGTTTCATCGAATTTTTTAGCGGCTTTAATTAAGCCGATATTACCTTCATTTATTAAATCGCCTAAAGATAGACCTTTATTTTGGAATTGTTTTGCAACAGAAACAACAAATCGTAGATTAGCCTTAACCATCTTTTCCAAAGCTTCTTGATCACCTTTTTTGATTCTCGCAGCTAATTCAATCTCCTCTTCAGGAGTGATTAAATCAACTTTCCCGATTTCTTGCAAATACCTGTCTAAACTTTGGCTTTCACGATTTGTGTATTGTTTGGTTATTTTCACGTTGCGGACTCCTAAAATGTTTCACATTACCAAGAAACAAGCAATATTGGAGAATTCTTGTTTTTTTAATAAATTCATTACTAACTTAAAAGATTGAAATGGGAAAAAGTTCCCCGATTCCAAAAAAATATTTAAATAGAACCACAAAATATAACGATATTTTCAATAAAATGTATAAAAAAATAGGCAGTCTTTCAGACTGCCTATTTGCAAGGGAGTGGTTATTGGGGATTATGCAGCTTCTTCTTTTAATAAAACGTTATTAATAATATCAACAAGTGCGTCTTTCGGATAAGCACCAACCGCCATCTGAGGCTTTTCATTTTTTGGAATGAAAAGTATCGATGGGATGCTTCTAATTCCAAATGCTCCTGCTAATTCCTGCTCCTCTTCGGTATTAATTTTATAAATTACTATTTCGTCTTTATACTCTTCCTGAAGTTCTTCTAAAATAGGAGCAACCATTTTACAAGGCTGGCACCAATCTGCATAAAAATCGATTATTGCAGGTTTGTCCCCTAAGTATTTCCACTCTTGATTATTTTCGTAATCAAATACTTTCTCTAAAAATGTTTGTTTTGTCAAATGTTCTAACATTTTATTTTCCTATTATTATTTTATGATTTACATTCAGTATGATGTACTGAATCAAAAATGGATTCAAACTGTCTCCTGCAAAAAGTTAATTTTAAAATGTCGGATAAAAAATCTAATTTTGTGGTTCAATTTATAGGGGAGAAATGAAAGCTATAAAGAATATAGAAAGTATAGATGAATGGACGGAAATATTGAATGATAATTCCGGAACCATCAATAGAGTTATTTTTAAAAACAGTAATCATTGTGTGATAAGTTTTTCGGCATTTAGAGAATTTCAAAAATGGGCTGCTAATCTTGCTTCGGATGAGCCAGTTGAATTATACGTAGTTGATGTTATTAATCAGCGCTCAATTAGCAATCACATTGCTGAAACTCTGGGTGTCATACATCAATCCCCGCAAATTATTTGGATAAATGGCGGGAAAGTTATATCCCATTTTAGTCATTATCAAATAACCCTTGATAAATTAAATGAAGTTTATAATAGTTTAGAGGTCCCGAAATGAAAATAAAAATGAGATATATATATTTATTCATTATTTTGGCTGCGGCCATAACTATAATATTATCCGGAATAAATTCTGAAACACCTAAAATAACCAATTCTATCCCTCAAGATGAAATTCATAAAAATATGAACCCAAATCTTGGTGGTGATAATCCGAGTAGAGACAACGTATCTTCCGAGTTTAAGCACCAATTAGAGATGTACAAAAAGATAATCGATGAAAATCCTAAAGATACTTTGAGTATGAGAAAATATGCTGAATTATTAAGTGCAGCTCATAAACCGGAAGAAGGGAACAAATATTTCGAGATGATATTGGCAATAGATCCGAATAGATTGGATATTTTGACAAGCATAGTATTTAATTACTACACTTTAAAAAGACTCGATAAGGCAACAGAATTTAATGAAAAAATTTTGACAATTGATCCCAACAATATAGATGCTATATATAATAAGGGAGTAATTGAAGCTACAAAGGGGAATGAAGATATTGCAAGGAAATTATGGGAAAGGTTAATAAAAATTGCTCCCGATTCTAAAGTTGCCGAAATGGCCAAAACTAATTTGGCTCATTTAGCTAATGCCAAATAGCTGCAATAAGTTTATCGTAAGCAGAGCGACTAGATAAGCAAAAGGCGTATAAACAGCCAATTGCAGCAGTGGTATGCGCCAACTGCCGGTTTCCTGACGGGCAATTGCTACCGTGGAAAGGCATTGCAGGGCAAACACGAAAAAGACTATCAATCCAATTACTTTTGACGGCGTAAATAATGGTTTATCCCCGTCAATTTTAGCCTTTTTCATCGCAGAGAGAATAGATTCCTGCAGGGCATCTTCAGTATCGGCCGTAACTTTGAATATTAGAGCCAATGAGCTAACAAAGATTTCCCGTGCTGCAAAAGCGGAGATTAAAGAAACACCCACTCGCCAATCCATTCCAAGCGGTTCCATCAATGGCTGAATAAATTTGCCGAGATATGCCGCATATGAATTTTCCAATCTATATGATATAACCAATTCTTCTTGATTCTTAACCTGTTGTGTATCCGTTTTAATATCCGGATTATAATTGGGGAAGCTTGTTAAGAACCAGATTACTATTGATAGTCCCAAAATTATTGGACCGGCTTTTCTAAGATAAGCCGTTGTAGAAATATAGGTATTTCTCAAAATTACTTTTAATTTGGGCATTCTGTAAGCAGGTAATTCAAGAATAAAAGATGAGTTATCTTGATCCTTTATCAAAGATTTGTTAAATCTGTTAATCAAAGCGGCAGCAAGCGTAGAACTTACAATACTAAACACATAAATCGCTGCTAAGCCCAATCCAGCAAGCCAAATTTTATCGTGCGGAGTTAAAAATGCAAGCAGTAATACATAAACCGGCAAACGTGCAGAGCAGGACATAAGAGGAATAATAAAAATCGTTAATAATCTTTCTCTTCTATTCGGTATTGTTCTAGCGGCCATTATTGCAGGTACAGCACACGCAAATCCGGAAAGCATTGGAACAAAACTGCGCCCGTTTAACCCGATTTTATTTAACGGTTTATCCGCAATCATAGCGCCACGGGCTAAATACCCGGTATCTTCCATAAATCCGAGAATGAGAAATAGAATAATTATTTGCGGTACAAAAACCATTACTGCACCGACCCCACTAATTATTCCTTCGCTAATTAAATCCGTGATAATGCTGTGTCCGAAAGCTGTTATTACGAATTTTGCTGCACTTGCAAATAGCCCGTCAACTAAATCCATAACAGGAATTGCAAGCCAAAAAATTGCAGTAAAAGTAAAAGCCATTATCAAGAAAAATAATATTCCGCCCCAAATAGGATGAAGAAAATATCTGTCTAATTTTAAGGTTATCGGATCAGGCATATTATCATCATCATCTGCAATATTCTCGGGTTGGATAACCTTCAATTGTTTGTTTGCCTGCTCGAGATTTTTTTTATCAATTAACGTCGGACGAATAATTATCTGCTTTTCAATTTCTTCTATTTTACGATAAGCTTCTAATAAACTATTGGTGTCTTTCCACTTAATATCCGGGGGAGTAAGACGGATTTCTTTTTTTGTATTAATTTTCTTCTTTGCAATTTCAATCAGTTGTTCAACACCATCTCCGTTTCTACCATCAATTCCTACTACAGGAATTCCCAAAATCAAACTTAATTTTTTTATATCTAATTTTCGGTTCTTTTTCTGGAGAATATCCAGCATCGTAATGGCTAATACTGTATTGAATCCGCATTCCATTAATTGTTGAGTTAACAGCAAATGTCTGGATATTTGGCTGGCATCGGCAGTAACAATAACTAAATGTGGTTTCCCGAATTTTGGATGTTCGAAGATAGATTTGATAGTAACTTCTTCGTCCAATGAATTTGGGATAAGACTGATTATTCCTGGGGAATCGAGTATTGTAGCGTTAAAATTAAATCGTGGATGAATATCGCTTGTATGGTATTCAATTGTAGAACCTGGGTAATTAACTGTTTTAAAGTTTTTACCGGAGAGGTAATTAAATAACGTAGTTTTACCCGAATTGGGTGGCCCAACTAGGGCAATAACCGGTTTTTCAGGAAAGGAACTCATATTATTTTAATAGTTTCAGCCTCGTTTTTTCTAATCGCAATTACAGTCCCTCTCACCGAAAATGCCAAAGGATCATCGAAAAGTGATTTTGTAATTAAAGTTATATTCTGGCCGGGCGTAAACCCACATTCCAAGATTCTTCTTGCCGAAGGATGATTACTATCTATTGAATCGATTTTCGCGCTTTCGCCAAATTTTAACGTTGCTGCTGTTCTCATTTTTACGTATCTGCAAATTATTTAGATTTAGTCTACATAAATATAAGATTATTTGGCAAACGTGTCAAGAAAATAATACTTTGGAATCGAAAAATATTATATCCGTAACCTCTTTATTTACAACGACTTAACGATTCGGCGATAAAATTACTTACAAAAAAATAATGAATGTAAAGTATTTTATTTGCTATAGCAATAAAAATGATGTAAAAACAACACTTGTTTTATAGGTATAACAAATGAATTATTCTCTTTCAAATATACATTCTATTTCGCAGACTTCACAAACTTCGGAATCACCGCAAAAAGCCGTATGATTTTCCATTGCTTCTTTGAATTTATGAACTTCCGGTGAGTCACTGCAATAAAAATCCATAAATTTCAGCAGTTTTTCAGTTGTTGAGCCACTCAATAAATGTTCAACTTTACAAGCGTCTTCTGTAGCCGTTTGCTCGTCTACTCCTAATACTTTTGTAAGGAATAATGAAAGTAATCTTCTGTTGCAAAGTGTATTATTTATTAACCGCTGGGCTTCTTTTGTAAGATGGAAAAATTTATTCTCATCTTCGTAAATCAACCCGCGTTCTTTTAATTTTTTCAATGTAATAAATGCCGAACCTCTGGATATTTTGAGGTGACGAGAAACATCAGCACCTCTGGCATAACCATATTTCTTCAACAATTCGTGAATTGCCCATAGATGGTGAAAATTGCTATGAGTTAATTCAGTTTCGTCAAATTTTTTCCAGGTTTCCATCAGTTTCCTTTCGTTCAAATTGTCACGAATTCATCTTTTATGGAACTAATATATAAAATCTTTTATATTATTTGTAATATTTTTTGTTAAATTAACCGGCAAAAAAAATATGAACAAGAAATTACACACTATTTATGTCGGAATGTTTTTTCTTATAGGAATTTCCGTCACTTTCCTTATTATTTACAACGCATATGAATATTATTCTCTACCCTTAAAAGAGAGATTCTACAGTCCCTTGCATAATACATATAAACCAAGCGGAACATTGGGACATGGGATGGGTATCATCGGCTCATTGATGATGATATTCGGCGTTTCTATCTATATGGTTCGAAAAAGATGGCGCAAAATGATGAGATTAGGAGTTCTTAAGCATTGGCTTGAATTCCACATTTTTATGTGTACAGTAGGACCAATCTTGGTTCTGTTTCATACCGCAATGAAATTCGGGGGTATTGTTTCCATAAGTTTTTGGAGTATGGTTGCGGTTGTAATAAGTGGTTTTATCGGTAGATTTATTTATGTTAGAATTCCAAGGACAATTCAAGGGCAGGAACTTGATTTTAGTGAGCTGAAGAGAGAAAGCGACGAAATAACCGATATGCTTAAGAATATGTATCATGTTAATCAAGAAATCATTGATAAGTTGGAGAATTTTGCGAGAACCGAACAATATAAGGATATAAGTTTGCGTAAAATTATTCCAGTAATTATCCAAGATTACTTAAGAGGAAGAAGAATTAGAAAATCTTTGCATCAAAATGTTGCATTAGTTTATGATCTTCATGAAAAAGCCACTAAAGATATTTTAAGAGCTATCGATAATAAACTGCTTTTAATTAGAAGATTAGGTTTGTTAAGAACAATGCAAAAACTTTTTCACTATTGGCATGTAGCGCATCTTCCTTTTGCGATAATTATGTTTGTTATCATGTTCATACATGTCGCGATTACCATTACTTTCGGTTATAAATGGATATTCTAAATAAAGGAGTAAAATGGAAGTTCTTTTAGAGAATTTAATCACATACGGTCTGCTTTTTATCATTACGGCATTTATATTATTCTTTTATATAAGGAAACACAAAAAGGGGTCAAAAATAACCGCAGAAAAGATAAAAAAAGCAAAAGAATTTGGATTTCATGAGCCAGTATCTTTACATCCGGTTATAGATTACGACAGCTGTATAGGTAGTGGTGCGTGTGTGGCGGCTTGTCCCGAACACGATATACTTGGATTGGTAAACGGTAAAGGAACAACAATAAATGCTTCGCGTTGTGTTGGACACGGTGCTTGTTTTCATGCTTGTCCCGTACAAGCAATTTCCCTTGTTATAGGGACAGAAAAAAGGGGTGTGGACTTGCCTCACATTAAGCAAGATTATGAAACCAATGTACAGGGAGTTTATATTGCTGGTGAACTTGGCGGGATGGGGCTAATTAAAAATGCAGTAGAGCAGGGTAAACTTGCGGTTGACAATATTGCGAAAAAGATTGAAAAATCTTCGAAAGCCGAATTTGATATAATTATTATCGGAGCTGGTCCTGCGGGAATATCCGCTACGCTAAATGCACAGAAGCATAATCTGAAGCATCTTACCATCGAACAGGAAACTTTGGGTGGAACAGTTTATTCTTTCCCAAGAGCAAAAATTGTAATGACATCCCCTATGGAACTGCCTCTCTACGGAACTGTAAAATTGGTTGAAACTACAAAAGATCAGTTGTTGGAATTATGGAAGGACGTTTTAACTAAGCATAATCTGAAGATAAATGAGAGTGAAAGAGTACTTTCGGTAAAAAGAAAATCCGATTTTATTGAAGTTGAAACAACAAAAGGTCTATACACAACACAGAGTGTATTACTCGCAATTGGTAGAAGAGGAACTCCCAGAAAATTGGGAGTGCCTGGTGAAGATAAACCTAAAGTATATTACAGATTACTTGAGCCGGAATTGATCCATAATCAAGATGTATTGGTTGTTGGTGGTGGTGATTCTGCGGTTGAATCCGCTATGCTGATTGCTGATGAAGGTAATAATGTAACATTATCTTACAGAAGTGAAAGCTTCAAAAGGATCAAGCCAAAGAATTTGGAAAGAATAAATGAATATGCTGATTCCGGTAAAATTAAAATTCTATATAATACAAATGTTAAAGAAATATTTGACGATAAAGTAACGTTAACTGATAAAGACGGAAAAGAGATCGTTTTAAAGAATGATCTGGTTTATATCTTTGCCGGCGGTATTCTGCCGAATAAATTTCTCGAAGATATCGGGATTAAAATAACTAAACGTTTTGGCGAAGTAATAATGAAGCACAAATGAAAAAGTTAATTTTTATATTGTTTTCTTTACAAGGTATTCTTTGGGCACAAATATCTCCGGGTGATTTATCCGAGTTCCATAAGGACTTGGAAGGAATGAGTAATTGTACTAAGTGCCATGTATTGGGTGAAAAAGTAAATAACTCCAAGTGTCTTGACTGTCACGAACAAATTAAAAACTTAATTGATCTTAAGCGCGGCTATCACTCCAGTAGCGAAGTAAAAGATAAAGACTGTGCTTCTTGTCACCCTGAACACTTTGGACGTGATTTTGAAATTATTCGATTGGATAAAGATAAATTCGATCATAATACAACCGGTTTTAAACTTGACGGCAAGCATAAAGAAATAAAATGTGAAGAATGCCATAAACCGGATTTTATAAAGGACAGCAAGCTAAAGAAGAAAAAGGGCACATATTTAGGAATGGGTCGAGATTGTAAATCCTGTCATCAGGATTTTCATCAGGGAACACTTGGTGATGACTGCGCATCGTGTCACAATACTGATGAATTCAGACCGGCTCCCAAATTTGACCATAATAATGCAAAGTTCAAATTAACAGGCAAGCATATTGATACAAGCTGTGAGAAATGCCATAAGAAAACCACAAGAAATAATAAAGAATTTCAACAATTTGTTAATATTAAATTTGCCAGCTGCGAAAATTGCCATAAAGACATTCATGACGGTAAATTCGGAAAAGATTGTACCAAATGTCATGTCACTTCTTCTTTTACACAAATTAAGAATAAGGATAAGTTCGATCATAGTAAAACTAATTTCCCCTTGGTTGGCAAACACATAACTGTTGGTTGTAGTGATTGCCACGGTTCAAAACTTAGCAGTAAGCCTAAACATCAATATTGCATTGATTGTCATAAAGATTTTCATAAAGGCGAAATCTCCAAGAAAAACAGTGTTGTACAAGACTGTGCTGTTTGCCATACTGTTGACGGTTTCAGCCCTTCTTTTTTTACAATAGAAGATCATTTCAAGTTAGATTTTAAGCTTGAAGGATCCCACTTGGCAGTTCCGTGTGCATCTTGTCATTACGAAGAAAATAAATGGAAATTTGATTTTGAGTCAACCAATTGCGCCGATTGTCATGATAATATTCACGATAAATTTATGAGTGCTAAATTCACTGATGCGGGATGTGAAAATTGCCACAGTGTTGAAAGTTGGCATAGTATTAGAGAGTTCGATCATAACAAAACTAAGTTCGAACTTGTCGGAAAGCATCAAGATGTGAATTGCGGCAAATGTCATTTAAGTGAATTGGGAAATATTGAAACTCAAAAATTCAAAGATCTTACTCATGATTGTGAGGATTGTCATGAGGATATTCATTTCGGACAATTTAAAGAAGATGATAAAACCGATTGTTCCAGATGTCATACACCGGAAAATTGGGTCTCCCTTAAATTTGATCACGAAACTACAAGATTCCCCTTAAAGGGTGCTCACTCGAAAGTTCAATGCTTTGAATGTCACAAAATAGTAAAATCGGGTACTAATCGTTATGTACAATTTAAAATAGAAGATATAAGATGCGCAAGTTGTCATTCATAATATTTGTATTAATTTTATCGTCGAATTTATTTGCACAGTCTCCACATGGTGGAAGTCTGAGTATCGATTGTAGTGATTGCCATTCGGCAGAGCAGCAAAGTTGGGAAGTTAATCCGTCACAGATCAAATTCCGGCATGAATCAACCGGATTTGAACTTGTTGGAGAACATCAACTGCTTGATTGCAATTCTTGCCATCAAAGTCTTGTATTTTCCGATGCAAAACCGGAATGTAGTTCTTGTCATAACGATGTACACGAAAATACCGTTGGATTAGATTGTGCTAGATGTCATTCGCCTAATAGCTGGGTTGTTACCGATATTACAAATTTACACAATAATAGCCGGTTCCCGCTGCTAGGTTCTCATACAAAAGCAGACTGTCAACAATGCCATAATACACCCGGTTCTAAGGTGAACTTTGAACCTTTAGGTGTGGAATGTTATGATTGTCATAAACAGAATTATGAAGCGGCAAAACAACCTGATCATGTAGCTGGTAATTTTTCCACTGATTGTTCAACTTGCCATTCACCCGATGCAACAGATTGGAGTTTCTCTGCTGTCGATCATAGCTTTTTCCCGTTAGTTGGCGGGCACGCAGTCAATAATTGTTTTTCGTGCCATAAGGACGGTCAATTCGAAGAAGTACCTAAAGAATGTTTCTCTTGCCACGCAGCCGATTATACTGCTACAACATCTCCTAATCATGCTCAGTTGAATTTTCCAACTGATTGTTCACAATGCCATAGTTTAAATCCCGGATGGCAGCCTGTTGATTTTAATCACGATAGTTTTTACAGATTAGTTGGTGCGCATAATACAATTCGTAATGAATGTTCAAAATGCCATACTACAAGTGATTTTTCAAATACACCTACAGATTGTTATGCGTGTCATCAAACAAATTATGAAAATACGACTAATCCTTCACATATAGATGCTAATTTCCCAACGGATTGTAAACAATGCCATAACGAAACTGCTTGGCAGCCGGCAACCTTTAATCACGACGATATTTTCCCGTTGACTGGCGCACACGATAATATCAGAAATGATTGTCAAAAATGTCATACTACTAATGATTATTCTGCGGCTCCCACGGATTGTTACGGATGTCATGCAGATAATTACAATAACACAACCAATCCTTCGCATACGCAGTTAAACTTTTCGACCGATTGCCAGACTTGTCATACGACAACTGCATGGCAGCCGGCAGAATTCGATCACGACGGTCAATTTTTCCCGATTTACTCGGGTAAACATAATGGGGAATGGAACGCTTGCTCAGATTGCCATACTGACGCAAATAACTATGCAGTATTCAGTTGTTTAACTTGTCATGAGCATGAGCAAACAAAAATGAATGAAGAGCACAGCGGAGTTAATGGGTATGTTTACGAAAGCAATGCATGTTTATCGTGCCATCCAACAGGTGGTGGCGAAGGAGATGATGGCGGAGATGGAGCTTTCAATCACGCAAATACTGCCTTTCCTCTGGTAGGTGCTCATATCGGTAATAATTGTACAGATTGTCATACAACAACTTTTGAAGGAACAAGTTCGGAATGTCAAAGTTGTCATTTAAGTTCATATCAAAATACAACTAATCCGAACCACGCAGCGCTCGGGTTCGATCAGGATTGTGCTATATGTCATTCTTCCGATCCTAATTGGGTTGTAATAGCATTTCCAGTGCATGATCAATATTATCAAATACAGGGAGCGCACACTCAAATTTCTTCCGAATGTTCAAAATGCCATACTACCGAGAGTTATTCAGATGCTCCGGAAACTTGCGTTGGTTGCCATCAAACAGATTATGATAACACATCGAATCCGAATCATAGCACTGCAAACTTTCCTAACAATTGTGAAAGTTGCCATACCCAAAATGCTTGGCAGCCAGCCGAATTCGATCATGATAATCAATATTTCCCAATCTATTCAGGGAAACATAACAATGAATGGAATGAATGTGCCGATTGCCATACCAATCCGAATGATTTTGCATCGTTTTCGTGCATTGATTGTCATGAACATTCACAAAGCAAAATGGATGAGGAGCATCAAGGAGTTCAAGGGTATGTTTACAATAGCAACGATTGTTTTTCGTGCCATCCTTCAGGATCGGGAGACGGTGCCTTTAATCATGCCACTTCAGATTTTCCGTTGACCGGTGCCCATTTAACAACGGATTGCAGCACTTGCCATGTTAACGGTTATTCAAATTTAAGTACAAACTGCGTCGATTGCCATAGAAGTAATTACGACAATACAACAAATCCTAATCATGCTAATTTGAATCTTTCAACGGATTGTTCAAAATGTCATACAACCGAGCCCGGTTGGTCTCCTGCAGATTTCCCGGTTCATGATCAAGTGTTCCAATTAACCGGAGCTCACGCTACAATAGCAACCGAGTGTTCGAAATGTCATACAACTAATACTTACGCAGATACTCCTTCGGAATGTGTTGGTTGTCATCAAACCGATTATCAAAATGCGGTCAATCCAAATCACACAAGTCTAAATTTACCGACCGATTGTGCAAAATGTCATACTACAGATCCCGGTTGGTCTCCTGCGGAATTTACTATTCACGATCAATTCTTCCAATTGGTGGGTGCTCATGCTGCGATAGCGATTGAGTGTAGTAAATGCCATACTACAGGTAACTATTCGGATGCTCCTACGGAATGTGTTGGTTGTCACCAATCCGATTATCAAAATACAACCAATCCGAATCACGCATCTGCTAACTTCCCGACTACTTGTGGCGATTGCCATTCTCAAAACGGATGGCAGCCGGCAACTTTCGATCACGACAATCAGTTCTTCCCGATTTATTCCGGTAAGCATAACGGCGAATGGAATAATTGTGTTGACTGTCATACTAATAGCGCTGATTATGGCGTATTCAGCTGTCTGGGTTGTCACGAACATAATCAAACCGAAATGAATTCAAAGCATAATGGCGTTCCCGGATATTCTTATGACAGTAACGCTTGCTACACTTGTCATCCAACCGGTAGTGAAGATGACGGTGGTGATGGTGATGGAGATAAAATTATTAAAAAGATTAAGATAATTAAGTAATGAAGAAATTAATATTAATATTGTTTTTAGTTTTCCTAGCAAACAACATTGCTCAGACTAAAAAAGTTGAAGGGAAGGTAACTTTCGTTTCGGCTCAGAATGTTTATGTGCAATTTGTTTCTACTAAGGGAATAGAACAAGGTGATACATTATATAAAAAAGAAACATTATCTCCGATACTTATCGTAAAATTCAAATCATCAACTTCTATTGCTGCAGAATTATTGAATAAGCAAATCAAAATATCTAAGAACGATATTGTTATTGCCAATGCAAAAATTTCTGAGAAGAAAGAAGAGAAGCAAAAGAAAGTTGATCTATCCAGATTCCAAGGGAAGTCAGTAAAAAAGGTAGCAAGAGTAAAAAGAGAAAAATATACGGGAAAGATTGGGATTACATCTTATTCGAATTTTTCGAACACATCAAATAATCCCGATTATCAAAGATGGAGATATGCATTATCCCTCGGCGCTTGGAATATATTGGAAAGTAATTTTTCTCTTACTTCATATGCGACTTTAAATTATCGTGCAGATCAATGGAATGACGTAAAATCTAATTTGGGTAATTCACTGCGTGTTTATGACTTAGCGGTAAACTATAAATTTGCTGATAATCTTTCCTTTTGGCTGGGCAGGAGAATAAATCAGAAGGTAGCCAATATAAGTGTACTGGATGGTGGTTCAGTGGAATATAGCTTTGGGGCATATTCATTTGGTGTATTAGCAGGTTCCAGACCCAATCCGAGTGATTTTGGAGTCAATTTTAATTATTTAGAATACGGCGGTTATGTCAGCAGAGTTGATTCCTTAAAGAAAGGGATTCTAACGAACACCCTTGCTTTTATGCAACAAAATAATCATTCGAAAATTGATAGAAGATTTCTTTATTTCCAGCATTCGAATTCTATCTTTGCTAAGACAAATATTTTTCTTTCTACCGAAATAGATTTATACAAAAATTTAAACGGGAAAGAAGAGTTTATTTTTAGATTAACTAGCCTTTATTTATCCGTTAGATATAGATTCTCTAATAAGGTTGCTATTTCGGCATCATACGATGAACGGAAGAATGTAATTTATTATGAAACTTATAAAACCTATGCGGAACGACTTTTCGATGAAGCAGTTCGTCGCGGTTTTAGAGCAAGAGTAAATATCAGACCATTCAAATACGTGAATGTTAATTTAAATGCAGGTTTTCGTATGAGAGAAGGCGATAATCTGCCTACAATTAATTTAGGTGGAGCCGTAACACATTCACGACTTCCGTTCTATAACTTGTCAGGTACATTCAATGCGAATTTTATTAATACAAGTTATTTAACCGGTGGAATTGTCGGTGTGAGATTATCCCGTTCCTACTTCGATGGATTTTTATATGCGTCAATGAATTTAAAAGGAATATTTTATTCTTACGGCGTTGGCGAGTTGCTAATAAATCAAAATGTACTAGGTTTAGATTTGTCATTTAATCTCTTTAAGAAAATGGCTTTATCACTAACATACGAAGGAGTGTTTGAAGGACGAGATACATTCAGCCGAATATTTATTGGCTTAAATCAAAGGTTTTAATTTCTAATTATTATTTTAAAAGTATTAAAAGAAACCGCCGCCAGTTGGGGTTAGAACGAGCGACGGTATATGAGAGTTGGGGATTAGTGTTGTATGAGGCATGTTATTTTGTTAAAACCTTTTCCTCATAAGATGTAATCTTTTCAATCATAGAACTCATTCCGGTGATATACTCTTTTATTTGATTTATATATTGAATGGCTTTATCGTTTCCCTGCAACATTCTATTTAGATTTTCTAAGTTTTCGAAAATTTCTGTTTTATTCGGAAGGCTAGTAACTCCGGAAAGTAATTCTTCAATTACGTTTAGAGATTTGCTCTCTTTCATAATACTATTTTTTAAATTAGATAGCTGTTCTTGCAATAATTTATACTCATAAACTTGACGTTTCATAAAATGGTGGAGCAGCGTATTCTCAAGAGTAATTGCAATTGTTGATGCCATTGTTTCCAGGTAAAATTGATCTTCTTTATCGAAGTTTCCGTCTTTTTTATTTATCAGTTCAAAAGCTCCGATAATTCTGTTTTCAATATTCTTTAAAGGAACACATATGATGCTTCTTGTAACAAACCCGGTCTTTTGATCGAATGCTCGATCGAAATAAGGTGATGATTTAGGATCGTTAGTAATGTATGGTTTACCCGTCTGAATTACTCTTCCTACTACCCCTTTGTTAACAGGAATTTTTATTAATTTTTTATCCAATCCAATTGCAACACGGGAAATTAATTCAGTCCTTGCTTTATTTAGAACAAATACCGAGGCTCTTTCCGCATTAAATGCTTCGGTTGCTTTTACAGAAATAGAATAGAATAATTCTGTTGTATCATCAATTGCACTAAATTCTCTTGATAACTTAAATAATAGAAGTAATTTATTTTTATCCAATTTGCTTGGTACCGCTTCGTCCGTCTCTTTATCTACTTTGCAGAGAATTACGTTCATCATCAGTTTGCAAAGTTGATCTTGCTCGAACGGAACTCCAATAAATTTATTTATCTTATCACCGAAAATTTGTTGCCAATTATCTTTGTAGAATTTTGAAAGGATAACAATAGGTGTATCGTTAGCATAATCAACAATTTTGTCAAAGAATTTAATTTCTTCCGGACTGTTGGATTCGATACTTAAACCGATAAGATTATATTTTTTGAGTTTAATTTTGTTTAAACCGTAATCATTTTTATTACTTAAATGCAGGTTGCATTTATCGACAAGTGGATTATTGGAGAAAGAGTTGATCATCTGCTGATCGTTAGCAAATATTATGATGTCAGGTAATTTACTCATTACTTTCTCCTTTATTAATTAATAGGAATGAAAATAATATTAATCGGTAAAAATATTTGTGATATACATCGCATTAATATTTTCAAAATAATTATTTACGATATTCAACAAATTACTTTTACCTGAATAAATTTCTGTTGCGGAATTTACGGGTGGAGAGAATAAATTAGATGGTGAGTATTTTGAACTATCCGCTACGACATATAAAGGAATATTGAAATATTTTGCACAAATAGCAAGGGTTAATGATCCGGTTTTGTTTATTACAGAACCGTTGCTAAGAATTTTATCAGCACCTATTAATACAGAATCGCATTTTTGAATGTATGACCCAATTTGTGCTTCGGTAATTAAATTTACTCTAATTCCGGATTCAGCCAAAAATTCCGCTAAAATCACACCTTCGTTTTTAGGTCTCGACTCACAGACCGTTACCTCAAATTTATGCCCTAAAGCCACTAGGCTTTGAAAAACAAATTGTAGCGTTCTGCTATTGCTGATTGTAATAAATTTGTTATGCTTTAGAAGAGTATCCTTTGCTGAGTAAAACAATTTATCAAATTTTTCAATGTCCTGTTTAGCATAATTTTGCAGATATATTTCTAATTCTTCTGCAGAATTAATTTGTTCAATTTTTTCACAGAGAAAAAGAATAGTTTGAAAATGACCCAGCTTCGATTTAATTTCGGAAATGACATTTGTATTGCGAATAAAATATTCCGGATCACTTTTTATTAACTCGATAAGATTGTATTGCAGTTCTTTGCTGCCGGAAATTTTATTTTGGAAAATTTCATTTAATTTGGATTTTAACTCATTCATCCTTTTTTCTATAGAATTTGAACCCTTTAATCGGTTCTCGAAGCGTGAGTACAGGACAGGGCGCTTTGCGAACCACTTTTTCGGCTGTTGATCCGAATAGTAAATGTTCCACACCAGTATGACCGTGAGTAGCAATAATTATCAAATCTATGTCCAGTTCGGAAGCAGTGTCAATAATTTCAATAAACGGTCTACCGGTTTTGATGATTGTTTCATACTCAACTACATCTTTTAAATGTTCTTCGGCTAAATTTGTAAGATCATTTTTCGATCTTTTTGCCAGGTCTTCGCTAGTATCCGGAATGGCAATTTGCCCCATACTGAAATCGGCAGGGTAGAGCATTGGTTCAACTACGTAAATTAGGAATATTTTGGCATTGAATACTTTTGCAAAATCAGCCGAGTATTTAAGCGCGTTAATGGAGTAATCAGAAAAATCAACAGGGACAAGCAACTTACTTATCTTCTGCATCATTTCCTCCTTTTAATTTTGAATATTCTTCAATAAGTTTTTTGTACTCGGAATTTAATCTTCTTAAACGAACTGTAATAATTGTAGCTAAACCTCTTAGAATATGAATCCCTTTTGAAGGATATTTTTCTATGAATTCATCCAGGTCGGGTTTGAATATAACAACAACATTTGTATCCTTAGTTGCAATGGCGGATGCGGAACGGATTTCATCGTCGAGCATTGCCAATTCACCAAAAAAATCTCCTCTGCCCAAAACGGTTAAATCTTGATAGACGCCGGTTTCGTTTTCTTGCCGTATTACCACTTCACCATCACGAATAATGTATAATCCGATTCCCGGATCACCTTCAAAGAAAATATATTCACCGGCTTGATAAACGCGGTTATGCATTATTTGTAAAAGCAGTTTTAAATATTTCGGACTTAATTTTTCGAAGGGAGGCATAGTATGAAGTACTTCTTCGAGATCAGCATCTTGCGAAGGACTTTTGAATAAATTCGACCAGAAGCTACTGCTTTTAATTATTTCAGTTGGATGTTCCATATTTACCTCTCAATTAAATAAAGCTAATTCGGCTAAACGCCATATTTTCTGACAAGGGAATTTATTTTCGTAAAGCGCTCTACCTATTATAACAGAATCTATTCCCAATTGAGTCATTTTCTGTAACTCAAGTAGGTCGGTGAAACAGGCAATACCTCCGGAATGAGTTACTTTTACTCCCGAAGCTTTTGCTACCATAGAGGATAGACGCAAATTGGGACCAGTCAACATTCCATTTCGCCTAACGTCTGTAACGATTAATCGTTCTGCGCCAAGGTCAACCAATCTTTTAGAATATTCTATCGGATTAAAACCGGTTCGTTCTTTTCTTCCATGAATAACAACTTCATCATCAATTACATCTATGGCAGCAGAAATGCGAATCGCTCCGAATTCCTTAATCATTTCAGCAAATATTTCCGGATGATCAAAGGCGAGAGAACCAACTACAATTCTGTAAACTCCTGCTTCAAAAAGGCATTGAGCGTCTTCAATAGAATTGATTCCTCCTCCAAACTCTATTGGAACTATAACGGATTCACATATCTCTTTGATGATTCCTAAATTACGTTTATCGTGATGATGGGAAAGATCGAAATCCACAAGATGAATGATCTTAGCATTTTCAGCTCTCCAAATCATTGCCATTTCGACTGGATCGTTACCGTATTCAAGACAATTTAATTCGGGAATACCCTGAACAACTCTAACGGTTTTTCCTCCTTTTATATCAATTGACGGTATAATAAGTAGCTTACTCATTTAATCTGCCAAGTCCCATTACTTTTTATCGTCTTTTTAGAGATAATCAGTTTTTGAATTTCACTCGTACCTTCAAATATACGTAAAATTCTTGCATCTCGGTAAAATCTTTCTATCGGAAGTTCACGGGAAAATCCCATACCGCCATGAATTTGCAATGCTTTATCGGCAACTTCGGAAACAGCTTCTGAACAATATAATTTAACTATTGCCGCATCTTGGCTGATTTCTTTACCTTCGTCGTATTTTTCTGCCGCACGGTAAAGCATACTTTCCATAGCATATATTTGTGTTGTCATTTCCGCAATCATAAATTGTATTGCCTGGAATTTTATAATTGGTTGATCGAACTGCTGCCGTTCTTTTGCGAATTTTACCGACATTTCCAAAAGTTCTTTGGCTGCACCTACGGAACAAGCACCAATTCCTAAGCGTCCGGCATCAAGAGTTTTCATCGCAACTAAAAATCCACGACCTTCTTTCCCAATCATATTCTCATTCGGAACTCTTACATTTTCGAATCTGATTGCGTTAGTCCTGCTCCCTTTAATTCCGAGCTTTTTTTCATCGGGACCAATACTGACTCCTTCAAAATCTTTTTCAACAACAAAGCCGGTAATTCCTTTTGCGGTTTTAGCGAAAACAGAAAATACATCTGCAATAGCACCGTTTGTTATCCAGAGTTTTTCCCCGTTAATAATCCAGCTATCGCCGTCCTTTACCGCACTTGTTTTAAGATTAAATGAATCGGAGCCTGCACCGGATTCGGTTAATGCAAAAGCAGCAATTTTTTCACCGGATAAAAGTGAAGGAAGGTATTTCATTTTCAAATCTTCGGAACCGCCTATATAAATTGCATTGGAACCGATTGACTGATGCGCTCCAATCATTGCAGCGGTTGAACCGCAGGCTCTGGTTACTTCTTCCTGTGCAATGCAATATCCGACTTCGCCAAATCCTCCACCGCCGTATTTTTCAGGAAAAGCTGTTCCCAATAATCCAACTTCGCCTAATTTTTTAATTAATTCTTCGGGTACCGCTTCTTGTTCATCTATTTTATTCGCTATAGGTCTTATTTCTGAATCAGTGAATTCTTTCACCATTTGTCTGAGCATATTGTGCTCTTCTGAAAAGTGTAGACTCATAGATTTAATATCTCCTTAAAATTCACTATTATTTAAATATAAATGTAAACAAATTTGTTTTTAATAATTATAAAAATAAGTATTTGCATGAAAAAAGATTATACTTTAAAACTGAATGACGGGGAAGAGTTAGATATTACCGCTTACGGTAATGCAAATGAAAGCATAAAGGCGATAATATGTGTTCACGGATTTAAGGGATTTAAAGACTGGGGCTTTTGGAATCATATGGGGGATTTTTTATCTGCACATGGATATTTTGTGATAACATTTAATTTCTCTCATAATGGACTAGGCAAAGGTTCTACTGAATTTAATGAATTGGAAAAATTTGCGGATAATTCTTTCAGTCGTGAAGTACGGGAATTAAACGAATTGATTGATGCTACTGCAAGTGGATTTTTTGATGGAGCGGCGTTCGATAATATTTCGTTGATAGGTCATAGCAGGGGAGGAGCGGTTTCTATTCTAGTTTCTTCCCGTAATCCCAAAGTGCGAAAACTAATCACCTGGGCCTCCATTGCCAAACTTGATCGATATTCGGAAAGACAAAAAATGGAATGGAAAAAGAAAGGTTTTTTTGAAGTAATTAATACGCGCACCAAGCAGGTAATGAGAATGAATGTTTCATTTTTGAACGATATTGAAGAGAATAAGGAAGGAACCCTTAACATTAAAAATGCCTTAGGTAAATTAAAAATTCCGTACTTAATTATTCACGGAGATCAAGATTTAGCGGTTAAGGTGGAGGAAGCCCAGCAGTTGTTTGAATGGGCTAATTCTGATAATACAGAGATTCAAATTATAAATAATACCGGTCATACCTTCGATATTGTACATCCTTTCAAGAATACTACTAAAAAATTTAATGAAGTAAAAAGTTTGACGTTAAATTTTTTGAAAAAAGAGTAGAAAAAAATAAGAAAAAAAATTAAATTCAATTTTATTTCTTGCTAAAAATGTATTAAATTGCTTTGAAAATTGTGTTTTCTGTTAATAAATAGAGATAATTAATGGATATCAAGAATGTAATCTTCATCATTATATTTATTTCCGCGTTTTCATTATTAAGTTACAACATCAAAAGAATTATCAGTTACTTAAAACTCGGCAGACCGGACAATAGGTTTGACAATATCTCAAAAAGGATTTCCAATGTTTTAATAATCGCCTTCGCTCAAAGCAAATTATTACGCGACAAGGTAGCCGGCACTATCCACTTCCTAATTTTCTGGGGATTTATGCTTTTCTTATTTGCCGTGCTCGAATCAATTATACAAGGCTTCTATTCGGGTTTTACTTGGGAATTCTTGGGTCCATTTTATTCCGTAATTACATTGGTTCAAGATGTATTCGGTTTATTTGTCATACTTGCGGTAATTTCTGCGCTGTTTAGAAGGTATATTTTTAAAGTTCCCAGATTGGAAAACACTAAAGCGGCAAAATTAGATGCAACTTTAATATTGATATTAATTTTGCTCGTTGTAGTTTCTATGTTTGGTCAGAACGCATCATTGATTGCCAAACATGGTTTTACCTTAGCCGAAAATGAAGTTAGACCTATTTCTTTAATTTTTTCAAAAATATTTTTTACTCAGCCTGAAGATGCTAATTTATATTACGAGATCTTTTGGTGGCTGCATATTATTTTAGTTCTCGGGTTTATGAATTTCCTTCCATATTCCAAACATTTTCATGTTATCACTTCCATACCGAATGTGTTCTTTCATAGATTGGAACCAAGGAAATTCGCTTTGCAACCGTTAGATTTGGAAGACGAAGAAGCCGAGCAATTCGGAGCTGCAGATGTTGAGCATTTAACCTGGAAAAATTTATTGGATGGTTTTGCCTGTACAGAATGCGGTAGGTGTAATTCAGTTTGCCCTGCTACCAATACCGGTAAGGCGCTTGAACCCAGGAATATTATAGTTAATATTCGTCACAGGCTGGAAGAAAAAGCTCCTTTAATGCTTGCCGGTACTGAAGAAGGGGAAGTAATAGAAAAGACACTTGTTCACAATTATATTAAAGATGAAGAACTCTGGGCGTGTACCACTTGCGGTGCTTGTATGTATGAGTGTCCTGTAACAATAGAACACGTAGAGTCTATTGTTGAAATGAGAAGAAATCTTGTATTAATGGAATCTGAATTTCCGCCTGAATTAAATACAGTATTCAAAAATTTGGAAACGAATTTCAATCCTTGGGCTTTCAATCATCAGGATAGAGCCGCTTGGGCTGAAGGTATGGATATCAAGACTATGGCTGAGGATCCTGATACAGAATATCTTTTCTGGGTCGGATGTGCTGGCTCTTTCGATGCTCGATATCAAAAAGTCACAAAAGCATTTGCCGAATTGATGCAGAAAGCCGGAGTTGATTTTCGAATCCTCGGAACAGAGGAAAAATGTAACGGTGATACTGCTAGAAGATTAGGTAACGAGTATCTTGCTCAAATGATGATGGTTGAAAATATTGAAACTTTGAACAAATATAATGTTAAGAAAATTGTTACCGGTTGTCCTCATTGTTTCAATTCACTCAAGAATGAATATCCTCAATTTGGCGGAAACTTTGAAGTGATTCACCATACGGATTTAATTGAAAAACTAATTCAAGAAGGTAAAATTGAATTAAAAGAAGCTGCTAAAGAAAAAATTACATATCATGATTCTTGTTATCTCGGCAGATACAACGGAATTTTCGATTCACCGAGAAATGCGCTTTCCAATATTGATGGAATTGAGTTGGTTGAAATGGATCGTAGCCGCGATAAAGGATTTTGCTGCGGAGCCGGCGGTGGAAGAATGTTTATGGAAGAGACAGAAGGAAAGAGAATAAATATTGAGCGTACAGAAGAAGCTGTTGCAACCGGTGCAAATACTATTGCTTCTGCTTGTCCGTTCTGTATGACTATGTTAACCGACGGTACCAAAGCTATCGATAAAAATGAAGAAGTTGAAATCAAAGATATTGCGGAAATTGTTTTAGAAAATATAAATTAAAATTAACCACTCACTTAATAACAGGAGGTATATATATGAGCGATAAGTATAACGCTTTGATCGAACATCTTAAAAGTATGGAAACAGACGTAGAGAAATTCTACGTTAAAGGACAATCAGCTGCCGGAACTCGTATCAGGAAAGCTCTGAGTGAATTGAAAAAAATGGCTCAAGAAATGCGTAATGAAATCCAAGATATAAAGGCGCAAAGAAAAGGCTGAGTAATTACTTTTCGGGCTGTTTGCAATATAAATGAGTTGGGGGAAAATTTTGTTTTGCATTCAGCCCTTTTTTTATGATGAAAAGGATCTTACCGTATATATTGTTCCTCTTTTTTTTCCTGCTGAGTTACGGTTATCTTTTTAATCCGTTCTTCTTCAGTGGTTCTTCCAATGAAATACTCCATACTGATTCTACTTTATCTGATTCATCATCTTCTTCATCGGAAATTGATTCAACCGGGATTATCGATTCTTTGATTACTATTCGTATCTCCGTAGTAGGAGATATAATGTGCCATTCTACTCAAATGAATTATGCCGCGATAGATTCTTTAACATTTGATTTTGATCCTGTGTTTAGAATTGCTAAAGATTATTTGAACAATTCGGATTTATTAATGGGGAATTTGGAGACAGTGATCGCCGGCAAACAACGCGGCTTGAAAGGTTATCCGGTTTTTAACGCTCCCGATGAATTTCTTTTCTCATTGAGGAATGCAGGATTTGATCATTTATTCCTGTCAAACAATCACGCGATGGATATGGGATATTCCGGAGCAGCAAGAACGGCTGCATTAATAGATTCTTTGGGGATGAGTTATTCCGGGATTTTGAGTGATTCAAGTAAATCTGATTCGATTTGCGTGAGAAATATAAACGGAATTAAAATAGCAATTATCAGTTTTACTTACGGTTATAATAACAATAGTTCTGAATATAAGAGCAAAATACTGAGAATAAAAAGGAATTTGATTTATCGATTAATCCGCTCAGCCAAGAAATACCATAAGGCAGATCTGGTAGCCGTTTATTTCCATTTTGGGATTGAATATTCGAGGACTCCTAATGAATATCAAAGAAAAGTAGTTCGCTGGGCTGTTAATGCCGGTGCTGATATGATTTTTGCTAGTCATCCACACGTAATTCAGCCGTTTGAATTTATTAAAAGTGACAATTCAATATTTGATTCGGTTTTAGTTACTTATTCATTGGGTAATTTTATTTCAAATCAGAGATGGCGGTTTTCAGATTGCGGTATAATTGCGAATGTTGATTTGCAAAAAAATATTAATACAGGAAGGATATTATTGCAGTCAGTTTCCTACCTACCGGTATGGATTTATAAAGGACGGACGGATAAATCCAAGCGGGAATTTATTATATTTCCTTCAATTCCGAATAAAAATGAGCCATTACCGGATTATTTCTCTTCTACGGATAGTTCAAGAATGCATCAAAGTTTTCAAGACACAAAGCGTGTTGTTGATTCCCTAGGTTTCCATTTTAAAGTGGATGAAATTAATTAAATCCTATTTTATTATCTTTCTTGTTTGGTTTTTTAAAATTAAGGAAGAGAATTGGATAGAAAAGCATCTCTCACCGTCATTTTTATGACGGTTTTTATAGATTTGTTGGGTTTTGGGATACTTATTCCATTACTTCCAACATTTGCAAGTAAAGAACTTGGTGTATCTGATTTCGGAATCGGAAGTGTTGTTGCCATATTTTCTTTAATGCAATTTATTTTCAACCCTATTTTAGGCAAGTTATCGGATAGAATAGGACGCCGTCCGGTGATAATTGTATCACTAATTTTTACGGCCGTTTCCTATATAATATTCAGTTTTGCTAATTCATTTTTAGTCTTGCTATTTTCCCGTATGTTAGCCGGTTTAGGCGGAAGCAATATTGGTGTTGCACAAGCCTACATTGCTGATATAACCGATCAATCTGAGCGTTCTAAGGGAATGGGCTTGATTGGAGCTGCATTCGGGCTTGGATTCGTTTTCGGACCTCTTATGGGCGGTTTACTAGCAGATTACGGTTATGCCGTTGCAGGATTTTCAGCGGCTGGATTTTCTTCATTAGCAATTATTTTTGCGTTCTTCTTTTTACCGGAATCCCTTAAAGATAGATCAAAAGACAAAAAGATAAAACTGAAATTTTTCGATTTAGCATTTGCTTGGAAGGTCTTGAAAACTCCCGTAGTTGGTCTATTGATCATAATATTCTTCATAATTGTTTTTTCAATGGCAAATATTTACGGGACTTTCGCTCTTCTCGGTTATAAAGTTTATCATTTTACCGACAGGGATAACGGAATGTTATTCGGAATTCTTGGTTTGGTTGGAGCTATTGTTCAAGGTGGGTTAATCAGAAGTTTAAGTAAGAGGGTGAAAGACAAAACATTACTTTTTGTTGGAACTTTTTTGATGATGGTGGGGTTAGGATTGCTTCCGTACGGAGGAAATTTCCTCGGGATTGCAATTGTAGCAGGAGTGCTGGCTGTGGGAACAGGAATTCTTCAACCGACAATATTAAGTATGGTATCGAAATATTCGCCGGAGGATCAGCAAGGTGGAATATTAGGTCTTAATCAGTCGATTGCATCGTTGGCCAGAGTGCTGGGTCCTTTGTGGGGTGGATTTTCTTTTCAGTATATGGGGTATGGTTCACCGTTTTTGACAGGTGCAATTTTCACCTTTATTACTTTAGTTATTATAGCTGTTTATTTAAAATCACACAAATTAAATGATTGAAAATAGATGTTAAAGATAGGAAACATAGAATTAAGAAATAGGCTCTTCCTGGCTCCTATGGAGGATGTTACAAATATTGCATTCAGGAAATTGTGCAAAGATTTTGGTGCCGATGTAGTTTACACCGAATTCGTGAATTCAGACGGTTTAGTGCGCAAAAACAAGAAAACATATCAAAAAATGGTTTTTGAGCAGGATGAAAGACCCATAGGAATACAGATTTACGGTGGGAATTTAGAACCAATGATTGGCGCTGCTAAAATGGCGGAAGAATTGGAACCGGATATTATCGATATTAATGCCGGTTGCTGGGTGAAAAAAGTTGCTCATCGTGGAGCAGGGGCAGGATTGTTAAAAGATCCCGAATATATGCAGAAAATGGTTGCCGAAATAGTTCGTATTACTAATTTACCTGTAACCGTTAAAACAAGATTAGGCTGGGATTCTGATTCGATAAATATTTTAGAAGTGGCTAAACGATTGGAAGATGTTGGAATTAAAGCGCTGACTGTTCACTGCAGAACCAGAGTGGAAGGGCATAACGGAGATGCTCATTGGGAATGGATAGAGAAAATTAAGGAAGTTGTGAAGATTCCCGTTATTCTTAACGGGGGTATTATGACAGCCGAAGACGGAATCAGAGCTTTAAGAGAAACGCCGGCGGATGGAATTATGATAGCCAGAGGAGCAATTCAGCATCCGTGGATTTTCAGGGAAATTCTCGAATTACTACAGTTTGGAGAAATTAAAACTGTAGTTACTCCGCGCGAAAGAATATTTACTGCTCTAAGGCATCTGAAATTAGAGTGCAGTTTCAGGGAAGAAAGGGGAGCAGTTATTCCTTTCAGGAAATACTACTCGGGGTATTTGAAAGGATTGCATAATGCTTCCAAGGTGAGACAGGAGCTAATGAAATATACTGAATATGCTCCCATTGAAGAGATTCTGCTGAAATACCTGGATGAATTAGAAAATTATTTTTCCCAAAAAGAAACTGCATAGATGGTGTTATGAATTATAAAATTGCCCGGATTATTTCTGATATATTTGTTCCTCCTACTTTTACATTAATTGCCTTTATTATTTTAGGAATTTCTTACGAAACCGAAGTAATTAACAAAATTATAGTAATCTCGTCGGGAGCATTCTTTGGCTTTATCCTGCCAATTATATTTTTCCTTTTTTTACGTAAAAAAGGGAAAGTAATAAATAACGATGCCACCATAAAAGAGGAGAGAACCTTTCCTTATTTCGTCGGTATACTCTTCTGTACTGTGGCTTTCTTCCTTCTTTTTCTCACAAAAACAAATGTTATAGCATATTCTCTATGGCTTAGCTATATTGTCAATACTTTCTTACTCATACTTATTAACAGAGTATGGAAAATATCGGCGCATGCTATCGGAGCATCTACATTCCTCGGATTATTAGTCTACTTACTGGGAGCATATGGGCTATTGTTCGTGCCACTGCTGATTATTATAGGCATTGCCCGACTTTATCTAAAAGTACATACTCCAATGCAAGTTTTAATGGGTAGTTTGTTTGGTTTTATTCTAACATATTTGCAATTAGTGTTATACAGCAATTTACTATGATTAATAAGAAAGAGTTAATAAAGAAAATAGAGCTATTCGCCAATTTATTAGATTTTCACGGAGCAAATAAATTTAAAGTAAATGCATTTAAGAATGCTGCCAATATTTTGCGTAGATTCGGTGGTGATTTGGCTAATGAAGTAGCAGAAGGAACACTTGAAAAAATTAAAGGTATTGGTAAGGGTATTGCTTCTTTCATCTATGAATACGCAGAGAATAATGGTAAAATAAAGGAATTGGAAGAACTTTTACATAAAACTCCTTCCGGTATTCTTGAAATATTAAAAATTCGTGGGCTCGGTATAGGGAAAGTAAAGCAAATTTATGAATCCTTACAAATAGACAATTTAGCGGATTTAGAGGCAAAATGCAGAACAGGGGAATTACAGCAGTTAAAAGGATTCTCGGAAAAGAGTGTTCAAAAAGTAATAGATGAAATTGAGAAGATAAAAAGCAGTCGGAGCAAGTTGCTGCTCCATAGAGCATTTGAACTTTCCGCGGAGATTAAGGAATTGTTGAACGACAGTCTCCTCTTTATTCTAATTGAGCCTGCCGGAGAGTTGAGAAGGATTAGAGAAATCATCAATCAGATTGATTTTGTATGCTTGTTAAATTATGAAGCAGATTCTAAAAAGAAATTAGTTAACTATTTAAAAATAAATAAGATAGACTGCGAAATATCAAGTAATTCTTTGCTGTTAAAGAATTTCCCAGTGCCTATTTTTCTTCATTTTGCTGATAATGAAAAAGAGTTCTCTGAAATTGTTGAGAGATTGTCTTGTGCTCCCGAATTTATAGCAGAAATTGAAAATGCCGGGAATTTCGGTGTTTCAGAGAGTGATATTTTTAATGGTGAAAATTATATTATTCCTGAAATGAGGGAGCAAGAGTATTTCAGTCTAAGAGAAAATTTACGCACGAGTTCGGATCTTAATATTGATGACATTCAAGGCTTGCTCCATTTCCACACGAATTATTCTGATGGAATTAACACATTGGAAGAAATGATTAGGGGAGCAGAGGAGCTTGGTTTTAGATATGCTGTTGTATGTGATCACAGTAAATCTGCTTTTTATGCAAATGGATTGAATGAGAATAGAGTTCTTCAGCAAAAAGAATATGTAAAGGAAATCGCTAAAGCATCTCCTTTACCTGTTTTACTCGGAATTGAGAGTGATATTCTTAATGACGGCTCATTAGATTATTCAGATGATTTCTTAGTGGAGTTTTCATTTGTGGTCGCTTCAATTCATTCTAATTTTACTATGAATGAAAAGGAGATGACAAATAGAATTATTAAAGCAATTGAGAATCCTTTTACCGATTTACTTGCTCATCCTACCGGACGGCTGTTACTTTCTCGTGATCCATATAAATTGAATATAAAAAAGGTAATTGATGCTTGTGCCGAAAATGATGTTGCTATCGAAATAAATGCAAATCCGAATAGATTGGATCTCGATTGGCGGAATATTTATTACGCAAGAGAAAAAGGGGTGAAATTGGCTATAAATGCAGATGCTCATTCGATTGAGGATCTAAACTATACGCTCCTTGGAATCAAAATAGCGAGAAAAGCAGGCGTTAGGAAGTCGGAAGTTATAAACTATTATTCTTTTGAGGAATTTATTAAATTTATAAATAGAAAAGTTAAAAGGGAAGTGAATTATGGATCTTAAAAAACTGATACGTGACGTACCCGATTTTCCTAAAGAAGGAATTATATTTAAGGATATTACTACTCTTTTAAAAAACGGTGAAGGATTTTCGGCAGTTTTGGATGAACTTTATAATTTTGCCAAAGGAAAAGGAATTACGAAGGTTGTTGGTATTGAATCCAGAGGTTTCATTTTCGGGGGAGCGTTGGCAGCGAAATTAGGAATTGGATTCGTACCGATACGAAAACCCGGCAAACTGCCTGCAGAAACTTTAAGCGAAACTTATACTCTCGAGTATGGTACCGATTCTATTGAAATACATCAAGATGCAATAACTTCTGAGGATAGGGTACTGCTGCACGACGATCTTCTGGCTACCGGTGGTACAATGAAAGCTGCTTGTAATTTGATTGAAAAATTAAACGGAAAAGTTGAGCAGATTTCCTTTTTAATTGAACTGGATTTTCTGAATGGAAGGGATTTATTAAAAGATTACGAAATAGTTTCATTAATTCATTATTGATTGAACCGTTGTGCGACCGGTTTCTTTCATTTGAATTAAAACACACTTTCGTAGTGTTACATACTTTTAACTGTTGATTTAGGCAAAATGAGTGGTAGCGTTTTGCTTCCGATAAACTCCACTTTGCAGCTCGATTCTGCCTGTTTCCAATGCTTCCAGAATATTTGATAGTTTTTCTTTAGTAGAACTGCCAATTAGAATATTTATCCCTAATTTCGGAGGTCCGTCAGTCTTGATTTTTTCAAACATATTATGGAGAAATTCAATAGACTTATTAGTGTGATCGGTTACTTTTATTTTGATAAACCCCAAGTCTTTCAGTATAACATCCATGTTTGCAATGGTTCCTAAAAAACTGACAGATGCATTATTTGCCCAGGGGACTGGATAAGTTACATCTTCATTATCTCTTTTGAAAATATCATAATAAATTAATTCTCCGGAATCATTTAAGACTCTCTCTATCTCAGAATAAAATTTTACTTTATCTTCAATATTCATCTGAACATGTTGAGTCCAAACAACGTCGAAAGAGCTATCTTCATAAGGCAGATCAAGTGCATCTCCATGTATAAATTCTGTTTTTCCGCTGAATTGGAAAAGTTCGGTTAATTTCTGTGCTGTTCTGATAAATTCCCGGCTCATATCAATACCTGAAACATTACAATTGAACCTATCAGCAAGCATTCTGCTTGGACCTCCGAGTCCACAACCTATATCTAAAACATTTTTATCTCTTAAATCAATTTCTGTTACCAGTTCTTTTGATACTTCAGCTCCTCTTAAATGAAATTCATCTACTGCCGCCAAATCTGATCTTGATAACTTCTTTATATCAATACCTTGATTCTGTAGCTGCTGAATAATATCCTCGAAGAGTCCGGGACGGTTATATTGATTTTCGATAAGTGTATTTATATTGTTCATATTATTTTGTTTTTATTTGAAGATAATGTTTGTGTTAAAATATTGTTTTAATACAGCGTTAATGCTTGGGTAAGCGTAAGGGCATCAGCTAAGTCATTTTTATCTATATAACTTTAGTTGAGTTTAATTAAAAATTTTGTTTTACCTTTAATGTATTGCAATTTTAATACACCATACTAATTGTTAACAAAATCTATTCGGCTTTCCAGTCCATTAGCAGTTCAGGAGATGGTCCCGGTGGAGGTTTCGAAAAATCGATACCATGAAATTCGGAAATGCTGTTTTTGAACCATTGATCGAAAGGATGATCAGATGCAGCTAATTTTTGCATAAATTCAGTTTCACCTGGTCCTTTGTGTTGTACCACAGCCATAGGTCCGTTGGGTGTTTGTGCCAACCATACTTTATGACTAGTGAGATTCATTCTGGAATTAAATTCGGTGAACTCTTCCTTCTTGGAACTCATAATTTCTTTATTCCAAGCTTTCCAAGCTTCCAATGCGGTAGGTTTGATCGGTGCTATTACTATTCCCATAGTAGTCTCCATTTATTAATGATGTATAATTGAAGTTACTTAAAAGGGATATCAAATCCTATTATTTCAAGTTTTATTTTAGTTTTCGTAAACCTCAATCACTTTTTAGCTCTAAAGGTTATAAGAGGGGGGAATGATATTTGGAAATTCATGTAAAACAAAACAATAAATTTATAATGGGGGAAACAAAAATTATGGCTGAGAATTATTGCAAAGTGATTATTAGTTAAGCAGCATTTAAATATATTTGCTTGAACTAAGTTTTGTTAACAACTGGTGACACCAAAAACTTAAGATCCAATTATGCGATTGGAGAAAAAATAAAAAAGAATTAAGTACATTGCCCAAACATAACCCCGAATTACATTTTCTTGGTTAGAATCTAAAAGTTAATATTATTTATTGGTTCAAACGATAGAGCCGTCATATCGGAGTAGTTGCTTGTTTATTCGATTTTTCCGAATACACAATCCGACTTAAAATTGAAATTAACTAATCGCACGAAACATTAAGAAGACTTTAATTCCTTTTACTCGTTCGTGACAACTGGATCTGCGTTAAAAAGAACTTTGATTAAAGCTGCAATCCGATTCTTAAATCCAAGGAGTTCGTATTAATTTTTAGATTTTCGTTTTTATATAATTCATTAAAATCTGAATCATATAAAAGCTCGATCAGCAGAGCAAATGATGTTAAGTTTATTTCAGTTCCGGCACCAACTTTGAAACCAATTCTGTTCTTTTCATAATTTTCTTCTATTGTGTTAGCCTTCGCTAGAGAGAATACTTTATTAATTTCGCGGTCTATTTTGGGACCGGCAATTATATACGGACTAACTGAGCCGAAATTCAACCGGAACTTTCCTAAAGTTGAAAAATTTATATAATCAATTCTCGTATCCCAAGTAATAAATTTTCCTGTTCCATCAGGATCAATCGTAAATGTTTGTTCAAGCTCCTTCTTCATTCCTTTTTGTACATAATTTAATTCTACAATAATACTCAGATTCGGATTATTAAGAAGTTCGGCAAAAATTCCAATATTTAATCCTTTTCTATTGTCAGGATTAAAATTAACATTTAGGGCGGGGATATATTTCCAATCCTGATGAGCAATTGTCGTTCCTAATTTAACTCCGTACCCTCTAACAATTTGAGCTTGAGTCGCAGCAATGAAAGTAAATAAAATCAACGAAAAAAAGAATCTTTTCATAATTATTTCCTCATTTATTTTTAATTGCGCAGTATCTGTGAGTCAGCACATATTTAAACTGAACTCAGATATTTTCTTTGTTCAATCACTCGCTAACCCAGGAGTACCCAAATATAACCCAAACCCTACGACAAAGAATATTGAAATCCGAAGCACATTTAGGATCGATGCCTGCAGGGGATCTCATGTTGCCCGGATGCATTAATTACTAATGAAGCCGTGGCTTTGCAAAATGCTATAATACATTTTGCTAACAATAAAATATTAATGATTTTAAGCGGTTAAAATCATTAATATCATTTAATTTTGCAATAATTATTATCTCATAAATGAAGTTTATAAGATTATTTCGGGATAGCAGATCTAAGAAATCCAGTTTTTATTTATTCAGATCTATTGGAACAAAAAAAGAAAAATATTTATGAATAAATATATCAAAGAGAAAATCTCAAACCAACAATTTCCCTTTTTTCATTATCTGTTTATTGTCGAACCAAATATCCGGCTTTTTAATTACGCCGTCAATATGAATTCCAACACTCACTTTTCCGCCCATTGAGAGGTTATTTCCCAAAGCTATATGCGCTGTGCCGAGAACTTTCTCATCTTCCAATATCAGTCCGCTAAGTTTCACTTTATCGTTGGTTCCAATACCAATTTCTGCAATATTTCTTCCTTTTTTCCCGAAAGGTTCCAACATTTTAATAAGTTTTCTTGCGGATTTACCACCGGTTATTTCAGTTGCGTAGCCCTTCTCAACTTTAATTTTTATTGATTCACCTTCCATTTTACCTATTCCCGCCATAGAGCCGTCAACAACAAAAACACCGTTAGTAGTACCTTCTAGTGGCGCTGCAAACGCTTCGCCTGTAGGGAGGTTGCCGCTTTCACCTTTTTTATGATAAAGACCTTTACTCGGTATGGTAACTCGTCCGGAAATATCCATCTCTATATCTGTACCGGCATCAGAAGTGATTCTAACAATTTTGGTTTTATCCATTAATTTGGAAAGCTTTATTGTCAGAGCGGCTATTTTATTATAATCAGCGTTTAATCCTCGTATCATTATCTCTTTGGTTATTCCCGGAAATGTTGCAATTCTCGACCCGAGTGCAGAAGCAGCTCTTCTGGCATCTGTATGAGTTAAAGATTTAGCAGTTGGACACATTACCACAGGAAACATTTTCATCAATTCAGCAATTTCTTTAGGCGGTTCTTCGCCGTTTACTTTTCGTTCTTCCATTTCAACGTAAATAGCTTTATATCCTAATCGGAGTGCATTCTGATATAAATTCAATCCGATTTCACGCTTAATATTATCAGAGACAATTAATATGCTTTCTCTTTTTTTTACTCCCATACAATCGCGTATGGCAATAATTGAAGCCTTATCTAATTTTGTTAGAGCCATAGTTAACCTTTAAAATGGAATGCCTATATTAAGTTGAATTGTTGCTGAAATTTTTTTGCCGGAAAACAGTGATTCACCTTTCGCAAGGGGAGAGAAAGGGTTTCCGTTTTCGTCCTCCAACTGGTCTACTTGGAATATATTGTAGCTCGCGGTTCCTTCAAGACTGATATAATTCGGAATAATATGAATGATCAATCCTGAGGCGATATAATAACTAAGATCCACTTTAGCGCTTTCATATTTTACTTCGGAAATATTTTGGGAATTTTCCTTTCGCGAATGAACTACATCTACATCGAAAAATGTAATTCCTCCTTCGAGTAATTTAAGATCGAGAAAACTGAATATCGGAATCCCGAAATCTATTCCTAATCCCCAATAATTTAATTTAACCGAATATTTATCTACCCGGTTGATATCTGAGCTGATTTGTTGGAATTCCTGTTCCTGATTTGATATTTGATAAAACCCTTTTGCCGAGACAAAATAATCATCAAATTGAGCGCGGAAAATGTTTGCACCGAATCTGTAGCCTTCAGCTCTTTTAAAATTGGGTACATCTCCCGTCAAATTATCCATATCAATCGATGAAGCTACATAATGATTGAAGTTTTGAGCATCGTACTCAACTAATGAATAACCTGCGAAAAATCCGGAGAGGCCCAAACAGCTAAATCCACAAGTTTGTGCGTTTAATATTGACGCTCCGAAAATGAAGTATAGCAAGAAAGCAAATTTTTTCATAAAAGATTACAGTGTCATTTTTTCTGATATATAGTCATAAATATAATAAATAATGTTAAATAAATTCATTATTCTTCTTTTTTATAAAGCATTATCAATTTATTTTTATAAAGTTGCTTAATAAAAAGCACAACTCTTTCTTCGGGTTTTTCGAAATCTTCACCCATTTCAGCTTTAAGTTTCTCGGCAATTTCCTGAATAGTGTTTTTGCCGGTGCATTGTTTCCAGACAAAAGAACCTATTTGATCGAAATCAATTTTCATTGGTTTGGTTGACCAGCGCTTAAAAATTGTTCTATCCAGCCAATTCAATTTTTGCTTGTAAAAATGAACTGTGACCAAACCGTCTTCTTCAACAAAATCACAATTTTGTTTTGGATATAAAATTAAATAATCATGCATTTCTAGATTCCTTTCCAATTCCTTTTTCCAAACCATGTCCTTTTGGGCCCATTTCACTTTTTCTTAACATATATGCAAAAAACAATCCGAAAAATCCTAAGGTTGAAAAAATCCACATCCCAGCAGTATACCCGCCCGTTAAATCATTTGTCCAGCCTATCAGGAAATTAAATCCGGCTAATCCTATATTCTGTGTCATTGTCATTAAACCATATGCAGTGCCCAATTTTTTCTCTTCAACAATAATTGCAACCGAAGGCCACATAACCGCCGGAATAAGTGCAAAAGAGAATCCCATCATTGCCATCGGAATGTATAGAGATAGGTGGGTATAATTCATCAGCAAGTAAATGGGAATTAAAAGAATTGAGCCTATCATCATCATTAGAGATCGTTTGCCGATATAATCGGATAACAGACCGAACAAGGGTGATAGTACCATTGCGAATATTTTAATCATGCTGATAAGAAATCCGCCTTCACCTCTCGTTACACCATGAACATCTATGAAAAATTTTACAGCAAATGTTTCAAACGGAAAAATTGCTGAATAAAACGTTACGCAGAGCAGCACGATATACCAGTAAGAAGAACTGAAAGAAAAAATTTCTTTAAATCTAAATTCATCCTGTTTAGGTACCGGACGCATTGAAAAATTCCTTTCTGCGTAAACATCCATTCCCCAATAAATAATAATCGATACAACCGAAAGTATTCCAGCAGCAACGGCTAAAAACAGAGGGGATTGCCAATTATCATATAAACTTTGTGCCCAGGTAGGGGAATTGAATGCGGTGAAGGATCCCAATCTTGCAATTGTAAGATTTACGCCGAATGCGAAGGAGAGTTGTTTCCCCTTAAACCATCTGCCTAAAACTGTTGTAATTGCAACTATCAGAGATTCAGCACCCAAGCCGAAAACTAATCTGCCTATTGCCATCAGCATCAATTCGCCGCCGGAAAAGGCGGTTAATAACGCACCGATCATGCAAAGCAGGGCAAAAGTAAAAGAAGAAATTCTTGTGCCGAATTTATCTATTATTATTCCACCGATAAGAACGAGAAATATATTCGGAATGCTGTAAATACCCATCAACATTCCGATATCCGAATCGGTAAAATTTAATTGTTTTGCTAAAACGTCGGCTAAAGGACTGATACTATCATAAATATAATAGTTGCCGAACATTGCTAGAGAAATAAAAATCAATATAACCCATCTAAATAGTGCGCTGGGTTCCGGTTTCTGAATTGCTGCAGAATTAGTGTTAATCATAAAATATTCCCGTAGAGAAAAAGAGGAGCCTGAAAACAGGCTCCTAAAAATATTTTAAATTTTTATTTTCCTTTCTTATTCGAAACTAATTCTTTGATTGGAATACGAATTAAAACGTATCCTAAAATTGCGATAATCAACACACCTAAAGTCCAATATCCCTCAAAATCTGGAGGGATACCAAAAATATTTTTCAAACTAATACCACCGGCAACAAAAGCAGCAAGTATAATTCCAACAAGCGCTTCACCTGCTACAAGTCCGGAGGCTAAGAGAAGTCCGGTGTTGTTTACTGTTTCTTTGTCATTTTCATTTTCAATGTATTTTTCAGCTGATTTGTCTACAATATATTTTATCAAACCGCCGACAAAAATTGCAAATGTAGTATTAAAGGGTAAATACATACCAACGGAAATGAGCATCGGTGAGGGAGCTTCGATAAGGATTAGCGCAATAGCGAAAAACATTCCAGCAATTACCAAAGGCCAAGCCATTTCACCGCCAACAATTCCTCTACTAATCATAGCCATCAATCCGGCTTGAGGAGCGGGTAAAGCATCACTTCCGATAACGTTTGCTTCGTGTAAAAGCATTATTGGCAGAACCATTATAGCCGCAGCAAAAACGACTCCAATTAATTCACCCAATTCCATTTTCCAAGGTGTTCCGCCGAGTAATTGACCGACTTTCAAATCCTGCATCATGTCTCCGGCAACTCCCGCTACAACACAAACAACGGAAGCAACGGCTAATGCTGCAATAACACCCGTGTCGCCTTTCATTCCTATAAGAACCATCAACACTGCCGCAATCAATAAAGTGCTGAGTGTTAAACCGGAGATTGGATTGGAAGAACTGCCTATAATTCCAACCAAATAACCGGCAACTGCGGCAAACACAAATGCAGCTACAGCCATTACTGCAGCTGATACTAAAGCGGAACCGAAATTATGAGTAAATGCGTTGTAAAGGAAAATCATTGCGATGAATATTGCTCCGAGAGCTATCAACACTTTATCGAATGGCAAATCTTTTTCGGTTCTTTTCTCTACTACTTTACCGGCACCCTTTGCTAATTTTAAATCTTTAAATCCTTTTCCAATACCTTGAATTAAACTCTTTCTCATTGAAAATAGAGTATAAAAAGCTCCTACCAGCATTCCTCCAACGGCAATCGGTTTTACAGTTGCGTTGTATGCAGTTTTTGCTACTTGAACCCAATCGCCGCCTTTAGCAACGAGAGAACTCAAATCGCCGTACATCAAAAATAGGACTATCGGCATTAGGAAAATCCAACCGAAAATACCACCGGAAAATGTAATAGCGGATAAGCGGAAACCGATTATATAACCGACACCGAGAAATGCCGGGGAAGCAGTGGGGCTTTCCACCAACATACCGCCTTTTTGTTTTACGGTTGCAACAATATCTCCGTTACCGTTCAATAAATTTATTTTCGATAATCCGAATTGCCAAAATCCTTTTATGTTGTCTTTTATTAATGTAATGCCGTTAGGATTTTTAAATATTTCAATTATTGCTCCCAATCCTAATGTTGCCATTACATATTTCGCTCCGGTTCTTCCTCCTTGTCCAGCTTTAACTATTTCCGTACAAGCTTGGGATTCCGGGAAGGGGAGAGTATTATCTTCAACTAAAGTTTTTCTTAAAATTGTAATTAAAAGAACGCCGAGTATACCACCAACCAACATTAACAGCGTACTTTCCCAATAGTTGAATTCATCCCAAACGCCGCTAATTACGAATGCGGGAATCGTGAAAATTGCTCCTGCGGCTAATGCTTCACCAACCGAAGCAGTAGTTCTCGCAAGGTTCTCTTCTAAAATATTTCCTTTGAATACTCTTAATACCGCCATTGCTATTACAGCAGCGGGAAATGTTGCGGCTACTGTCATACCAGCTTTTAACCCTAAGTATGCGTTTGCCGAACCGAGTATCATTGCTAAAATCACACCCAAAGCTAGAGATTTAAATGTAAGTTCCTTCATATTTTCTTCGGGTGGGACGAAAGGTTTGAATCCGTTACTCAAGTTTTATCCTCCTATATTTAATCAGATAGAAACAAAATCTAAATCAAAACTTGAATTTAGTTGATAATTATGGATTATTCAAAATTTCATTTTTCTCATGCCGATATGGCAAATTGCGAAATCATATTTGACAGGATCGTTTTTATCGAATTTTTTTAAGTTTTCGGTTATTTCTTCCGCCATATTCCAACTTACATTTTTCCGTTTAGTTAATTTAAGTTGCTGGCATATTTTTGCAACGTGAGTATCTACCGGAATAACGAGCTTTTCCGGCGGAATTTCTTCCCAAAGACCGAAGTCCAATTCATCCTTTCTTATCATCCATCTGAGAAATAAATTCATTCGCTTGCAAGCGCTTCCTTTCAACGGATCAGGGAACATGAAACGTATTCCGTTCGTTATTTCCGAGTAATGTGCTGCTAATGAAAGCAAATTATTTGAAAAGAAAGAAAGGGTGGATTTTAAGTTCTTTTCTTTGGGAAAGTAATAGAGCAGGAAGAAATATTTTATGGAACCGTAGGAATTATAAATTTTGTCTAATACGAGAAAAAGCGTATGGATATCCGACCGGGTGAAAAATCTGTGCTTCAAATCCAGAGGGAAGTTTTTATTATTTGCAGAGTAATTACTAACAAACTCATACGGACTTTTATCCATAACGGAATGAATTTTGTCTAACGTTTTTATAATTTGTTTTACATTTCCGTAGGCAAAAACCGATGAAATAAATGAAGATATTTCAATATCGTACCAGTTTGTATAATTATGCGGAAATTCAAGCGGATCAGGATGAATTTGGGATGCATCAAAATATTTATAATGGTAGTTTAATTTTTTCTTTAATGTATTTTCAGTTTTCGTTAATGCTCTTGCCAAACCAATACCGATTATCTTGAAAGAATCATTCTATTGCTGTTAAACTATTTACTGATTATAACACTATAAAATAAATACCGTTGGAAAAAACATTCTGCTCTATTGTAACTTCTTTCTATCCGGCTTGATTATTGTATCTTTTTCTGTTTTCACATTCCAACAAAGTAAATGTGTAATCTTAATTATAATTCTGCCGGTTTTAGAAATAATAAATGGAATTGTTATTGAAGGATTATCTTTTATACTATAAAAACAGTTTTCATTGTTTTATACTATATGTATTTATCAAATGAAACATTTCCTTTATTGCTTTTTCGAGTCCGACAAAAAGAGCGTGAGAAATTACCGAATGCCCGATACTTACTTCGTCAATATCATCAACCGCAAGAAATTCCTTTATATTCTGGTAGTCCAGTCCATGTCCGGCATTCACACCCAAACCCAATTTCTTTGCGTGTTTAGCTGCAATTCTAATTCTTTCCAATTCATCGAACATTTCTTCTTCCGTAGAAGCATTCGAATAAATTCCGGTATGAATTTCTATAAAATCAGCTTTTATATCGGCAGCTGCATCAATTTGATTGATATCTGGTTCAACAAAAAGGGAAACGGGAATATCGCTGGCATGCAATTGCTCAATTGCATCTCTGTAAATTTCAATATTGTCAATTACATTTATCCCGCCTTCGGTGGTTAGCTCCTGTCTTTTTTCAGGAACCAAAGTAGCCAATTCCGGCTGAATATCTTTGGCTATAGCCATTATATCAGGAGAAATAGCCATCTCAAGATCTAACTTGGTTGTAATCAATTCTCTTAACAACCTAACGTCTCTTTCATTTATATGTCTTCTATCTTCACGCAAATGTACTACAATTCCGTCAATTCCATATTTTTCAGCCATCAAAGCAAAGGTAACCGGATCGGGTTGTCCTTCGCCTCTGGCGTTCCTTACTGTAGCTACGTGATCAACATTTAATGAAAATTTCATTTTAACACCAATATTTATTATCCATAAACTAAAATTAAGGTATAATTGGAAAAGAAAAAATAGTAAAAATATAATCTCTTTAAAGTTGCAAAGAATAATTTAGTTTTTTTTTATCTATTTTATTTATCATTAAATTTTGAAATCGATTTTTAATGAATAAACAATAAATAAGAGGTAAACAGTGGCTTTATTAGTAGTTGGTTCACTCGGTATTGATGATATCGAAACTCCTTTCGATAAAATTGAAAATGCTTTGGGCGGTTCTGCAACTTATATTTCTTTAGCTGCAAGCTATTTTACTAGCCCAATTCATTTAGTTGGCGTTGTAGGAGACGATTTTAACAAAGAGTATATACAATTATTTGAAGACTACAATATCGATCTGGAAGGATTGCAAGTAATCGAAGGCGGAAAAACATTCCGCTGGGGAGGGAAATATCATTACGACTTAAACATACGGGATACATTATTTACGGAATTAGGAGTGTTCGAAAATTTTAATCCGATAATTCCTGCGAAATCAAAAAAATGTAAATTTGTTCTTCTCGGTAATATCATGCCTAAGCTTCAGTTACACGTTCTCGAGCAGATGGAAAATCCTCAATTCGTTGTATGCGATACGATGAATCTTTGGATAGAAAATACTTTGGAGGATTTATACAAAGTACTTAAAAGAGTAAACGTGCTTATTATTAATGATTCAGAAGCTAGATTGCTTTCAAAAGAACCCAACTTGATTAAAGCCGCAAAAATTATTCAAGAGATGGGTCCGGAATATTTAATAATTAAAAAAGGTGAGCATGGTGCATTGCTCTTTGGTGAAAATTCAATTTTTTCTGCACCTGCTTATCCATTAGAAAATATATTTGATCCCACAGGTGCAGGGGATGTATTTGCAGGCGGATTTACAGGTTATTTGCACAATACACGTGACCTTTCTTTCGACAATCTGAAAAGAGCTGTAATATACGGTAGCGCGATGGCATCTTTTGCAGTTGAACAATTCAGCACTAAAGGATTAGAGGATTTAACTAAATTACAAATTCATGATAGATTTTTAGAATTCAGGGAGCTCTCGAAATTTGATGAAAAATAAAGGATTCAAATCGATTGATTTTGTTGATGATCAATTGGTATTGATTGATCAGACTAAATTACCTTTGACGGAAGAATATATTAAAACCGATAGTGTTGATAGAATTGCTGAAGCAATCAGAAAACTGGAAGTAAGAGGAGCACCTGCAATAGGAGTTGCTGCTGCTTATGCTATTGCTTTAGCTTTTAAGAATAGTGATGCTGATAAAGAGAATTTTGAAAGGAATTATAATTTATTAGCTTCCACTCGTCCGACTGCCGTAAATCTTTTTTGGGCGCTGGACGAAATGAAAAAGTGTTTCGAGGAAAACTATTCAGCTGAGAATATATATCAAATACTTCTTTCAAAAGCTAAAGAAATACATCAAGATGATATAGATATGTGCAACCGGATTGCAGAAAATGGTTCTTCAATTTTTGGCGATTCGCCTAAAAATGTTTTGACTCATTGCAATACAGGGCAGTTAGCCACCGGTGGAGGCGGAACGGCTCTTTATGTGATAATTAAAGCCTTTGAAAAAGGTTTGGTTAATCATGTGTGGGTTGATGAAACACGACCTTTATTGCAGGGTTCCAGACTTACCGCTTTTGAATTGGAAAAATCGGGCATTCCATTTTCGATAATTACAGATTCTACCGCGGCGATGTTAATGGCTCAGGGTAAAATAGACTTGGCAATAACCGGAGCAGACAGAATTGCCGCGAATGGAGATTCGGCTAATAAAATTGGCACTTACAGCGTTGCAGTGAATTGTAAACATCACAACCTGCCTTTTTATATCGCTGCTCCTATGAGTACTATCGATAGCAGTTGTAAATCGGGAAAAGATATTGTAATTGAAGAACGCTCTTCGGATGAGATAACTAAAATCAAAAATGTACAGGTTACAAAGTCCGAATATAATGTTTATTCGCCTGCATTTGATGTTACACCTGCTGAATTGATTTCCGGAATAATTACCGACGTTGATTTGTTTAAACATCCGTTTGATTTTTAAACCGGAGCTTTAATGTCGGAGATAAAAAAATTTACCGGACTCGTTCTAAAAAAATTAGACTTTGGAGATTCGAGTAAAATAGTAACATTTTTCTCCGGCGAACTTGGGAAGGTAACCGGGATTATAAAGGCAGGTCGCTCTTCGAAGAGTAAGATTGGCGCTTTGGTTGATGTATTGAACGAAACGGAAATCGTGATCTATTCAAAAGCAGGAAGGGACATACAATTAATTTCACAGGCTCATTTAGTGAATTCTTTCCCGAACTTAAAACAAAATTTGGAGTCTATAAAGTACGCTTCGTCAATATTAGAATTACTCGACTATTTTATAATGGAAAATGATCATCACGAAAGATTGTATAAAGGGACGATAAGGATATTAAAACTGATTAATGAGAACGCCGGAGAAGCGTTAATATATTTTATCAAATATTTAATTTTTTTCCTGGAAGAAGTCGGATTCGGATTGAATTTTGAAGAATGCTCAATTTGCAAAAAGGAATTATCTGCCGGAGAGAAAGGATATAATTTTGAGTTGGGATTTTTATGTTCCGACTGCAAAGTTGATCATTTAGTGTCATTTAACTTAACAAAGGAACTTTTCGATGATTTGCTGTGTCTAAGTTCGAAAGATAAAAATAAAAGTTATTTAATTAATAATCTGAATAAATTGTTGAATATGTTGGAAAGAATTCTGATGTTTAACTCGCCAGATTTTCCCGGAATTCAATCACTAAAAGTTTTTAGTTAAGAGGTATTAAATGTATAAAAAAAATATTTTAGCTTCGTTTTCACTAATATTTATCGGAATAGTTTTTGGTGCGGTTTTAGTATCCAGTTTCGGTTGGGTACGTCCCAGTTTAGCCGATGTGCATATCGGTAACGATGCCGAACCATTGAATATTTCAAGTCCGTCTGCTCAATCATTTAACGATGCATTTACAACTGTTGCAGAAAAAGTTACGCCTTCAATCGTTAGAATTAGTGTTGTTAGTACGAGTAAAGAAAATCCACATGAAGGATTTAAATTTTTCTTTCCTTTCAAAGATGAAATGCCAAGAGAGCAGAAGGGAGGCGGTTCAGGTGTTATTATTTCGGAAGAAGGATATATTTTAACGAATAATCACGTTGTTGAAAATGCCATTTCTGTTACTGTTGGATTGATTGATAAAAGAGAGTTTCAAGCGGATATAATTGGCACGGATCCATTAACGGATTTAGCCGTAATAAAAATTGATGCTGATGATTTAACAATTGCAAGATTAGGCGATTCGGATAAGTTGAAAGTAGGTACTTGGGTGATGGCAATTGGTAATCCCTTAGCCTTAACATCAACAGTTACAGCCGGAATTATTTCGGCAACCAATAGAAATTTGAATTTGATTAGAGATAGTTACGGTGTGGAAGATTATATTCAGACTGATGCCGCAATCAATCCCGGAAACAGCGGAGGCGCTTTAGTTAATCTAAATGGTGAAGTAATAGGAATAAATTCCGCAATCGCAACTAACGGTTTAACAGGAAGCTATATAGGATACGGTTTTGCCATTCCGATTAATTTAGCAAAAACCGTTGCGGAAGATTTAATCGCAAACGGAAAGGTAAGCAGAGGTTACATCGGAGTGAATATTTCCGAAGTTGATGCTTCTACGGCAAAAGCAGTTGGTTTGGACAGACCAAAAGGTGTAATGATTCAGGGTATTCTTGAAGGCGGTGCGGCTTCCGAAGAAGATATTCAAGCCGGTGATATTATCCTTAAAATTGACGATAAAGAAGTTAATATGCCGAACGAATTGCAAAGTTATGTCGCTAGTAAGCGTGCGGGTTCAAAAGTTGAATTGACACTTTATAGAGACGGAGAGATAATTAATCGTACTGTAGAGCTCAAAGCCCGAGATGATTCCAAAGGAACCAGAATTATTTCCGGAAAACAAAAGAAAGAAGAAAAAGTTGAAACGAAATTGGAAGAAATATCTTTTGATGAACTCGGATTAAAGGTAAGAAATGCGACTGCAGATCAGCTAGAAAAATTTAAAGCTGAAGGCGGTGCTCTAATTGTGGAAGTAAAGAGGTTTGGTAAGGCTGATGAACAAGGGCTCGCACCGGGAATCTTGATAACGGAAATAAATAAGAAAAAAATTAAAAATATTGAAGATGTTAAGAAAATATTTGAAGAGAATAAAGGTAAAGCCGTGTTGCTAAGAGTAGTTTACGGTGACAAGGTTTCTAGATTTGTTGGTTTAGAGATCCCTGACTAATAGATAATTCGAAACACTCCCTAATAGACGCCTCTCCGGAGGCGTTTTTTTTATGTCCACTGATATAGAAAATGAAGTTCTTCTTTAATAAATTTTATAAATAGTCGCTTTGAATAACAGAGATGAGTTATGAGAAGGTATAAACTACGCTTTTTCACTTGAGATAGGGGGGAAGCTGAATGCTGGATGCTAGATACTGGATTCTGGAGGCTAGATGCTGGATACTGGTAGCTATAGTTTGATGCAAGATGATCAATCGTTCATTCAATTTATCTCAATAGCTAATGAATAAGTGAGTATTATTCAAGCAAATATGATAATGAAATATTCATTTGTTTATCAATAAATCGTTTTAATTCAAATATATTATCTTTGGCTTTTTTATATTTCCACTTCTATTATAATTTTTTAGGAATATTATGATTAGATTTCTTACAGCCGGTGAATCACACGGAAAAGCACTTACACAAATTGTTGAAGGTTTTCCTTCCAACATTCCGATAACCGAAGAATATGTTAATAAGCATTTAGCCCGCAGACAAATGGGGTACGGTCGCGGCGGAAGAATGAAAATTGAAACGGATAGAATTGAATTCCTTTCCGGAATACGTTTAGGTAAAACCTTAGGTTCACCAATAAGCATGATTATACGGAATAAGGATTGGGAAAACTGGACTGAAAGGATGAGTGTTGAGAAGCACAATAAAAAGATAGAGAAAATTACCATTCCTCGTCCGGGGCATGCTGATTTAGTAGGAGTGTCTAAATATAATTTCGATGATATTAGGAATTCGATAGAAAGATCGAGTGCAAGGGAGACAGCTTCGCGTGTGGCGGTTGGAAGTATAGCCAGAAGATTTTTGGAAGAATTTGGAATTACCGTAGGTAGTTACGTTGAAAGCATCGGTGGAATTTATCCAGAGAATAATTTTACAGAAAAATTATTTGCAGATAGAACGGGAAAGAATTTTGATGCTTGGGCTTTGTCCGAAAAAGCAGATAAAAGCAAAGTTCGTGTTCTTGAAAAAGAACAAGAAGAAAGAATAATTGAAAAGATTCAAACTGCCAAAAAGAACGGGGATACTCTCGGCGGAACTTTTATTACTGTTGCCACAGGCGTTCCGCTTGGATTGGGCAGTTTCGTTCATTACGATACGAAAATAAGCTCAGATATTGCTCACGCAGTGATGTCAATCAACGCGGTTAAAGCCGTGGAAATTGGAACCGGTTTTTCATCAGCAGAGCAATTTGGCTCTATTTCGCACGATGAGATTACGATAAAATCCGGAGAACTTACTCGCAAATCGAATAGAGCTGGCGGAATAGAAGGCGGAATAACTACCGGACTGCCAATAATTGTAAGAGCAGGAATGAAACCTATTGCAACCCTTATGTCGCCGATTTCAACAGTGGATTTAAAAGGAATGAAAAAGATTAAAGCTCGTCGCGAGCGAAGTGATTTTGTTGCGGTTCCTGCTTGTGCGGTTATTGCAGAATCTATGTTGGCTTGGGTGATTGCTAAATATATGCTGCTGAAATTCGGCGGAGATTCACTCGAAGAAACTAAGGATAATTATAATAATTATTTGAAAAAGCTTCCGAAAAGACTTAGCAAAAATTTTGATAAATAAATTAGAAAACATCGGCTAAATGTTTTCTTCAATAGAGTGCTGACAAACACTTTTTGGGGTAGCTGTGTCAATTATTTTATCTATGGCACTACAGAATTTTTTGTTATGCATGTAATTACCGCTAACAATAGATTTTTTGAATAATCAAAGTGTAAGGCATTTCTCTATTTGTACGTTCATCCAAAATGAGGTTTAATAATTTAAGAGAAGTTAAAACTATTATTTTATAAAAGTGTAATTTCTTAGTTTAAATATTTCAATTTCATAATCTTGGTAAATTTTTATGTTACAAATAAAACAATTCATTTTCAGTCCTTTTGCGGAAAATACTTATATAATTTATGACGATGCAAATAAAGTGGCTGCTGTAATCGATCCTGGTTGTTACACCGATGAAGAAGAAGGTTCGCTTTCTAAATTTGTAGAAGAAAACGAATTGAATCTGAAATATTTAATAAATACTCATTGTCATATAGATCATATCTTCGGAAATAAATTTATAAAGGATAAATATAACTCTACTTTTATTGCACCTGAGAAAGATGTTTTTATGTTAAAATTGATGGAGGAACAAGCAGCTGGATACGGACTGCAACTTCAGCCTTCTCCGCAGCCTGATATTCTAATTGAGAATATTGATGAGTTGAAAATTGGGGAGTATAAATGCGATTTCATATTTACTCCCGGACATACACCGGGCGAATATTGTATCTATTTTCCGTCGGAAAAGGTTTTATTTAGTGGAGATGTCTTGTTCCGGCAATCCATTGGTAGAACCGATCTATGGGGAGGAGATTACGATACTCTGATAGATTCAATAGAAAATAAGTTATATAAGTTGGATGACGATGTTAAAGTTTTTCCTGGTCATGAACAAACAACTACTATCGGTTTTGAAAAAAGGAATAATCCTTTTGTTAGTGTTCTTTAATTTTTATAATGCGATTTTCTGTATAAAAATTTATTTCAATTGATTTATCTCTCTACATTGAATATATTCTAATGATAATTTTCACTAATTTTGTATGAGAAATTGAGAAATAAGCCGAAAATCAAAATCATTTTTACTCTGTTAGCAGTTTATTTTATTCTAATTGAATTTATTCTTCCACCCTCAAAATATTTACCGAGTTTTTCAATTATATATGATTCACTGAACTCGCTAATAAATGAATTTGCTCTATTAACTGAATTGAGCGAATTCCTTGCGTTCGTTTATGTTCCCTTACTTATTGTTCTTCTGTTTTTTTATTCCCTACGGAAGTACGTTATAATTATGTTTCTCAGGTTCAGTAAGTTATTTGAAATTGTGAGTTTCTTTTGGTTCCTTCCCGCAGTTTTTATTCTTTTTTACGCTGCGCTCATAATCAATCATACTGCAAGTGCTGAAATATTTATATCTGTGATAGTCTCATCGGGATTATTAAAATATTTTATTATCAAAAAACTGGGCGAAATTGATGATACCTATGCTTTAGCTGCGAAGGGACTCGGAATTCCGGTAAATAGAATTTATTCTGAAGTGATTTCAAAACAAATTTTACCTTTTATTAAAGAGAAGGTTTTATTTATTCATATTATTCTTTTGAATGTTTTACTTATTTACGAAATAATAAACAGGGAATTCTTAGGGTATATATATTATCAACTATATAGTTTTAAGGACTCTTCGGGTATTCTGTCGCTGACGATTTTATTGTGGATCATTTTCGGAATGAACCATTTGTTATTAAAGTATATTCTGAATAAGTTTATTTATTGGGAAGAGTAATGAGTTTAATGACTGTAAAAAATATAAGCAAAACGTATGTTGATGAATCAGGCTATAGAGTAAAGCTTTATGAGAATGTGAGTTTGGAAATAAATGATAATGAGATTGTTTCTATTATAGCTCCAACCGGTTCGGGAAAATCATCGATAATAAAATCATTGGCGAAAATAGAAGCCCTGGATGAAGGTGAAATTAGCTGTGATAGTAAAACCGTCTATATTCCTTCCGAGCCAGCCTCTTTTCCCTGGTTTAGCGTAAAAGAGAACATTAAATATGCCAATAAAAAAATTAGTGACGAGAAATTATCCGAAATAATTGCGCTTATCGGATTGGAAGGATACGAAAACCATATTCCTGATAATAAAAGCTTCGGATTCCGGTTTAGGATTTCTATTGGGCGAGCTCTTGCAATAGAACCGAAAGTAATTTTATTGGATGAACCATTCAATAAAATTGATGAAAAATATCGCATCGAGCTATATGATATGGTTCTTAATATAAAAAATAAATTAGACATTTCGATTTTAATTGCAACTACAAATGTAACGGAAGCCATTTATTTATCGGATAGAATCTATTTATTGTCCAGGCATCCGGGAACTGTTTTTGACGAGATTACTGTTGATTATAAGCCTGAGAGGGAACGTGAATTTCTTTTCGACAGCAAATTAAAGGAATTGCGCGATTTAATAGAGAATAAATTTCACGATAAATCACTCAATATAATCAGCGATTTTAATATTTAGGTGAATAATGAAAGACAAATTCAAATTATTGGATGAATTAAAGAAGCAAGCTCTTCTTGGTGGTGGTGAAAAAAGGATTGAAAGTCAACACAAAAAAGGGAAATTGACTGCTCGTGAAAGAATTGATTTGCTTGTTGACGAAGGAAGTTTTGAAGAAGTTGATATGTTTGTTAAAAACCGTTCCAATGATTTCGGTTTGGATAAAAATAAAATTTTGGGTGATGGAGTTGTAACGGGTTTTGCAAGAATTGACGGTCGTCCGGTAGGTATTTTTAGTCAGGATTTCACAGTATTCGGAGGCTCACTGTCGGAAGCACACGCCGAAAAGATAAATAAAATTATGGATATGTGTTTGAAAATTGGGATACCGATGATTGGCTTGAATGATTCCGGCGGAGCACGCATTCAAGAAGGTGTTGTGAGTCTTGGAGGGTATGCAGATCTTTTCTTGAGAAATACCCTTGCTTCGGGTGTAATTCCGCAAATTTCGGCTATTTTGGGCCCTTGCGCCGGTGGTGCGGTTTATTCACCGGCAATAACCGATTTTGTTTTTATGGTTAAAAATACCAGTCATATGTTTGTTACCGGTCCAAATGTAGTAAAAACCGTAACTCACGAAGAAGTTTCTTTCGAAGATTTGGGAGGCGCGGAAACGCATGCCACCAAAAGCGGTGTTGCACACTTTGCTTTCGATAGTGAAATTGAAGTTTTTCAAAATATAAGAAAATTATTGAGCTATCTCCCGCTTAATTGGAAAGATAAAGCGCCTGAAAAAGAGTTCAATTTTAATCAGGATTTTACCGTTCCTCAACTTGATACGATTGTTCCGGATAATCCGAATAAACCTTACGATATGAAAGAGATTATCACCGCTTTGGTTGATGACGGTGAATTTTTGGAAGTACACGAAAATTATGCACAAAACATCATTGTTGGTTTTGCTCGTGTCGGGGGTATGTCGGTGGGAATAGTAGCCAATCAGCCCGCTGTTTTAGCCGGAGTTCTTGATATAAAAGCTTCCAACAAAGGCGCTCGTTTTGTTAGATTTTGTGATGCATTCGGAATTCCTCTGCTTGTTTTGGAAGATGTTCCGGGATTTTTACCGGGAACGGAGCAAGAGTGGAATGGAATAATTAAACACGGAGCAAAATTGCTATTTGCTTTCTGCGAAGCAACCGTTCCAAAAGTAACTGTTATTACAAGAAAGGCATACGGCGGAGCATACGATGTGATGAACTCCAAGCATATTCGCGGAGATTTTAACTATGCTTGGCCTTCGGCTGAAATTGCAGTAATGGGGCCAAAGGGAGCAGTTGAAATTATTTTCAAGAAAGAAATTAATGAATCGGAAAATCCGGAAGAAATGATTCAGAAGAAGCTTGAAGAATACCGCGAAAAATTTGCCAATCCTTATTCCGCTGCGGAAAGGGGATACGTAGACGATGTGATAAAACCGAGTGAAACTCGTCTCCGTATAATTAATACTTTCCAATTACTTAAAACAAAGGTGGATTCAAATCCGAAGAGAAAACATTGCAATATTCCACTTTAATGCAAGTTGATAAATTAATAAAAATAAGTAATTAGCAGTATTAATTGACTTGTATTTCTACAAAAATAATTAAAGATTTCACCTTTTATTTCGATAAATTATCTGAATAAATTTAATTTATTTAGTGATTGGTTGAGATTGATAACCTATTATAAAATAAATAGTTATAAAAAATAGATGATAAGTTGATTGATATTGATACGATAACTTGTTAAATTTAGATGAGTTGTTTATTTAGGAGTTGATTTGAAGAAGATAGGTTTTATTTTTCCGGTTTTATTTGTTTTTATTTTAAGTTCGTGCAGTTTTTATAATCAATATTTTGGAAATGAAGAAATTGTCCCTGAAATTGCTGAGATAGAGGCATCAAACGGTATAATAGATGAATTAATTGAAAGTTCCCGCAAACACTATTCAAATGCATTATATTATCAAAAATTAAATTTTACTTCAGAGGCTTTTTCGGCTTATGATTCCGCTCTGGCCATTATTAATGATTTGAGTTACTATCCTGATATTGAAAAGAATAACGCTTATACAGAATTAGAAAAAGCAATAGTTGACGATTACCGTTCATTCGTAGATTCTTTGGAGGAACTTCCGCCAGATGTTTCCACCTTTGCTCTCGATGAATGGATGGATGAAAATCTGGTTGAATTGCCTCTTTTGAATGATGAGGAATTTGTATCAACTCCCAAAAATACAATCGTTGTCGGAGATTTTCCCCTTGAAGTAAATAGGTATGTTGAACAATATATCGAATATTATACTGGCAGGGGAAGAAGCCATATGCATACCTGGCTCGAAAGAACAGGCAGATATTTTCCGATGATGGCAAAAATATTCAAGGAAGAAAATGTTCCTCAGCAATTAGTCTTTTTGAGCCTGCCTGAAAGCGGTTTGAATCCTAGAGCCCGTTCGTGGGCTAGAGCGGTTGGACTATGGCAATTCGTAAGGGGAACGGCCAGGCTTTATGATCTGAAAGTTGGATTTTATGTGGACGAAAGGCGTGATCCGGCAAAAGCTACAAGAGCGGCAGCCCGCCATCTTCGCGATCTTTATATGTCATTAGGAGATTGGTATTTAGCAATTGCGGCATATAATTGCGGAGAAGCGCGTGTTCATAGAGCAATTAGAAGAGCCGGCTCAAAAAATTTCTGGAAGGTAAGAAGATTCCTCCCCCGGGAAACAAGAAATTACGTACCTCAATATATCGCAGTTTCTCTTATTTGCAGTAATCCGGCAAATTATGGATTCGAAAATATTGAATATGACAAACCATTTGATATCAAACCTTTTGAAATTAACGAAGCGGTTGATATAGCCGTTTTAGCCAAGTGTGCGGGTATTTCTGTTAAATTATTCAAAGAAATGAATCCTCATTTAACACAAAATTCTACTCCACCGTCAAAGTTTAGTCCGATAACAATAAATATTCCGTCAGCAACTTACGACGCATTTGTTCAAAATCTCGAAAACATTCCCGATAAAGCGAAGATTCAATATATTGTTCACGTTGTTAGGAAAGGAGAAACTTTAAGCGAAATTGCATATAATTATCACGTTAGAATTAGCCAAATAAAAGAATTTAATAAGTTGAGGCGCACTTCCCGGATTTATCCCGGTAATAAATTGAAAATACCTGTTGCAACCATAGGTGTTAACGATTTTCAATTGGCTGTTGACGTTCATCCCACTGAGGAGGAATTATTCGTAAATACTGTTGAAGAACCGTATAAAATGCTGGTGAATATGGACTCCGAGAAAAATTACAGGGAGATATTTGCTCAAAAAATTGCCGAGCAGTCCGAAGTTGTGATTCCTGAAGGAAGTGTTGAGATTAATTATACGGTTAAAAGGCATGATAATTTGGTTGATTTGGCAGACCTTTTCGGAGTAAGGGTTTCAGATATTCGTAATTGGAATAATATACCATATACAAAGTCCATCTATGCTGGTGAAAATTTGAAATTTTATGTGCCTGCGGATAAAGCGGATAAATATGCTAAGATTAATCAGATGAGCAGAACCCAAAAGATGAATTTAATTTATGCAATGTCCGGAGGAAGATGGATAAAACATAAAATCAGACCCGGTGAAGTTCTCGGCAAAATTGCGGAAAAATATGGTGTAAGAGTAAGTCAATTAAAGAGATGGAATAATATTAGAGGATCCAGAATTTATGCAGGCAAGGTACTGCAAATATTTGTCGGTCAAAATAGTTCATTTGCTTCCGGTTCTTCGAGTAGGGAAGAGAATGCTGATGATTATTACATAGTTAAACGTGGTGATACACTGAGCGAAATTGCACTTAAAACCGGTGTAGATGTTTCTGAACTGAAAAGGTTAAACTCCTTGAAATCAAATGTAATAAAGCCGGGAGATAAATTGGTTCTTAAAGGAAAAGTTAAGAGCAGGAAATTGGATTCGGAAAATTTAGTGTTCTATAAAATTAAGCCGAACGATTCTTTAAGTGAGATAGCCGAGAGATTCGGTGTATCGATGAGAGAAATCAAGAGATGGAATAATTTGAGAAATAATAAAATAATTGCGGGTAAAACGTTAAAGATTTATTCGGTTAAAAAGGGAGCAGTGGCGGTTGCGAAAAATTCAAGCAAAGAGAATAGCAAAATTATTGATAGATCAATTGCTAAAAACGGTTCAATTATATACACTATTAAAAGTGGCGATACAATAAGTGAAATAGCCGAAAAATTTAATGTATCTGTTGCTTCATTGAAGAAGTGGAATTCATTACACTCAAATAAAATTGTTGCAGGTAAAAAATTAATAATTTATTCGGGCAAAAAAGAAGAGAAAAAGAAGGAATATATCGCTTATGCGAATCCGACTGATAAAGTAAATGAGCCTGATCGAAAAGAAATAGAAGAATTTTCGAAAAAAGATGCTGTTAAATATATTGTTAAATCGGGTGATACTTTGGGAGAAATTGCCGAAAAGTATTTCGTACGCTCTTCTCAAATTAGAAAGTGGAATAAAATTAAGGGCAGCCGGATTTATCCGGGACAAGAATTGATAATTTATCCGGGTAAACCGAGTGTAGATCCTTTCTCTAATTTTTCCGGCAAGGTTCATGTCGTTCAAAAAGGTGAAGCTTTGTGGGATATTGCCAAGCATTACCAAGTTTCGGTTGAAGAATTGAAGGATTGGAATAAGTTGGAAAATTCAAAAATTAGAGTTGGGCAAAAACTTAAGGTTTTGAACTAAAATTTTATTTGTATAATTTTCGTGTGTAAATAATAGCCGTTAGGGGTGCTCTTTTACGGGCTGAGAATAAACCCTCTAAACCTGATCCGGGTAATACCGGCGTAGGGAAACGGTAAGCAGAATAATTAAGTTTTGCCGTTTCCTAGTGAAACGGCTTTTTTATTTTAAATAATTTTGGAGGTAAAATGAAAAACTTAATTATTCTATTATTTCTAATTTCGCAAGTTATAGTTGGCCAAACATTCACGTTAAAAGGGATTGTCCTAAACGAAAATTCGGAGCCAATGAGTTCGGCAAATGTTTATCTTCTGAACGAAGGTAAAGGGACAGCTACAGATTCAAATGGTGAATTTATTTTGAACGCCGAATTCGATAAGAACGATATTTTAGTCGTTAAATATTTGGGTTATAAAACCAAAGAATTCAATATTAATGAAATTGATTTTAGCAAAGTATTGGAAGTTCGTTTGACCCCTCAAGAACTTTCCAGTCAAACCGTATTGGTTGAAGCTTTAATAAATAAGGAAGGTGAAAGTCCTGCAGCATTTTCGCAGATAAAATATCAGGAAATTCAGAAAAATTATACCACTCAAGATATTCCTGAATATTTGAGTTATTTACCTTCTACAACATTCTATTCCGAAAACGGAAATGGTATCGGGTACAACTATTTAAGTATTCGTGGATTTGATCAAAGAAGAATTTCCGTTTCTGTAAACGGTATTCCTCAAAATGATCCCGAAGATCATAATATTTATTGGCTTGATATGCCGGATTTATTAGGGAGCACCGGTTTGGTTCAAGTGCAAAGGGGAGCCGGCGCTGGTATTATAGGATATCCTTCAATCGGCGGATCAATCAATTTGATCATTTCTCCATTTTCTTCTAAAAGAAAATTCCGTTTTTCAACTACATTAGGTTCTTATAATACAAGAAAATATAATCTTTCTTTTTCAAGTGGTTTAATCGATAATAAATATTCAATTTACGCAAGTATTTCAAACATACTTTCGAGTGGTTACAGAGATAAGAGCTGGACAAATTTCAAGAGCTATTATATTGCAGCCGTTCGTTACGACAAAAAATTAACTACTCAAATAAATCTTTACGGCGGTCCCATAGCGGATGGATTAGCATATACCGGCTTACCCAAATGGGCGGTTAAAGATAGAATAAAAAGAAGAGAGAATTATTCATATTGGGAAGATGACGGTGAAAAATACACATACACAGTTGAAAGAAGAGCATCTGAAATTGAAAACTTTTTTCAACCTCATTTCGAATTATTAAATGAATATAAAATTAATAAAAATGTGAAATTTAACTCAGCCTTGTTTCTGGTGTTAGGAAACGGATTTTTTGATTACGACGGTTCGTGGTCAATTTATTATGATGATTATTTTAGATTGAAAGCCAATGGATACGATGAAAACAAAACTCCTCAAAATGCTTTGATAAGAGCAATGGTAGAAAATAAACAATGGGGATGGATACCGCGTGTTAGCATAGCTCACAAGAACGGCGAACTCGTGGTTGGCGGTGAATTTAGAAAACACAATTCCGTACACTGGGGAAGTATTAATTTTGCCGAAAATCTTCCGTCAGGAATAACCAAAGACTATAAGTATTATTACTATGAAGGTGCCAAAAATATTGTAAATCTTTTTGCAAACGAAAATTATTCAATAAACAGCAAACTGAAATTATTAGCCGAAGTACAGTTAGCATATCATCAATACAAAATAGAAAATGAGAAATACGTAGGAAATAATTTTACTATTGACGGATTGTACCTCAATCCAAGATTTGGCCTTAATTATAAGGTTACTGACGATTTAAGTATGTATGCATCTTTTGCGAGAGTAACCCGTGAGCCGAGATTAAAGAATTATTACGATGCAGCCGAATCGAGCGCAGGTGAAATTCCACAATTTTCACTCGATGCCAATGGTAATTACAATTTTAGTGATCCCTTAGTAAAACCAGAAACAATGAATGATATTGAAGCAGGTGCTTCTTTCCGAAAAGATAATCTTTCTTTCGGGATGAATTTGTTCTATATGTTGTTCAATAACGAGATAGTCAAAAAAGGTCAAGTGGATAGATTCGGACAACCGATAACCGGTAATATGGATAGAACCGTTCATACCGGGGTAGAAATTACCGGAGCATACAAACCAATTGATAAATTGGAATTCATTTTTAATGGCTCATATATTCAAAATTATATTGCCGAAGGTAAAACTTATATAAAATATAAAGACGATAATGGGAATAAAGTTATCGAGCCGCTTGACTTAAAAGACAACAAAATTAGCGGTTTCCCACAATTAACATTTAATGGAATAGTCAATTTTAATTACAATAATTTCTTCGCACAATTTACTGCAAAATACGTCGGAGATTTTTACTCTGATAACTTCGACAATCAGTTATTGAACTATTTAGAAAAATATCCGGGATTTGTTGATTATACAGATAATAAAGTAGACGGATATTTCGTTGCAAATATATATACTTCATATAATCTGAAGTTAAAACCATATTTTGATAATGTTAAAATATTTGCTCAAGTAAATAATGTATTTGATAATTTATACGCCGCTTATGCAATTGGAAAGGAATTTTTCCCTGCAGCAGAGCGGAATTTCTTATTTGGTGTAAAATTAGATTTTTAACCGTTGGCAAGGGCGATGAATTCATCGCCCTTTTTTTTTCTTGTTAAAATCTGATAACTTCCTATTTAAATTCTGAGATATTTTATTATGAAAAATAAAAGATGTATTATTTTAGCTAACGGTGACGAGCCTAAAAAGAAACTTCTATTAAAATTAATGAAGCTCGGTTATTCAACTTTATTTTGTGCGGACGGCGGTGCAAATACTGCTTACAAATTAGGAGTTGTTCCTGATTATATTATAGGTGATTTAGATTCCATCAAAAAAGAAGTTCTCGATAGTTTTAACAAAAAATCGAAGATAATACATCTTAAAAGACAAGATGATACTGACGTAGAAAAAGTATTGAAAACAGTTTTAAAATATAGATATAATGAAGTTGTATTATTGGGTGGTACCGGTGATAGATTTGATCACTCTTTGGCTAACATTGGAATTATGCTCAGGTATTACGATAAAATAAAAATTCATTTAGTACATTTTGACACTATTGCCACTGTTATTAAGGGTAAATCAAAATTTGTTACCTCACCGGGGGAAACAATTTCTCTTTTTGCATTTGACGGTAAAACCAAAATACAATCAAAAGGACTAAAATATTCACTTGATAATATTGCTTTAAAATTCGGTGAAAGAGAGGGTTCAAGTAACGAAGCAATCGGCAATAGTATTGAGTTGAATGTTAGGTATGGCAAAGTATTAATAATTAGAAATTTAGGCTCATTTTTAAAAGATGATTAGCTTTAGTTTTATAGATTTAGCAGTAATTGGATTATTTTTTTTATTGCTCTTCCTTTTCGGTTTCCTGCCGAAGAGTTCCAAAGATGAAAACACAGAAGAATTTTTACTTTCGGGTAGAAATCTCGGGCTGTTTCTCTTTGTGATGACTAATGTTGCTACTTGGTATGGTGGTATTTTAGGGGTAGGGGAGTTTACCTATCGCTATGGTTTATTAAGTTGGTTTACTCAGGGATTTCCATATTATATATTCGCACTTTTATTCGGATTGTTTTTTGCTTCGAAGGTTAGAGAATCTTCATTGTTTACAATACCTGATAAATTGGAATCGGTTTACGGCAAAAATGTTGGTATTTTAAGTGCTTTGGTTGTATTTATACTCGTTTCACCGGCTCCCTATATTCTGATGCTTACACAATTGATAAAATTAATTTTTGGAACTTCAACTTTTATCTCGGCAATAATAGCTTTATTTATATCAGTAGTTTATCTCTTCAAAGGGGGATATAAATCAGATGTTTATACCGATGCATTCCAATTTTTTGTGATGTTTATTGGTTTTATCATTTTAATATTTGTGTTGATATCAAATTATGGTTCTTATTCTTTTTTGGCGGAGAATCTACCGGAGCAGCATTTAAATATTACAGGCGGAGCATCACCTTTTTACATATTAGTCTGGTTTTTAATAGCGCTTTGGACTTTCACAGATCCCGGATTTCATCAAAGAAGTTATGCCGCTAAAACTCCGTCAATAGCAAAAAAGGGGATTCTTATTTCAATTATATTCTGGTTTATTTTCGATTTTCTTACTGCTTCCACCGGATTGTATTCAAAGGCAATTTTACCAAACTTGGAAAATCCTATTTTTGCATTTCCCTTATTGGCGGAAAAGGTTTTAGCTCCTGGGTTAAAGGGAGTCTTTTATGCTGCATTATTTGCAACCATTATCAGTACATTAAATAGTTATCTGTTTTTATCTGCAACAACATTCGGTCGGGATTTTATTTTTAAGTTAACCGGAGATAAGAATAAAATAAATTTTTATACAAGAACCGGGTTATTTGTTGCCTCTGTTTTGGGATTGATTTTAGCTTTATCGGTCGATTCAATTATCGATCTTTGGTATTTGATAGGGAGTATTTGTATTCCTGGAATGATATTTTTGATTATTGGTGCTTATTATCAACAATTTAGAATTAGTAATACACTTGCATTCATTGAATTATTACTAGGTGTTATCAGCAGTTTCCTGTGGTATTTAATTAGAAATAATCTTGCTGCTGAGAATCCATTGAATATAATTGAGCCGATGATAGTCGGTTTGTTTACTGTAGGAGTAATTCATTTAATTGGAATATTCCCAATTAGAAAAACATCCGCTAAGTAAGATTCAATTAATTCCCAAAATTTATAGATTAGTCAATATTCCTTGTTCCAACTGATAAGCTAAATTAAGTATATGGCTTTCGTTAAAATGATTTGCCATTAATTGGAATCCGATTGGCAATCCATCAGAATTTTTTCCCATTGGAATATTCATTGCCGGAATGCCGGCAAGGTTTGTACTTGTAGTATAAATATCATTCAAGTACATCTGTAATGGATCGGACATCATTTCCCCTAATTTAAAAGCCGCAGTTGGTGTTGTGGGAGCTAAAATTAAGTCCGCGTTTTTGAAAACATCCTTAAAATCGTTTTGCACTAATCTTCTAACACGTTGAGCTTTTCTGTAATACGCATCATAATAACCTGCAGAAAGGACATAAGTCCCGAGCATAATTCTTCTTTTAACTTCAGCACCAAATGCTTCTTCTCTCGAATTCACATACAGGTCATTTAATGTATTTGCATCAGCAGATCTGTAACCGAATCTCACACCGTCGTAACGTGCAAGATTAGAGGAAGCTTCGGCAGTAGTAAGAACATAATATGTAGCTATTGCATATTGAGTATGTTTCAATGAAACTTGGATAATATTATGTCCATTGCTTTTCAGCCAGTCGATAATTTCATTTATTCTATCGGATATTTCTTTATCAAGCCCATCTGAAAAATATTCTACCGGAAGAGCTACTGTAAATTTTTTATCCTTTTGCAATTCAGAAGGGTAATCGGGAACTTCCACATCAGCAGAGGTAGAATCTTTTTCATCTCTACCTGCAATAGCTTTTAATATCAGAGCAGCATCGGTAACGTTTTTTGTAATTGGTCCTATACTGTCAAACGAAGAGGCAAATGCAGTTAAACCGAAACGGGATACTCTACCGTAGGTTGGTTTCAATCCATAAACACCGCAGAAAGCTGCCGGCTGCCGTATTGAGCCGCCGGTATCTGTTCCGATTGATGCATCACATAAATCGGTTGCAACTGCAGCAGCAGAACCGCCACTAGAGCCACCGGGAACTCTTGTTTTATCTACAGGATTTTTTACCGGACCAAAAGCAGAATTTTCGTTGGAAGAACCCATTGCGAATTCATCGCAGTTTGTTTTTCCGTTTATTATCGCTCCGCTGTCAATTAGCTTTTGAACAACTGTGGCAGTATAAATCGACTCATAGTTCTCCAATATTTTGGATGCACAGGTCAACCTTTCACCTTCTAACGCAAGTACATCTTTAATAGATATTATTAAACCTGCTAATGAGTCGTTTTCTCCTTCTATAATTTTTCTCTCAGTACTTTGTAAATCATCCAACTTAGGTTCGAATACTGAGAGATATGCATTCAAATCAGAATTTTCCTGAATCCTATTTTTATAGGATTGATAATTATCAATTAAAGATAGTTTACCCGTGCGGATTAAATTCTGCTTATCCTGAAGAGTAGAGTATTCCATTTGAACCAATTATTTGTCTTCTGAATCTTTAGTTGAGTCAGACTTATCGTCTAATTTTATATCTTCTTCTACTTCTCTAATGGCTTTCTTAAATTCTCTCATTCCCTTGCCAAGACCTTTAGCAAATTCAGGAATCTTTTTTGCTCCGAATAAAATTAAAATAGCCAAAACAATAAGAAGTATTTCAGTTGCGCCTAAACTACCAAACATAATAACCTCGATAATTTATTTAATTAAATTATTAACTATTGACTTAAATATAAGGGCTCCATCCGTCTTAGCCAAAATTGGATTACAAGCCCTTTCAGGGTGCGGCATCATGCCAAGAACATTTTTTCTCTTATTCATGATACCAGCAATATTTAATTTAGATCCATTAGGATTGTATTTTTTTTCACCTCACCTGTATGGGATGAATATTTAAAAATAATCTGTGAATTTCGCTCTAATTCGCTTAAAGTTTCGTCATCAGCAAAATAATTACCTTCGCCGTGGGCTATAGGAATTTTAATTACATCTTGCTCAATTTGATTAGTAAAAATATTGTCACGGTCTTCTATTTTCAAATAAACATCTTCGCAAATAAACTGGAGTGATTCATTTTTTAGCATTACTCCAGGTAACAAACCGGTTTCAAGAAGTATTTGAAAACCGTTACAAATCCCGATAACAATCCCGCCTTTTTCAGCGAACTCAATAACAGATTCAATAATAGGGGAAAAGCGGGCAATAGCTCCGGTTCTTAAATAATCTCCGTAAGAAAACCCTCCGGGTAAAATTATAACGTCACTGTTTTTTAAATCACTATCCTTATGCCAAAGGAATTCCGCATCGTAACCTAAAATCTTTTTTGTGCTGTAATATGCGTCATGGTCGCAATTCGACCCGGGAAAAACAACAACTCCAAATTTAATCATTCTCGATTTCTTCCAATTTAAATTCGTAATCTTCCATTATAGGATTAGCCAAAAGTTTATCACAATATTCAATCACTTCCTTCTCTGCAAGGTTTTTATCATCAACGTTAACAAAGAATTCGATGTATTTACCAATTCTGGTTTTTGAAACATTATTAAACCCCAATAATTTAGCTCCTTGTTCAGCTGCCTTACCTTGTGGATCTAATATTTTGGGCCTTCTTTTTACAATTACAGTTGCTTTAAACATTGTTCTCCTTTAATTCTGTAACTTCGATGGAAAAATAAAATAATAAATTTGTCTTGCTATACCGTACAGCACAAAAGCCGAGAAAAAGAAAAATAGAATTTCATTAATAGTAAAAGAACCTAATAAGACCAATGCGATAAAAATGACAAAATAAAATACATTAACTTTTTTCGGCTTCTTTCTTAAATCTGGAAGTGCATCGTATCTAACGTCACTTATCATCAATAGCGATAGTATAAAAATTGCCGGAATGATGATTAATGTAAATCCATCCTGAAAACTTGATTCATTAAAATATGCAAGCACCATTGATGAAATTATGATTGCCGGGGTAGGTATCGGCAAACCTCGGAAATCGATTTTTGTATTTAAATCTTCAACTTGAATATTAAAACGGGCAAGTCGGAAAGCGCCAAAAATAGGTATCATAGCGGCAATAAGTATTCCCCAAGTTTGATATTGAGCAAGATAGGTATGATAAATAAGAATACCGGGCGCAACTCCGAATGTAACGATATCGGCTAATGAATCTAGCTCTACGCCAAATTCGCTACTGCTGCCAACTAGCCGGGCAATCAGGCCGTCAAGTGCGTCGAAAACCGCACCGAGTAATATTGCAATAGCTGCTGTTCGATATAAATTATCGGAAGCTAAGATTATTGCAACAAACCCACATAATAAATTTGCTGCGGTAAATGAGTTTGGGATAATTGCTTTTGATAGTTTGAACTTTTTCATTTATTAAACTCGAATAATATTGTTTCACCGGCTGTTACACTTTGGCCTTTTCCGACCAATACTTTTGTTCCTTTGGGAACAATTACATCAACTCTGCTTCCAAATTTAATCATTCCAAATCTTTTCCCAATTTCCACTTCGTCATTTAATTTTAATTCATATACAATTCTGCGAGCTACAAAACCAGCCACTTGTGTAAAGAATACTTTACCATATTTAGATTCAATCCCAATTTCCGATCTTTCGTTTTCAGAATCAGCTTTATCGTTGAAGGCAGTGAGAAATTTTCCTTTAACATAATTCAGATATTTAATTTTTCCGGAGATTGGAATTCGATTAACGTGCACATTCAAGGGAGACATAAAAATTGATACTTGAATTCCTTCTCCGCCGATAAAATTATTTTCCTCTACATTTTTAACTATAAGAACCTTTCCGTCCGCAGGGGAAACCACTATTCCTTCCTTCTGGGGAGTAGTTCTATCAGGATCCCTGAAAAAATTCAATGAAAAAATTAGCATCAAAAATGATGCAATTAAAATAATATACTTTGTAGTCGTATTATTTATGAAAAAAGATAATACAACTATAATAAAAATTATCACAATAATTGTTGACAGAGTTCCGTAGCCGTATTTCGTAAACATAAATTCCCAAAATTATGACCAACAAATCTAATACTTTATTTAATTTTTTTCTTGAAAATAGTTTTTTATGGAATTGGAAAATGAAGATTTCGTATATTATTTAACTGGAAATTTTAAATATTGGGAGGAATTATGAAAGGAATGCAAGGAATGTTGAAACAAATTCAGAAAATGCAGGCTGAGATGGAAAAAACCCAAGCTGAATTAGCCAATAAAACCGTTACGGAAGAAAGTGGTGGCGGTATGGTTAAAGCAACGGTTAATGGTAAAAAAGAATTGATATCTATTGAAATTGATGAAGAAATTGCGAATTCCGGTGATAAAGAGATGTTAGAAGATTTAGTAGTTGCAGCTGTGAATAAAGCTTTGGAATCTGCCGGAAAATTGGCGGAAGAGGAATTAGGGAAAGTTACTCGTGGAATGATTCCTCCGGGAATGAATATCCCAGGATTCTAATATGTTAATTGCAGAACCACTACAAACGGCAATAGATGAACTGAGTAAATTACCAAGCATTGGAAAAAAATCTGCTTTCCGACTCGCATTGCATTTGTTAAAGGCTGATAGAGAGCAAGTAGATGCTCTTTTGAAATCTATTTATGAATTGAAAGAGAAAATAAGATTTTGTGAGAAATGCTTCAATATTTCCGTTGAACCCATTTGTGATGTCTGCAATAATCCTAAAAGAAATCAAACCATAATTTGTGTTGTAGAAGAAGCCAGTGATGTGATTGCCATCGAAAAAACAAATGAATACAACGGTTTATATCATGTACTTGGTGGAGTATTAAATCCCCTCGGCGGAGTGACAAAAGAATCTTTAAAAATAAAAGAATTACTTGAACGATTAGAAGATAAGAACATAAAGGAAGTTCTTCTGGCTCTTAATCCCGATACCGAGGGGGAAACTACATCCCTTTATTTGGCTAAAGTAATTAAGCCGCTTGGAGTGAAGGTTTCTCGTATTGCCAGGGGATTGCCAATTGGTGGTGATTTAGAGTTTGCTGACGAAGCTACAATAGGCAGAGCATTAATAGGAAGAATTGAATTATAAATGTCTGATTGGTTTAAAGATTGGTTCGCTTCCGAAGAATATTTGAATGTTTACCGTCATAGAGACACATCCGAAGCGGAAAAATTTATTGACTTAATTCTTTCAAATATAAATATTACCGAGGATAGCTATATTCTTGACGCAGCTTGCGGAGCCGGACGACATGTTAATGTATTAGCTGTAAAAGGTTATAAGGTAATTGGGTTTGATTTAAGCTTAACTTTATTAAAAATAGCGCAGAGAAATACGAATCCTGAACATAGAACTCTATTTTTTCAATCCGATATTCGTAATATATGCTTAAAGCAAAAATTCGACTTAATTTTAAATTTATTTACAAGCTTCGGATATTTTGAAAGTGATGAGGAAAATTTTAGTTTTCCAATGAATGCATATCAATTTCTTTTGCAGGATGGGTACTACATTTTTGACTATTTTAATTCTAAATTTGTTGCTGAAAATTTAGTATCTTATTCGGAAAAAGAAATTGACGGAAAAATCATTAAAGAAAGCCGGAAAATTGAGAATAGTCGAGTTATTAAAGAAATTTCTGTTATTTCCGACAATAGTGAGCAGAAATATTTTGAATCGGTGAAGATGTATTCCTACAAAGATTTGTTAGAAAGATTTAATAAAATTGGTTTTAGTGAACAGAAAATATTTGGGAATTACGATGGTTCTGAATTTGATCCTTTTACTTCACCCAGATTCATTGTTATATTCAAGAAATGAATAGAATCATAATAATATTGGTTGGAATTTTTATTTTTACTTCTTGTGAAATTTTATCTACACGAGAACCGGAACAGCCTGTAACTCGACGAACGCAAAGATTACTAGCAACCACCCCTGAAACACTTTTTCAAAATTTGATAAATTCCTTTAAAGAAAAATTTGTCGACGATTATATGAGTTGTTTTGTAGATACCGTTTTACTAAACAGACAATTCAAATTTATTCCGGCGGGTGAGGATGTAAGTCAATTCCCCATATTATCGGAATGGAATTTAAAAAACGAAAGAGATTATTTTATTAATATAGCTTCTCAAACGGTGGATAAATCTCCTATTACACTGCAATTAATTCAAACAGGAGTAAATAATTTTGGAGATAGTGCATACTATCAATTCGATTATAGTATTGTGATTGTTTCCACTAATGAGAGTATTCAAAGTAACTACAGGGGTAATTTAAAGTTTAAAATCAATTTGGATAAGAGTAATCAATGGGTTATTACTGAGTGGGAGGATATTAGAGAAAAAGATTATCCCAGTTGGAGTGAGTTAAAAGGTAGATTTGCTAATTGAGAAATGAAAATAATAAAAATTAGAAATATCATTTTTTTAGTATTAACTTTTACAGTTATAAGCTGCAATAATCCTTTTGCTCCTTCAATTGATGACAGTCCAAATTCATCAGGAGCATTAATTTCCGACCAGAAGACTGTAGATGGTGTTTTCCAGAATTTTCTATATGCTTATACTTTTAAAGATACTACAATTTATGGCGAACTAATTGATCCGGAGTTTATTTTCAGTTTTCGAGATTATGATGTTGGTGTAGATATTTCTTGGGGAAGGGATGATGAAATGCGGGTGACTCAAGGTTTATTCAAGAATTCACAGGATTTAGATTTAAGATGGAACAATATAGTCTCTATTACTGAAGATTCAACAAATATTGTTAGAAGTTTTGATTTAACTATAACTTTTAATCCAACAGATATAATATTAGTCGATGGTAGAGTTAATTTAACATTGGTTAAAGGCGCTGATAAAAAGTGGCGTATAAAAACTTGGATAGATGAGAGTAATTTTTAGGGAAATTTATGTTTTTATTTTATGAAGCTGTAAAATCATTAGGCAGGGCGAAATTAGCTACTTTTATTTCAATTATAACTATTATTGTTGCATCCTTTCTTTGTACCTCTGCGTTATGGCTGTATTTATCATCGGAGAAAATTAATAAATATGTTGCTGAAAAAATTGAGGTTCGAATTTTTCTCAAAGATGGATTGACTAAAGAAAAGATAAAAGTTTTTACTGAAGAACTAAAGCAGGTAAAAATAATAAAGAAAGTAATATATGTTTCAAAAAGTGAGGCTGCTAGGGAAGTATCGAAATCATTGGGGATTTCAATAGAAGAAATTATTCACGAAAATCCACTGCCCGATGCTGTGGTCGTAAATTTTAAGAATATTAAATCAGATGAAGAGATAAAAAAAATTATATCTAAAATAAGAAATAATCCCAATGTGGATGATGTAGTTTACGAGAAATTATTATTAGCAAAATTAAATGAATACTTGCCGATTGTTAAGTATATAATTTTTGGGTTAGCACTACTTTTTCTTTTAGTAGCATTTTATATGATATTGATTGTAAACAGGATGGTTATTGAAAAGAATAACCGGAATTATGAAATAATGAAATTAGTTGGGGCTAATCTATCAACAATTAGATTACCGATAATAATTAACGGCTTTTTACTTTCGATTATTTCAGTGATATTAAGCACACCGATATTGTTTTTATTTTATAAATTTGCCAACTCAATTTTAGCAATAGGTAAGTTTGAATTTGATTTGAGAATCAGTATAATTGCTTTTATTATTTTTGCATTCGTTCTAGGAATTGCGGGGAGTATTTATTCGTCAATAAAGATCTCATTAAAGTTTAATTATTAATATTTTGGTTAATGATGCATAATTTTTTATTTGTTGAAGTTTATTCAAAAGATTTTTACTTAAGCAATTCTTAAAATATTTGATTTATTGACTTAGATTTTTACAATTTTATATAATGATGATATTTTTAACAGGTAGAAGCCTTTTCTCAATAAGAGAAAAAAGATTTATACTTTATAT
>CAZNJB010000019.1:0-70328 GCA_964573255.1 uncultured Melioribacteraceae bacterium
AAGTTGTTCCTTCGTCTAAAATTGAGGACTTTACAAATATTTTTCCTTTATGATAATTCTCAATTATTCGTTTTGTAAGGCTTAGACCTAAACCCCATCCACGGCGTTTCGTGCTGTAACCGGGTCTGAAAATTTCTTTTCTCCTTTTCATATCTATGCCTTTGCCGTTATCCGAAACATCGATGATACAACTTTCTCCCGTATCGGTAATTTTTATTTCTATAATTCCGTTATCAGTTTCAATGGCATCCAAAGCATTCTTTATTAAGTTTTCCAGAACCCATTCAAATAAATAAGAATTTAAGAGTGCTGTTGATTTTAAATCTCCCGAAACGTTTAATTGTACATTTTTACCGGTTTGTGGAATTCTTCTTTTAAAATACTTTATTACTTTTTCAACAGTTTCATAAACTTCCTTTTTCTTCAATTCCGGTTTGGAACCGATTTGTGAGAATCTTTTTGTGATTTTGTTCAGTCTTTCTAAATCCCCCTCCATTTCTGATGCTGCATCTAATACTTTATCGGGATTATCATAGTGCATTTTCATCAATTCAAGCCATCCCATCAAACTGGAAATCGGAGTTCCCAATTGATGTGCAGTTTCCTTTGCCATACCTACCCAAATATTACTTTGTTCGCTTCTTTTTACGTGACTGAAACCGGTGTAGGCAATTAATATGAAAACAACAGCAAAGAAAATTTGAAGATAAGGATAATATTTAAGTCGAGTAATAATTTCCGAATCGCCGTAATAAATTTTGGTTAGGATGATTGTATCTTTATAGGTAACCAAAATAGGGGGATGAGCGTTTTTTAATTCCTCTATTTTTTTACGGAAAAATTCTTTAAGTTCTTCGGTAGACTTTGTTGAATCAATTTCAATATTTTTATAACCGCCTCCTAGTCCTGAAAGATTTACATTATCATTTGCATCTGTAAGTATAAGCGGGAAATCTATTCGCTTAATTATATTTTCGAAAATAAATGTCAAATCTGTATTGATTTTGCTTACATCCGTTACATATTCTAAACCGTTTGCATATAATTCAACTAATTCTTTTTCTCTTTGTTGAAGTTTTTTTACCAGTGTCTGTGTATAATATAAAGTGCCTATTGCTATGAGTATTGCGGTTATTAATAAACCGATTTTAATATTAGCCGGTAAACTTCTTGGGTTCATTCTGCGTATTCCTCAAAAAAATCATCGATTGATTCCACAATTGCTTCTATTATTTTTTCTCTGAATTGCTTGTCCTTTAATAGTTCTTCGTGGTCGGGATGAATAATAAAAGTTGGTTCCACTAATAAAGCAATCGTCTCTGTAATTCTGCACATATAGAGATTATCCCAATAAAAGCCGAAGTCGGGGAGGCCTAGTTTTTCACCGAAGTTTTTATAAATTTTTTCAGCTAATGGCAAAGCTTGCGGGTAGTAATAATATACCGAATAACCGTTATGCAGGAGCGGATTAACTGTTAAAGGGACTGCATTATTGTGAACGCTTATCGATATATCAGGTTCAAAGGAATTTACTCTGCTTTTTCTTGAGCGAAGCGGCAGGTTTTCGTTTTCACCGCGGGTTAAAAATACTTTGGCTCCTCTATTTTCCAAGGCATCCTTCAATTCCGAACTTATTATGAAATTTATATCTTTCTCGGCTAAGCCGGTAGGTCCTACTGCACCTGAATCTTCGCTATGTCCTGGGTCAATAACGATCTTTCTGTTTTCCAATTGATTAGCGCCAAATATAAAGCCGGTATTCTGTTTGCCAGGTTTTTTGATTTTAAGAACATAATTGTTCTGCGAATAAACCAATGCATATCCCCAGTGTGTTTTACTTCTTAAATTTATAATCACTTTAAGAACGTCATCCGAAATTTGATAATGTTCAACGGATTGAACCCATTGTTTCACGTCTTCATATTTAACCCAGTCAATATTGGAAGTAACTCCGTAACAGTATAATTCATATCGTGTTGGATTGAATAATTGTTTTATTTCCACAGGAACTCTATGAGAGAATTCTAATACAACATCAATGCTATTCCCATTTTGAAGTCGTATCATCTGAATTTCGGCATTTGTGATTTTGTTTGTGTCATTAATCAATCGCACAGAATTTAACGGAACATAAATATCGTTATTCCCGCCGATATCAGATTGCACCCAACCGTTTTTAATTGAAGTTACATTTAACGGGATGGAGTCTTGTAGGAAAAGTTTATATCCTTTCCCCGGACCATATCGAGCTGTGATTAGATTCGGGTCTTTTTTAGTAATTGCAACAATAGAAGCATTCGATTGCATAACATGGATATTAGCGGGTAGTGTAAATTCAACTGGTGTTAAATTTTCTTTTTCCAAATGCACTTTAATGGTTAAGGAATCCAATGAATCGGGTACCGTAACTATTGAAGAATAAAATCCGAAAAGAGTATCAATATTACTCTTTAAAGTACCGCTTCCGAATATTCCTTCTCCCCAATCGTAGTTTAAAATTTTTGTGTTTTCATAAAGCTTAATTTTAGTTGTATCATTATTTATGTAAAAATAGGCATTACACCCAGGTGTTGCTCTGAATTTCAGTTCAATCTCTTCTCCGGATCTAAGCAAATATTCTCCTTTAGGATAAATCCCGTTTAACGAATCTATGATTATTCTATCCACAGGAAAATTATTTGAAGGGTAGTAAATGTTTATAAATTTTCGTTTCTTCTCAACTTTGTTACCCTTGAATAATTCAATTAATAATTCGGTTCTGACCGGTGAAGTAATTTGCGGTTCTTCAACTGGAATCAAATCAGTATAAACGAGAAAAGCCCCGCTATTTTTTAGTAAAGCTTTATGACCATTGAATTTTATAGAATCGGGTAACGGTGAAACGGTTCCTAATAAATAAGTTTTAGCGTTGTAGAAATAGGAGTGTTCAATCTCACTTAAATTGTTGATGATAACTGTGGAGGAATCACTCCCGGCAAAAATGGGAGAAAATAGAGAAAGAAATAAAGCTAAAAGCAACATAGAAACACTGCTCCCTAAATTTTTATTGTGTAAAATAAGAAACTTAGCAGAGATAAAAAATTTAAGGAGCAGTTAATAAATTAATTTAAGATAATTGTTTCTTTTCGTCTTGGTCCAACGGAAACAATACCAATTTCAAAACCTGATTCACGAGAAATAAACTCAAGATAATCTTTTGCTCTGGAGGGTAATTCGTCGTATGACCTTACTTTTGTAATATCTTCTTTCCATCCCGGCAGGGTTTCATAAATTGGCTTAACGCTTTTCAACATAGATTCGGTAGTTGGATAAGATTTTATACGTTTGCCGTTTATTTCGTAACCGACGCAAACTTTAATTTCATCAAGATTGCTCAGAACATCGAGTTTAGTAATTGCGGCTTTACCGATTCCATTGATCATACAGGAATATTTAACAAGGAAAGCATCGAACCAGCCGCAGCGTCTGGGTCTTCCGGTTGTAGCGCCGAATTCAGCGCCCCATTTTCTCAAGTTCTCTCCGGTTTCGTCATTTAATTCAGTAGGGAAAGGACCCAACCCGACTCTTGTTGTGTAAGCTTTAATAATTCCGAATACATCGGTGATTTTTGTTGGTGGAATGCCGGTTCCAGTACAAGCCCCACCGCTGGTTGGATTGGATGATGTTACATATGGATAAGTACCATGATCAACATCTAATAAAGCGCCTTGTGCACCTTCAAGAAGAATTGATTTTCCATCAGCAATCGCTTGATTTAATATGGTAGGAACATCTTTAATGTATTTGTCTATTGCTGCATCAAAAGCAGTATATTCTGCGATTATTTCATCAACGTCCAAGCCTTCTTTATCATAAACTTTTCTCAAAATTGTGTTTTTCTCTTCAATATTCATCCGAATCTTTTCGGCTAAACTATCTTTATTCAACAGGTCGATAATTTTTATTCCGCGTCTGGCATATTTGTCGATATAACAGGGACCAATTCCTCTGCCTGTTGTTCCGATTTTCTTTTCACCGCTTTCTGAAATTGAATCCAATAATTTATGATAAGGCATTATTAAATGAGCATTTTGACTAATAAATAATCTGCCTTCAATATCAATATTATGTTTCTTTAGGAATTCAATTTCTTCCAAAAGTGCTTTCGGATCGATAACTACACCGTTACCAATTACGCATTGAACGCCTTCACGTAAAATTCCAGATGGAATAAGATGCAGAATATATTGATTTTCGCCTATTTGGATAGTATGACCGGCATTAGCGCCGCCTTGATAGCGGGCAACTATTTCATATTTTTCGCTCAGAATATCAACAATTTTGCCTTTTCCTTCATCTCCCCACTGGCTTCCTACCAAAATTGTTACACTCATTGTTTATTATTCTCCTTTTTTATAATAAGGCAAAATAAAACTCCGAATATATTTGAATATCCGGAGTTTAAATATATTTATGATGAAAATTAATTATTTAAACTATTTAATGCCTCGTCAATTGAATTATAATTTTCGAAAATTGTAATAAGCTTAGTAATTACGAGTAAACTGTTAATTTTTTCGGTAGCTCCGCATAAAATAAACTTCCCTCCACCATTTTTTATGGTTGTATAGCCGGAAATCAACATTCCCAGTCCTGAAGAATTCATGAATTTTACGCCGGATAAATCTACGATAATGTTTGTCTTACCTTCGTCCAATAATTTATGAAGAGTTTCGCTGAATTCTTTTGCTTCCGGCCCGCCGAGCATATTACCCTTTATCTGAAGAATGACTGCTGAATATTTTTCTTCAATTTTGATTCTCATAGTTACTCCTATCCAAAATATTATTAAACTTTGCTAATATCCCAACCAATTTTTTATTAAAAGGGAATAAATAATTATATTACCATCTAAATTATTGAATATCACGTTAAAAAGAAAGAATTTTATTCATTAAAAATAAAGAAATAATCAGGGAACTAAAGAAATCAAAACTCCGTCTAAAAAACCAAACACTATGCCGGAATATTCAGATAAGGAGAAAGTGAATCCTAAAATTAATGATGAAGATTTTGAAATTATAACCCGATTTCAGAGCGGCGATGAGACGGCTTTTAGGGAATTGGTTTTAAAGCATAAAGATAAGGTGAGAAATCTTGTATATCTGACTTTAGGCGATAATGATTTTATCGATGATATATCGCAAGATGTCTTTATAAGCACTTATCATAAGCTAAATGATTTCCGTTTTGAATCGAAATTTACTACCTGGTTATACAGAGTTACGGTGAATAAATGCCGCGATTATCTGAGGAAGAAAAAAGTCAGGTCTATTTTTACACCATTAAACGAAGATATTCATCAGCAGAGTTTAAGAATGAGAACTGAGAATATTGATATTCCCGGTTTTGTTAGGAAAGCGATAGAAAGATTGCCGGAGAAATTAAAGGAGCCGCTTGTTCTTAGGGATATTGAAGGATTTACTTACAAGGAAATTGCCGATAAGTTAGAGGTTGAAGTGGGTACGATAAAATCAAGAATTTTCCGGGCACGTGAAAGTTTGAAAATAATTTTAGAACCGATGCAAAAAGAATTAGGATATTAAATTGGCTGCACGAGAAGAAAAAATAAAAAGTACTATTTTGATTTCAGGTACAATTTTTCTCACAATTGTATTGATGATTTTCTTTAGATATAATTCGGATAATTTTCAGAATGTAATAAATAAAGGTCAGCAGAATTTAATAGAACTTTACACTAAGAATCTTAAACCAATTTTCAGCCGTCACGATTTAACTAAAAAAGATATATTCAATTTTGCCGCTTCCGGTTCTTTACCGTTAGACTATTCGGAAAATAAATATCTGAATGTTGATAAAAATAACGGGCAGGCAGTTTACGAGATCAAAAATTTAGATGAAAAACAAATTAATTTTTACGATCAATTTGTTAATTCTCATAATTTGGACGAAGAGCAAATTGAAAAATTAGATTCCTTGTTAACCTCTTACGAAGAAGATATTTATACTTCAGTGTTCGAAAATGAAGATAATATTTACGCCGTTAATCAAGATTTACTTGCGACTAGAACGTTATTGCAAATTGATTTGCAGAAATTATTCAATAATATTTTTACAAATACAAATGGATATTCAGTAAAACACCACATTGCCGATTCTCTGAAGCAAATAATTATAAACTTACGCGAGAATTCGAAGAATAATTATTTTATTATTGCACCGGATACGATGTTAAGTGTTATCTCTAATTTGAATTCTAAGTTGTTTAAGTTTAACAGCGATTCTTTGACCGTTGATGAGTTTGAAGATAGTCTGCTTGCACAATTGGATATTGACTCAATCTATTTTAGTGAACTTTCGGGTGAAGATTCATCTTTTGATTTTGAATTTGATTCTGAATACGTAAAAATTGTATTTAACGATCCTTCTTACGAAGGGTTGGATGAGTTCAAAAATATATTCAGAATAAATGTATCTGACTCTAATAAATTTGTGGATATTTCCTTTACTGTGGATACTGTTGGTGGAGCATTCAGTTTTAATGTTGTAGAGAGAGATGATGAATCTACTAAAAATGTAAGTATGGAGTTTAATTTAAATAACTTAACAAAATTGATAGGTTCCAGCATTGCGTTAATGTCTGAAATGGATGAGAGTAATGAAGAACAATATCAAACTAAAATAGATTCTTTAATGAGAGTGTATAATTTAATACAAATAGATTCGGTTAAAAATATCAAGAGTAAAGTAAATAAATCCCTAAAACAGAAAAGAAAACTTAAGTAGTACTCCCAATAATGGAATTACCCTTTTTTAATCTTAATAATGCCCGAAAATTGGAGAACGCTGTAATTGCAACAGTACTTTTATTGCTATTTAAAATAATTTTTCCTTTGGGTGAAAACTTTTTTTCGTTACTGTTTAACGAAATATTTATTTATTTCGTGTTGATCCTCTGGTTCGTTTATTTGATGGGCGTTATTAAAAAAAAATCCGAATCTCCTCTATCGTTAGTGATAAATATCGGAATACTTGCCGCTAAATCATTTTTTCTTCTCTCCATTTCTTCTGTATTTTTTAGCCCTTTTTCCTATAGCAATGATGTTTCATTGGCTTTTTCCATTGCAGCGGCATTTATCGGGTCGGTATTTTTAGGTTCGGGAATTTACCTATTTACTGCTTTTCGAGAATTATTTTTCCTGCGTCAAAAGAAGGATCCGAAAATTTATTTTACAGTAATGACGGTATTCTTTTCCGCCACTTATTTCTCATCTTTTTTAGTTAAGCTTGATCCGGAATTAATATTCATTAAAGATTCTTTTTATGTTGTTTCCGTAATTCTGATAGCAATCAATTCAATTCGAGTAGCATGGATTGCGTTCTTAAATAAAAAACAGAAGCTCTATCTTTTGGGTGCATCAATATTGCTTTCAATTATTTTCGGCGCTAATTTTGCTTTAACTTTGGATACATCAAGTTTACTGAATAAAATTCTGATAGAATTTTCACCCGGAACGTATTCACTTATAAATCTATTAATGCTCTATGTTACAATAAACTTTGGAGTGATATTTTTTACTACTCTATTTCATCTTCCGACGGCAGAAGCCTTCGACAGAAAAGCTAAAGAACTTACTTCGCTTGCCGATTTCAGCAAATTAATTACCCGTGTATTCGATTTTAATGAATTGGCAGAGACCGTTACCGAAACAACAATGAAAGTCTGTAACAGCGATGTTGCTTGGTTGGCAATTAAAGAGGATGACGGTTATGAAATTGCTTCTGTCTCTAATATTGGTTATGCAGAGGCAAATAAAGTAATGAATTCTATATTAATCGAAAACTCATATAGAATTGAGGATGTAAAAATATTAAATAGAAAATCCGTGAAAATTGTTTTGGGCGATTCCGTTAGGTACCTTAAATTCGAATCGTTAGCCGTAGCACCTTTATTGGTTCATCAAAATGTGAAAGGATATTTATTTGCGGGCAATTTAAAATATTACTCATTCGATGAAGATGATGAAAAAACAATTGGAGCATTTGCAGATTATGCTGCGGTTGCATTGGAGAATTCTTTATTGATTCAGGAATCACTTGAAAAAGAGCGGCTTGAAAAAGAATTGGACGTTGCGCGGGAAATTCAATATAAAATTATTCCAAACGTAATTCCGAAATACTCGTCTCTCGAAATTGCAGCAGCATTTGTTCCGGCTTTTGAAGTAGGAGGGGATTATTACGATTTTTTTGAATTGGAGGGTAATAAACTTGGCTTTGTAATAGCAGACGTATCAGGAAAGGGAATTTCAGCTGCGTTTATTATGGCGGAAGCTAAAGGAATATTCGAATCGCTCGCAAAAATTGTTGAGCAGCCTAAATTACTCTTGAGCAGAGTTAATGAAATTCTACTTCATTCATTATCCAAAAAAGATTTTGTATCCGCAATTTACGGAATAATTGATCTCAACTCCGGCAAATTAAATTTCAGCAGAGCCGGGCACACTTCTCTTTTACTTTGCAGGGAAGATAATATTTCATTTTTTACACCTAAAGGAATCGGGCTTGGTCTTAGTAGTAACGAAAAATTTTCCGATGTTTTAGAGCAAATGGAAATTCAATTAAATAATAACGATATTGTATGTTTGTATACAGATGGCATTACTGAGGCGCAGAATGCGCTTCATCAAAATTTTGGGCTAAACAAATTGGAAAAAATCATTAGCGGTAGCGGTAAAGAACCTTTAGATAATGTAGCTCAAAGGGTAATGACCGAAGTTACTACTTATTCAAAAGACATTGCTCAACATGATGATATAACATTATTGTTATTCAAATGGTTAAATAATAAAAAGATTGGAGAAGATTAATGGCAGATTTCAACGTAGAGACGAAAGCTGTTGGGTCTGTAAGCATCATTTATGTTAAAGGTTATCTCGATGCTCACACAGCTCCGGAATTGGAAAAGGAGTTCAATAGACTTTTGGAAGAAAAACGTTTCGAAGTTGTAGTAAACTTCGAAGAACTCAAATATATAAGCAGCGCCGGGCTAGGTGTTTTTATGGCTTATGTAGAAACTATGCGAGATAATTCCGGCGATATTAAATTTTCCAATTTAAAGCCGGATGTGTATAACATATTTGATTTGCTCGGATTTCCGATGCTTTATGAGTTCTATAAAGATGAAAAAGAAGCCGTTGAAAAATTCAGCGAGAACAAAAAAAATTGAGTAAAAAAAGATTAAATAAAAAAATACTGATTAAAAGCACTACGAATAACCTCTCTAAAGTAAGAGAGTTTATTCAGTCTGTTGCTGCCGATGCCGGTTTTTCCGAAGAAGATATTCATAAAATTGTGCTTTCGGTAGATGAAGCCTGCACTAATGTGATCAAACACGCCTACAAATATTCTCCCGATGGTGAAATTTCTATAACTACATCAAAAAGAAAAAATAAATTCATCGTTTCAATTTTCGATACCGGTTTGCATTTCGACCCTGATAAAATTCCGGAGCCGGATATTTTGGATTACCATAAGAAAAAGAAGATCGGCGGATTAGGAATGTATTTAATGAAAAAATTAATGGATGAAATTCATTACAATATTTCATCCGATTCTAATCAAGTTATTTTAGTTAAATACTTGAAGTAATAATGGTAAAGCTAAATGAAAATTCTGCCTTAAGAGATTTATCTGCTTTTGCCGATTTTAGCGGATTGATTAATTCTTCTCTCGATTTGAATTTCACATTGAACAATTTGGTTTTGACTTGTATGGGAAAATTCCATACATCAAAGGCGGCGGTTTATTTAGTAGATTCGGGGAATAAGTATAAACTCGTTTTTTCAAAGGGAGTAATTAAGAATAAAATAGATTCATTTTCCCAAGATGACATTTCCGAAATGGAAAAAGTATTAAGTGGAGAATTCGATATTTTACAGCCGATTAAAGGTCGCGGTGATCGATTGGGTGTTTTTGTGTTGGGCAAAAAAATTGACGGAAAGGAATATGACGATAATGACAAGCAGTTTTTAACACTTTTACTGAATGTTGCCGCAACTGCAATTGAGAATTCATTGACTTTCGAAAAACTAACTTTTTCCAACAGGGAATTGGATTATAAGGTAAATCAGTTGAGTTCGCTTTTTGATTTGAGTAAAGAATTTAGCGGCGTATTGGATGTAAATACCGTAACAAAATTATTGACTTTTTCTTTGATTGGACAGTTGATGGTTGCCGAATATGCTATAGTACTTTGCAAAGATGAAGGTGTTAAAATTTTAGCTTCCAAATATGATAATGATGAATTAAAAAACTTCCTGAATAATTTAACAGTAAATGAGTTGATCGAACCGATTAATGAATATGATTTAACGAAACATTACGGAATCAATCCTAATATAAATGTAAAGCTGCTTGTGCCGATGAGAATTGAAGATATAACTAGAGGCATAATTCTGCTGGGTGAAAGAAAGAACAAAATGGGATATTCCAAATCCGATATTGAGTTTGCTCAATCGTTGGCAGGCATAGCAATTATTTCTATTAAAAATGCTGAGTTAGTTCAGGAAGTAATAGAGAAGCATAAGTTGGAACAAGAGCTCGAAACTGCAAGGGAAATTCAAAAGAGTTTACTTCCTCAAAGTATCCCGGAATTAGATAGATTTCAAATTGCCGCATATTCTGAATCGGCTAAAAGGGTAGGCGGAGATTATTATGATATTATTAAAATTGATGATTATAGAACTCTTATTGCCGTTGCTGATGTTTCGGGTAAAGGAGTTCAAGCTTCGTTATTAATGGCAAATTTACAAGCGTTTTTAAAATCTCTTTCGAAGTTGAACTATGAATTAGATGAGGCGTCTAACTTGTTGAATGATTTAGTATCGGAAAATACAAGGATGGGACATTTTATTACTTTCTTTTGGGGAATGTTAGATTCGCGTGATTCTTCTTTAACTTATGTTAATGCCGGGCATAACCCGCCGTTACTACTAAAGAAAGGTGAGTTAATTAAATTAAAGACAGGCGGAATGATATTGGGTTTTATGAAAACTGTGTTTCCCTATACTTCGGAGAAGGTATTTCTCGATAGTGGCGATACGCTAATTGTGTTCACTGACGGAATAACTGAGGCAATGGATTATGATTTTGTAGAATATTCGGATGAAAGATTGGAAAAATTGGCTGTTGATATTTCTGGTAAAATGGACGCTGACGGTATTTTAGATGAAATTAAAAATGATGTAATGATTCATACTAAAGGAAATGTTCAATCGGATGATATTACCTGTTTGGTAGTTAAGGTAAAATAGTGAAAAAATTCTTTGCTAAATATAGATTTGAGGTAATTGTATTACTCACAGTAATCTTTACGATTGTTAATTTAATCAATCTATATTTTGTATTGGAAATATCACCTCAATCTAATGATGAATGTTTATGGATTCCTAGGAGAGTATCGGAAGATTCGGTTGATATTGTTTTTGAAAAAGTGAAATTTGAGGGTGTTACCTGGAATGCCGGAATAAGGGACGGCGACAAACTTATTTCAATTAACGATGTTGAAGTGGATGATATTTTTCAGGCACAGCTCGTTCTTAACAGGGTGGAAAAAGGGGATAGCGCAATTTATGTAGTTTCGAGGAACAGTGAAGTCTTTGAAACCAAAGTTGAAGTTAAAAAATTAATTAACTTCAGCAGTTTGGGCTATGTTTTACTTGCTTTTATTTGGGTGGTTGTTGGGTTCGTTGTTATTATGGCAAAGTCGGAAGGGAAAGTTCAACGGATTTTCTTTCTTTTAGGTATTTTATTTACACTTACAGCAGCTTCAAGCTTCTTTTTCGTCGGTATAACACAAAACCCATATTTTTATTTTGACTGGTTGATTATCCTAACTGATGTAATGTGGTTAATTGGCGCATCTTTCCTACCGTTTACACTAGTTCATTTCTTTTGGATATTTCCAAGAGAAACCAAAATAATCAACCGCAAATACACTAAAAAAATATTATTCTATACTCCTCTGGTAATATTTGTCGGAAGTTTAATTCTCAGACTAAAATATGTTTATTTCTCGCCGGATAACATCTTTAATATTTCTCTAATTCGTCAGGTCTTGTTTTATGGAATATTAATTTTTGCATCATTTATAATCGGATTTATATCATTAATTAGAGGTTATCTAAAATTAGATTCTGCTCGCGAAAGGACAGCCGTTTTCATAATTTTAATTTCGTACGGAATAGGTTTGGCAGCAATTATTTACACCTCTACTTTAGCCAATGTACTGGCTGATACGGTATTTAACTCACCGACATATTTTATGCCTATTATTGCCGTAGCATTGCTTCCTGTTGCATTCGGATATTCAATCTTTCGATATTCCTTAATGGATGTAACGGATGTAATTAAAAATTCGGTTTATTATTTTACCGCTACCGTTTCAATTGCCGCAACTTATTTTCTGGTAATTTATCTTTTAGGACAGAATATTAGTCAGGCTTTAAGCACAGAATACCAAGGACTAATTGCGGGAATAATATTCATTGTATTTGCCATTGTATTTCAGTCCACTAAAGATAAATTCCAAAATATGTTAACGAAAAGATTTTATCCCGAACAATTTGCGTATCAAAATGTATTGGTGAAATTTAGTAAGGAAATATCGGGTACGGTAGGGCTGGATAATATACTGGATAAAACTATGGATACAATTGTTGAAGCTTTGGAAATCCGTCACTTTGCTATTTTACTTAAAGATTGGTCTACCGGTAATTTTGTTTTGAAAAGAGGAGTGGGAACGAAATCTGATGATTTTATTATTTATAATAAAGATAAAAAAATAAAAAAATATTTGGATGCAAAAAAAGAACTGAGAATACCCCCTGTAATAGAAAGACAAGAATTTGATAAAGTATTCGATGTTGAGAAAGAATTACTTCTGAATGAAAATATATATACAATAATACCGTTGGAAATTAATTCCCAAATTATAGGGTTGTTGTTGTTCGGTTTGAAACGTTCCGGTGCTCAGCTTGCTGGTAAGGATTTGGAATTATTAATCGCTTCCGCCAATCAAGTCGCTATTTCCATAGAAAATGCCCGTCTTTATCAATCGGAAGCAGAGAAATTAAAAATTGATAGAGATATTGAAAATGCAAAACTAATTCAAAATAGTCTCTTACCTAAAATTTTACCCTATGTAAAAAATTTGAGTATATCGGGTAAAATGCTACCTGCAATGCAAATAGGCGGAGATTATTATGATGTAATTAAAATAAATGAATCGAAAGTATTTGTTGTAATCGCCGATGTATCGGGAAAAGGATTGGCTGCATCATTTTATATGTCGAAAATACAGACTATGATGAGATTGTATTGCAAGGATAATAAAACCCCTAAAGAGATACTGAAGGAAGTGAATTCAAATATTTATCAAAGTATAGAAAAGAATTGGTTTATAACATTATCGCTGGGGATGTTTGATGTAGGTAATAAAAAATTGACTTTTTGTAGAGCCGGCCATACTCCTCTTATTTTAATGGAGAACGGAGAGGTTAAATTTATCACTCCGAAAGGGATGGGGCTCGGTTTGGAGAAAGGAAAAATCTTTGATTCAACACTTGAGGAAATTGAAATAGAATTAAAAGGTGAGCAGTTGTTTGTGTTCTATTCCGATGGTATTTCTGAAGATATGAATGAAAATAAAGAAATGTTCGGTGTGGAGAGGATTAGTTCGATTTTAATAGAAAATAAAGATGCTATCGATTGTGATAATATCCTGAATATTATACTTCAGAAAGACGAAGAATTCAGAAATGGAAAAGAACAGAGCGACGATATTACACTTGTGTTAGTTAAATATTCCGAAAATTAAATTCCCTTCATTTGGAGCTGAAACCCAAAACTATCTAATAGGTAATTGAACAGCTTGATTGAATGATAAATTAAATTTAACAAACGGCTCTGAATTCCCTGTTAGTTCCTCAGAAATTTAGCTTGAAATCGTTGGCAATCCCTTATGTTTGCGTTTTGATGGTGTTTCAAAACAGGAAGTAAAACCAGTAATTTAATTGTTCTAAATTTCCTCTCAGATTATTTAAAATAAAAAAGCCGGAATAACTCCGGCTTTTATTAAATTTATTTCTTCAGTCTTAGAACTGAATTTTCGATTTTCTTCTTCTAGCATATTCTAATACAAACGGACTTGCAATGAATATTGAAGAGTAAGTACCGATAATGATACCGAAGAATAGAGTGAATGCAAATCCTCTTAACACATCACCACCGAAGAAGAGAAGAACAGTAACAACAAATAAAGTTGTAAGAGATGTAATGATTGTTCTTCTAAGAGTTTTATTAATTGCTTTGTTCATATTTTCTTCGAGCGGAGCGGTTTTATGAATTTTAATTTCCTCACGAACCCTGTCGAATACAACAACAGTATCGTTGATAGAATAACCTACAAGAGTGAGGAATGCTGCAACTACCGAGACGGAAATCTCGAGATTAAGATAGGGGATTACTCCGTACAATAATGAGAATATTCCGAGAGTAATCAATACGTCGTGGAACAACGCTGCAACAGCTCCGGTAGCGAATACGAATTTGAATCTGAAACCGAGATAAATGAGTATTACGATGAGAGCCAAAATAACCGCAATAACTGCATCGGTTTTCAACTCTTTACCTATCTTCGGTCCAACTCTATCTTCTTTTAATACTTTGAATGGATTATCTACAAATTGGTCTTTTAATGATAATTCAATCCAATCCGCAATACTTACGCGAACTACCATTTGTTTGTTATCCGCTTCCTGTGAAACCAATCCGGATTGGAAACCTGATTTGAATAAAGCATCCGCAACTTTTGTAGTTATTTCCGGACTATCGAATTCATAAGTTATTGAACTTTTTGTAGAATCAACAATACGGTAATTTGCATCAGGAGCAGTGGATTTAATCGATTCTTCAATCCATTTAACTATGTTCGGGTAAATGTTTGATGGAATTTCTTGTAACTCGGTTCTTAAGAGAACACCTGTATCTCCACCAAAAGTTTTAACTTCAACATTACCTAAACCTAATTCACTTACTTTGCTTCTTACCTGGGTTATCTCAATTGGTTTTTCAAAGTTCAAACCTATTTCGGTACCGCCTTTGAAATCGATTCCGAATTCGAGACCTCTGAAAGCAAAGCTGACAATTCCGATTAAAATAAGAGTACCGGAAATTATGTAAGTTAATTTTCTACTGCCTAAGAAATTAATGTTGACGTTGCTGAGAAAATGTTTTCTTGAGCCTACGTCAACTTTATATCCTTTGTGAATCATAAATTCAAATAAAACTTTAGTAATAACTAAAGCTGCAAACAAACTGGAAACAATACCAATCATCAAAGTTAAAGCAAAACCTTGAACCGGTCCGCTTCCAAACTGATAGAGAATAATACCGGTAAAGAATGTGGTAATGTTTGAGTCGAATATTGCAGAATATGAATGGGCGAAACCGCTTTCAACTGATGCTTTCAAAGTTTTTCCGGTTTCCATTTCTTCTCTAATTCTTTCAAATATAAGAACGTTAGCATCCACCGCCATACCGATTGTCAATATGATACCTGCAATACCAGGTAATGTAAGTGTAGCGTGGAAAGCTGCGAGAATACCCATTATAAATATAACGGTGAACAGCAACGCCAAATCTGCAAGTGTACCGGCTCTACGGTAGTAAACAAGCATAAATATCGCTACAATCCCAAAGCCGAATAGAGTAGAATTGAATCCTTTACTAATCGAATCCTGTCCCAAAGATGGACCGACTGTTCTTTCTTCTATAATATCAACCGGTGCCGGTAATGCACCTGCTTTAAGAACAATTTCCAGCAATTTAGCTTCTTCCATATCTGCGATGCCGGAAATTTGAGAACGACCGCTCGGGATTTTATTTTGAATTGTAGGAGCAGAATAAACATAGTTATCAAGTACAATTGCGCATCTTTTCTTGATATTAGCTCCTGTTATCCGCGCCCATTCTCTCGAACCCTCGGCGTTCATTTGCATATTAACAATTGGAGAAGAAGTTTGAGGGTCGATATTCGCTTGAGCGTCGGTAATAACGCCACCGGTTAATTCTGCTGTTTTGTTTACAAGATATAATTTGAAGTATTCAACTCCATCTTGAACAATAACCGGTTTTGCTGAGAATAGAAATTCTACGTTATCAGGAATTATGTTTATTACTTCAGGTCTATTTAAATAACTTTCCAATCTGGGTTTATCTTTAGCTTTAACGAAAGCATCCGGATAAGGGCTTTGAGGATTAACAACCGCAATTGAATAGAAAGGATGTTTTTTAGCAAATTCTTCTTCGGTCATATCAGTTAATAACGAATCTGCCTGTGCAGTGCTGTCGGCAGATAAAGAATCGCTGCTGCCAAAAGATTTTGCCAATATTTCATCAATTTTATTCATAATTGGGATAGCAAACTCGGCATCTTTAACCAATTTGAATTCGAGTAAAGCTCTGCCTTGCAATAAACGCTTTGCTTCTTCTTCTTTGGAGATACCGGGAAGTTCCACAATTATTCTGCGTGCACCTTGCTGCTGAATACTCGGTTCGGAAACGCCGTATTGGTCAACTCTATTACGAATAATTTCAATAGCGCGTGTAACAGCATCTTTTTCTTGGTCTTGAAGTCTTTTAATTATTTGAGAATCGTCGTCCCTGATAGAACCGAAATATCTGCTGAGACGAATGCCTCTATCCTGTAATTTTCTTACGATAATACTTACCAAATCTTCGTCGGAAAGTTTAGCTTCTTCTTCAGCCTCAGCCAAAACTTCGCGGAAAGTATTATCAGGGTCTTTTGCCAAACGCTCCAATAATTTTGCGGTGTTTACTTCCATTACTAAGTACATACCGCCTTGGAGGTCGAGACCCAATTTCAATCTTTTTTCTCTAGCTTCTTTAATGCTTTCGTCGTTAAGTATTATACTGTCCTTTTTAGCTTCGAGAATATTCTCAATCATTGATTCCGAAAGAGAAGGGTTGTTTTGGACTAAACTGTCTCTTACGTGTTCTAAAAAGGAGTTGATTGATTTGTTGTTTTGGTAGTCGTTATAGGTTGGCAGCAAGAGATAAACACTTAAAGCAACAGCTGCCACAATCATTATTAACCTGAATCTTAATTCTTTCATCCTACACTTCTAATTTTATTTTTGAAAAATGGTTTAAATTAAATCAAGACTTCGAATATAGATACAAACGGAATAAAAATCAATGTTAAAACGCACTTAAACCCCTATATTTATTGATGTTATGGGAAATTTAGGGAGAAAGAAGCGGGAAATAAAAAAGCCCCTATAACAAGGGGCTTAAATGTAAAAGTAAACTATTCTCTTACTACCCAAGTTTTAACTATGGCGTTAACGGAGGGATGCAATTTAACATCCACTTCGTAGATGCCGAGGGATTTAATAGTATCTTTGATTTCGATTTTGCGTTTGTCGATATCATAGCCTTTTTCTTTCAAGGCATCTGCAATCATTTGGGTTGTTACAGTTCCAAATATTTTATCTTCTTCGCCAACTTTAACAGGGATAGTAATGGAAACTTTTCCCAATTCTTCAGCTAATTGGTTAGCTGTTTCAAGTTCCTTAGCTTCTTTTTTAGCTTTCTGTGCTTTTTCTTCTTCCAAAGCTCGCATGTTGCCTTCGGTTGCTATAGCTGCTATATCTCTGGGAATTAAAAAATTCATAGCATAACCGTCTTTTACCTCAACAACATCGCCAACTTTACCTAACTGATCGAAATTTTTTCTTAAAATAACCTTCATTTTATTCTCCCAATTACTTAACTGCTTCAGAAATAAAAGGCATAACAGCGATATGACGAGCTCTTTTAATAGCCGTCACCAATTCGCGATGCTGCTTTGCGCTAAGACCGGTGATTCTACGAGGAATAATTTTCCCCTGATCGGTAACGAATTTTTGCAATAATTTTGCGTCTTTATAATCAATATAATCGTTAATTACTCTATTTGATTTTCTATTTTTCATTTTTACACCTCTGAGTTATTATCATCGTTCATTAAATCCGATTCCTCATCTGTGAGGAATTTGTCGAAAGAACTATCATCATCCACCAAAAGATCACTTTCCAAAGATAAAGTATCTGTTTCTTTTATTTCCGGTTCTTCGACTTCATCGAAACCATTATTAGCAAAAGTATTCTTGTTCAAGAATTGAATTCTTTTTGCTTTGATTTCGACAACTGATTTTGGTCTGCCATCTTTTGATTGAATTAATCTACTTTGGAGTTCGCCATCAACAAGTACAGCGCTGCCTTTTTTTATTTTTCCCCGGCAACTATCTGCTAATCTATTCCAAGCTACGACACCTACATAGCAAACGTCTTCCTGCCATTTATTATTGCTGTCTTTATATCTTCTGTTAGCAGCAATATGGAAATTTACAACAGGAGTATTTGAAGAAGTGCGTCTGAATACAGGGTCTTTTGTTAAATTGCCGGCAATTACAACGCTATTAATTTCAGGCATTTTTAAATCGGACATTACATTACCTCCGTACTGAACTTAGGATTTCTTCTCTTCACTTTCACTTTTATCATTCGTTGCATTCACTTTTTCAGCTTTCTTACTTGCTTTTTTGGCGTAATATTCCAAAGCTCTTTTATCCAATTTGATAGTAAGATAACGTATAATGGTTTCTTCGAGGAAGAAGAATCTTTCTATTTTTGTGATACTTTCTGGTGGAGCTTTGAAGCGAACAATATAATAATAACCACTCTTAGCTTTTTGGATAGGGTAAGCTAGTCTTTTTCTACCCCAATCTTCCACTTCGGTAATTTCAGCCCCGTTGGTCTTTAGTGCTTCTTCAATTCGACCAACAGCAGCTTTTACCTGCTCGTCTTCGAGCGCAGCGTTAATTATTATAACGCTTTCGTAGTCGTTTATTTTCATTTTATCCTCCCTTTGGACAAATTAGGCCCTCCGGCAAAAGCCGGAGAGCAGGGTTAATAAAAAACTTGGTTCGAAATATAATGTTATTTAATGAGTGGTGCAATTACTAAAGAAACCACTGACATTAATTTTATGAGAATATTCAACGACGGACCTGAAGTGTCTTTGAACGGATCGCCAACAGTATCGCCAACAACTGCAGCTTTGTGAGCGTCCGAACCTTTTCCGTATTCTTTGCCGTCGATTATTAAATTACCTTCAATAAGTTTTTTTGCGTTATCCCAAGCACCGCCGGCATTCGATTGAAAGATAGCCATCAAAACGCCGCTTGCTGTAACTCCGGCTAAAAGACCGGCTAACATTTCTTTGCTAAGGAAACCGATTGCCACAGGAACAATAACGGCCATTACGCCAGGAATAATCATTTCCTTAATTGCAGCAGCGGTTGAAATTTCAACGCATTTTGAATGCTCGGCTTTAGCTGTTCCTTCGCGTAATCCTGGAATTTCTCTGAATTGTCTGCCTACTTCAATTATCATCTTCTTTGCCGCTCTACCAACAGCACCCATAGCCATTGCAGAGAATAGGAAGGGAAGCATAGCACCAATGAATAATCCACCCATAATAATAGGTTTACTGATATCTATTGTGCTAATTTGGGCTTGATGCATATAAGCGGAAAAGAGTGCTAATGCTGTTAATGCTGCAGAACCGATAGCAAATCCTTTACCGATAGCAGCAGTTGTATTTCCAACAGCATCGAGTTTATCGGTACGTTCTCTAACTTCTGCAGGTAATTCGGACATTTCAGCAATACCGCCGGCATTATCGGAAATAGGTCCGTAAGCATCTACTGCTAATTGGATACCTGTTGTGGATAACATTCCGAGAGCCGCTATTGCAATTCCGTACAAATTAGCATATTCGTAAGCACCTATAATTCCAACAGCAATAATAATAATAGGTGGTGCAGTAGACATCATACCAACGCCTAATCCGCTAATAATATTTGTAGCAGCACCCGTTACCGATTGATTTGCAATTGAATGAACGGGTTTATAATCGGTACCGGTAAAGTATTCAGTAATTAATCCGATTAAAACACCTGCTACTAAACCGATAATCGTTGCAATAAATACTCCGTTGGCTGTGTATACAGTCCCTTCGTAAGTCCACGAAGCAGGTAATATATGATTAATCATAAAATAAGCGGCGACAATCATCAATCCCGAAGCTCCGAATTCACCCAAATTCAAAGCTTTCTGAGGATTTCCGCCTTCTTTAACTCTAACGAAAAATGTTCCTAAAATAGAAATCAAAATTCCAACACCTGCAAGAATTAAAGGCAGTAAAACTGCAGCGAGTTTATTACCTTCAGGCAATACTGAGGTGAAAGCAGCACCGAGAACCATTGACCCGATAATTGCGCCTACATAAGATTCAAATAGATCCGCGCCCATACCGGCAACGTCCCCAACATTATCGCCAACGTTATCGGCAATTGTTGCAGGATTTCTCGGGTCGTCTTCAGGAATACCTTCGTAAACTTTTCCTGCTAAATCTGCGCCAACATCAGCTGCTTTTGTATAAATTCCACCGCCAACTCTAGCAAAAAGAGCTATTGACGATGCACCCAAGGAAAAACCGCTGAGCACATTTATCACGCGGCTTAAGTCCCAATCTAAATTACTATATACAATGAATAAAACGCTAAGGCCTAAAACACCTAAGCCAACTACATTCATACCCATTATAGAACCGCCAGAGAAAGCGATTTGTAAAGCCTCTCCGAGTCCTTTTCTAGCGGCGTTTGTAGTTCTAACATTCGCGCTTGTAGCAGCTATCATTCCTAAATATCCTGCTAATGCAGAACAGAATGCTCCAATTATGAAAGATACTGCAATAAGCCACGATGAATCTTCTCTTCCGCTATTGGAGAAACCCAGCAGAAGAGCAACTGCTAATACAAAAATAGCCAATACCTTGTATTCGGTCTTGAGGAATGCGATTGCTCCTTCTCTGATGTATGTCGATATCTCGACCATCTTTTCATTCCCCTCTTCCTGCTTGTTTATCCATATACTTTTGGCATATGAATAAAGCAGAGCAGTTAATCCAACAAGTGGTACAACATATAATAATGTGTTCATTTGTTTTTACCCGTGTTTGTTAGTGGTGAATTGTATTTATTACTGTTTTTACTATAATTATCAAGCATTTTATTAATTCCTTGTGTAATAAAATCTGCTATCAAATTGCTGCAATTTTCTATTCTTTCGGAAATTATTTCCAATTCTTCAGGGGTGAATTTGGAAAGGACATAATTTGCCATTTCGCCTTTAGTGAACCCGTTTCCAATGCCAAATCGTAATCTGGCAAAACGATTGTCACCTAAAGCTTCAATAATGGACGCAATACCATTATGCCCACCGTCACCGCCTCCTAAACGGATTCTTATTCGTCCAAGTTCTAAATTGATGTCGTCTGTTATAACTAACAGGTGTTTGATGTCCAAATTATATTTCTCTAAAATGTAAAAAGCGGCATCGCCGCTTTTATTTACATAAGTTGTAGGTTTTACTAGTAAATATTCTTCTTCTTTAATTTTACCCCTACAATATAAAAAATGCTTATCAATATTGGAAATCGGGTTTTTTAATTTTTTAGCAAGACTATCGAGGATTAAAAACCCGATGTTATGTTTGGTATATTCATACCGCTCGCCAATATTTCCGATACCTAAAATTACTTTCAAAGCAATAGGGTGAAATTATTCTCCTTCTTCTTCGGATTTACCTTTAGAAATAACTTCAGGTTGTGCTACTTCATCAGTATCCAATTCCAAAGCTTCTTCGGTAACTTCTTCAGCACGTTTGGCAGCTATAGTTACTACCAATGCGTCTTCATTATTTAGTATTTTAATGTTTTCGTAAGATAAATCCTTAATATGAATTGAATCATTCAATCCTAAATCGGAAATATCAATTTCTAATTTTTCAGGTATATAACGAGGCATACATTCAATTTCGAGCTTGTTGATCGGATTCATTAAAGTACCGCCTTCTTTAATACCTTTGGGAGTTCCAACAAGATCAATTGGAACTTCAACCGTGATCACGTGTCCGAATTTGACCGCATGAAAATCAACGTGAATTACTTTATCAGTAAGAGGATCGAATTGAACGTCTTTGATGATTGCAGGATGTTCTTCTCCGTCATCGAATTTGAGAGTAACCATATGTGTTTCGGAAGTGTAAATCAATTTATTAAGAGCTGTTTCGAATACAGAGAAGTTGACGGGAGCTTCCAACTCTTTAGAATAAATAACACCCGGAACATAACCGTCTTTTCTTATACGGTTCAATTCTCCTTTTGTCATCTTATCACGTCTTTTTACGTCTAATATTATTTCCTTCATTTCTATCTCTCCGATATTAAATAATTTCTAACCTTTATCAATTTCAAACAAGGAACTTATCGATTCGTTATTATGAGTTCTTCTAATAGCCTCGGCAAATAATTTATAAGCGGAACGAACAACAATTTTCTCGGAAGTTCTAACCAATTCGATACTGTCGCTAACGTATAAAGTATCTATTTCAGAATTTTCAATTTTTTCCAATGAACTGCCTGAAAGCAGGGGATGAGTTACAGCGCCGTAAATTTTTTGGGCTCCGTTCTTTTTAAGAGCTTCAATAGCTGCAACAAAAGTTCCGCCTGTATCAATTAAATCATCAACTAAAAGAACATCCTTGCCATCTACTTCGCCAATAATATTGACGACCTCGGCAACATTATGTTTTGGTCTTCTTTTATCCATAAGAACCAATCCCGCGCCGAGTCTCTTTGCATACGATCTGGCATATTTAATTCCGCCTACGTCAGGGGATGCAACAACAAGATTTTCACATCTGTCTTTGAAAAGACCGGAAAACAGGGGTGAAGCATAAAGATGATCGAACGGGATATCGAAAAAACCTTGAATTTGCGCCGCGTGCAGATCCATAGTTATTACTCTATCAGCTCCGGCTACGGTTAAGAGATTAGCAATCAATTTGGATGTAATTGCTACTCTTGGCTGATCTTTTCTGTCCTGCCGAGCATAACCGAAATAAGGAATTACAGCGGTAATTCTGCTGGCAGAAGCTCTTTTTGCCGCATCAATCATTATTAAAAGTTCCATCAGATTTTCTGCGGGTGGTTGAGTAGACTGAATAATAAAAAGATCCCGTCCGCGAATATTTTCTTTATATTTAACCCAAATTTCGCCATCGCTGAATCGTTTTAAATCCATCTGTCCGGTCTCAATTCCTAAGTATTCTGCTATCTTTTTCGTTAAAGCACGACCCGAACTTCCTGAAACAATTATAGGATCCGATCTTTCCATTTCAAATGTGATTTTTAATTAAAATACAGTCTCAAAATATAATCATATACATTAGTGAAGTCAAATAATGGATTTCATATTATCCAGAACGCTTTCTAAAAATGAATATAAATAGAACTAACAGGACAAATCCGGCTAAATAATAGATAATTGGAGGAGTTTCTTTAAGTGGATAAGGTTTAAAAACAGCAGATAAAGTTTTGCTGCCGGATATCTCGTCCAATGAAAATTCCCAGGTGACTCGATTTCTGGTCAAATCATTTGCATTGTGATCTATAATTTTACCCGGCAGATAATAAACGTATTTCATCGTGTAATCTGCTGGATTGAAACCGAATCCGATGGAATATGATTGCACTCTTTGAGTGAAGAGTTTATTCCCGTCGGGTAGATCTTTTATTGTTATCCCGGAATTTTTAAATGCCTTCGATTGTATAAGTGAATCGATATTGCTGAATGTTAATTCTATCTTCGTATGAAGAGTTGAATCTGAGAAATCCTTATATATTTCTATATTCTTAATATCGACGAATTTTGACGAATATTCCTCTTTTATCGTTTTTTCGTCAAATAATTTAATATTATTAATGTATGTCGAGTCATTTAAATCTATTTTGTTTGTCCAGTAATGAATGAACATTTTACCGGACATATCTCCGCGTATTGTTGTTATCTGTTCGTAATTCAGACAACCGAATAATAGAAACTGAATTAGTAAAATAGAAATATATCTTTTCAAATTAAATCCGATTTATTTGAGGTGTTAAAATACAAAATAATAGCGGATTAGAGGAACTTTTATTTTAAGGTTGAATCTTCGTATTTTTACAGATTGAATTTTTCTTTTCAGGAGGTAATGCTATGCCTACGTATGATTATAAGTGTTTAGATTGCGGTCATGCATTTGAATATTTTCAAAAGATGAGTGACGAACCCTTGAAGGAATGTCCGAAGTGTAAAGGGAATGTTAAAAGATTATTTGGAACAGGGTTAAGACCTATATTTAAAGGAACCGGATTTTACGAAACGGATTACAAATCCAGTAGCTCAAAATCGTCCGGGTCCTCATCGAATTCAAAATCTACGACTACAAAGAGCAATTCTAAAGAAAATAAAAAGTCGGCCTAAGCCGACTTTCTTTTTTTTAAAAATCCAATCCGATTGATAAGTAATATCTAGGTTCGGAAAAAGCTTGCATATCATAAGTCCAAGCTACATCCAGTCTCCAAAGGAACAGCATATATATTCTTGCACCCACGCCAGTACCCATCAAAAGGTCTTGGGTTTTAAGTTCATTTCTATAGTTTTTCGTAAATAGCTTTAGTGATTTATTATCATACCATGCAGTACCCATATCAAGGAAAGCCACTCCGAGAATATTCTGGAATAATATCGGTAGGTGACCGGTAACGAGATACCTGATTATAGGCATTCGTAATTCAAGATTTAACAGGGAATATTTACTTCCTATTTGCTCTGCATAATCATATCCTCTTAAAGGAAGACCCGGAGTTAAAAAGGCAAAATCACTCGGAGAATCCAGAGGAATATCTCCGGTTGCAAATGAACGATTTATCCAAAAATCGGTACCGCCAACGAAAAACCTTTGAGGACTAGCTCCGCCGGAATAACCTCCGGACAATCTGAATACAAAAGAATTATCGAACCAAAATCTCCAATATTTTCTATAGTCCCAAGTAAATGAATAAAAGCTTAAGCCTTTATTGCCGATGCCGGGATTGCCGAATAGAGTAAAATTATATCTTGTTCCTTGAATAGGAGAGGTATATCCCCACATTGTGTTATCATGGACAAAACTCAGAGTTGGGATGATAAATGTGCTTTTCTGAATCGGAGCTAAAATATTATCGAGATTTTCGGAAGATACATTTAAGTATCCTAAACTGGCATCGACTCGATAAAATCTGCTTATCGGATAACTAGCGGAAACAACGGCTCCGTAATTTCTGAATCGATAGAGTTCCGAAAAGAAGGAATTCCCCAAGTAAACAAATCTTGCCGTATGAAATGCTTCGAAACCATAATTTATTCTCTTCTCTAAATAATAGTATGCTAAACCATAATCACTGTTTTTAAGGTCAATTTGCATACTGGTTATTCCGATCAATCTATGGTTTCCGAGCATATCGCTGAATGCCAAAACCGTAGTACCGAGTAATCCGTATAATGTACTATATCCGGCATTAGCATAAACTAAATCTGCCGAAAATGTTACTTTATATTTGTTGACCAGGAAATTTCCGTTATCGTCTAACTTAGGTTGAAAAATATTTTGGACTCTCTCTTTAATGTCACTTGAATCTATAGAACTGAATTTATTGCTGAATACAAAATTTCTATAATCATTGTCTACATTTGTGGTGTCATCATTTTCTTCTACATATTCACCGGTGAAAATTTCAAACCCATCTGCTGCTGTGGTATCAAAAATTGTAGAATCGTTTTGAAAAGCAAAAAGAGAATCGGTGATTTCTCTTGCGAGAGTATCAGCAAAAATTTTATTGTCTTCTTTTTCAGGATTTAATAATCCAGCCATAAAATGAGTCGGGGGGATCTCGCTGTATGATTTCATATCGAACGGGTTCTTTATAAGGAATATATTATACCCGGAGTTAAATAGGGAAGAGAACACCAACTTCTTTCCATTTTTTGAAAGAGACAATTGATAAATTCCATTTAATGAATTTGTTAAAGGTTCAGGTGAAGTAGAAGAGTCCCTGGTTTCTGAAACATCCAATCTGTAGAGATTAAAAATACCGTTATGATCGGATACGAATAAAATTTTACTTCCGTCGGGTGAAACTACAGGAGCCCTTTCACTGCTGAGTTCCCAATCGGTGAGTCTTTCAATCTTCTTATTATCCAATTGAATTCTGTATAGGTCCAATTGATGAAAATTGTGATTGTATATTTCGAAATCAACGCCTGCATCTTTTTCCTCTAAAAATTCTCCTCTATCCGAAGAGAAATAGATTGTTTTTGCATCGGGTGACCAACTAGGGTCTGCATCGCTAAAAATGTCATTCGTTAAATTAGTAAGTTCGTTTTCATCGAATGAATAAATATATATATCGGATTGAGTGTTGTTGTGACCTACAAAAGCAAGATATTTGCCATCAGGAGACCAGCTTACCGATTCGATCCCTGGCAAAGAAAATGGAAGTTCGTAGTAATCTTTTTCTTCTGTATCAATTATTGTTATTACGTCTGAGCCGTTCGCTTTTCCGGAAAGAGCAACGTGAATATTATCAGGAGACCAAGTGAGTGAAGGGAATAAAATGTTTAATTCTTCAAAATCGTTAGTCTGTCCGGATTCAATTAATAATTCAGCATCTTCCGGATGCTCTATATCCATTATATAAAGGTCAAGAAAAATATCTCTATCACTTATAAAAACTACTTTATCACCTTGGGGAGAAATTGCTGGACTGGTGTTATAGAATCCTCCTAATTTTTTATTATTCGTCAATCTCTTGGCAAATTCGTCAGGATCATTTCTGGTTGCAATTTCAGGCCAATATTCTTTCTTCAGAGATTTTTTCCATCTTTCGTTCAATTTTTCTAAATCCAAACCAATCGCATTCTTAAGTCCGTCTTCTAAATTTCCCGCTCCTTTAACTTGACTTAATATCTCACCAACTTTAGCGCGTCCGTACGTATCAGCAATATATTTGAAAAGGGATTGACCGCCTCTGTATGCAAAATATCCGCTTAAACGTTGGATGTCCGGTAGATATTCATTTATTATTGCGTCTCTAATAAACATATCGGAATTTGTTTCCCAGCCACTGGATAAATATTCCGCCATTCCTTCATTTACCCAGAGAGGTAATTGAAGTGTAATGTTTTTAGATATCATATTTTGGAGACTGCCGCCATAGAGAAAATCATTCATCACTGCGTGAACCAATTCGTGATGAATTACGTGACGGAATTTTTCATATGAACCTTCGAACGGAATTACAACACGATTTTTAAAACTTTCTGTAAAACCGCCAATACCTTGACTTAAAAATGCATCGATTGTATTGGTTTCCTGAAAGTCGTTATGCGAATTATATAAAATAAAAGATATTCTATTAGTGATGTAATAGTTAAGATCCTTATGAATACTATCGAGGGCTTCTTCGGCGGCTTTTGCTAAAAATTCTACTGTTTTTTCGGTACCTTCTGTAAAGTAGATATCAAAATGTTTGGTTTGAATGAAATACCAGTTATACTCGTTATACTGAACTCTATTCTGTCCAAACTGACCGTAAGCGAAATTACTAATGAAGAATAAGAGAAAATATATATAATACTTTTTCATCGATTACACCATAAATATTTAATTTAATTATAGCCAATTTTATTAACTTAAAAAAGGATAAAATCAGTCTCTCTCCTTTCCTCATCAATACGAACTAATTGAACTCTTATTTTATCCCCTAAACGGTATTTTTTACCTGAACTTTTCCCTACAAGTGAATAATTTTTTTCATCGAAAATATAATAATCGTCTTCCATATCTCTTAGTTTTACTAAACCTTCTGCAAGGTTTTCACTTAATTGAATAAAAATTCCAAAGTTTGTTATTCCGGAAATAACAGCATCGAAAATATCTCCGAGATGATTTCTCAAATATTCCATCTGTTTTAATTTAATTGAGAGTCTTTCGGCTTGAACGGCATCTCGTTCTTTATCGGATGAGTGTTCGGCAAAGTATTTAACTTGCTCTAATGAATAACGAGCTCGGCCTTGATTCTCTAAGTAGTCATAAATTAATTGATGCACAATCAAATCCGGGAATCTTCGTATAGGCGAAGTGAAATGAGTATAATACTTAAATCCCAATCCGTAATGTCCGATATTATGCTCGGAATAGATTGCTTTTGCCATAGAACGAATTGCCACTTCGTTTATAACCGCTTCTTCTTCGGTACCTTTTACTTGCTCGAGTAATAGTTGCAGTTGTTTTGTACTTGCAGAATTAATATCGAAATTATAACCGAGTGATTTAACGAAATTGCTAAACTCAACTAATTTATCTCTATCGGGTACATCGTGAATACGGTAAATGAATGGGTAAGATGCATTATTTTTATTTTTACCAACTGTCTCGGCGATAATTTGATTTGCCAATAGCATTAATTCTTCAATTAAGTTGTGACTTTCTTTAACTTCCTTAATTTTAATCTCAAGAGGTACACCGTTTTCATCCAAGTTGAATTTTATTTCCGGACGGATAAAGTTAATACTTCCTTTTGCAATTCGTTTATTCCTGAGTTTTTTAGAAATGCTATTCAAAAGCAGAATCTTCTCCGCGTAATCTCCTTTACCCGTTTCAATAATTTGTTGAACCTCTTCGTAAGTAAATCTTCTGCAGCTTCTAATAATTGATTTTTTTATTGAAGATGAAACGATTTTCATTCTTGGCGTGATTTCCACAAAAACGGAATAAGTGAGTCTGTCTTTGTTAGGAAGCAGGGAACAAACATTATTTGATAATTTTTCAGGCAGCATAGGAATGACTTTTCCTACGAGATATGTTGAAGTTCCTCTTTTAAGAGCTTCCTTAAATATGTTTGTGTTTTCGTTCACAAAGTGACTTACATCGGCAATATGAATACCCAGGTAATAATTGCCGTTCTCAAGAACTTTTACTGAAACCGCATCATCGAAATCTTTTGCATCATCCGGATCAATAGTAAAAATTGTTTCTTTTCTTAAATCTACTCTCTTTTTAATTTCAGAAGCAGGTATTTGATCGCTGATTTTTTCCGCTTCTTTAATTACTTTTTTGGGGAAGCGGTATTCTATACCGAACTCGCGAGCTATTGCTGCAATTTCTACATCGTAGGTGCCGGATACACCTAAAATCTCAGCAACTTCTCCTTCCGGATTTTGTTTGGGATCTTCCCATTTAATATTAGTTACTACGATTTTATCACCTTCTTTGGCACCTTTCAATTTATTTTCCGGGATGTAAAAATGGCGGTGAACTATTTCTTCATCGGCTATTACATAATAAAATGAATTAGATTTATGTAGTGTGCCTATAATTTCATCACGCTTTCTTTCGATTACTTTTGTTATTTGGCCTTCAAGGTTTTTCCCTTTTTTATGCTCAAGTAAAATTACTTCAACTATATCTCCATCGAATGCAGTATGCAAAAATCTTTCTGGGATGAAAATATCCCGCATATTATAATTCTTCGGTATCACAAATCCGTATCTGCCGTCTTTTACAAGCATCAACTGACCGATAATTTTTCCCGTTGGAGAAAAATTCAGGTAATATCGTTTACCTGATTTTGCTAGATAATCTTCCGCAACCAATTGATGCAGAACGCTTTTTAATTTGTGATATTCGTGATCTTCTCTTACGTTTAATCTTTTCGCAATATTCTTCGATTTTAATTTCAAACCGGGATATTTTTTGAAAAGAGATTTTATTGCTTTTTTCATTTAAAATTGTATCCTATATTTTAGTCCTAATTCGCTTATCTTCTCATCAACGCCGAATGATCGAACAATCGGGTCTTTGCGTTCTAAACGAAATAATAAATTTGGAAGCAATTGATATTCCAATTTCAAATTTGCTTCCGATATATTTTGAATTCGTGTTGTTCCACCTACGCTGTAGCGTATGTTTTGGTATCTGCCTGAGATAATTATTTTTGTATCCTGTCCGGTTTGATCTACTTGAATATCGCTAACTACGTCACCAACGGCAGAATTAATTATTGACGTTAGAGCCGAACCGAGGAACGAAGTTGCCGTATTTCCTAATCCGGCTAACCGGCTCTTATCATTTGCAGTTAAATCTTCTTTGAATCTGCCGATGTATATAAATAGAATAGCATCTGAAATATCGTATCTGTTATCTCTAATTTTATTTTCAATATTTCGGCTTCCTTTAAAGATAGCAATATTTTCCGGGTTTTGCATTAAATTAGTTCCCAACTTATCGAGTGTTCCGGTAAGTTTCATCTCTACCTGAACATCGATGATATCCGGTAATTCATCAGTCCCTTGGTTGTAACTGCCGCTGTAAATGGCTGTTACGTCAAGGTAGGGATTAGTAATATCTGACTCGAATTTTATATTGCCTGTTGCATCGAATGTTTTAACAAATTCAAGTTTGGAACCCGGTTGTAATTCCAACGCTCCCTGAGCACGAGAAACATTGTTAATGCTTTCATATTTAAGTTCTCCTTTTGCAAGAACCGATAGTTTTTGGTTCCATATTTTGGAGAGCAAGAATTGAATTTTAGCTTCGTCTTCAATTTTTACATTAAAATTATAATCGAAATTAGATTTCTCTATTTCGATATCGGCAATATTTTTTCGTTCGGTAATTATTTCAAGGAATTTTTTCTCTTCTCTGTCAATAAGGGATGAATCAGATTTTATCGAATATATTATTTTATCGGATGAATTGATTTCCGTTTGACCAGAAGGGGAGAGGGTTAAATCAGCTTTGGTTAATAAAATATTACCGTTAAACTCAGACTTTCCGTCTCTATAAATATATTCCCAACTGCCTTCTGTCTTTAATACTAAGTCACCATAAAAATTGGGATTGACTTCTTTGGTTGCTTCGGATAGAACAGCCAAATTACCTTCGGCATTAAGAACAACTTCTTCCAAATCAAATCCTTTTAGAACCGCCGAACCGCTTGCGGTAAATGTGCCGGGATAATTTGTTCTATCTGCGTTTTCAAGTTTTATCTTATTAATGTGTACTTTGTTTTTGTCGAATTTAAGATCAATGGAATAATTATATCCTAAATTGTTTTCTGAAAAATTAAAATAACCGTTTTTAACCGAAACGCTTCCGCCGTAAACTAAATTTTCTATATCGCCACGTACTGTTACATCTGCGGTTAGAATACCACTTATGTTTTTTGTATATGGAATGAGGTTCCCTAAAGCTGCTAAATTAAAGTTGTTTGTTCTCAAATTGAAATTAGCAAAACCCGATTTTTTCTTTTTTATTTCATTCGAAATTTCCACGGGAATATTTCCCGTTAATGTTAAGAGTGTATCGTTTGTATTATTCTCCAAATCGTTGAAAACAAAATTTATTTTCGCATTATTATTCTTTATTAGAATGTCACCGTTTAATCTTCCGAATAGGGAGTTGCTGTAACCGACGCTGTCAACAACTAAGTTGGAAGTAATTACCGGGTTGTTCAAAGTGCCGGTTAATTTCGAATTGATGGCAATAACCGATTTAATGTCATTATCCCGTTTGCCTAAAATGAGCTGGGATAATGTATTACCTTTCATTCCCGATAATGTTAGGTTAAAATTCATTGCGCCGTTTTTATTTAACGATCCATAGATATCAATAATAGAATTATCGGAAATCAGAGAGAGATTGTTTATATCAAAATCATTATCTGATAATTTAAATGTGATGTCTTCTTTATTATTAAATTGAATGCCTTTATAATTCACTTCAAATTCGTAGAGAGTGAATAACTCTGCGCCGGAGACTAATTCTATTTCGCCGTCAATGTAAGAGTTAAAAAGATTATCATAAGTTAAACTCGAATTGAAAAGAATAGTAGAACCGTTAAAAGCAATGTCTGCAATTACATCTTTAATTTCGTTTTGTAAAATTACTTTATTACCGGAAATAGAAACTGAGCCGAATAGATCGTCAAAAGTTACCGATTTATTGTTACGCGTAAAATGGATATCCGAATTTATATTTGATAGAAAAATCGGGTTGTCTTTATCGGCATTCAGTAAATAGTCAAGAATTATTTCAGAATTGATGGCGAAATTATTCTCATCATTCAAGATGGTTCCTCTTCCGGTTCCCGAAATATCAAATTCCTTTGTATCCAGTAATAATGAAATCAGTTCGAAATCCTTAAATCTAAAATTGAAATTAATTTCAAGGTCATCTAATGTATTTTTATCTATTTCAATTTCCGGATAGGGTAATTGAGAATATTGTAAATTAGCCGGATTTAGTTCGTATAATTTATTCTCAATGATTTTAGAAATCTGGGAAGACTGTGCAGATAAAACCTTTATAGCGCTGCTTAATTTAAAATCACCTTCAAAAGCTAAATCGATAAAATCGGAATTTAATTTGATTGAGCGGTGAGAGCCGGATTTTGTTAAAAATAGTGTTAATCGGGAATCGTTAATATCTTTATTTGCAAATTTCGATTCGCGCATTTCGATAAAGAAATTTCCCGTCATATTATCCGGGTCCAAATCAAATCCTCCTGCAACGAATGAAAAGTTCAAATCGGTTTCATACTTTTTAATATCAGTAAAATCGTTAAGATTTAAACCTGATAAATTCCCCGTTAGATTATATGCAGGCAGATTGTTGTTTACAAAATCAATATTACCTCTAATTTCTCCTTCAGTATTATTGAACATAGAATAGAGGTCGAGTTCAATTTTTTTTGCATCCGCGGTGGAAGATAAATCCAAAGTATCTATAACAAAGGACCCAAACAATGAATTACTTAATGAAATATCAATATTAGCCTTCAATACTTGTGGGTCTATTCCTCTTCCTTTTACCTTGCCTCTTGAATTTAATATGGAACTTATATCTAATATTTTTTCAACATTTAATTTTTGAGTGGAAAACTTCAGATCATACACCAATTCCGGTTGAGATACATCCAAGCGCCCTTCGATATTAATTTTTCCTTTGCCTGCTTCGGCTCCCAATTTAGTGTAAAAATTAGTAGGCTCTCCCTTAAACTTTATGTTGATATTCTTCAATGTAAATTCATTGTAATCAGGAATTCCTAATTCGGGCAATAATCTTACTGCATCGCTTTCGTTGATGGTCGAATTGATTATATTTATATCAAGAAACAAATCTTCCGGTGTATCCAGTTTTGTAACTTTCCCTTTCGCATTAATTTCCGTTGAATTCAGCACAATATTTAATTTCTCAATATCTAAATCTCCGAATTTACCATTTGCCGTTAGATCGACTTTCGGTTTTCCCTTTAAAATATCAGTGGATTCTTCAAAAGTAGATAAATCATCAAAATCAAACGGTTCCGCTTTCAATTTTAATTTAACAGGGTAATTTTTAAAATCTGTCAAATTAATAGTGTCGAATAAATTGACCGAATCCAGTTTAGCATCAATTTGTATATCGGATAATTTAGTTTTCAATTTAAATCCGGAAACAGCAGCGCCCGAATTAGAGATTAGAAAATTCCCCTTAAGCTGTTTTATACCGAAGTATTGAGTATTCAAGGATGCGGATAAATTGCGAATTTCAATTTCAAATAGATTCTTTTTTAAATTAGCATTTAGAACAGCATCTAAATTGAAATTATTTAATTCTAAATCATCATAGTTAATGTATCTATAAATTGTATCTGAATTCAAATGCTGAAAATTCTTAATCACAATATTTGAATTCAAAATTTTAAGATGTGAAAAGACAACAGAAAAGGGGAGAGTGGATTCCAGTTTTTGAAGAGAATCGATTTCTTCTTTTTCGTTTAGGCTGGTTGAATCAATTTTCAGTAAATTATCTAAATTCCACAAACCCGGTTCAGTTTCTAATAGGTAAAAATTAATTTTATCCAATTTTATTTCTGGAACCGAAAGCTGTCTTTTAAAAAGTTCAAATGGATTTATGTTAACTGAAAGCTCATCTATGCTGATGATGGTATCCTTCTCGTTAACAATTGAAATATCATTTATAATTAAGGATGTAAAAATTGAACCTTCTATGTTTCCGAATTGGAGTTGGCCATTGAAAGAAGAGGAATATTCCTCCTGAATTTTTTCTTTTAAGTAGTCCCGGAAAGTTTTGGTTTGAGAGAATCCTAAAAATAAAAGAAGAATAAAAATTATAAACCCAAAAACGCCAATGAATGCGTTGATAATTTTTCTGAATAAGGAGCGTTTCGGTTTTGATTTTTTATCTTTCAATTTATTTAGTATATCTTTTTAAAATAGTATTAATAATGTTGCTAGTTGACTGTTCGTTTACAAATTCGATTCTTTCAACATTGCCGCCATTGCTTTTAACGATATCTGCACCTACAATTTTACTCTCATCCCAATCGGCACCTTTTACTAAGACATCGGGTACTAACTCTTTAATTATTTCATATGGAGTATCTTCGTCAAAAAATGTAACAAAATCAACCGGCTTAAGATTTGAGATAATGAAAGCTCTCTGATTTTGAGGTACAATAGGTCGTTTGCTTCCTTTAATTCTTCTTACGGATTCGTCGGAATTCAAAGCAACGATTAAAATATCTCCGCATTCTTTAGCTTTCACTAAATAATCTACATGTCCGGCGTGTAATATATCGAAACATCCGTTGGTAAATACAATTTTCTTGTTTTCACTTTTTAGCTGCTTAAGAATTTGAACTAATTTTTCTCTGTTTTCAATAATCATTTTTCCATCTCTTCTATAACAGTATTAAATAAGCGATCAATTTCTATTGGAACAATTCCTACGTCTTCACAAACCAAACCACCTGCAAAGTTTGCGAGATAAGCTGCTTCCTTTATATCCGCTCCTGCGGAAAGTGCAACTGTAAGTGTAGAAATTACAGTATCTCCCGCACCGGAAACGTCGGATACTTTTCTTGCTTTTGTTGGAATTCTATTTATTTCATCCCCGTTTCCGAAAAGGGCAATCCCTTCTGCACCCAAAGTTAACAATACATATTCTGCATTTAATTTTCTTTTTAACTCTTTGCCGAGTCTTTCCAAATCTGTATCGTTAAGAATTTTTGTTCCGAATGCATCTTCTGTTTCTTTTTTATTCGGTTTAAATACAGAGACATTTTTGTATTCGAAAAAGTTTAAGAATTTCGGGTCAACAGTAACTAAAATATTTTTTTCGTTGCAAACTTTTATTATCCGTTCAATTAAACTTTTTGTAAGAACGCCTTTATTGTAATCTTGTAAAATCACTGCATTCAATTGACCGGAAAATTCCAGAAATTTATTGAATATTTTATCTTCAGTTTCCTCGCTTATCTCGTCCTTTTTTTCTTTATCGATTCTAACCACATGTTGATTTGCTGCAATTACTCGTGCTTTTGAAGTTGTAGGTCTGCTTTTATCAATTATTATTCCCTCCGAAGGGATTTTCGATTCCTCCATTAACTCTTTGAACCTTTGTCCGTCACTGTCATCTCCAATTATTCCAATCGGGAAAGGGTTGGACGTTAATGTTGAAATATTCAATGCAACATTAGCTGCTCCGCCGAATCTGTAAAATTCATTTTCAATTTCAATTACCGGAACAGGAGCTTCTGGTGATATCCTTTTAGTATCGCCCCAAAAGTAACTATCGAGCATCATATCACCGATTACGGCAATATTTTTGTTGGCAAAATTATTCTTTAATTCTTTTAATCTTTCTTCGGAAAACTTAATCATTCTTGTCCTCAATTAATTTGATAAAATCATGATCTAAATTAATTCTAACTACTCCGTCATTCGTTCCTAACCAAACGAAATCTCCGTCGTAATAAATTTTATAAATTACTTGTGGTATATTCTTATTATAAATTGGTTTAATGGATAAATCCATTCTATCTATCACTGCTAAACCGCGTCCATATTTTTCACGGTTATTTCTATCGAATTGATAAGTAGAAACCCAAATATATTTTCCAACTTTTTCAATTGAATAAATCCCGTTGCCGGGCAAGCCGTCTTTTGTGCCCAACCTGATCCATTCGTTTTCTCTATCGAAGCGGAAAAGTCCGCCAAGATTAAATTCCGGGTTATCTATTGTTACTAATTCATCCGTTCCAATCCAGATGTAATTTTGTTCGAAAAGTATATCCGAAATTGAAACAGTTTCTCCTTGACCAAGAAAATAATTGTAACTGTTATCGAAAAAAATAATTGACGACTCTTTTTGAATACTATAACTTTTATCGTATCTAAGCAATCCTCCTTCAGTTCCGAACCAAACCAGCGAATCACCATCGAGTTCAATTGTTTTTATCGTATTAGTTTTGTTGTTACCCTTTTGAGTTAAATCGTAATCTAAAAATCTTTTTTTGCGAATGTTAAATTCGGTTAAATACTTAAATCTTCCAATCCAAACAGCTTTGTGGTTCTTATCATATTTAATTGAGCGAATCCAATTGCTTAACTGACCGCCTTTCCCAAATTTTCTCTTTATCCAGCGCTTTCTTTTTTTGTCGAAGATAAACAAACCATCGCTGGAACCGGCATAAACAAATTTTGAATCTGCCGCAATTGAGTAAAAGAAATTATTGGTTAAAGAACTGTTATCCATAGTAAAACTGTCCCAACGACCATTTCTTTTTGTCAATCGGATTATTCCATCCCCGTTTGTAGCAAACCAAATATATTTACCGTCATTAGTAATATCACGTACCTTTGTGCCGGATAATGCTCTATAAATAACTTCATCGCTTTGAGCAAAAATAAAATTGCTTGAAATGAAAAGGAGTAATATTAATTTAGTGGTTAATCTCATTGAATATTTCATAATTGTAAAAAAGGCTGTTGCTAATATTAAGAAAAGAACAGCCCAATAATAATTGATGTATTTTAAAAAATAATAATTTATACTTATATCGTCATAATTTTATTATCAGCAAACTTGATATTCCAAGTGTTTTCAAACCCATTAATTAAGCATTCGCTAAGTTTAGAATAATCAACATCAGATTGAATAATATTACTGATTGATACAGTTTTACTCAGCATTTCGTTCCTCAACTCCTCTTTGAGTTGGTCATTGGTGGTTAAATAGTCGACCAATCTTAAATGATAATCGCCAACTAAAATAGAACCGTGCTGAAGAATAACGCCGTTCATTTTTCTTTGAGCACTGCCGATTAGTTTTTTCCCTTTATATTTTACTTCATGTCTGGCAGTTGATGAGAAGCAAATCATTCCCTTCGGTTCTTTAAGAATAGAAGGGAAGTGGGGTTGCATAGATTCTAATTCAAGGTTGTTCATTTCCGGATGGAATAATTTTAACCCTTCAACCAAGGCAACGGAAATTTTATTGTAGAGCAATTTTGATGAATCTATTGCACTTGAAGGAATAACCACCGAGTAAGTGATTTCTTCTGCATGCAAAATAGCTCTGCCGCCTGTAGGTCTTTTAACAACATCGATGCCGTCGGAACTGGCTTTAAGAATATCAATTTCGGCTTCATTTTGATTTGCGCCGAGGGAAATTGAGTACGGTTTCCATCTGTAGAGGCGAAAGAACGCTTCGTCACTCTTACAATTGCGGGCTAATTCAATATCGAAATCCATATTGAATTGCCCCGCATTAAAACCGTGTTCTATTAAATGCCAATTCATGCCTTTAATAAAGTCCTGTTGCTCTTCTCAATAAATTTAAGAACGGATTGGGCATTCGGTTCGTCGGGATATTTTTCATTTATTTTTTCCACAGCCTGCGAAGTATTCAAACCTGAATTGTAAAGAAGTTTATAAACATCTTTAATTGTCATTATTTGCTCGTTCGAAAATCCGCGGCGTCTTAGACCTATCAAATTTAGTCCAACGAATCGAAGCGGTTCATTAGCAGCTAATACGAAAGGTGGAATATCTACCGTAACGCGAAAGCCGCCGCCTATCATCGCATGTTTTCCTACTTTGGTAAATTGATGAATTGGTGTTGTTCCGCCAACGATTACCCAGTCTTCCATCTCTACGTGTCCACCTATTTGAACACTGTTTGCGATAATACAATTATTCCCTATAATACAATCGTGGGCAACATGAGCATAAGCCATCAAAAGGCAGTTGTTTCCAATTTTTGAATAGCCCGTTTCAACCGTGCCACGGTGAAGGGTAACAAATTCCCGTATGATTGTATCGTCACCAATATAAAATAGTGACTCCTCATTCGAAAATTTCAAATCCTGCGGTAAATTTGCTACCGATGCGGATTGAAATATTTTTACTCGTTTGCCAATTCGTGCACCGTCATAAATAGCAACATGAGGACCAATATTAGTATCGTCTCCTATTTGAACATCGTCATAAATAACGGAATAAGGACCGACAGTAACATTATTGCCTAATTCGGCTTTCGGACTAACTGTAGCAGTTGGATGAATATTCGTCATACTTATTTCTCTTCAATTTTATTTTCTCTATCAACAATTGCAGCCATCAAATCAGCTTCGGCAACGAGATTGTTACCGACAAATGCTTTTGCTTTTATCACTACAACTTTACTTTTCTTATTAACCAGTTCGGCTTCAAGAATCAACTGATCGCCTGGAACTACTGGTTTGCGGAATTTTGCATTATTTATTCCCATAAAGTAAACAAGTTTAGTTGAGGGATCTATATAAGAATTAAGCATCAAAATACCGCCAGCTTGGGCCATAGCTTCAATTATTAAAACGCCAGGCATTACAGGCTGTCCGGGGAAATGACCCTGGAAAAACGGTTCATTTATGGTTACAGATTTTACCCCTACAACTTTCTTGTCTAATTCTAGGTGAGTGATTTTATCAACTAATAAGAACGGATAGCGGTGAGGCAATATTTTTTGAATTGCATTAATATCAAACACCACACCTTCTTTCTTTACATGCTGATATTTTTTCTCGAGTTGTTTTTGCTGATAAAGTTTTCTTATCTTCTTTGCAAATTCTACATTAGCCTTATGACCTGGACGAGCAGCAAGTATTTGTGCTTTTATCGGTGCGCCTATAAGTGTTAAATCACCGAGCATATCCAATAACTTGTGACGAACCGGCTCGTTCTTAAAACGCAATGTTTTATCATTTAAAAATCCTGAAGGACCTACGGTGATTTTATGATCCAACCCGATCTTTTCAGCCAAATTTTCCAAACCTTTTTCATCAATATCATGATCAACAATAACAACGGCGTTATCGAGGTTACCGCCTTTTATTAAGTTGTTATCTGCCAATTCTTCTACTTCGCTCAAAAAGCAGAATGTACGGCAGGGAGCAAATTCTTCCACAAATTCTTTTTCCAAATCGAATAATCCCGTGTGCTGTGAGCCCAATGCAGGATTTTGATAATCGACCATAACGGTAATTCTGAAATCATCTAATGGAAGTGCGACGATATCTACTTGTCTATCTTCTTCATGGTACATTACCGTTTTATCAATAATAAGATAATCTTTGGGCGCTTCTTGGGTTTCAATGCCTGCTTCTAAAAGTTTTTCTACATAAGGCATAGCGCTTCCATCGCCGATAGGCGGTTCAATTCCGGTAAGTTCAATAATAATATTATCTATTTGCAAACCTGCTATGGCGGCAAGAACGTGTTCAACAGTATAAACTTTTGTTTCGCCTATTCCCAAAGTAGTACCACGCGAAACATCCACTACATATTCCGCTAAAGCTGGAATTTCCGGACTTCCGCCTAAATCTGTTCTCTTAAATCTTATGCCGTAATTTTCCGGCGCTGGTTTAAATGTCATTGTACAAGATGTACCCGTATGTAATCCAATCCCGGATAAGGAAATGGATTTTTGTATTGTTCTCTGTTTCTCTAACATTTAATTTCCCTTTTTATTTTCTAATTTCTTTTCCAATTCAACTAATTTCTTTTCTAATTCCTTAATTTTATCAGAATATTTTGGCAAGTTACGCACATGGGATTCCAATCGCAATGCGGTACCCCATTCCTTTGCCGGATAGCCGAAATATTTGCCCGGTTTGCTGAGAGACTTTGAAACCCCGCTTTGGGCTCCAACAATTACTCCGTTTGTTATTTCTATATGTCCCGCAACACCCACTTGTCCGGCTAATATACAATTTGATCCAATTTTTGTAGAACCGGAAATGCCGGTTTGTGCGGATATAACAGTATTATCTCCTATTTCCACATTGTGAGCGACTTGAATCAAATTATCGAGCTTTACGCCGTTACCTATTTTAGTTTTTCCTATTGCCGCTCTGTCAATAGAGCAGTTAGCTCCGATCTCAACATCATTCCCAATCTCAACCGTTCCAATCTGAGGTATTTTATGATATACTCCTTTTTCATCAGGGGAGAATCCAAATCCGTCAGAACCTATTACTACTCCCGGATGAATAATAGCTCTATCCCCGATTTTACATTCTTCTCTAATGCTAACATTCTGATAAATTAAGCAGTCGCTTCCAACGGATGAATTTTTTAATAATACTGTGTTGTGAAAAATTTTTGTATTATCGCCTATCTTACACCCTTCCGAAACAACAACATTTTTCCCTATTGCTACATTTTCTCCTATGGAAGCAGTGGGGTGAATAAATGCACTTTCATCAATTCCCTCAAGCTCCATTTCATAAGCAAAATATTTAACGACAATCTTTTGCAGAGCAACATTCGGTTTCTCGACCTCAATATAGGTGATGTCGTCTCTGGTTTTATTGAATCCTGGTTTAACTAATATTATCGATGCTTGAGTTGTGGGGAAATATTTTTCGTATGCGGGAAGATAAAGTAGTGTGAGATCTCCGGGTTGAGCTTCGTCAATGCGAGAAATGTTGGAAAAATAAATATCCGTTTGGCCAAAAATCTTGCCGCCGATTAACTCGGCGGCTTCTTTTATAAATACCTTCATAAATCATAACTTCAATTTGTCTAAAACTAAGTTCGTAATATCATATTCTTCTTTAGCGTAAAGAAAAAGAATATCTCCGCTTCTATCAAAAACGAAATCGAGTTCTTCTTCTTCCGCAACTTCCTGAATTGCGCTGAAGATTCTATTTTGTATGGGTTTCATTAACTCTTCTTCTTTCCTGAATAGTTCACCGTTGGCACCAAATTTTTGCTGACGGTAATCTGCAATTTCTTCTTCCAGTTTCATCAATTCTTTTTCAACTTCGTTTCTTCTTTGAGGACTCATGGTAAGTTTACGCTGATCGTAATCATCGTATTTCTTTTTCCAAGTATCCTGCATTTTTTTTAATTCTTCCTTCCATTCCAGAATTTGATCATCCAATTTTTTCTGAGCATCCTGGGCGTCGGGAAGTTGTTTCATTATTGCGTCCGAATCGATGTAACCGATCTTCAATTGTGCCTTAAGCGGCAAACTGAGAAAGAGAGATAAAATTGCTGTTAATAAAACCGTTTTTCTCATTTTTTCCTCTTAATTATAATTTTCCTCTTTTGAGGGCATCCAATACTTTAAATGTTATGTCGTAAGTATCGTCTGCATAAAGTAATAAAACATCTCCGCTTTTATCAAAAACAAAATTCATTTTTTCGTCTTTAGCAACTTTCTTAATTGCTTTCAATATTTTTTCTTTAACCGGAGCTAATAATTGCTCTTCTTTAATAAAATATTCACCGTTAGGCTGTCCGAATTTTTCTTGGCGATATCTGTTAATTTCTTGATCGAGTTTAACTAATTCCTGCTGAGCCGCTTCCTGACCTTGAGGGGTCATTGTATTAGCTTGCTGCTGGAATTGTGCATATCTGTTTTGTAATTGAGTAGTTAAACTATCTATATGCGCATTCCATTTTTTAACGATAGCGTCTAAATCGCTTTGAGCCTTAATAGCTTCTGAATACTGCAGCAAAATTTGCTGAGAATTTACATATCCGATTTTAAGTTTCTGTCCTTGAGAAACTACTGCAAAGAGTAATACAAAAAATATTACTAGTTTTTTCACTTTATACCTCATAATTAATTTAATTAAAAACCTCGACCAAATTGGAAATGGAAGAGCCAGGAAGGATCTTTTCCGTCAACTTTTTTCCTGTCAAATCCATAACCAAAATCAAACCCAATCAGTCCAATAGGGTTGATTAATATTCTTGCACCAACACCGACTGATTTTCTAAGGTCAAATATATCTGTTTGTTGTAAATTAAAAAACACATTTCCTGCTTCGGCGAATGCTAAGAAATAAATTGGCATCGGTTCCAAAGCAGCTGCAGCTCTAATTTCTGCAGTAAACTTAGCCATAACGCGTCCGCCAACAACATCGCCGTTGCTGTTATGCGGTCCGACTGTTCTGTCTTCGTAACCCCTGAGTGGGGTAGTGGCAATCACTAAACCGTTACCGCCCATAAAATAAAATTCAAAAGGATTTATAGGCGTTCCCGGAACTAATTCTTTAATGTAGCCAATATTTACACTTGAATAGAATGCAAGTCTATTCGAATTGAATAATCGTTTGTAAAGGTCGGTAGTCAAGTTCAATTTATAGTAATCAACATTTCCGGGTAAAAATGGTCCGCCGGAAAGTTCGGATACAAATGATATTTTTGATCCTCTCGAAGGGAATATCGGGTTGTCGATATCAGTTCTGGTTAATGTAAAACCGAGAGTGTATTGGCGCGATAATCCTTCTACGTAAAAATTCCTTCCGTCGATTACGTTATTATATTGAAAACGGAATAAACCTTGAATATAGAAGAAATCATCCGGCCATTTTAATCTTCGTCCAACCTTGATTGATCCACCGGATTGTCTAAGATCATAAAAGAACCTTTGACGCGTATCGAAAATATCGAATCCAACTAATGTTGGTGTATCCATAAACCAAGGTTCTGTAAATCCGAGTGTAAGTGTTCTATAGAAATTACCAACACCGAATTGCCAGTTGAAATTTAGTACTTGTCCACCACCCATTTGAAATGGTTCGGATATGGAAAAGTTTGTTAACGTTACACCGATCGAACCGCTGAATCCAAAGGAACCGGAGTAACCAACCGAGGCATTTAAGTAATCGCTGGATTTCTCTTCGACGTTGTAAATCAGATTTACAGTACTGTCGTTTGCCGGGCGGTAATCCACACCGGTTTGATACAGCTTTTCGACGTTAAAATATTGTAGGTTTGCTAATTGCTGAATACTTCTAAAAATATCAGCACGACTGAAATAATTACCAGGAATGGTATAAAGCTCTCTGCGAATTACTTTATCTTTTGTTTTATCGTTTCCGGTTATTTGAACATCGCCAATTTTAAATCTGCTATTCTCAGTGATTTTGATAATAATATCTACAGAATCTTCACCAACTTTTTCCTCTCTTGTTTCCAAATGAAAACCAAGATATCCGTGATCTTGATAGAGGGAAGAAACATCATTCTGTTTTTCGTTAAAGTGGAGATTCTGATTGAACTTTTCGTAATTATAAATGTCTCCTTTATGAAAGTCCAATCTTTCGTTTAGAGCTTCGTCCGGATATACAGTATTTCCTTCCCAGACGATATTACGAATTTTATATTGCGGACCTTCGTAAACACTGATTAAAATATCAACGGAACTCTTATCTTTGGGATAAAGAAGAGTATCACCAAGAATTACAAAATCTCTATAACCATTTTTTCTGTAGAAGTTGGTTAATAACTCTTTATCTTTATTAAAATCCTCTCTTTTGAATTTAGCGGAACTCCAAAATTTCCACCAGGTAGTTTCGGAAGTCTCGTCAAATTCATCCTTCAGTTCGTCATCATCGAAAGCTTCGTTACCGATGAATTCAATCTTATTTACTGTTATTTCGTCGCCTTCGTTAATTTTATACACCAGCAACTGACGGTTGCGGATTTTTCTGATAATATTGCTTCTTGACTCAGGATCATAATCGTATTCGGTTTTATATTCGTCCGATAGATCATTTAAGTTTTGCCAAGTAACAGTAATTGATTCATCTGACGTATCAGAATCAAAAAACCTGTATCTTACCGGAGTTATCTCGGCATTCAAAAATCCTTCTTCTTCGTATAATTTTTTGATATTGGCTTTAACTCGTGCAATTTCCTGCGGTTTTAAAATTTGACCGCGTACGAAAGTGAGTTTTTCTTCAATATCATCGTCGGAAATTTCATCGTTACCCTCGAACTTTGCGGCTTCTATACGGGCATATTCTTTCACTTTAATTAAAAGGAATACACCGTTATTAATTTTTTTATCGATGATAATTTGAATATCCTCAAAAATATTTAAGCCCCAAAGCCGTTTGATTGCGTTGATGGTCTGGTCGCCGGGTATTTCTATTTCATCGTTTACCTTTAATCCGCTATTTGCAATAATAGTGGCAGGGTCGGCAGACCTGTTTCCTTCAACACTAATCCCCAATATCTGATAATTCGCTTTGGTAAGCTGGGGATAAATATTTTGTGAAATAATAAAAAATAATAACAGGCTATATTTGAGCCACTTTAGGGGAAAGTTCATTCTGGGTATTATGAGCATTTTCGCCGTTTTTAATTTGTTCACTAATAAGACCAAATCTTCTCTCTCTTCTTTGATAATCTTCAACAGCTAATAGTAAATCGTGCGCTTTAAAATCCGGCCATAAGGTCGAAGTAACGTATATTTCGGAATAAGCAATTTGCCACAATAGGTAATTGCTTACTCTCATTTCACCGCCACTGCGGATCATTAAGTCGGGATCAGGTATTCCGGAAGTTTCTAATTTCGATGAGAAATATTTTTCGTTTATATCATCGATAGAAAGTTTTCCTTCTTTTACCTCGGAAGCAATTTTTTTAACAGCTTCCAATATTTCCCATCTGCCGGAATAGCTTAAAGCAAGATTAAGAACCAATCCGGTGTTGTCTTTTGTTTTTTCGGTAGCCTGCTGCAACTCGTTACGAACCAAATCGGGGAGGTGACTAAAATTCCCGATGGTTGTAAGTTTTACATTGTTTGCATGCAGTTCATCGGTTTCGTTTTGCAGACTTTTAACGATAAGTCGCATTAAGGTAGAAACTTCATCTTTGGGACGTTTCCAATTTTCAGTGGAAAAAGTGTAAAGAGTTAAATACTTTACATCCAACTTAGCAGAAAGTTCAACTACCGAGCGAACGGTTTCAACTCCTCTGCGGTGTCCGGCTACTCTTGGTAATCCACGTTGTTTCGCCCACCGACCATTCCCGTCCATTATAATCGCTATGTGACGCGGTATAGAACCTTTCGATTTTAGTTTCTCGAGTCTTGCACTTTCTTCTTGTGTTAATTTCAATTCACTTTTTCCATTTTATTCTAAATAGACTTACTAAAATAAAGGTGAGACCCTAAAAATTCAAGGAAAACACCCAACATCTAGCTTTAAATGAACAATACTATGCCCTTTTACAAGCGAAATTGGATTTTGTGTCAGAAAAAATGAAGGAATTGAAAAAAGACTACTTTTGAGGGACCGGAATGATCTTAATATTTTTCCGTGAAGATTCACTCAATGTGGAAACAATTGAACGGGCTTTCTTGATTGCTGGTTTAGGAACACCGAGAAATAACGTGACTTTTATGTTTGAGAACTTGGTTTTTCTTGTGGCTAAATATTCTAATTTGGAATAAACTTGAGGATCATTTAATTCTTCTTCGGTTAAGTTTATTCCTAATACATATTTCTTTTTGTATTTGCCTACGGCGTCAACTTGATATTGGCCGACAGGTTTCGGCGGCGGTAAGTATTTACCGAATTTCCGGCTGATTGTCATATAGCCGTATTTCCAAAAGTGCTTTATTAGCTCATCTACTTTTTCTTCTGGTTTGTAAGAGTTCATCTCTCTGCCTAATTCATTGAATAATAAATTGGAATTATTGGAGAAAATTTTGAGTTTTTAATAATTCTTATATTTACGATTTTGTCGAATTCGAACATACGAATTTCGTGAGAGTTATTTACTCTACCGAAAATCACTTTTTTACCATCTTTGTTCCTACTGATGTAATATGGTTCAAGAGTGATTCTATCGAAACCGTATAGAAATTCGAGTCTGTTTCTATTGTGCATTGCTTCGTGAAAAATGTCCGATTTCATTTTACACCTCGAGTTAATTATAATTTCTGAATAGACCTACTACCTTCCCAATTATCGAAAATTCCTCATAATTGTTTATGGCAATTACGGGATACTCCTTGTTTTCGGGAATTAACTTAATTCCTTCGTTATCTTTTTTAAATCTTTTCAAAGTTGATTCACCTTCCAATAAAGCAACTACAATATCGCCATTCTCCGCATATTTTTGTATGCTTACAATCACAATATCATTTTCTAATATTCCGGCTTCAATCATACTATCGCCGCGAACTTTAAGACCGAAAAGTTCACTCCCTTTCCTTATTAAATCCTTACCGACAGATAAATAACCTTCCACATTTTCTTCAGCTAATACCGGATATCCCGCGGCCACACGACCGATGAGCGGTATTTCCAGGAAATCTTCTGCAACTTTTGAACTTCCGGATTTTGGTCCTTGATTTACTAAACTTAAAGTTCGGCTGGTATTATTCCCGGAAATCAAATAACCTTTCTTTATTAAGGCATCAATATGGCGTTTTACTCCGAACGTACTAGCAATGTTGAATTTCGCTCCAATCTCTCTATAAGTTGGGGGATAATTATTCTCATCAATGAAATCTTGAATAAAATTGAGAATTTCTTGTTGTCTTGCTGTAAGTTCTTTTTTCATTCTAGTGTCCAATTGTTTACTACAAATATAGTGAACAAACGCACACGTGTCAAGTTCTTGTTAAAAATATTTTAAAATAAAAAAGCCGCAAATCCTTTGTTAAGTGAAACGATAACCTAATCACAACAATGCGTTTTTAGCTCGTTTTCGCATACCGCAACGACAAAGTGAAATGATAATCTTCATATATTTAATTATAGTGAAATGATATTTTTCCGAAAAGTGCGAATATGGAGAAAAATCAAAGGGGCGCAACGACACAATATGGGCGCAACGACAGCGCAACGACAGCGCAACGACAAAAATAAGGGCGGTATGTTCGTTCGTAAATGACATTTTGTCAGTCTCTTTTCCCAACACCAACAATATATCTTCCCTTCTTGATTAGCGCCTTCAAGGCTTCTTCTCTCGCCTTTAGAGTTTTATAATAATTCGTTATAGTATAATTACATCTTTGAGCAACAGTTTTGTCCTTTATATCATAAAACTTCCACTTTATATAAAATTTCTTTTTTGCCGGCGTAATTATTCTTTCAAAGTGCCGCTTATAGTCTCGACATTTGCACCATGCTAATGGAAAATCACAGTTTTTACATAGTATTCTATTCTTACTCATTTCATCCATCCCTCTTATAAACTCTATGCAACTAATTTCAACTCCTTCCATGCCGGATTAACCGGAATAAGTTCGTGCAAGCAATTATATCCGCCGAGGTAACGGATCACCGGCAATCCTTGCCCGTTATCCATCGCGTGCAGCTCGGCTTCGGTAAATGTCTGCCCGACACGTGCGCGGCAAAACGGACGCGTGTTATCCGATATGGGACCAAAATATAAATAATGAGTGAGTTGAGCTAATGCCGCCACACTCCTCGTGGTTTCGTTATCCCAACCGGCTACTTGAGTGTTTATAATTGTATTGGCGATATGTGCGGGTTTCTGAATCCTTCCGGAGATAAGCCTCTTGGTTTCCAATTCGGTCAAATTTCCCGAGCGGTATTCGTTTATTACGGCTTGTACCTCATTTATTATTTGTTGGCTGTTGATTTGCGTGGAGGGGAGAACATTGTAATCCAGCGGAAGGCTGACATCCAGCGCGTTGATAATCTGATCATATAATTTCGTCATCTTGCTATGAGCGGCATTAGTTATTGAAGTAGCATTGTAATTAAAATCTTCCGTAAAATCCATAATAACCGCTCTGAATTTCGATGAAGTTAAATCCCCCTCTTTCATTCCTGCTTCGGTAATACTTTCCACGCGATCGAGATAATTACCGAGTATTCTATCGGCGTCTTTTTGCAATAAATTAAATATTGCGTTTCTCAGCTTCAGCCGGTTACGATGCAGCCTCAGATATTCCTTTATATCCATCGCTTTCCTTCTTGAAAAATGTTTGAGGGATTACCTTTTCGACTGTAACAAAAGACTTCCCGCACTTGGGGCATAATCTTCCCCTCTGAATGGTTTTTGTGAAACCTATGGTTTTAATAACCGGAAATTTCGGTTCGCCTTTCTTGGGCGAATAATTACACCAAGGGCATTCAAGACCTTTCATTTGCTCTCCGTTTTAGATTTTTTAGCTTCCATTATTGTATCGTACAAACGAGTTGCCGTGCGCTGGCTCCTTCCGAACCTTGCCGGAAATCTGGCATTATCCAGCATCTCAAGAATATCGTCGTATTTATCCGCCGGAATGAATACTCCGTCTATACGTTCAATCAGCTTTTTAACTATGTTCGACGGGTCCGCGTTGTATTTCCCGTTCAATATTTTTGATAGGGAAGAGTGGGAAACACCGATTTCCTTTGCTATTGAACGCAAGCTTTTCATTAATTCCTCGTTGTAAAAGTTTGTAATACTTTTGCTCTGATATCATTCAACCTTTCGCGTAGTGAATTAAGGTGATCAATCATGAAGCGAAGTCTATAAAATTGAGAACATCCTTTTGGAAAGCGACGAATTTGTTTGTGGAGTTCCGAGGCGGTTAAGTCAACCGCCTCAACCTCAGTTTCAGCCTCCGGATGTAAACTTTGGCATAATTCCACCAACAGTCGATCTGATGCTGAAAGTATCATGCCGCCTCCTCGTTTAAGTTTTCCCAATCGATTTCGACGAAGAATTTCTCGTCTTGATCGACCTTAAGCCCGACCGCTGCAAGCTGTTGATCATCCAGTTTTTGTTGAGCAACATCCGCCAAAATCGCGTCTTTGTTCGGCTCTTCTTTTGTCCGGACGTATTTCCCGGGGAATACTTTTTTCAATAGTTCGAGGACGGTTTTCCAGTTATACTTTCTGTTCAAGAGCAACACTTTTGGCGTTCCGGTTCTGAAGCCTATCACACCGTGCATCAGCTTTCTTGAACGCTTATCCGCAAACTCCTTTTTATTCAGCAAACAGAACGTCTGCAAATCTTTTTCAATCGCCAATTTTGCAGCTCTCGCATGCTCGGTTTCCTGATCGAACTTCTCTTTAATCTTTTGAATTTTAGCGTTCATCTCTGCTTCTTTTTTGGCGATGAACGACTCATGTTTGCCGAGCTCTAATAGCTTGAGATCGGCTTCCTCGAATGAGTTTATCATGAGATTTCCCATTTTTAGTTACTCCTATTATTTAATGAATATTGCGTTATTCTTTTTCCGTTTGGCAGCTTAATATTTCTGCTCTCTATGTCGTAACCTTCCTGCCGGAGGTCCCAAATCCTTGCGCCGAGCCGGAAGCAGCCGAATTTTGCAAGAGCCTCCAACTGAGTTAATTTTTCTCCTCGTTTTAAGCTTTCAAGAATCATTTCTTTTTGGTTTGTCATAGCCTACTCTCCTATACAGATGTGCCAAATGTTGGTCTTTCGGCAAACAGAGGGAACATTGCATAAGTATCCTCGCCGGTGCTCTCCTTAATGAAATCCAGAATAATTTCCAGCTTCTTTTCCCTTTCCCGAATTTCCCGTTTGATATTTTTTCTATCTTCAGAAAGCTGCTGATAGGTTTTAACATGTATTTTAAGTGATTCCCGTGCGCTCTCGTTGCGTTCGAGTTTTGCCTTAAGCTCTTCGATCTCGCTTTTAATAGCGGAAAGTTTTTCGCTGAATCCACTGATCATTGAAACCATTTCATTCCTCCCAATTTGGTTGTTCTAATAAATTATTATTTGGAATGAAAGGCAGAACGGGATAATCAACTCTGGCTTTCACAAAATTTCTACACCACTCTTCAGTGGTTGGAGTTATGGAAAATATTGATGAGGGGCTAAATATCTGAGTATGACTAAATCCTTCATCGGAGTTGGGTATATCAACCTGTAACATAACAGCAACACCGCCGATCTTGCGTTCGGATACTCTACCGGCAATTTTAGTATGTCCCATTATCTCTACGTAAGCCCAAGTTTCGAGTGTTTCCTCATTAGGGTTATAAAAGAGTTTTTGGTTCATAACTCCTCCTTTTTTATTAAATATAAATTGACAAATTCCCTTGTCTCTCCGTATATCATAACCGCGCAATCCTTTCGGCTAAATCAAAATTCTTCTTCCATTTGCGATATTTTGCCTTGGCGATTTTCAGCAAACATTTAACGATTGCTCGGAATGGAAAGACGGCTTTATTGCGGTAAATCTGTTTTGTTGCGGAATAATCAGAACCGATTTTGATTTCCACAAGTGCAAGATTCTCGGTTGAAGTGATGCTTATAATTATATTATTCACTTTTTAACCTCCTTTTCATGCCATTCGGCAATTTCATATCTGTCGGCGGTCTGTTTTTCGAGCAACGACTTTATTCTGTTGATTTCCGAGATATTCGCCGGTTTTGTTACGGTTCTTTTTGTCCTTTGATTTATTAGAATATACTTCATACCGCCACCGTTTCTTTTTTGTACTTTTTTGACTTTTTCCGGTAAATTAAGTAGCGCACAAATGCGAAAGCCTCCCGTCCGGTTAAGTATTGCCAATCGAGTAGTCCGTAACGTCTAATCGTCAATTCGTACATGTACTCGTCGCTCCAGCCGAGTTCTTTCTGGAGCTTCTTAACGAGGGCTTTCTGTTTTGCGCTCATCTGTGGAATTCTCGTAACGCCGAGATCTTCTATCTTTTGCCACTCTATGTCGTTAATCTCTATTTTATGATAAAGCATTACGAGTTCTTTTTCGCTCAAATGACCCATGCTTTCCACACCGAATTCAGCAACGGCAATCTGGTGCAGAAGGGGATGAGGATCGCTTATTTCGTAACGATCTCTTACATAGCCATGTAGCTGTCTCAAAAGTTTTATCCTATTTGCAGCGTTTTTCATCACTACCTCTCTAAACTTCTATCCAGTAAAGATCAGTCGCATCTGCGTCTTTATGGATTCTGCCTTCTACAGCGAATGACTTTAGCAAACGTGTAGCTTTGTTTTTGCTTATTTCGAAAAATTCAGCAACCTCGTCCCTTGTGGCGCTATTTCGGAAACGATTATTCGTCATGAAACGAATAAGCTCGTTGTAAATGCTTTCTCTATCCGCGTTCTCTATATTAAGCCGAGAGCGCAGATTTTTGTGGAATTTCCTCTTCAAAACCAACCTCTCTAATTCTTGTATGTATTGCTTTGTAAACTGTTAATATTGTTGCCGCATCGACATCGGCATATTCTTTAATTCTGCCTCTACCCATAACTCTTATTAATTCTTTACGTACGTTTTCAAGATCGGAAAGCCCTGCGCGTACCGAAAAGAATTCAGCCAATTGATTGCATTCGTTTTTGTTCAGTTTTATTCCGTGATAATCAGCCCACAGCTTAACGTCTGATGCTTGCAGTCGCGGCAGTTTTATTACTTTGGTAATTCTGCGCAGATATTGTTCTTCATCCAGAACGCCGCTGTATGTTAGCTGACTAGGAACGAACATTGAATCGTAAAATCTATAGTTCCCAAGTAGAACGATTGAGAGAGAGGGAATGTTATCGAAAATATCCTGTAGCACTTTGAAATACCCCCAATCTTCCGTAAGCAGCCGCTGTGCTTCATCGATAATTAATAAACTGCGTGCATCACTCTGTAACATATTGATTAAGTGACGGAGATTGTTAACCGATCTGTCGTTCAGTCCGTAAAGCTTCAGCAGTTCTCTTACAAAACTTTTCCTTGCAGCCGTTTTCGGTTTTTCGAATTCGGAAAGAATCTGTATGTACTTTGCATTGTGTTTGTAAGCGAGTGATTTTGCCACGGTCGTTTTCCCTGCGCCGGTTGGCGCTGAAAGTGTAAGCATTTGCTTGTCCTGCATTGCGTGAAGTATCAGCTTTTCGAATTCATTGTGTAACGCCGTCGGCAAAATTGTTCCGTCCAGCAGCGATTGCCCTTCGATGATTTTACTCATTTTGTAAAGTATGCTCTCCGGAAATTCTCTTTTGCCCTGGATCATGAATAGGTATTCGAACCAAGGCAATCCGAGACGTGCGGCGGCGGCTTCTCTGGTAATTCCGTGACCGTCGCAATACTTTTGCCATTTACCCAATATTTTGTTCATGTTAACTCCGTTTTTATTGGTGTTCCGTAAATTTCAGATAGCTCTTTTTCAAAACTTTCTTTAAGCGCTTTTTCGGCTTTCTTTTGTTCTGCAGCCTGTTGCTTAACAACCTTCATCTCTTTTGCTGCAATTTCTCTAGCGGTGTTTAATTGAATTATTTGTGTCGGTCGGTGGGTTATATTCTCATTATCTTCTGCTATTCTGGATGTAATTTTTTTTGCTTTTATTATTTCTTTATTCTGCTCTGCGCGCGCCTTGATAAATGTTCTTGCATATCCCTCTGCGTGAATTCCGGTGATTGTTCTCGGATGAGGCTCGGCAATACAGATGAATTTTTCTTTAGCTAATTCGAATACTGCAATTTCTTTTATAAATATTACCTCTTTACCGCTTTGCTCACGAATCTTGATGAGATTATCAGGCGAGTAACGAATAACAACTTTCTGACCGATATAATGCTGTAGCTTGAGATTAATATATGCATTGTTATTGATAAGAATTCCGTATTTATGAACCGTTCTAATTTCAGCTTTCATTGACAGCATCGCTAAAGTTTCTCTCGAAGGTAATGCTCGGCTTTGCCAGCCACACAGTTCAAAAACTTTTCTTCGCCAGAGCGGACTGTAGAGCTCACAACCGAGTTGCTTTTTGCTCCATTCTGCGTCGTTCAATATCCTATATACGTCTGCCATACTTTGAGGTATATAGCCTGCAAATGCTTTGTTAACCAATTCGGACTCTTGGAAATATTTGAGATCTAAATTCAATGTATGAGGTACAGCGAACTTTCCGCTGCATTCGGACTTAATTCCGGCGTGTGCTCTTCTGTTTAATTCGTCAACTTTCGCTATAACATAATCCACCATTTCTTCGCTTGTCCATATCGCTCTGCTTTTAACTAACTTTTCAAGTCTCTCCGGTTTTTCTTCATATTTCCTTCCGGTGTATTCTGGTCGATCCTTGAACCACTCCATTGTTCCGCCAATGCCGAATTGCCTTTCGATTAGCTTTGTTCTCGGTAAACGTACTGTTGAATGAGTTTCAACAAGTCCGAGATTTTGAATCAAGCCTTTTTCGTGTGAAAGTCCTATGCCCATAAGTTTCATTACAAGTTCGTGTTGTTCTTCCAACTTGAACGGTTTTAATTCGATTTCCTTTACTTCGTTCTTAGTCATCAACCTGCTTTTCATCGCCTTGCCGTGATCGCTTTTATATATGACCGGCTTTTGGCTCAATCCGTATTTCAAAACAAAGTTGGAGAGATTATCCGCCAAACTGAAACTATCCGGACGCTCGACGATAGTGGGATAGCTTAAAATCCTATCGCCTACAGAATTATGAAACGCCGCCCAGGGTCTAATGATTTTCCCTTCGTGCATGCAAAGCACATCGAATTGGGAGTGATCGTTCTGTATGAACTGCATCGGCTCATAGATGGAATAATCATGACGCAGAACCATTTCGTGATCATTCCGGAATTTTATACCGCCTTTGTTGTTATACTTTTGAATTTCTGTATCGACGAAAGGCTTGGTTAAATCTATGAATCTTCTGTATGAAACAGGCTTTACTTTTTCTTCTTTACATATATCTAAAAAGAACCTGTAGCCTTCTTTGTACCCGAACCCTTTCTTTAATTTGTTCGGGGAAGAAGTTTTAGCCATTGTTATTATTGCAGCAGCGCGATAAATGATATGAGCCGGTACTTTTGAAGTTCCTTTATCGGCTCTCGGTTTCCGATTTGGTGCGACTTCTTTCTTGTTGTCAACCGGCGACAAGTTGGAAATAACCAAAGATTGAGCCGCTTCGCTTAGCGCACTTATGTGAATTTCGTAATAATATCCGCCGTTTGGTTTACTCTTTTTCCGTGTTAACGCTTTCGAGTAATACCCTGATTTAATTCTTCTCTGTATCGTCCTTTCCGAATATCCTTCTAACCGTGCAGCGCGATCTGTGGTTAACCAAATGTCAAAACTTTTCATTTCAGCTTCCCGTTTTTAATAAGTTCTTTCGTTTTTTTGTAGATGTGCTTCTCGCTGCCGGTTCGCCAGGCAACGGTTGTTCCTTTGCCGGTTTCAGTTAATGTGGATTCTACTTTTTGAACTGCGATCTGCTTAGCTGCGCGTCTTAACTTTTTTGATAGTTTGCCGTTCATTGGTTCACCTTGTTTTAAATTAATTTTTTATCAATACAAATTTTCCACAACCAACTTTTATAGGCTCGAATCGTTTTTTCTTTTTCGTAATCAGCTTTTTTCAATTTTGGTAACCTATATCCTGCCTTTGTAATCAAAACCCTCAAGTCATTAATTGTAAAATCTTTAATTGTTTTACCATATTTCGTTATTCTGAAAAATCCGTTGCCGTTTTTCCTTTTACTCAATAGAGTCCCAATTTCTTTTTTACGTTTATTCTTTGCTTTCATTGTTATTTACCTTTTGTTTTTTGGATAAATCTTTATAGAACATGTATGCTCCCACCCATGCGATAAGGAAAGTATATAACATATAAGCAGCTAATAAAATTATTGGTTTTATGAAGATTTCGGTTATCATAATTCTTTAATAACCTCTTCAATTCGTTTTCGCATAGGTTCATATTTACCGCGCAATGCCATGCTTATATGCGGCTCGGTGATTTTTAATTTTGGATATTTTTGATTGAGAAGCGGTAACAGATCCTTTTGATTGATGCCTTTTTGAAGTAAAGCAATTTTTAACTTTAGGTGCGGAGGAGTTTGATTCTTTTTCATTTTTTCCGTACTATTATTTTAAGTAATTAAAAATGACTGGTAGAAAAGTACAAAAATCTTTCACTTATGTCAAGAAGGAAAGTGAAAAAATATTATGCCTAAAGAAAAAGACATAAACTTTGGCAAGAGAATAAAAAAAATTAGATTAGAGCTAGGTCATACTCAGGAATCTTTTGCTAATTCAATAGGTGTCAAAGCCAAGAACAATGTTGCTCATTGGGAAAAAGGAAGGGCTTATCCTACTTATGAACAGTTAGTTAATATAGCTAAAATGAGCAATAGAAGAATATTGTGGATTATTACTGGAGAAGAACCGGAATACGAATCAAATATAATTAGAGAATTAGATGAAAGAGAACGTGATTTGAATTTAAATAAAATAATTGATGAAAATAAAAGACTTAAAAAAGAAAATGAAGAACTAAGGAAAGAAAAGTACACTCTTATTACTGAAGTCAGCAAACTTAGTAAGGTTGCTGAAGAGATTGCAAAGTATAATGGTATAAAATACAAGAACAAAAAATAAAGAGGTTAGCTATGAAGCGTTTTGCTTTTGCTATTATAGTTTTTATGATTACCGGTTGCACAGCATCTCTCACCGTATTAAGAAAACCTATTAAAATTATTCCAAAGAATTCAAACACCGGCATTTACAAAAAAGATTACAAAATCAGCGGTAAAATTGCCGAAGTTGGACCGGAAGACACGCTAACGGCAACCGCTTCTACGTGGCTTTTCTATAAAGTTAATTACGATAATATAACTGGTTTTATTGCAAAGGATGAAGTATTGACACCGGGAATGCATAGGGAGTTTTCAGAAGAGCAGAAATACTATGACGAAGCAATGGCTTGTCCTTTAATATTTGAACTACCAAACTCGGAAGCCGAAAAAGCATGGGCAAGAGCGCAGAGTTTTATAGGAAGATTCAGTCCGATGAAATTGCAAATTGCCACAGATTATATATTGCAAACTTATACGCCCACCAGAGCAACCTCGGCTGCATATGGATATTACGTAACCAGAACGCCATTAGACAGTACTTATGAGTTCGAAGTAAATTGCGTAACCGACAATCCTTTTTTACAGCCGGAAGCAAATGAAAATGGACATTTAGCGGCGTATTATATAAAAACCGGACAACTTAAATCAAAATACATACATCCTTAACCGTAAGCGGCTTTGCGATAAAGCGGGAAAACATGAATTAATAGGTGATCTATGATAAGAGAGAAATGGGTGTCATTACGCACTGCAATTAGAACAATAGGATTAGTAATATGCACTTATTTTATTGCAGATATGTTGAAACATTTAGCTGATAAAGGTGTTATAAATGTAGATGTGTTTTATAAGACTCTTGTAAATATCAGCGGATCGTTTTATATTAGTTGGACATTAACCGGAGTTTCTGTAATATGGGCTCTTCGCGAGCGGAGACTAAGAAGAAAAAACACTAAATATTTTGCTAAAGATTACGATAATAGACAAAAGAAGTATTGGCCTGAGAAAACTTCCTCCGGTATAAATGAAGATGGAACAACAAGGCATGAGGATAAAATATGACGAATGAAACAATAATTATTTCGGTTATAAATATTATTATCTTTGTTGTATTATGGTTTTATTTTATAAGAGAATATTTTGTTGATTCAACGCGACACGAATTATTTGTTTTGCGCGATCAATTATTTGAATATGCGCTAAAGAATAATATTCCTTTCGATAACCCTGCCTTCAAACTTCGCTGGGAAGAGATGAATGCATTAATAAGGTTGACTCATGAATCCCACCTTATTTTCTTATCCAGCATACTGTTCGCTCGAAAAAAGAAGAAGGAAATTATTAAGTTTGTCAAAGAAAGAAATGAGATTCTCGAATCTCTAGCGCCTAAACACCGCGAGTATTTTGAGAGAAATAAAGCTCAAGAGCTTTCATTGTTCTTTTCATATATTATTAAATCTTCATTAATATTACTGATAATTACAGTTATTGGCGTATTCCTCCTTTCTTTTATTATGTTCGCTTTCTGGTTGCTCGAACGGGTAAACCTATATCCGCGCATTAAAGATAAAGTGTTGGACACATATAATGATTACCAGTATGTTGCAATGAATACTACTGGTTAAATAATTTTATATTAAAATCAAAGCCTCAACCTCACTCTCATTCCTCATGAGGCTTTTCTTTACCGAGTGGATGTAGTGCGTCTGTCCGAATAAACTGAACCGGTAGCCGGGCATTAAATATTTCATTGAACTGACCGAATTATAAGTTGCCTTTAATCCTCTCGTTATTACCTTTCGCCATTTATTGTAATCATAGTATTTCTTTTTGTAAGCGTAATATATTGCCTCTTGAAGGCTGGTGTATGCGTTATAACCCGGGTAAACATTTGAAACGTAATCGATTGCGGTAATGCCGTTAAATGCATCGTTGGGCAGATAAAGAATCATATTTGTATTCCAACTACCGTCGGTTCTGTCGATATTCGTAATGTGCATTTTCAATTCAAGATTATCGTTGATGTGAGGATAGTTTGTTACCGCCTCGAAACTTAATCCGGATTTATTAAAATTATCCGGCATGTTGTCGAGTTCAACAATCAACTTTTGCAGCGCATATTTGTTACTCGGCTTTGTGAACTTTATATCGCCGGGTGTAACGGTGCGTTGTATATCTTTCTCATAGATCGATAAGATTAAATCTGTCCCGTCCCAGTAAAGCGAAGGATAAAAAAACAACTCTTTTGTTAGCTCGGATAATAATTCAAATTCATTCTTAATTCTCGCGGCATAGTTATTATTGCTCGTAACAACTTGGAAATAGTCGCTCTTAAAAACCAAATCGTCCAGCTGGTGTTTATTGGTTTGACCTATTGCGTAAAACTCCCTGGCGTCGATGTATTCTATATCGGTTTTATTGGCGCTTTTGGCTCCGATGTGCGCTGCAATATATTTCATTATTGTTGCCAGCGTTATATGACCGGTAGTCGGGTCTGAAAGTGGAGCCAAGAAACCATAAAGATCGGAAATTTTATTCTCTGTTAAAGATGCGAATCTGTGTACGGCATCAACTCTAATTTCGCCGATGACATTGCCTGAAGTGAACTCGTGAACATTCGGATCAACACTGTTAATGTCAATATCTCCTATGAAGTAGAGTTCGTTGTCAACCAATACTTTTACGCCCAGGCTTAACGTGTTTAGCAGCGTACCTAAAACATAATTGTCTTTATTCCAAAACGTGAAAGAGCAATCGCTTGCCCAAAACTCTCCGATACCGAATCCAAAGCCTTCCTCAACATCCCCGACTGCCTTTATTACATTCGGCATATTCTCTGTTGCCGTTGCAGCGTCGTAATCATAAAATTCAACTTTAACAGTTCCCGCCGGTAAAACTATATCCGGATGAATATACGTTTTCATTTATCTCCTAAACGACTAATGACAAATGACCAATGACGAACGCCTCGTTTCATATCCTTTTTACCATCTCCTCAAGCTCTTTTTCAGTTAAGCCTAAATACTTATGCAGCCTTTTCGATTTACCGGCTCCCAGGACATTATGATATTCAGCAAGCTTTTTATTTTGTGCATCTCCGTGACCTATTTCAATAACGCCGGAAGCCGGATCGACCTTCAACACGCGCAGACTTCTCAACAGCTTACCGCTCCAGCGCATATCAACTCTGCTGCTTTGCTTTCCGCTTTTTTCGCGCAGCCATTTGTAGCCGCGTTTAATTACAACCCATAACCTCTTTGACTTTGTCCGGAACAATTCTGTCTCATCGTTGTATTCGCCTTTCAACATTTTCCACAGAACGTCTTTCTTTTTAACTGCGCCCAGCGGCATAGCAAAAGGTTTTGTACTGTATCGGTTTGCATTGGAAGAGCTGCCAGATAAGAATATACCTTTTGCAGTTCGCTGTTTAATTATCAGAACGGCTTTCGAGCCGATTTTCATCAATAGCGAATGCTTAATAATTTCATTCATTATTTCATTTGTTGCGCTCATCCGTTTCCATATTTATAACAATAATGAACCTTTGCCGCCGAATTTATCTTCTTCATCAGCAGGAGCCTTAGTACCGAATTGTTCATGCGCCCAGCTCTTTGAAAATTCCAATCCGGCGCTGCTTAAGTTTTGAATTATCCGTGCCAGCCTTTCAGTATCTTTGAATTCCTTCGGGTATATTTTGAACTTCGGATAAATTCCTTCCGGAGGCAGACCGTAATTGAAAAAGTAGTCTTTCTCAATAACTCCTTTTTGTACAACTGGAGTTATTGTTTTGATATCGTTCAACAGCTTGTCTGCTCCAACTTGCATGTGAACTTCGCCAAGAGCTCTGTTGCCGCCCTTTGAATCCACTTGTGTAGTAAGTGTTTCGCCGCGGATAAGAACGCTTTGTTTGTTTTCGATATACTCGGCAAACTTTGCATAACCGCTTCCGTCCTTTGCGCTTTTACTTTCTACAAACTCAATCTCAGTCGCTTTATCAATCACCGCCGCTGCATCGCTGCCGAGATTCTTAACTGCCGTTTTCAAAATGTCAACGGCTTTATCGGATGCAAAGGAATCATATTTCCCAACTCGCAAAGGCATTTGATACATCTCGTTGAATTTCGCCCAATCGAGTATATCATAATGAAGCAGAAGAGTTAAGTATAGCAGCGGTCTCATCCATCCGCCAATATAATCTCGCTCAAGACCTTCGAATGGATTTGTGGAAGATGTTATAAGAGTGTTTTCATCAATATCCAAAAAGATCACATTACTCTTTTGCTCGGATAGTTTTTGAGCAAGATAATTCTTATCATTCGCTCCGGTTAGGTTTGCATTATCGCCTATCGTTATTAAGAAATCCTTGTCCCGCTTATCGGCGATCAATACAATCTTTCCGTCCTTCTTAGTGAAGTGAATAAAATCAATAGGTTCAAACATTGCATAATATTGATTTCTCGAATCCAGAATCCAGTGAGGCATTGTTACGCTGTGCCCGAATAATACCGAGTTTACAAGGTTCTTTAGCAGCTTATCAAAATTCGATTTGTGCAACCGGTTGGTTATCTCTTCGCACTTCCTCAGCTCGTTTTTATCCTCCGCAAAAAGCTTCGGCGGACTTACTTCGAATTCGAGTGAAAGAACCGCGTCTTGGCGTTTTCCCATTAGTCCGCCTAAATGCGGTGCAGCTTGAGGGAGTTTCCGTATAACATCGAGAACTTGTCTCGGATCGGATTTTATTGCATTCAAAGCGTATCGCAATTCCGCCGGTGTCGGCAGCAATGCAGTCCTCAGCGGTGCGTATATGTAATCGCTTGAAGGTAATGCGGAAGGATTATTAACCGGCTTTCTCGGCTCTTCCGTTTTACGTTTTGCAAAACTTATTGATAAATTTCCAATTCTAAATTCCATAACAAATCCTATCTAAATTGAGTGGTTCTTGTTTTCCCTAATGATTCGTAATGATCTCGTCCGCCTTGGCTTTCGCTCAAGTATCCGGCGAACATTTTGAATAATTCTTTGTATGCTCTTGAAAGCGCGTCCGGAAAATCGACGTACGGATAATCCGGATAACCGAGCAACTGTGCGCGTGCTTCTTGTCCGTCGTTCGTTTCGGCAAAGTCTTCAGAGAACATCAGCTTCCCGAATTCATAAGGAATGGCAAGCGTTTGAATGTCTATATCCTTATTAGACTTAATATCCACGGGCTTAATCGGTAAGTCCGGTTTATGCTTTACAGAAGGATATAGTTCTCTGAATTTCAAATATTGATCTTGGTAAAAATTTGATTCCCAGTCGATTCGAATCAATTGATTTTCGAAACGTTCATATAAATCATAAAGAGCTTGAAAGTACGGCTCCCAATCGCTTTGTCTTACATAAGCAGCCGGACAATAAAACTTCCGCGTGCTTTTGGAATACAAAAGAACCACGGCTACTTTGTAGCAGTTCTTCTTCCCCGAAGCGGGGTCACAGCGAATAATACCAACGGCGTCTTTCGGAAGTTTACTAAACTCCTGCCAATCTTTTCTCTTGAATATTCCTCCCTCCGGAACAATAGGAGACTGCATATAATTCCCCAGCCAAGTCATCATTCCAACTCCGAGTCCGACTCGCATTTCCTCTTCGCTTTTGTATCGATATCGTTCATGCCATTCCGCTTTTCCTTTACGTTTATTCCATGCCGGATAAACATGAATCCGGAAAGCCGGATATTCAAACCTCCGGTCTTCCTCCTTCATCTCGATTATCATGTTCAAAGCCATTGTCTTCCGCGCATTGTTGCCGAACCAAATGACGTGACCTTTCTCGCTAATCCTCGGCACGATATCGTTATTAATGAATTGCAGTTTCTCTCTGCTGATATTAACATTCGCGGACTTCTTATAATTCTCAAGATCGTCTATGTCGCAAAACTCCGGACGGAAAAATTTCCAGACGCGACCGGTCGGCGGAATGCCGTAAGCAAATGCTTCGAAGAATGTTCCGTATTTGTTCCACTCCGTCGGCGCTGTTGCGAACTGGCTTTCCTCCCAATTGCCGTGTGTTCGGAGGTCTCCGTAAAGAAACTTTAACCGAGGGTTTTGCTCAAACTCTAATTTCATTATTGCAAGGTCTAATGTCGAAAGGTCTTGAGTTTCACTTACTTTAATGATGTAATGATAATGACCGTAAATAGCAGACCAAATTTTGAACACTCTCAACAATGTTGTTTTTCCGTGTTCCGGAGGCGCAGCGAAAACATCAACGGTTCTTTTCTTTTCGAATGCGGCTTTGATTATATCTTTGTGCAAACGTCCGAAAGGATATTTGAAATATTCAGGAAAAACTTTCTTTGCAAAGAACCAAAAACCGCGCATTCCCTTGGAGGCTTTCTGCCGAACCTTATTGCGCTCCGCTTCGGTAATATCGACTACAAGGTCTTGAAGCTCCAGCTTCCGTTCTTCGAGAATCCGTTCTCGTTCGACTAACTGTTTTTCAATTAAACTGAAGCTCATCGTTCCGCCTTCACTCTTGCCACTATTGAACGAAGTATTTTAATCTTAGCCGTTTCATCCAGTCCCGGCTTAAAGTGATCTATCAAGGCATAAGCAATGTCGAGATCAAGCTGACGCTCCGGTGTACTTATTTTAGTCGCTCTTTCTAATCTGGCAAAGTCCACTGCATTTTTCTTTTCGAGAAAATATTCTTTGAGGTAAGCGACACGGATATTTATTAGATCGTCTTTTGACAGATTAGCAAACGCCGGATCGATTTTTGCCATTTCGTCGCGCTGTATACAATGAGCAAGTATGTTTTGAATATCCTTCAGCTCTTCAACCGGAATGACGATTGTCCGATCCTTAAGCTCTGCTTTGAATGCTCCGTTCATCTCAGCATCGACGATGGCTATATCTAAACGGAGTATATCTTTCACGAGTTCACGTAGGTCATCCAACTGCGGAGCATTACGCAGCGCGCGCCATTTGTCCTGTTTGGCAAACTCTTTTGAAAGCCGGTTTGTTTGGTGTTCCGTCAATCCAAGCTCTGCTCCGGCTTGATCCGCCGACTTACCCATTGCCAGTTCTGCAAAGAAGGCGAGTTTTGTTCTCAGCTCCGGCTCTTTTTTGGGAATGCCGGCATCGCGCCTTTTTTTGCGTCCGATTCCTTCGCCGTTCTTAAACTTTTTAACTCTGTATTTTAGTGTCGAAAGAGAAATTCCCAACTCTGCGGCGAGCTTCTCTTTCTCTGCCAAATGCCCGCGACCGAGGTTGATGAATTCGAGTATGATCTCTCTCTCAGAACGCTCTGTTTTTCTCTTTGCCATATCATTATACCAATTTTGAAAGTTTTTTAATTTTCACCACGTTTTCACCATATTAAAAGTAAAATTAAATTAGCAGCGCAACTCACAAATACACCGGCATTCTGAATTCCAGTGCTATTACACATCCGGATGCACTCCTTTCGACAAATTCCACATTCGACAATTCCCAAAAATTACTTTCCGTTCTGCCGCCGACCGTAACTGTTTGCTCAACTCCTTGAACTCTGTCAATTATATCAAGCGCAAGCTGCAAAGCTGCATCCTCGGCTTCGCTCTGTGTTTTCTTCCGTGTGGAAAGAACGAAAAGGTTGGCGACGAAAAAGAGTTTTTTATCCTTGCCGGAATCGTCATCTATTTCGTCGAGGTTCATCGGAGTTGCAATATCCGGGAGCAAAATGCACGAAGGCGCTTTGGGTATTGTTGTCTTTCCCATTTCGCCTCTAAAAGCCGGCGTGCCTCCGGCGAACAAGTCCGGAGCTTCGTTTAGCTTTGTAATTAAATTGTCATAAATATCAAATGTCATTACATAAATCCTTTATTATTTCTGTTTTAAGGGAGAGCAAATAAACTTTTGCTCTCCCTTGGGTGCAGAGGAAATCCATCCAACTCCACCGGTCAATAATTCATTATTAAAAGGTCTGTGGCTCTTGGTCTATTCATGTGTTTGTACTTGCCCACAGAACCTCTGCTGTGTTTAATTGTTTGCTTAGAAATTATTCTGCAATTCCCATAAAGTTTTCTTACAAGTTTGTGTTCATAATAACTAAGAACAAACGAGCCTTTTATGTTCTGTAACAGAGAGGCTAATCGTTCGTGATCCTCAAACCCGAAGTTCACGTTGTTTTTGTTGTAATAATATTCTTTCTCAACATAAGGCGGATCGACATAAAACAATGTTTTTTCGGTATCGTATTTTTTAATAACATCTTCAAAGTCGAGGCATTCAATCTGAACTCGTTTAAGCCGTGCATTTATCAAATCGAGTCGGCGTAAAAATGGCAGCCATTTGCCGGAAACAATTTTATCCGCAGTAATGGCATAACCCCAACCGCCTAACCCAGCAAAAGATTGTATTTGCTGAATTGCATAATGCATGGCTTTTTCAATATCGCATAGAAACTCGTCGTCGGATAATTTCTTTCTTGCCTCGTTGTACATTTCGCGGCTATGGAGAGTCCATTCCGCACGATGCTTAAACTCCTCGAAGTTATCTCTTATCGTTTTGAATAAATTGACTAAGTGTCTATTTAAATCATTATAAACTTCGATGGAGCTTGGTTCTTTTTTATATAGGACCCAGCCGCCTCCGCCGAAAACTTCGACGTATGTTTTCTCTTGGTAATCCTTTGGAAAATTGGAAATTATCCAACTCGCCAAATATGATTTCCCGCCGATGTAAGGTATCATAATAACTCCTAAAGATTAATTCGTTTTTTATTATATTTCCGCCGGGAAAACCGTTGATTTGTTAAAAAACGAATTAACTGTTTACCCAAAACCGGGACCTCCCGATTGCATGGGTTTTTCATTTCGAAAAACCAACTTTGTCGGGTCGGTCCCGTCCTTATTTTGGGAGGAGGTGCAATGAGCTCACAAAAATTCAAAGAACGATTTAACGTTTAATGAAAACTTTCATCTATCCGCTTTGTGCTTTTGAAATAATACCTGTCAACTTTCTCTCCGAGGTCGTCAAGTTCGGTTATTAAACTCAATTTCCCGTTACGTATGTCTGTAAGGAATTGGATTGCATTTTTATAATTCATCTCGCGCACTTTTGCTACTTCCTCCGATGCGGATTGGTAGTTTATTAATAGGTCGTACAGAACCATTGAGGCAATCGCTTGCTTTAGTGCGTTAGTAACGTACTTGGCTTGAGTTGCGTCATTCAAATCAAATGGGGTTTCATATCTATCCGAGAGCTGACTGTCCACATAGCTGCATCTATTAATAATAGCTTGCTGTACGTTTGTCAATCCACTCGAGCTGTCGATAACAGTCGTTATCGAATTAAGCTCCGTCGAATCTATGTATGGCAGCAAATCGTTTTCGTTTATATAATAACCGCTCAGCATTTGTACCTCGTTAAATTTACTGCATTAAAGTAAAAACAAAGAGAGTCTCGTTAAAGGAAAAAACGGATAGATACGTTATTTAGATTTTATTTCCTTGCATAGCAGCAATCCGTTTTCGATTTTACGATCAAAAGAAAAAACGAAATAACGGGAAATAAAATGCCGGATTGGATAGCGGTTAGTAAAATAGGAAAATATGCGCAGGGCGATATAACTCCTGAAATTCTCCAAGAGCTTGTGGATACTTATGATCCCAATTTCATGGCGGCTCCTTTCATTCCCGATCATAGAAAATTTGACGATAAAGGCGAGATGATTACGAACCATTCGGCGCTCGGCTGGATACAAGCAGTTAGCACCGATGGTACATATCTTTATGTAATGCCGGAAGAGGAGAATCATTTAAGTTGGTATTATGACGGTACTACTTATCGTTACGCATCAATAGAAATAGAAGTAGTTCGGAAAAACGAACGTGAACCGGAACAACTTTATCTCGCTGCTGTTGCGGTTACAAACTTTCCGGCTGCTAAAATCCCTCAAATCAAAATGCAAAAGTTTGACCGCAAAAAAGAAGGAGCGGTTCTTTTCGGCGGTTATAATAAAATAGAGTTCAAACAACACGAGGATAAAATGAATAAAGAACAGTTGATTAAACTGAACAAAATTCTCGGACTTCCCGAGGAAAGCAAAGCGGAAGATGCGATCACAAAACTTTCTGAGGTTCAGAAAAAACTTGAAGCTGTTGACGAGCTGAAAGAATTCGCATCGCAATTCGGCGAGATGATAAACGTTATCTCTCAGTCCGGAACTTCCACTTCCGAAAACGGTCTTGAGGCAAAAGTTGAAAAGTTGGCTTCAACCGTTGAGGCTCTTACTGCAAAATTAAGTAAAACCGAAGAGGATAAACTGGAGGCTGAAATCGATAAAGCTATTGCCGACAAAAAGTTTTTACCCTCTCAAAAAGAAGACCTCTTAAAATCTTATGCCGGCAGAGTAGAGGACTTCAAATCGTTTGCAGAAAAGCAGCCGGTTCTTAACATCAATAACCCGATAACTCTTCCTAAGAAGGAAGACGGCAGCGCGCTCACTTACAAAGACCTTTTGAACGATCCGAAAAAGTATATGGAAGTTAAGGAAAGCAATCCGGCATTGTTCAATCAGCTGCGCGCCGAATGGCAAGCAAATCCGAATCAATAAAAAATAAAGGTGACGAAATGTTAGAGGATTTTCTTAAAACGCTCGGTACACTTACCGGCAAAACATTCACTCCCGCTGAGTTCGGCGAGTTAGTGGAAGAAGCGCGTAAGGCTTTGCGCGATAAAAAGAAAGCCGAAAAAGCTTCGGAGAGCGAAGAAAGCGACTCCGAAAAACAGCAGAACGAAGACAACTAATTAAAATTAAATAGAAGGTAAAATTATGGGATTCATCAAAGAATTATGGGCGGATAAAATTTATTCGATCCTATATGAAGACCCGCAATTGAACACTATGTTCAATAGGTCTCTCGAAACCCTTGCGCGTCAAGGCGGCAACAAAATTCACATTCCTACAATTGCCTCCGGTGCATCTGTAAAGAGAACGGACAACCTAAGCGTTGGAGCTGGTTTACCGTTAACCATCAAAGATATTACCAAAGGCGAGCAGGTATTCGACATTTATGAATACAGCTCCGATCCGATAGTAATTAGAAATATAGACGTCGTTCAGAGCAACGAGGATCTCTTACAGTCTAACGCGGAAGAGATTGCACAGATGTTCAAAGAAAATATATTGGCGTCTATAGCCGACCACATCATTCGCAACATTAATTCTGCGAATAAAGTTGCCTGGGCTGGAACAAGTTTCACAAGTGCCGATCTTGCAGACATGGAAGAGATTCTCGATAACAACAAAGTTCTCGAAAACGACCGCTTCGCGTTGATGAAATCAACCGACCGCAAATCGGTATTAACAGAAACCGGAATGCAGCAGTGGATGGCAATTCAACAGGCAAACATACAGAAGGGTCAGCTTCCCGAGCTCTTTGGCTTTGGAATATCAAAAACAACGATGATTCCGCTTACTAAGGCAGATGGAACAATCGATGACGCTATTCCGGCTAACAATGTTAAGCGCAATGTCCTCGGCTGGAGAAAGAAGCATATGCACCTCGTTGTGCAGACCGAAATCGAAATTGTTGGTGGTGAACGCGCGGAATATCTTGGCGGAGTATATACGTTTACAACTCGCTACGGTGTGAAACTCGAAAAAGATGTCGCGGCAGTTCAAAAGATTCAACCTTAATTGAACATCCGAGCAGCGTGATGATATAAATAGGGGAAGCCTTTTAATCAAGGGCTTTCCCCGGCGCTAAAATGGAGATGAGAACTTTGAAACAGCATATTGATATTTTTACAATACTCACGGTAAATACAGGCGCTCTTGTCTTTGCAAGCGTGCCAACACTCTCTATTATTGAGTCGGTTATGAAAATAGCAGTTCTATTTGCAACGTTGATTTTCACGGTCATCAAGATTTTCAAAATCATTAAAGGCGATAAGAAGATTAATGAGTGAAGATAATTTTGATAGAGCACACGATAAGTTGGACGGTTTCGAAGGCGGATATGTTAACGATCCCGACGATCGCGGTGGCGAGACATATAAAGGTATTGCTCGCAGATTCCATCCGGATTGGGAAGGCTGGGAGATAATTGATTCGCTGAGAAACACACCCGGATTTCCTCATAATCTTGATAACGCAATTGCGCTGCAGCAGTTAGTGAAAGATTTTTATAAATCGGAATATTGGGATAAACTGAAAGGTGATTTACTCCCTTTCGAAATTGCCGAGGAGCTTTTTGAACAGGCGGTAAATATGGGATTATCCTCGGCGGTCAAGAATCTCCAGATTGTTTTGAATATACTAAATAGAAATGAAAAGTTTTACAGTAACATCGCTGCCGATGGAATATTCGGCAATCAAACACTCAGCACGTTGAAGGTGTCGCTCGCTCGGAACGGAGAAAAATTGATATTCAACTTACTTAACATTTTGCAAGGCGCGACTTACATTGAACTTATGCTGAGCAATGAAGTAAATGAAAAATATGTGGGATGGTTTAAGAGAATTGATATAAGGAAGGTATGATGGGAGTTTTAGATTCGATAGCGAACTTTTTTACCGGCGGACTCGCAGAGAAAGTTGTTGACACGGTTAAAGAATATTTCCCGCCAAGTATGAGCGAAATGGAGAAGGCGGAGTTTGAATTGAAATTGAAAGATGTTCTACATAAACAAGAGATTGAGTTATTCAAACTACAAAACGAAGCCGAAAAAAATCTGAATGAAAGAATACGCGATTATGAAGGAACAGTAACCGACTTAAGAAGCATCCCGTTAATTGGGACGCTTTTGATCTTTTTAAGAGGTGCATTTCGTCCTTTATTCGCTTATGCTTTGGCTTACATAGATTTTCAAGTTTTCAGTCAATCGTGGCAAATTCAAGATGAGCAGATTAAATCTGCTTTTTGGGTAATAAACTTTGTTGTTATCGGCTTCTATTTTGGAGAAAGAGCAATAAGGAATGTTTTGCCCTTAGCAAAGGAATTTTTCAAAAAACAATAGTCAGAGGATATTATGGCTTTTACAACAATAAGCGGAGTGACGAAAGCTTCGACTCAGAAGAGCGCAAGGCAGTTGACTTTGAAGGTTAAGGAAGATTTAGCCGACACTGCATTGGAATGCCCTCCGGAAGCGCTTAAATCAATTGTGATAGATATTGAAGGCGAAAACGACGAAGGCGCGTTCGGCACTGTAACGCTCGGGCAGAAGATCAACGGCAAGATCATCTTTTATGCCGCAGATAGCAGCATTCGTACATTCATTCACGAGCTGGTTACTAAAACAGTTAAATCTGTTGAACTGACTACGAATAGCGGACAAAGTTACACGTTCGAAGTCGCAACCGGCGTTACGCGTCCGGCTCTTGAATTTGCTTATGAAAAAGCAAATTTGGTTTCGGAAAAAACCGCTCCTACGGTTATCAGCGTTCTCGTTACCGGTTTCCGCGATAACCTTGTGATAAACTAACGAAAACAACCAATAAATAAGGCTCCGTAGTTTGTATTGTGCAGCTGCGGAGCCGTTGAGCATAAATGAGCATTTATGGAGATAAAATATCGGTTGCCAATAACGGCGGAGTTGACAAAGCATTCGTTCAGGATGTTTTGAATGAGCAGCAGTGGGTTGACGGCAACTCCGATGGCGTAGCTGATGGCTGGACGCTTTTATATGGAACGCCCTCAATCCTTTCATATCCGGCACAGAAAGTTGAAGCGGTTTACTATACTCCCTTAGAGGAATATTTTGCGGAGATACAAAGAGCGTTTCAACTGTATTCGAGCGATTTATTCAAACTTGAAATCGAGTATTTATCAACTCAAATTTTATTGATAAATGAGGTCGGAACATATACAACTTTTATAACCAGCGCTCCGGCTGCTCAATACAAAAGTAGTTTTAATGTGCTCTTCCGTCCGATCGATAAAGGCGGAATAAAATTTAAGCTGCAAAACCCAACCGGGACAGCCGATTATTTTATTCTGTACAAAGTGAAGCTTTTCAAATATAGCGAAGACAATTTGGTAATATCATAATGGCTGCACAAGTAGACAACATAACTGTAACAAGCGGAAGCGGATTAGATAATGTAACCGCAGTGGCAAACTCCGGAGAGGATAAGCTTGCTAAAGGAAATTCGGCGGCTGAAGATAATTTGAGCAGTGCCGCAGGCACGGGAGAAAATAAAATTCTATTCGCATCAAATAGCAATGTGGGGGTGTTAGCGGTTGCGAATGCTGGAAGTGGGTTGAATTTTTCAAAATCTTCTTCGGCGTCGATTTCAGGCATGGTGGTTTCACAAACTAGCGGAGAAGATTCGATCGTTGCGGCAAATATTTATAGTCAATATGATTTTAAATACACATCGACCACGCTCGATTTCTCAACAGAGACACAAACTTATGATTTTTTAAGATAGGAGAATAATTATGCCCACAGGGAAATTGCAATTAAATAGAGGAACATCGGCTAATAAGCCAGCGTTAGATAATGGCGAGCCTTATTTGGAAGAGGACGCAAAAAAACTAAAAATTGGTAATGGCGGTGCAGATGTCGTTTTTAATGAGATTACCGACGAAGAAAAGGCGGCGTTGGGCGGTACATCGGGGACGCCAAGTGTTGCGAATAAATTCGTTACCAACTCTGATTTGAGATTGACGGATCAACGTATTCCTACTGATGGATCGGTGACATTCCTCAAGCTTTCCTCTAATCAAAAAAATTGGCTTAAAGCACATGGCTTTAAGCAGGATAACGAATTAATCGTACCACATCCTTTGTTAATGAATAATTACGCAATTTTAGACAAAAATGGGAATTACCATTGGATGGTCGAAATCC
>CAZNJB010000020.1:0-68712 GCA_964573255.1 uncultured Melioribacteraceae bacterium
ATTAATGATAGACATGCAACAAAAATTGATAAAATTAATAAAATGGATAAAAAGGAAATTGAAAATAAATTCCTAAAAATTGTTGGAAATGAAGTTGATGAAAAAGTTAAGGAATTACATCTAGATATAATATAATTCTAAAGCGTAGTATAACTAGCAAATCACCCCGTCCGTAGAACCGGTGCGGGCTGAAGTGAAAGTTTTAAGTTTAGAAATGTTGTTTGGCATTGTTATTACAGTTTAGCATAAAAGTTGAAGTTTTGTCGCCGCGCTTGTCCAAAGGATGAATAAGCACGGCTTATAAATAATTAATTTTGTTTTTTATTTAACTTTGTAATTAAGGGCGGCGAGTTATTTGCCACGTCGTTAGGCTACAAATAATTAATTTAATAGTGTGGTTAATATGAAATACTATTATTTAACAGCATTGATTTTATCATTAATGTTGATTAGTTGTAATTCATCTATTGTTGACGATCCCTCTCTGGTAATACATTACTCAGTCCCAGAAAAATCTTGGGTTAAAATTACAATAGAAAACAGTTATAATACCGTTGTCGCTATACCCGTTAATGTAGAAAAAGAAAGTGGATTATATGAAGTAATTATCGATTTAGATAATTTTGCTGAAGGTGTTTATTACTATACGATTGAATTAAAAGGTGTTAATAGTAATTATTATTCAAAAACCACAAAGCATTTGTTATTGGTAAAGTAATGGGAAAAATAATTTTAATCTCAGTACTTTTTTTATTAAGTAATACGATAATTAAATCGCAGAATAAAATTGCTCCAAATATTGGTTTTGGCTATTATATAATTAACTCTGAGAATTCTACTAAAATAATGGAAGATAAAAAATTTCACTCATACATTTTTTATGGTTTGAGTTATGAAAGAGACGATTTTTTCGGTTATAATTTCGTCTTTGAGTATAGTTACCAACAAACTACCAAAGAGAATATATTAAAATTTGAAAGATATGATCCTAGCCCAAATCCATCGCCCCCTCCATTTTGGGGAGATATAAAACTTTTAAACCACAATTTCGATTTGGATTATAAAAGTAAAATAAACAATTATTTTTCTTATGGATTAGGTCCGTCTTTCATAATTACTAATAGAATATTAGAGGTTGATACAGTTCTGTTTGATAAATTAGCATCTTCTGGATTAGGTGTGAACGGTTTTTTAGAATATTCTTTACAATTAAACGAAAACACGGATTATTTTTTCTTTACTTCAAAGTTGAAACTCAGATACACTCATTCAATATGGTTTGATGAAGGTATAAGGAATCTAGAAAATTATGATCAAGAATATTTCACCGTCCAATTATTAATTGGGATAGGTTATTCTTTCTAAATTAGTAATTGTAGCCTAACCAGCAATTAGGTGAACTTACGAATGCAACATATTTACACGGATAAATTGAATGCTAAATGTTAAATTCGTCCAACTAGTTCCGCTTGCCTCGATGTTTTTTACCGTGATTAGTAGTGAATGAAAATTTAATCGGTAAGCTCACAAAGCTATTCTCAAAGGATACAGAAAATTAAGCCTTTCGATAAGGTAACGTTACGTTTAAGAATATATTACCCGTGAAAATCCCGTCTCAATCCGTGTTATCCGCGTTCTATTAACCCCGCCCCGCTAATTGCTCCTTTGTTAAAGCGTTGTTCCCTTCAATTCCAAATATTTTGCCGCTTTCAACTTATCGATTTTCCCCATTTCATTTTTGGGTAACTCGGAAATAAAAGCAACTCTTTTAGGAATTTTATATCCGGCAAGTTTTTCTTTTAATTTGTTTTTCAGTAAAGCCAAATCCAGATTCTTGTTCGTCTCAATTAATGCGCAAACCATCTCTCCCCATTTATCGTCATCTACTCCGAATACATAAGCGTCGGATACATTTTGCAATGTTTTTATAGCAGCTTCCACTTCGTGGGGATTTACATTTTCGCCGCCAGTTACAATTAAATCTTCCCGGCGCATTTCAATATAAAGATTGCCTTTAATGTCGAGTTTTCCGTAATCTCCGGTAAGGAAATAATCGCCCGCAAATTTATCTTCCCACATTTTTTCATTAAGGTAATAACCTTTTGCAACGGTATCGCTTTTAACGCCTATTAACCCGGGGGTATCGGGCGGAAGCGGATTTTTATCATCGTCGAATATTTTTATTTCAACTCCACACAAAGCTTTACCTGCGGGAGAAAGGTTTAATCGCAAATCGTTGTAACTTGCCGCGGCAATCATCGAAGATGTTTCAGTGGAGCCGTAAACTTTGTAAATAGGGATTCCTTTACTCAACGAATTTTCCGTTAACGAATTATCGACCGGGCCGCCTCCAACAAAAACCGCTTTGCAGTGATTAAATATATGCGGCGCCGTTTCCATCAATCTCCGCAATGTGGTGGAAACAAGCGATATTAAATTCGGATGAAACTTTTCAGAAGTTTCTGTAATGTGCTCCACACTTAAGGATTCGGGAACACAGATTAGATTGTTCCCCAGAAGCGCGCGAGTAACAATAGCAAATCCACCTATGTGATAGAAAGGTAAACTCGCAATCCAAGAATCGTTTTCGTTAATTTTTGCCAGACTTTTAACTTTGCTAAAATTGTTGAACAAATTATCGAAAGTAATTTCAACTCCTTTCGGTAAACCGGTAGAACCGGAAGTAAATATAATTACCGCGGTATCTCCGTTGGGAGCGTTATAAGCTTTACCGTTTCCGGAGAAGTCAAAATCGATTAATGATATTTCCGAATTTTCAACGTTTATGAATTGTCGAATGGAATAATGTTTTGCGGTGAGAACAATTTCTTCTTTTGTCCATCGCGAATTGAATAATACAGGTGTTATACCTCTTTCCCATAATGCGAAAACAACGGCAATGTAATCAATTGAGTTTTTACCGGCTACTCCTACAGTCGCCGCATTTTCGAGTCCCAGCGAGTTTAAATTATCCGAATAATTTTTTACACGCGAAGCAAACTCATTAAAACTCAACGTTTCGGTTTTGCTGACAAAAAAAGTCCGTTCGGGATTCGTTTGTACTTTATATTTTAACCAATTACTACCGAGTTTGCTCATAAACCACCTCGTATGTTTTGCGGGAATAAAAGTGAAATGGTATTCCTTTCTGCCGCATACTCGATATTGTAAGGTTGGCTTGTGAACAAATCGAATGTTGAAAGTCCGTGAATATTATTCGGTGATATTTTATTTGCAATATAGACCAAATGGCTCCATCCCAAACTCGATTCCAGTGCGGATGAAATGATAATTTCTTTGCTGTGCGTATGTGCCGTAACCTTTTCTTCTATTTCTGCGAGTCCGCCGAAAACTGTTGGTTTAACAATTAAATATTTTATTTTTGAATTCATTACTGCTTCGAGATTTTTCCCCTCATAGACTGATTCGTCTGCAGCAATAGGAATAGAGCAGTTATCAGCCAACTGAATCAATTCCGATGTCTTTTGAACCGGCTGTTCAATATATTCAATTATTTTTTCATCAATGCTTTCCGAAAACTTTAACGTTTGATCAACGGTCCAATTAGCATTTACATCAATTCTCAAACGGATATTGTTTCTCTTTATCTTTTCGGTTAAACTATGCAAAACTTCCATTTCTTTTTCGAACGGCTCAATCCCCAGTTTTAATTTAACCGTGCTATTATTTAACGCTTCCAAATCCTTCGTTTGAAATTTCCCGAGTGAAAAGAGCAAGTTAAATTTTGCGACTAATTCTTCCTGTTTGTTTATGTTATTTGCGGAAACGAATATCTGCTCCAAAGCAAATTTAAGCGATGGGGACTGAAGATCAGGGATAAGCGCTTGTACTTCATCTAAATCCGCTGCATTAAGTTTTCCGGCAAGTGATTCAACTTCCGTTAATAAATCGCTAAAGCTTTCCTTTGAAAACCCGGAAAGGGGAGCGGCTTCCCCAAAAACGGAAATGCCGTCATCTAAAACGGCTTCCAATATTAAAACGGTTCTTTCGGTTAATGTTTGTTTTGATGATTTGAACGGAGACTTGAATTTTAACTTGCTGCTTTTGTATTTGAGTTCTTTAATAATCATAATATCAATCCGGCGGAAAACAATATTCCATATATACCGGAAAGTTTAGCGGTTAATTCCAAAGTTTTGTTTAGTTCGGCTCCGTCGTATGTGTAAATCATTTTAACGAGTTTAATTCCCAATGGTAAACTTAACATCGGTAAGAACACAAAAGGGCTTTGCTTAAAGTAAATAAAGACAAATACAGGGACTGAATAGGAAATTACGAGAAAGAGTAAATATTGTATTCTGCTGAATCTTCTTCCGAAAAGCACCGCAAGGGTATTCTTTCCGTTTGCCTTATCGGTTTCGATGTCGCGGTAATTGTTAACGATTAAAATATTTGTAATAAGTGCGCCTACGGGAATTGCTGTTAAAACGGCAAGTGTGGTTATCTCCAAAGCTTGAACGTAGTAGGTACCCACGGTTCCTACCAACCCAAAGAATACGAAAACGAAAATATCTCCCAGTCCGTTATACGCGAGTGGAAATGGACCTGCTGTGTAAGCAATACCCGCTAATATCGAAAGGACGCCTATAAGCAATATTATCCATCCTCCTAGATAGACGAGATAAAGTCCCAAAATGAATGTGAGTCCGAATACCAAAGCAACGGCTGTTTTCATTTCCTTTACCGTAACCAATCCCGCGGCTAAAACTCTTGTTGGACCCACGCGTTCTTCATTGTCGGTACCGGCAAGATAATCGTAAAGGTCATTTACGAAATTGGTGCCTATTTGAATTAACAGGGAACAAATAAGCGCCACAGCAGCTGCGAGTACGTTAAATTTTCCCTGTGCTACAGCCAGGGAGGAGCCGATGATTACAGGGACAAATGCCGCAAGCAGAGTTTTAGGTCTGCTTGCGATTATCCATCTGTCAACTTTCGAAATATTTTCAACCGACGATTTAATCATTAAGGAACTCTCGGAAATTTTGAAAAATCGGGTTTGCGTTTTTCATTGTATGCCTTTTTACCTTCTTGTGCTTCTTCAGACATATAATAAAGAAGTGTGGCATTTCCTGCTAATTCCTGTATTCCGGCTTGCCCATCTAACTCAGCGTTAAATGCCGATTTCAAAAGACGGATTGCAAGCGGGCTCTTTTCCAAAATTTCTTTAGCCCATTGAACGCCTTCGGCTTCCAATTGGTCTAACGGCACAACTTTATTTACCAAGCCCATTTCGTAAGCTTCTTTTGCATCGTACTGGCGGCAGAGATACCATATTTCGCGGGCTTTCTTTTGTCCCACTAGTCTCGCTAAATAACTTGCTCCGAACCCACCGTCAAAGCTGCCTACTTTCGGGCCGGTCTGACCGAAAATCGCATTATCAGCAGCGATAGTTAAATCGCAAACAACGTGCAATACGTGTCCGCCACCTATGGCGTATCCGGCTACCAAAGCAATTACAGGTTTGGGCATACTGCGTATTAATTTCTGAACATCGAGGATATTCAATCTTGGAACGCCATCGGCGCCAACATATCCTCTGTCGCCTCTTATTTTTTGATCACCACCTGAACAGAAAGCGTATTTACCGTCCTTAGCTGGCCCGTATCCGGTTAAAAGAACCACACCGGTATTCGGGTCCTCTTTTGCATCGTAAAGCGCTTCATACATCTCTATTACGGTTTCCGGTCTAAATGCGTTTCTCTTCTCGGGACGGTTAATTGTAATCTTTGCTATACCGTCCATTTTTTCGTAAATAATATCCTGATAATCCTTTACTTTCTTCCAATCGAAATTCATTCTAATCCTTGTCATTCTTATTCAAAAAATGTTTCACAAAATTAATAAAATCCGGTGCCTTTTCTAAATGAACATTATGTCCCGCACCGGTAATAACTGCCATTTGAGAATCCTTAATTGACTCGTTAAGTTTCTTCCCAATTGCAACATATTTTAAATCTTTCTCTCCTGCTAAAATAAGAACCGGTAAACTTAAGGCGGAAAGTTTATGCCACACATCCGGCATTACTCCCGTACCGAATCCCTTTAGGCTATTAATCAATCCGGTTGCCGAATTCTTCTTCTTTACAGCAGTTATCTCTTCATACTTTTTCGGTTCAATATTTTTTAAAGAACCGAATAAGGGGAGAGCCATCCAAAAGTTTATAAAGTTTTCCACTCCTTCGGTTTGCAAACGATCAATTAATTTAGAGTCGGAAATTACCCGTTGAGCTCTTTCCTTTTCATCTTCAATCCCGGCAGTGGTACTTTCGAGTATAAGTCCTCTAATATTTCCGGGCTTGTTTACGGCATATTGCAGTGCCAATCGTCCGCCCATTGAATAACCTAAAATAAAAGGTGGGCACTCAATAACATTTTTAATGAAGAAATCGATATGCTGCAATTGTGCTTCGGTGGAGTATTCTTCTTCCGGATTTGGAGCATCTGTTTTGCCGTGACCGATTAGATCCAAGGCAAACGCGGGAATATATTCAGGTAAGTTATTTATTACATCCAGCCAATCGTTTGCGCTGCCTGTAAAACCGTGAAGAAACAGTAACGGTGCGGTACTTTTCTTTCCCGCACGATGGATGTACCTGAAGCGAATATTGTTTATTTTAATATAATCTTCTTTAATTGCCAAAGACGCTTTTTATATATTTCGAAAAGGCGATTCTTTTCTCTGCCGATTTGTCGGCATCAGCTTTTATTTCCAGTATTTGAAGACCCTTGGTCGATCGAGAGGATTTCAACTTGTCGCGCAAATCCTTCCAAGATGTGACGGAACAATATTCCGCTTCGTATAATTCCGCGGTTTTGGCAAAATCCAAATTCAAAGCAGTGGTAAAGTATGCCTCGAAATATTTTTTATCTTTTGCGATAGGAAGCAGTTTGAATATTCCGCCTCCGCCGTTATTAATTAGTATTACCGTTAAATTTATTCCGTATTCCTTTGCGGTCCAAAGACCGTTCATATCGTGGAAAAATGCTAAATCTCCCGTTAATAAATAAGTACGTTTGGAAGAAATACTTGCAATACCCAAAGCTGTGGAATTTATCCCGTCTATTCCGCTGGTTCCGCGATTGGTGTAAATGTTTATTCCGGTTTCTGTTTTCTCTCCGAATGTATCCAAGTCCCTAATCGGCATACTGTTGGAAACAAATAAATCGGAGCCTTTCGGCAGCGATTGTATTACTTCTCTGGTAATTCTTCCTTCGAACGGAAAAGCGGAATTCCAAATTTCTTTTTTCAAATGTTCAACTGTTTTCTTTTCCGCTTCAATCCATTTCATTTTCCAATCGGAAGGAGCGGTAGGAATGCTGTCCCATTTATCACTGCTTAATAAATCTTTACAAAATGATTCAGGTGGATATGCAATAATTTTATCGAATGTGCGTGACGGATCCAGTATGTCCCCGTGTTTGTTAATCAATATTTTATACGTCTTTACTCTTGCAAAATATTCCAGCAAGGAGTTAACTATCGGTGTATTGCCGAATTGCAAAATTAAATCCGGTTCAAATTCTTCATCTGCTTTATCGGTTCTTAAAAAATTACCCGCTGTGGAAATTACAATATCGGATGCAGGTTTGAGATAACGCAGGGGCGAAGTTGCATCTGCCAATATTGGTGCATTAAGCGCTCTAGCAAGTTCCAAAACAGATTCGTGAAACCCTTCGGAATAATTATACCAGCCTGTCAAAATCAACGGTCGAGAAGCGGATAAAATTTTTGCTATAATGCCCGAATTTATTGTTAACGTTTTTGATTTAATTTTTACTTGTGCGATATCTTCGTTTAGATATTTTCTGTGGAGCTCGTTATCGATTTCAGTGTTGTGCGTAAAGGGCTCCAGCGGTTTGCGCAAAGGGAAATTGATATGAACCGGACCGGTGTCCTTAAACAGAGCCGTATAGTAGAGTTCCTGTGCCTTCGCCTGCAAACGTTTTATCGCAAGGTGGTTCGTTTTTGGCAGTCCGGCATCTTCAAAAAGTCTTATATGATTGGCATAAAGGTTATGTTGCTTTATTGTTTGATTCGCACCCGTTCCGATTAATTCAGGCGGACGGTCGGCTGTAATAATTATTAGAGGTGTTCTGGAATTGTAAGCTTCAATTATAGCCGGATAAAGTTCCGCCGTAGCCGTTCCCGAAGTTGTGAGAACCGCAACAGGGAGTGAAGTTTTTTTTGCCAATCCAAGTGCAAAGAAAGCGGAAGAGCGTTCGTCTACTATAACGTGTTTTTTTATTCCGCGTTCAGCTGCAAAGGCTAAGGTTAAAGGTGTGTTTCTGGAACCGGGAGAAATACAGACGTGCTTTAATCCAAGCCGCTTTAATTGCTTAACAAAAACCTGCGCATAAAAATAATTAAGATTTATTTTTTTCTTCATAGTCGAAGAGATTTAAGATTGGGCGTAATTTCAATTTTGTTTCTTCAAATTCCGTTACGGGATCTGAGCCTTCCACAATGCCGCAACCGGCAAAAGCGTAAATGTTGTTTTTCTGCATTAATGCGCTTCGGATTGCAACGGCAAATTCACCTTCGTCATTGAAATTGAACCAACCAATTGTTCCGGTATATAAACCGCGGTTATGTTTTTCTTTGGAGAGTATGGTGTTCATAGCTGCAGACCACGGAGTACCGCAAATTGCCGGAGTAGGGTGAACCTCTTTTAAGAATGAAAATACAGGCCTTTTGCTTCTGAGTTTAGCTTTAATAGGCGTCCAAAGATGCTGTATGTTCGGCAATTTTCTGATAATTGGTTTGGATTCGTATTCAACGTCATCTGCAAAAGAAGAAAAGGATTGAGCTATAAAATCGACAACAGCCTTCTGTTCGTTCAAATTTTTTACACTGTGCAACAATTCCTCTTCCAATTTGCGGTCTTCTTCCAGCGTTTTACCGCGCGGAATTGAACCGGCGAGTGCGTCCGCTTCAACGTATCCGTTACTGAATTTTGCGAGTCGTTCGGGAGAAGCGCCAAAAAATATCGAATCTCTTTTACGGAATGCGAAGACGTAGCAATAAGGGTAGCGGTTAACCAATTGTTTAAGCAAATTGCTCAGGTCGGGTTCCCTCTCTAAAGTCAATTTAATTTCACGTGAGAGGACTATTTTATGGAAATCTCCTTTCGCAATGCCATCCAAAGCATTTTCAATCATCTCTTTCCAGATGTCGAATTCCGCTTCATCGCTTAAGTTTGTATCTATGATTTTAGGTGTTTTGATCTCTGAAATACCGTTTGTGTTAAGCTCTTCCATCAACTCCGATGTTAAGCGGGCATTAAAAATATTTTTCGGATCGTAATCATAAATAGAAGTAACGAGATAATATTTCCCTTCGGTTTTCATCAGTATCGTTTGAGGTACGAACCAATCGGAATCAGCGTAATCTTTCCATAATTCGCTATTGCCGTTAGGCGCAAATTTCAAGCTGCCCACAAAAAGGGGTAAGGATTTTAACTCATACGCATCTTCGTTAGATATTACCTTTCCTGTTAAGGCATTCAATTGCTCTTCGGTTCCTGCCACTCTATCAGGACCGTTATTCCTAATAGAATAAACGCTTCCGAAGGCAATGAAAGAGTAACCTAAGGCAGGTTCCTCCCAATATAAAAATTGATCTTCCCTTTTTAATAGTTTGTTTATCGCAGTATGAAAATTTATTTTTTCAATTTCTTCGATATACCGGAAGATTTTTCTTTCTGCAGGGAGTACTCCTTCCTTTGTAGCGGAGTCAATAAAGGTTTCGATATTTTCAACGGGGTAATCCAAAATGACCGCATAATCTATAATTCAATTTTCAAATATATATTGTAGATTTGAAGTTTCAAATTTCTCAATTGTCAGACTTACATTTTTAATGATAAGAAAATTCAATCATAAAAACCGACAAATAAAATACTTAGTTAGATTTTCCGGACGGGCAAGGCGAGTTTCGATAAATATAAGGGAGGGGAATATTTTTTTAGTGGTCCCTTTAGGTTTTTCCGTGACAAAGGCTGAGGAATTTATACGCTCGAAAGGGGATTGGATTATTAAGCATTTAAGTGCAGTGCCGGAGAAAAGGAAAGGTTTGATTTACCGCGGCAGAAGAATGGAACCCGTTTATAAAAATGAAGGGATAACATTCAGGGAAAAGGAATCGGATAAGAATTTGGAAATTAACGATGACATTATGTCGCAGTTCAATAACTGGATGTATTTTGTAGCTAAAAATTATATTCCCTCGAGAACTGTCGAATTTGCAAATAAATACAAATTCCGCTTTAACAGAATTAGAGTGAAGAAATTACGAAGCAGATGGGGTAGTTGTTCCTCACGCGGTAATTTGTCTTTTAATTACAAATTGATGCAATTCCCGGACGAAGTAATAGATTATGTTATCATCCACGAACTTTGCCATACCAAAGAAATGAACCATTCGCAGCGGTTTTGGCAATTGGTAGCAGAAATTATTCCCAATTATAAAGAACTGAAAACAATTTTAAGAAACGGTACAATCGGAAATTAATACCGCTCGTCTCTATTCCGATCAAATGTTTATTCTAATTCTACCGGTTTAATCCGAATGAAAACGATATCGGGAAAAATGTATTGTTAAATTTCCTTCTCGAATTGTTTGAAATAAAATTTAAAGATGCTCTCTTCCGTTTTAATCGAAATCACCAATCTTGTCGCGGATTTAACCATTGGGAAAATTACCAAACCCCCGATGGATTCTTCATTTTTTAACTCGGTTAATCTAAGCACTTCGTTTTTCCAAAATTCACGTTCTTGTTGAATCGATTCTTTTGTGTTTTCATATTCGTAACGGTCTTCTTCCATCTCCTCCAGCCATTCTCCTCCTTCATCCACAGGGTCAGTTTCGGAATTATTATCTACTATGCTTGCAACTACTCCGAATGTTGCAAACAAACAGTTTAATTCCCTATGAGTTTCATAAGTCTCATCAAGCTCGTGTTCATAGATGTTCAGCTCCGATAATTTCTCTTCCGGATTTACTGCCGGAAATGTTTTACCGGAAAGATTAATATCATTTGAAGAAATAATTGTCATGCTGATATTTTCCGGGGAGAGAGTGACTTTTTTATCCCCCTGATTTTCGGCGTAGAGAAAGAAATAAGTATTATTTTCGGAGTAATGCTCGAAGTTTAAAGAAAGTGAAAGACCGTCTTTTTCCAATTCGATAATTTTTCTTCCTTGATAGATCTCGTAATTATCCGATGGTTCTATTACATAGACAGTTGAACTGCAGCCAATAACCAGCGTTGAAAAAATTACTACAAGCAATTTATTGAGCATTTTCATGTTGAATATCTCCATCTTTATATTTTTATAATGAACTTGTACTTTGAACATTTTTTATGCCAATTTATCACCCTTATTTCCCTTAGAAAAAGTATTATTTTTTGATTGAGTGTATAATTTTTTAATGAAAATGTAAGAAATACTGGACGTATTAAGCGCGTAAAAAACGTAAAATTACCGAAAATAATTATATAAAGTAAAATAATTTGCAAATCAAAGGGCTCTTGGCTAATTTTTGGGCTGTTAATTGAAACTACATTAAAAAATGGAGATAACATGTCTCTTTTTGAGCATTCTTGGCTGCCATTTATATATTTATACGGAGTTGGCGGTTTATTCTTTTTAATAGGAATGATTATAATAATCAAAAGTAAGGCACTGAATACTAAATTAAAACGTCACAGATATTGGCTAAAAGTATTAGTATTCGGTTTTTTCTATTTTGTAATATTTCATGCATTTTTCACAATTTTAGCACTATATTGGTAGAATATGGAAAATCACGCCCCAATTAATTTCGAAACTTTTCATAATATCGGAACTGCCACCGATTGGATAATAATGATAGCATATTTTGTTATCGTTATGTTATTTGGCAGTTATTTCGGAAAATATAACAGAAGCACAAAGGACTTCTTCTTCGGCGGAAGAAGATTTACCTGGTGGCTTATCGCATTTTCTATTGTTGCTACCGGAGTTGGAAGTCACAGTTTTATTAAATATTCGGCAAAAGGATTTGAGCATGGTTTTTCTTCAACAATGACGTATATCAACGATTGGTTTTTTATGCCGCTGTTTATGTTTGGCTGGCTGCCGATTGTTGTTTATACAAAAATCCGTTCAATTCCTGAATATTTTGAAAAACGGTTCTCCCCGTCCGCTCGGTTCTTAGCAACATTTTTACTGCTCCTTTATATGATCGGATATATCGGAATCGGGTTCCTCACTTTGGGTAAAGCCGCGCTTCCTTTGCTTCCTAAGGATTTTACCTTCCTGGGAATGCATTTCGATGTAACGTTGATGGGAGTAGTTGTTTTCATTTCGATAATTACGGGAATTTATATCACTTTCGGCGGACAAACTGCGGTAATATTTACCGATTTGCTACAAGGAGCGATATTATTATTTGCCGGAATTCTCCTCTTTTTCTTGGGTGTTTCTTATTTAGGAGGCTGGGAAACATTCTGGAGCATACTTCCCGTCGAATGGAAACTTCCTTTGGCTAATTATAATAATCCACCAGATTTTAATTTCGTCGGTATATTTTGGCAGGATGGAGTAGCCGGTTCTATTGGGTTCCTGTTTATGAATATGGGACTGATTATGAGATTTATGGCTACGAAAAGCGTTGATGAAGGAAGAAAAGCCGCTGCATTCAATGTTTTGTTCATGCTTCCTATTTCTGCTGTAGTTGTCGGTAATGCAGGCTGGGTTGGCAAAGCAATTTCGATTGTTCAACCGGATGTGGTTCCACCGAATACAGCACCAGATCAGATTTTTGTAGTCGTTGCAAATATTGTATCGAGCCCCGGAGTATTTGGTTTTATTATGGCATCTTTAACTGCGGCGTTAATGTCTACAGTAGATACACTCATAAATGCTACTGCGGCAATTTATATCAACGATATTCACCGTCCTCTTTTGAAATTCTTCAAGAAAGATAAGATGGAGGAGAAAGTTCGGGATAAAAAAGAATTAAATGCAGCCCGGTATTCATCTGCAATTATTACAGTACTCGGTGTAATTGCTGTTCTTGCATTCAAAAGTTTCCCGACTGTGTACGAAGCGCACGGATTTTTCCATTCCACTTTAACACCGCCATTGGTAGTTGCGATATTCCTCGGTATTTTCTGGAAGCGCTACACTCCGGGAGCAGTTATCGCTACATTTGTTGCCGGCGTTGCTCTTATGATTTTGGGCTCCGCTCATCCCGATACACTAATCGCTCCGTTTGATCACGGAATTAAAATGAACCCGGCTCATCCATATAGTTATATTCGAGCACTTTACAATACTTTCGTTTGTGCTGCGGTCGGTGTTGTTATTACGTGGTCAGAAGGTGGAATTAAAAAAATTGCAGATTCAATAAAAGCCCGGAAAAACGGTAATACAATTACATATATATTAGTTGTCGTTTCTGTAATTCTGTTCTTGCTTGTAACTTTCAATGTATTATCGGTTTGGGTATTATTTATTTTTGCAGTTATTTTGGCTTTCCTCATTTCTATTGTTTCAAATTACTTTATTTCCTACGATTCGTTTGATAATACAGAAGGCTTGACCGTTTGGTCTGTGCAAAAGGCAAAAGAAATGTTCAAGGGAAGTAAGTTGAACGAAGAGGAAGGTGAAAAAGTTAAAGTAGCTTGGAAATTGAAAGAAGAAGAAGACGGAACGATTAATTTCTCCAAACAAGATATGGCTAAGATGAAAGCCAATGTAGGCGATTTGGTTTATATCTCCGATCATCGTAAATGGCTCGGTGGACTGAAATCGATTCACTCGGTTTACGGAGAACCGCACGATGAAGACGGTGTTGTTTATATTAGTAAGGAAGATATGTTAAACGGTCAATTTGTTGAAGGTAAATTTCTTGTAGCGGAAAAAGAAATGTAAAATGCTGATTAAATAAATAAAAAAGCGGATAAGAAATTATCCGCTTTTTTTATTTTAAAGGTATAATAATTATAAACCCAATTTATCCTTAATTTCGACGGGAACAGCATCTTTGTGAACGAGTATAGCAACTGTTTTTAATTTTACATATTCTTCGGACATATACCAAAATCCGTCGAATATTTTACCTTCGGTTCCCCAAGAATTTTTCACATAATAGAATTTTTTGCCATTGTCGTCTTTGGCAATTCCTACAATATGCATTAAGTGATCGTCTGTAACATCGAAATTGTCGAAAGCTTCCTGTCTCATTTCCTGAGTTACTTTCTTTTCTTCAACCGGGTAATCGTCCTTATCGGCATTATCAACGGGAATAACAGCGTATCCTTTATCCCTGTAAAAATTATCTCTTCCTACATCACCGTCCCAAGCTACTGAATAGCCGTTTTTAATGGCGTTATCAATAACCGAAATTAACTCATTGAGTGGGATATTGTAGTAATAATCATTCGTCCAGTTATCGGGTATTTCTAGAATGAATTTTGTATAAAAAGGATGATGAGTGTAAGATGTTAATTCTATATAGTCATTTGTATTCAATCCCGATTCTTCGAAAAACGATTTCGGAGTGTAAGTCTTGCCGTTATATTCAAATTCTTCAGGAGGTTCTCCTAAGTAGATATCTAAAATGGCTTCGGTTACTTCCTTATAGTTAGTTGAAATCTTTCCGTTCTGTTTAAGAACCCCGTCGAGTGCGCCTTTCAAAACGGAGGACAATTCTCTGTGGTTGTAAGTTTTGGGATCGTCAATATTCCCGTCGTAAACAGCTTCGGGAACCATACCGAATTTATTAAATACGTGGAGAACGTCGTGTGCTTGTCCTCCCTCTCCGAAATTAGCCTTGCCGTGATAGCGTATATATTTTTCTGCTTTTAAGGGATAAGTCATTCTAACGGTAAACATTTCTGAAATATCGTAAGGCTGTTTACCGATACGCATAAGTTCCGTTTCCCAGAAAGAAGTTGTAGCGAATGCCCAGCAGGTACCGGTTTTGCATTGCGTCTTTATCGGTGTGGTTTCGACTTCATATACCATTTCAAAATTTGGTGAAGTCTCTTTTTCCTGGGCAAATACGGTAACAAAGAAGCAGAGTGACAAGAATAATGTAGTTATACTTTTCAATTTATGCTCCATATTTTATGTTTAAATGATTTTGGTTAATTTGAATTGCAAAATATTGTAAAACTAAAAAATAGACAATCTAAATAAGGTGGTTAAAATGAAAAAATATATCATATCAACACTTTTTTTATTGCTTATTTTATTTGGCTTAAATTCTTGTATAAAAGAATTTAAACCGGGAGAATCTAAGACAAAACTGATTAATTACGGTTTAGTTGTTCACGGAGGAGCGGGATATATTTATAAAGGCAGATATACTAAGGAACAGGAAGAAGAATACAAAGCGAAATTAGAAGAGGCATTAAACGTTGGCTTGGAAATACTTGCCAATGGTGGCAGCAGCGTAGATGCAGTTGAAAAAGTGATTAATGTATTGGAAGATTCCCCGCTGTTCAATGCTGGTAAGGGCGCGGTTATGACATCCGAAAAAACATGCGAATTAGACGCATCTATTATGGATGGTAAAACAATAAATGCCGGAGCGGTTGCCGGAGTTAAGCGTGTTAAGAATCCGATTTCCTTGGCAAGAAAAGTTATGGAGGTTTCACCTCACGTAATGCTTGCCGGCAGAGGAGCAGAAGCTTTTGCTGAAGAGATGGGGTTCGAGTTGGTTGATAATTCTTACTTTTACACGGATAAAAGATTAAAAGAGATCGAGAGAATGCATAAGGAAAAGGAACAAGCTTTGCTTAATGAATACAACGATTATAAGTTTGGAACTGTAGGATGCGTTGCTCTCGATAAAGAAGGTAATTTAGCTGCAGGTACTTCTACCGGTGGTATGGCGAATAAAAAATTCGGAAGAATTGGCGATTCGCCGATAATAGGTGCCGGTACTTATGCAAATAATAATACTTGCGCAGTAAGTGCTACTGGTCACGGTGAGTTTTTTATCAGGAATGTTGTAACCCACGATATTTCTGCTCTTATGGAATATAAGGGGTGGAGTCTTAAGAAAGCTGCTAATAAAGTTATAATGGATAAACTCGTTAAACAAAAAGCCTCTGGCGGCGTAATTGCAATAGACAAATATGGTAATATTGCGATGCCGTTCAACACTAAAGGAATGTTCCGGGGTTATGCTACGGATAAAACAGCACCGGTTATTTTATTATACGAAAACGAATAAAATTTAAGAGTGCCGCCTTTATTAGGCGGTACTCATTCATTCAAATATTTTAAATAATTATGCAAAAAATATTCTGCCCACATCGTTCCGGCGCTTATCCAAAATAAATTTTCCCCTTTTACAAATACAAAATGGGTTTGTCCCATTCCGTATGTTGTGAAAATTTTAAGATTTTTTATATTACTGTAATTTCCATTTGTAAACACTGGATTATTCTGTGAAATCTTTTTTGTCATCCTATTGAAATATCTTTCTGCAGAAATAGAGTTGTTGTAGGTTGTTAAATAGATGATGCAATTTCCCTTTTCCCCGGAATAAAAAGCAATATTGTTTCTTGTGTCGGCAACTGTCTTTCCGTGAAGTTTGTTGATGAATTCAGCTGCTTCACTACCAGATAGTTTTTTAGTAAGGGTAAAATCAAACAATGCATTTGGCAGGGGATTTTTATCCGAGCAAGTGCATAAAATTAATAATAATAGTAATAATAATTTATGTTGTCTCATTTCTTACACTTATCTTATTCTATTTTTTAAAAATAAAATTTAGATACTATTTTTACACTCATTTTTAAGGAAATAAAGTTGAAAGATAAATTTTTACCTTTTCTGATTTTAGGTGCGTTATCCCTTATTTGGGGAAGTTCCTTCATCTTAATTAAGAAGGGGTTAATTGCATTTAGTCCCTTGGAAGTAGGTGCTTTGCGCATCTTTTTTGCATACATTGTAGCTTTGCCTTTAGCGATAAAATATATCCCGAAATTCTTCAAAGAGAATTGGAAAAAATTGTTTTTATACGGAATGCTTACAAATCTAATTCCGGCTATATTATTTGCTAATGCCGAAACAGGACTTAGCAGTTCGTTGACGGGAATATTAAATTCAATAACACCTATTTTTACCTTAATTATAGGTGCTCTATTTTTTGCTACCAAAATAAAGTCGAAGCAATTGTTGGGGTTGTTCGTTAGTTTTATCGGTTCTGCAATTTTAAGTACTGTGGGTGGCGATGGGCAGTTAGGTTCTTTTAACTATTATGCTCTCTTTGTTGTTGCAGCAGCTATTTGTTACGGATACACCGCTAACATGGTTAAGGTTCATTTTAAAAATATGCACTCATTGGCGATAACTTCTATTGCATTGTTTACAGTTGGACCTTTGACATTTTTCTACTTAATATTTTCTGAAGTTCCAAATAAATTGCTGCAAGGAAGTGAAGCATCAATATTATCATTGATATATATTTTTATACTTGGCGCTTTTGGTACTACATTTGCGTTGATACTTTTTAATAAGTTGATTCATCTAACTACTGCAGTTTTTGCGACAACTATAACATATATAATTCCAGTTATGGCAGTTATTTGGGGAGTTATAGACGGCGAAAGTATTTTTGCGTTTCATTTTGCCGGGATGTTATTGGTGATTTTAGGTGTTTATTTAATAAATAAATTTAAGTGAGAAATATGTTTTATCCGACAAAGATTAAATTAAAAGATAAAGAAACTTTAACGATAGAATGGAATGACGGTAAAATATTTAATTACCCTTTGACATTTTTACGTGATGAATCCCCCGATGCAGGGAACAAAGGAGAAACTATTCTTTGGAAAAAATATGAACCTTTGCCGAAAGGACCTGATAAACCGGGGAAATATGAGTTGGCCAACATTGAACAAGTAGGTAATTATGCGCTTACTTTTCATTGGAAAGACGGTTATGCTTATGGGATTTACCCGTATCAATTACTGCGAACGTGGGGTGAGTATTTTGACGTAAAAGATAATTTGCATCAAGATTTTGAGCACGATCACGATTCAGAATAAATTGGGATCGAGCCGATAATTAAATACGGCAGATAATGCTTCTTCAGAAAAGTCACTCAATTCATTTAGCATTCCCATTTTTTCATTTTCGAATAAGGGAACTCTCGATACTACAGAGTGATTCACTTTTCCGCCAGGTACAAGATCAAATCCGGATGCAAATGTAATCGCTTGAATATAAGAAGGGTCAAAAATTTCCACATTCTCAATTCCGGCAAATTCAGCGGTATTCATTATTTCATACTCCAAAATTGAATAATGAGTGCAAGCTAAAAATATTGCAGTATCGTCATTTTTATAGATGATTTTATCTGCTGCTTCGAACAAGAAATCTTCAAGCATAGACAACGTTTCATCGCCTTGCGGGTCATCCTGAATGGCAGTTTCCAGTTTGGGGCAGGGTTGAGAAATAATCCTTTTTTCATCTAGTCCGAATTCTTTAAGTTTTTGTTGATATATGCCGGAGTTAATAGTGGTAGGGGTTCCCATAATAATAAAATTAAAATCTTTTTTCTGTGTTACAATATTTGTTAATAAGTCGAGAGCCGGATCTACAATGCCAAATATTTTATTGTGGTATTTTTTGTAACTTTTTGTTTTATCTACTAAGACCGATAATGTGTTGCATGCAATAACTATATGATCAGGCTGATAATTGACTTCCATCGATTTTAGAACCCAATCGAGCATAGATATCTTTTCTTCTTCGGTTTCCATATCGTTGTAGCCGTAATCCTTTTCGTACAGGGCGTTGAAAAAGATTAAGTCAATTTCTTTCGCAATCGGAAAACTTTTGAACAGCTTGCTAAGATGGAAATAAACTATTAACCCGCCTAGTCCGGAATCGGTTACTATTATTTTAAGCTTATCAGACATTTTGATTCATATATTTTTTAATTCAAATTAAATATAAATATTTGAACATCTAAAATCTTAGGTAAATGAATGAAAGCGGAATTAAAATTAATTTATGCGAACTACGATAGCTTTTGCGAAAAAAGAATATTAAATAGAAGGATAACGCATTCCGAATTGATAAATATTTTGGATAACATTCCAGGCGATATTATTAAACAAAAGGTAATTGGTTATTCCGTTGAGGATAGGGAAATTAGGTCACTCGAATTCGGAGAGGGCGAGGTCAATGTTCTTATGTGGTCGCAGATGCACGGCGATGAACCCACTGCTACTTCGGCACTTTTGGATTTGGTAAATTTTATTTCTTTCCAAAATCCGTTCGAAGAAATAAAAAAAGATATATTGAGCAATCTGAGAGTAACAATAGTTCCGATGCTCAATCCCGACGGATGCGAAAGGATGAGAAGGGTAAACGCTTTAGGTATAGATATTAATAGGGATGCTAAACAATTAGTCTCTCCCGAATCTCAAATATTGCATAATTTACTAATTAACATAAAACCGGATTTCGCTTTTAATTTACACGATCAAGATATTCGTTGGTCGGTAGGCAATACAAATTATCCCGCTTCAATATCATTATTGGCGCCGCCGCCCGATTATAATAATACAATTGATGAATCGCGCAAACGAGCCATAAATTTAATCTCACAATTATTTAATCAACTCTCGGGTATTATTCCAAATAGAATAGCAAGATATTCGAATGAGCATGAACCCCGTTCTTTCGGTGACTTTGCGGCTTCTGTCGGTTCTTCAACTATTCTTGTGGAATCGGGCAGGGAAGCTGGTGATGAAGACAAGCAAAATTTAAGAAGGCTTAACGCTGCTCTCTTTATTTACTCCTTGCATTCTATTGCGAATAAAGAGTATGAGTTATTCGAAGATGAGATTTATAACTCAATTCCTTTTAACGGTAAATTGTATCACGATTTAATTCTAAGGAATGTATCAATTTCTATTAATGAAAGGGAAAGTTTTGTTGATATAGGAATAGACAGGAATTATGAATACGATGAGAAATTTGGAAGTGAATTTACAAAAGGAGTTATTAAGGCTATCGGGGATCTTTCAAATACGTTCGGATTGGAAGAGTTCGATGCAAAAGGAATGAAATTAAAGAATCCGGAAATATTTTTAACTAAGGAACCCCGTAAGGAATTTAATTTAAATGAATTGTGGGATTTTATTGAGAAGTGGCAGCTATATATTTTAACAGATAAAAAAGAAAAAGAATTTACAGACTTGCCTATTAATTTTAGCTTAAGTGATTCGCTTCCTTTTAACCTGCTTCCGGATGAAGATGCTACTTTTATTATTTCAGGGGAAGATTTACAAACAGTTGCCGTAATCAATGGTTATTTGGTAAAGAGCAGAGATGATTTGCACAAAGTGAGGAATGGGATAATAAAAAGCCCCTGAAACAGGGGCTAAATAGGAGAAGCAATTAATTATTTAATTTTATTGCAAATTTATTTTTTATTTAATATTCCTTTTATTGCTTGAATATAATTAGCCTTGGGAACTAAGCCAACATATTGAGCTGCAATTTTTCCTTCTCTATCAATCACAAATGAAGTTGGTATTGAACGAATTCCGCCGAATTTTTCCGCTACTTCAAAAGTGCCGTGAACAACTGGATAATTAATTCCGTACTCTTTCATAAATGGAACAATTCTTCCTTCTGTTCCGCGGGTAATTTTATCAACGGAGATTCCTATTATTTCCAAATCGTCTTTATATTCGTTCTTCAACGAAACCAAATCCGGAATTCCTCTGCGGCAAGGAGGGCACCAGGTAGCCCAAAAATCTACAATTACAATTTTTCCCTTGTAATCTGAGAGTTTTAGTTTCTTCCCGTCGGTTGTGGGCAGCTCAAAATCGGGTGCAATTCTTTCACTGGTAATTGAATTAGGATTGTATCCCGGTGGAAGTGGCCCTTCTTCCGGTTCTCCGTTAGTATTGTTCATTATGAACAGCATGAAAATAATTGTTAAAAATACACCTGTGTAGATGTAGCTGCGTTGTTTTTTTGTAAATCCGAATTTAACAGTATTGTCTTCTATGGGCTTTTTGCTCATTCTTTTCTCCAATAATTTTAGTCGCAAATTTAGTTTTTATTTAGCATACGGTTCAAGTCTTTTACAAAATTCTCGATTTGTTCGTCGCTAAATCCCTTTTCTTTAGATGCAGCTTCTAATGAACCCCAAATAGGTTCGCCGCAGCGCAAACATCTAATTCCTTTTTCCATCAAGTATACAACCGAATCGGGTAAGATGTTCACTAATTCCTCAATTTCAATTTCTTTAGTTATTTGTTTCGTTTCCATTTTTAGTTATCCTTTTATTTGGTATTCCTAATATAAATCCCACTAAAGAACCGTAAATAGTTGAGATATAAGGATTTCCGGTAATTAAACAACCGCCGTTACAGCCAACAAAATAATAATAAGAATATCCAGCTACACCTCCGATAAGAGCAAAAAATAGAAATCGATATTTTCTAAAATATTTCATTTTTATTCCTAATTTAAAAATGTATGATTTGTATTATTAAATATGTAATTCTTCCGACATATTAGATGAAATTCCGAAATAATAGATTCAGTTATTTTCTTTTCAAAATAATGTAACAAATTGCAATTTAAATTTAATTATCAATTAAAACCAATTTCTTTCTTTAATCTTAATGGTTCAAACAGTATATTTGCACCAATTTTCAAAATCAAAAAGGAATAGAAATGCCGGTATCAGAAAGGATTCAAAAAGTAGCAGCAAGTCAAACAATGAAGATTTCTGCAAAAGCAATTGAGTTGAGAGCGGAAGGGAAAGACGTAATTAACTTAAGTGTGGGTGAACCTGATTTTCCGACGCCAGAAAACGTTAAAAATGCAGCAATTCGCGCAATCAATGACAATAAAACATTATATACAATTAATGCCGGCATTGTAGAGCTGAGAAAAGCAATTTCCGATAAATTGAAAAATGATAACGGATTGGATTATTCTATTGACGAAATTATCGTTTCCAACGGAGCAAAACATAGCTTGTTTAACGTTATTCAAGTAATAGTTAATGAAGGGGACGAAGTGATTGTTCCTGCACCGTATTGGGTTTCATATCCTAATATGGTTAGTTTAGCCGGAGGAAAATCGGTGGTTATTGATTCGGATGAAAGTACCGGATTCAGAATAACAGCCGAACAATTAAAAAATGCTATTTCATCTAAAACAAAAGCTTTGATATTATGCAATCCCTCAAATCCTACGGGTGCTGCATATCCTAAAGAAGAACTTGAAGCACTGTTGGAAGTAATTCGTGCACACGATTTTTATATTGTAGTCGATGAAATCTATGAAAAACTCGTTTACGATAATTTCGCTTTTACCAGTTTTCCATCTTTAGCTCCGGATTTACGCGAAAGGATTATTCTCGTTAACGGTGTTTCAAAAGCCTATGCAATGACGGGCTGGCGAATTGGTTATACTGCTGCACCAAAGGAAATTATTGCCGGAATTAATAAAATACAGAGTCACAGCACATCCAACGCTTCGAGTATTTCTCAATATGCCGCATTAGAGGCTTTGGTTGGTCCTCAAGACGCTGTGGAAAATATGCGAATTCATTTCGAAAAAAGACGCGATTATTTCTACTCTGCGATTGATGAAATTCCCGGTTTCAATTGTCCGAAACCGGAAGGAGCATTTTATCTTTTCCCCAATGTCTCCGGATTGTTCGGTAAATCGTATAATGACAGAGTAATTAACAATTCATTTGATTTGGCGATGTTTCTTATCGATGAAGCTTTGGTTGCAACTGTACCCGGAAGCGCTTTTGGCGCAGAAGGATATTTAAGATTGTCCTATGCTACTTCGATGGAAAATCTTGAAGAGGCTGTTAAGAGAATTAAGGAAGTTACGGCTAAATTAAGTTAACATATAGGATTCTAAGGTTTTATAAATCTTTTCAGTATCCATTTTTTCGCCGGTCCAAAGTTCGAAAGAACGTGCGCCTTGTTCCACAAACATTCTTAATCCGTTTAAGGTTTTTGCTCCCTTCTCTTCGGCTAGTTGTAGGAATTTAGTCTTAAGTGGATTGTAGACAACGTCAAATACCAATTGGTTATCGTTAAATGCATCTGACGTAGCAACAGGGCTATCGTCAATTTCTGGCGCCATTCCGATTGAGGTTGTATTCACGATTAATTTACTCGAATTAAAAACTTCATTCAAATCCGGCGGAACCAATTCAAAAGTCTTTATATTGTTGAAAATCATTTTTTCGGAGATGTAATCCTTTAAGCTCTCGGCTTTTTCCACAGTACGATTAATTATATTGATTTGTTCCGGATTGAAATGCCGTATTAAAGTATAAAGAACGCTTCTAGCAGCTCCTCCGGAGCCAATTACTGAAACTGTTGAGCCATTCAATTCATCTTTATACTCTTCGAGTGTTGCAAACACTCCGTTAACATCAGTATTATATCCCCGCAGCACTCCGTTTTCATTCACAATAGTATTTACAGCACCTATAACGCTCGCTTCTTCCGAGATATCGTTCAGGTACTGCATAATTTTCTCTTTGTGAGGAATGGTAACATTTAATCCAACGATTTGTAATGCAACTACTCCTTTGAGAGCGTCTTTTAAATTAGACTCGGGTACGTCGAATGGCAGATATATAAAATCCATTCCGGCGAGTTCCATGGATAAATTATGCATTAATGGGGAATAAGAATGCCTAATTGGATGACCGATTACACCGATCAATTTAGTATTATGGTTAAACTTGTTATATGAGATCATTTTTTCTTGTTCAACGAATCCGATTTATTAATATTAGTTGTTACAGAAAAGGTTCCGAAGAAAGGAAGATCTTCGGAAATTTTTTCTTTATATCGAGGATCAATCGAAATAGCTTTAAGCAAAGATGAATAGGCCTCTTCTTTTTTGTTTAAAAGGAAATTTGCTTTAGCGATTCCGTAAAATGAATTAGCATGTTTTTTATTGAATCGGAGACATTTTGCATAATATGCCTTCGCTTCTTCGAATCGCCCTAAATTAATTAATGTTTCGGCAAGTTGAAAATTCGCTTTAAAATTGTCGGGTTCCATATTGACAATAGTAGTATAGGATTCGACAGCTTCATCGTAACGTAAAAGAAAACTTTCAATTTCTGCCTTTTGCAGCCATGCATCTCTATGATCCGGTTTAAGTGCAATTGCCGCTTCAAGATCATCTAAAGCTAAATGATAATCTTTTAATTTATAATAACAAACACCTCTGGAATAATAAGCGTCTGCAAAATCAATATCCAAACGAATAGCTCTGGAATAGTAATAAATGGCTTTATCTAATTCACCCAAATCGTCATGTACTTGTCCCAAATTAAAAACAATCGATTCATCGTCGGGATCTAATTTAGCCGCTTTATTAAAATACCTCTGTGCTTTTTTCAGTCTGCCTAAATTTGCATAAGCAACTCCGGCATTAAACCAGCAGCTGCTAAAATCTTCATTGAGTGCGAGGGACATTTCGAAAAGATCTGCGGCTTTTTCATATTCTCCCATACGCAATAAAACAATGGCTTTGTTATACCACCCGGTCGAGCTGTATGGTTCTACATCTAAATAATGATCGTATGCGTTTAATGCATCTTCAAATCTATCGAGCGATTCATAGCAGAATCCCAATTCGTACCATGCTTCGGCATGTTGATTTTCAATTTCAACAACTTTAGTCAAATAATGGATTGCGGTTGAATAATCGTCCTTCCTTTCATAAAGAACGCCAAGACCGAAGAGCGCTTCGATATTTTCGGGATCTATTTGAATTGCGCTTGTCAGTGATTCTACCGCTTCATCGAAAAGTCCGACATTCTCTTCCGCAATCGATTTGTTTATCAGAATCTCCACATCATTCGGATTGAGTGTAACCGCTTTAACGAAGCATGTGTATGCTTCTTCGTGCTCAAAAATATTATTTAGAAGCATTCCTTTATAAAGCCAATATTCCGAATTATAGGAGGCGATTTCGAGGAGCGAATCGATTAGAGTTATTCCCTCGTGCACAAAATCGTAATCAATACAAAGTTGCACAGTTTCTTCAATATATTCTATAAACGAGAAAGTTTGACCGGAGGAGATGTATTCCGTGCACGTATCCACCCGGCGTTTGATTTCTTCATCGTCTAAAAATGTGTTTTCGTTCTCTTCGGGGAATAATTCCGAGAAATCCATAATACTCCATTAAGTTTAACTGAAAATCTATCACACTCGAATCATAAAATCAAGTTGATTTTAACAAATGATTTTTTAGGGGGAAGATTAATTTAAAAATTCTGCGCCCTCAGAGAATTTTATTTTGCTGATTTCTAATTCAGAGTCGTATTTCTGCCGGTAAATCGTTGAAATTTTATCGATAAATTCATCTGAATTTTCTTTTTTCACAATGTGATAGGCACTTCTCCTTGGTGAACAGCTAATCATTTTGCTGCCGATTACGCCGGGTAATTCTTTTGAATTATTTACTATGAAATTTAAGTGTTCTGTGCTTAGATCATAATCTTCATTTAAACTATTGTGTGAATCAAAAATTAATTTGCCGAACTCTTTTAATTTTTTCTTTTCAATGTTTTTTATAGCTTCTTCAACTCTCTTTCTTTCTGTTACATTGTAATAACATCTTTTGTATACCAATCTGGGGATCATATGTATATGTTGTTTGAGAAAATCTAATTTTACGTCTCTTAAATTTTTAATTCCCCAAATGTAAAGACGCAAACCTTTCACTCCAACTTGGCATTCTTCTATTCTTTCATTGCAAATTGCCGAGGGATTTTTTATATCTATTTGCGTATCGGTAAGAATTATCCGATAATTTTCTGTGGGGAACGGAATAAAATCAGGATGATCTTTTCTTAAATCGGTTAGCACCAATGATTTTGGTGGATTAAGAAAAGCTGTAAAATGATGACCCCTGTTGGAAATCAATTCAATTATTTGTTTTTCCGTTCCCTGAGTAATGTTTACCAAGTCGATTTCTGAATATTGGAATCCATAAGCTTCCTTGAAGGCTTTCAAGAAAGCGGAGCCTAAAGCCGCATATCTTCCCAAACCCAGACAAACAGGTATATCAACATCCACCAATGCATCGAAGCCGAATTTTTTGCCTTCTCTTTCTTCCAAGTTATCTATCAATTCAATTAAATATTCAAACACCCAATCCTTTTTCAATGCGGCTAATTCATCTTTCGACACCGATAAATTGTATAATGTATCGTTAAACAATAAATTCTTTTGTGTGTCTTTTCTCCTGGAAAAAATAACACTTACATATTTTTGAACCGCTGAGGATAATAATATTCCATCGTTGTAATGTGTGTGATCTCCCAGAAACATAATGCTTGCAGGTGAGATTTTAATTATTGCTCCCTTCGATGGTTTGAATGTATTGAAAAAAGATTTTTCTAATTCACTAATTTGGGGAAGTAGCCTCTTTTTGTTTTTCATTTTATCTTTCGGTTTAATTTATTAATACAAAGTTATAATCCGGCGCCGATAGATTCTATTATTTCTATTTTAAGAATCATTAAAATAAATTAATATTTACTTCTAAACTAAATTTTTAAATCTTTCTTGTATCCTGTCGATAGTAATAGGAGCCGAACCTTCGTAATGGTTATTTACATTGACGTAAACGTCAATATCCATATTCAATATTTCATTGATCATTATTGCCAGTTTATCCAACTCTGAATCCTTAGGTAAAACTATTCTGTCCCAAATCTCATTTGTCAATTTTTCGATATTTGTTCTATCCGGTCCGTGCAGTCGTATTATTACCGGGCTGAGCAAATAATGTTTGAATTTGTCAAAAACTTCAAAAACAGGTGGCATATAATATCCCTGAAGGAAAACATGGGATAAATTATTTTCCTTCAAGAATTCAAAATATGCTCTGTTCAAATAGTTTGGATTTCGAGTTTCTACTGCATAAATAAAATTATCAGAACGTTTTTGTATAAAGTTTTGAAACAATGCTTGAAAGTGCTGTTGACTCGGCATTTTTTGTTTATTCAAATATTCGAATTGAAACATCAAAGGGCCGAGATTAGGCTTTAAAGGATCGATTGTTTTTAAAAATTCTTTCATTAATTCATTCGAAAGAAAATATGGATTTTCTTCAAGCGGATCTTTTTTATTCCTTTTATAAAAGTGTGTAAGTGTAATATTATTAGGGAGTTTGATAGAGAATTTAAACTCCTTGGGGATTGAATTTTTATATTCCTCCACAGTTTTTGGGTTTGGTAGTTTAACGCCCGATTTTCCAAGCGACCAAAACCATTGATCAATTTCTACTGTGTTGTAAATCCTTGAATATTCCTCAAGATAATTGATTTTACTCTCCATTGAGTAAACTTTACCTCGCCAGGAATCATATTTCCAACTGCAAGTTCCAATGCGTAGTTTTGCCATTTTTTATTATTTTTAATTGTTTGTCCTTCTGAATTTATTAAATTTAGTTAAATTGTTTTAATACTCAGAATAATTTTGATTAATTAGGAATATAATATATGAAAATATTAATGGCAGGCGCTGGAGAAGTAGGTTATCATCTTGCAAAACAATTATCAGTAGAAGAACATGATATTACTGTTGTTGATATAAACGCCGATGCCTTATCGAGGGTAGATTCTGCATGTGATGTAATGACAGTTGAAGGAAGCAGTACTTCCATAAGTATATTGCGAGGAGCCGGGATAGAAGATACGGATCTTCTTGTTGCGGTTACTTCTTCTGAAATCACTAATGTGAACACGGCAATTTTGGGTAAAAAATTAGGCGCTAAAAAGACTATTGCCCGTGTTGCAAGTGGGGAGATAGTTAGTGATGAGAATAGAGGTATTTATACTTCATTGGGAATAGATTATTTGATTTATCCCGAAGAGTTGGCTTCGAGAGAAGTAAAAAAATTAATTGAACGTTCGGCAGCTACGGATATTCATGAATTTGAAGACGGTAAATTATCACTCATTGGATTGAAATTAGACCGGAATACAAAACTGAGTCGTAAAACATTGTTCCAGATAGCTGAGGAATACAAACATCTCAAATTTAGAATTGTGGCAATTCACAGGGGAATGAATACTTTAATTCCATCTGGTAACGATATTCTGCTTCCTGCAGATCAGATATTTGTTATTACGACCCCTGACAGTATTGATGAATTTATTGCTCTTTCTGGGCAAAAAGATGTAAAAGTAAACAATATTATGATACTTGGCGGGGGAAGAATAGGTAGAAAATCCGCAAAATTACTCGAAGAAGATAATTTGAACATCAAGCTAATTGAATCTAATAGAGACAGAACCTTTGAGCTTGCAGATTATTTGGATAAAACGCTGGTTATTCAAGGTGATGGCAGGGATATAGATCTTTTGGCGCAAGAGGGTATTATTGACATGGATGCTTTCATTGCGGTTACAAATGATGCTGAGACAAATATTATTACTTGTTTGATGGCAAAGCACCTTGGCGTATCCAAAACAATCGCTTTGGTGGAAAATGTAGATTATATCGCTCTTACACAAACAATCGGTTTGGATTCGTTAATCAATAAAAAATTAATCGCCGCAAATAATATATCGCGTTTTATTAGACGTGCAAATATTGTATCCATTGCTACTTTGCAGGGAATTGATGCAGATGCTGTTGAATATGTAGCTAGAGAAAACTCTCCGATTACTAAAAAACCGATTAAGAAAATCAACTTCCCCGAAGGTGTTATAATCGGTGGATATGTTAGAAACGGAGAAGGGGATATTGTTACCGGCGATACGCATATTAATCCGGGCGATAAAGTGGTGGTTTTTGGATTGCCCGACTCAATCAAAAAAGCCGAAAAATTATTTCAATGATTCACACCGCAGTAATATTTAGTATTATTGGGTTTCTGCTGCTATTGGAAGGTATCTTCATAATGACCGGAATTCCGTTTTCGCTTTATTATGGAGATAACGATATTATGCCGTTGTTGTTAAGCGGTGGAATAACCTCCGGAGTTGGGGCGCTGATGTTTTTCCCTAATAGAAAAATAGAGAAGGATATTCGGAAAAGGGAAGGTTACCTGGTTGTTTCTCTCGGTTGGATATTTATGTCGATATTTGGTGCTATTCCTTTTGTTATTCATGGTTCTATCCCTTCTTTTACGGATGCCTTTTTCGAAACTATGTCCGGCTTCACTACCACGGGGGCTTCAATATTGAATAATATTGAAGCGATTCCTCACGGCTTATTATATTGGCGAAGTCTTACTCAGTGGCTTGGTGGAATGGGTATAATAGTTTTGTCGCTGGCAATACTTCCAATATTGGGAATTGGAGGTATGCAGCTTTTTGTTGCGGAAGTCCCTGGTCCCAGTAAAGATAAAATTCATCCTAGAATTAAAGAAACAGCCAAAAGATTATGGGGCATTTACGCTATCTTTACGGTTGCAGAAACAGGGTTACTTTATTTAGGCGGAATGAGTTTTTTTGATGCTATCAATCATTCATTTACAACTATGGCAACTGGCGGTTTTTCCACCAAACAAGCAAGCATTGCCGCCTTCGACAATCCTTTCATTCACTATGTTATTATTATTTTTATGTTTGCTGCAGGAATGAATTTTACCCTTCACTATAAACTTTTACATGCCGATTATAAAAGCTTCTTCAGTAATGATGAATTTAAGTTTTATACCAAAATGATTCTCTCCGTCGGTATTGTAATAGGAATAGTGCATATAATTACCGACTATGCAGGAGTGGAGAAATCATTCAGGGATTCATTATTTCAAACCGTTTCAATTATTACAACAACGGGTTATGTGACGGCAGATTATGAGTTGTGGGGAGCGTTCTTTCAATTGTTATTCTTTCTGCTTTTATTTACCGGCGGTTGTGCGGGCTCTACAGGTGGCGGAATAAAAATGGTAAGACATTTAATCCTTCTAAGAAACAGTTTCCAGGAGCTTCGCAGGTTAATACATCCAAGAGCAATTATTCCCGTACGATTCAACCATGTATCTGTTTCCCCTGAAAACATTTCCAACATTCAGGCTTTTTTCCTTTTTTACATTACAATCTTTATTGTTGGCACTTTGCTTATGTCTTTACTTGGCTTGGATTTCTTATCATCGATGGGGTCAGTAGCTACATCATTGGGTAATGTGGGGCCGGCTATTGGCAGTGTTGGACCGAGTTATAATTTTGCTCACATTCCGGATATGGGTAAATGGATACTTTCGGTATTAATGTTATTAGGGAGACTGGAATTATTTACTGTTTTAATCATTTTTTCTCCCTCATTCTGGAAAAAATAAATTTTCAAATTTCGTATATTGGCAATTATATTCATTATGAATTAGGTAATTCTTGATGCGGCTAAAGCTCCTATTATCACTATTAATATTATTCAGTATAAAATTATCTGCTCAAAAAATATATTTTGCCGGCGGTGTTACTAACGACGGAACTCCGTTAAGTGTTGTTAAGTCCTTAGAAATTGATCCCGCGGGTAATTATCTATATATAGTCCTCAATAATGAAGACAGACCGTTAAATTGCGACTTACTCTATTTATTTGTTGATAAATTCGTAGGTACTGTTTATGAACCTTTCGATTCTAAAGTAATAAAGGTAGATTCAAATGCAACTTGGGCGTCGTTCAATTATAAATTTATTGAGCCGGGTGACTATAAAATTTACTTCCTCAATATGAGGCAAAAAAAGATTGCCGAAGCTGACTTTACCGTAAAATTAAAAGAGCAATTTGTTACCGAAAGGCGTACTGTTACCAGCAGTTATTACGACTACTGTCAATTTGTATTTTGTGAAATTGTTTTGGGGGGTAAACCAGTTAGAATTAAAAGTAGGGCTTATACTAAAAAGAACCAAGGTTTAATGTATGCCTATATAAATAACGGTGCTCCTTTGAATACTGAAATTATAATCGTAGATATATGGAAACGGGGTGAAAATTCTTTCGACTACGATGAGTTTGTGGAAACAAAAAAATTCAAAGTTGAGCCGGATTGGCCGGATACGTATTTTAAATATCAATTCAAACAACCCGGCAGTTATAAATTTACGGTTTATAACCAAAACGAAGTAATTATGTGTAAAAATTATATTACGGTTTATTAAATAACAAAGGGTGAAAAATGAAAGGTATTATTTTAGCTGGAGGGGCGGGCACCCGTCTTTATCCAATTACGAAAGTTTACAGTAAGCAATTAGCTTTAATTTATGATAAACCCCTTATCTATTATCCCTTTTCGATTTTGATGCTTGGTGATATACGGGATATACTGATTATTTCTGATAAAGAAACAATCCCTCTTTATCAGAGATTATTCGAAGACGGTAGCCACATCGGTGTTAATATTAGCTACAAAGTGCAAGATGCGCCTAACGGAATTGCAGAGGCTTTTATTTTGGGTGAAGAATTCATAGGAGACGATTCGGTAAGTTTAATTCTTGGTGATAATATTTTTTATGGTAAATTAGACTTCTTTTATAATGCATTAAAGAACCCAGATGACGGCGCTACTATTTTTGCATATAAAGTTACAGACCCTGAACGTTACGGAATAGTAGAATTCGATGAAAATGGGAAGGCTTTATCCATAGAAGAAAAACCTAAAGAACCAAAATCCGAATATGCTGTACCCGGTTTATATGTTTACGATAATGAAGTAGTTGAAATATCTAAAAGCCTTACACCTTCAGCGAGAGGGGAACTGGAGATTACAGACGTTAATAAGAGATATTTGGAAATGGGTAAGTTGGATGTGGAAGTAATTGGTAGAGGTGTTGCTTGGTTGGATACCGGTACTCCGGAAGCGCTGTTAAAAGCATCTCAATTTTTCGGTGTTATCGAGGATAGACAAGGATTAAAATTTGCATGCCTCGAAGAGATTGCTTACCAAAAAGGTTTTATTGACAGAGCACAATTTGTTAATGTTTTAAATAATATTCCGAAATCTTTATATCGGGATTATTTAGAAAGACTATTGCATGACGAGAAATAAAAAAATATTACATCCTCTTTATTTATTGCTTGGATTTTTCTCTGTATTTTTAGGTGTTCTGGGAATCTTGCTTCCGGTTATGCCTACAACAATTTTTTTAATCATCGCTTCATTTTTCTTTGCCCGCAGTTCGGAAAGGCTACATAAAAAATTATTGAGTAACAAGTTATTTGGTAAGTTAATAAGCGATTTTTATAAAAGGCATACGATTCCGTTAAAGGCAAAAATTACGTCAATTAGTTTACTCAATGGATCTATTATATATTCAATTATTTTTGTCGCGAATCATCTATATTTGCAATTATTCTTATTCTTCGCAGCTATTTTTATTACTCTATTTTTGCTATCGCTTAGTACAGAAGCGAGTACTGCCATCGAAGTTAAATATTAAAATAAATGTTGAATGATTAGAAATCATTTGATAAATTGAGTATATAATAGAAACAAAAATAAATTAGAAATTATTCGGAGTAATTAATGGGGCTGTTTTCCGGTTCTAAAAAGGAAATTGAAAAACTCGTTCAAGAGAACGAAGAGCTTCGTAATCGACTTCATCAGCTGCTGGAAAAGCAGCAGAGCTACGAAGAATTAGAAAATCAATTATCCCGCGCACGCCAAGAATTAAGCGATATATCGGCAGAAGAACGCAGAATCAACGAACGCATTGTAAATCTTGAACGTGATATTGCTTCCAAGGAGAGTGATTTAGAACGGATTAATGAATCAATTTCTTCTTCCGAGGAAAAACTTACCGAATTAAAAGCTGAATGCTCCGAAAGAGAAACCGTACTCAATAATATTAAAATTGAAATTGATGAAAAGACCGCCCAAAATGAGAAGATTTTAGCAGAACTGAATGAGAACGAGGAAAAGCTAAAAGAAATCAATCAAAATTTAGAGAATCTTGAAAAAGAACTGGAACAGAAGAATGAGCAAAAGTCTCAACTGGAAAATGAAATAGATTCTTTATTGGAGAAGAAAAACGAACTTAGTGATAAAGTTAAAAATTTAACCGAGGAAGAGAATCGCTTATTAGATTCATTAAACTCGTTAAAATCTGAAATAGAATCGGGAGAACAAGAATTACAAAATATTAAAAATGAGATTGATGAATTAAAGCAGGAAAAAGAATTACTGCTAAAAGAAATTGAAGAACTTTCAGCAACTCGAGATGAAAAAGAAGAATTGCTAACCATAATAGAAGAAAAACTTGCACGAAACGACGAAATAAAATCGAATTTGGAAGCTAATCTAGCCCAATTAACTCTTCAGCTGTCCGAAAAGGATAAACTCTTCAATGAATTCAATAAAAAAAGAACGGAAATAATGGATGAAATTCAGGAGAGTAAAAACGAGTTAAACGATTACCAAACTAAAGTTCAAATTGAAAAAAACAAACTCGACGAACTTACGGAAACTGTGAGGAATTTGGAGGGCAGGCGACAGGAATTAACATTCGAAATTAAAAAAGCCGAATCAATGCGCAATGAATTGAATGAGGATATAATCGAAAAGCGGAATGATTCGGAAAAATTAAGAATGGAATTGGATAATCTGCGTAATTTGATTTCCGAACACGAGAAGAGAAAATTTGAAGCTGAAGAGAGTACGTTGCAGTTAGAAACTAAATTGACAACGACAATTATTAACTTCAGCAATGAACTTCAAGGTGCTACTCAAAGGCTAAACGATATCAAGCGTGAAATATTGGAACGTGAAAAAGAATTGGGTGAAAAGGAAAAATCGCTGATCGAAAAATCCTCCCAAATTGCCGAATACGGTTCTCTTATAAAAGTAATGAAAAGAGAGAAAGATAATTTGGAAGAAAATATTCAACATTTGAGGGAACATGAAAGAGAGCTTAACAATATTTATGAAACCTTAAACGATAGATTGACTAAGAAGCGAATTGAATACAATTCACTTAAAAATAATGCTATGCAGTTGCGTAATTCCAATATGGATTTGGAAAAGGATTTATCTAAATTAATTGAACAAGCCGGAAAAGATTTCATAGATATTGAAGAGCATAAAGAAACTATTACCGCCGAAATAAAAGAGAATGAAAGAAAATTAGAGGAAATACTTAAATCTATTGAAGAAAAACGCCAAGAATTGGATGCATTGAGAAGCGAAACTCAAAACATAGAAATGGAAAAAGAAGAATATAACGAAAAACTTTCGCAGCTTGTTTCTATGGAAAAATCACTTCAAAATAAAATTAAAGAGTATACCGATAAACTCGAAAATATTGGAAAACATTTGGGAATTGAAGGCGAAGATTAATTGTTCTTCAATTGATATTTCGTAATTGTGTTTTTAAGTTCTCTTACTTTGTTGTATTGAAATTTTTGTGAGTTTCCCTTTTAACTTTTTTTAATGTAAAGTGAATTTCCCGCTATTGTTCTAAAGTTGTTATGCTTTCTATTGTTGCAATTCTTGATTGTTGTTTTCAACTGTTTATATAGTTCATATTTGTGAGATGTACAACATTTGAGATACTAATATTTTGGTAATTTAAATGCAAACTTTTGAAAGAATTACTAGTCCGATACAATAAGGAAATATAGTATTTAAAAATTTGTTGCTCTATTTTTCCGGAAGAATATTCTTTCTCGCTGTTTTTAGAAATGTAAAATCTTTACTTCAGAAATCATTGCCATTAAAGTATTAGTGAAAATTCAATTTTATTATGGTTTCAAAAATTTTTAATCTTTAAATGGAATTATAAGTATGCTTCGGAAAGTTTTAACTGTTAGTTTATATGTCTTAATTTTGTTTGAAGGAGTCTTAGCTTTTGATTTGAAAGATATTGCGGCAAAGGATACGGCAAAATATTTAAAGAATCCTATTTATAATAGAAGAATAGAGTTATTTAAGCTTTATAAAATAAGGAAAGTAGATATTGTGATGTTGGGTAATTCTTTAACCGAAGGGGTTGATTGGAGCGAATTACTCGGAAGATTCAGCGTTGCCAATAGAGGAATAACGGGAGATATTTTAGAAGGTTACTTAAATAGAATGAAATATGTTTACAACTTGCATCCGAAAGTTTGTTTTATTGAAGGAGGAATAAACGATATTTATAACTGGACTCCCGTTAAGGAAATTTTTGAACAATATAAAAAGGTTATTGCAATTCTATTACAGCACAATATCATACCAGTTATTCAGTCTACACTATATTCAGCAGAATTTTGGGGAGAGAAATGGATCTTAAATCACAATCCTAATCTCAAACCGGCTGAAGTTAATAAGGGAAGAAATAATGAAGTTAAAAAATTAAATTCATTGTTGAGAGAATATGCAAGAAAAAATGGGATAATTTTCATAGATATGAACAAAAAGATGACTTCAAGAGGATTTTTGAAGAGATCGTTAACCTGGGATGGTGTGCATCTTACAGCACGAGGTTATAAAATCTGGGCAGAGGAAGTTAATAAAGTTTTAATTAAATTAGGATTATAATAAAGAGATGAAAATGGAAAATAAAATAAAACAACCTGTCAAACTGATTTTACTTACCATAATTTTTACATATATGCTCTCCTTTTTACCGGAAAATTTGGAATTATTTGGCATAAAATTAAAACACGTAGATATATTAAAAGATCTGAAACAGGGATCCGCTTTGCAGGAATCGGAAGACAGTATCGATACAGAATATGAAGATTATTTGAAAGAGTATCAAAAAATGCTTGAAGAAGAAGCCGATTCTAACAGCAATAAAGAAACATATTTATTGTCTCCGGGTGCAAACGGATTTGCCTCTTTGAATTTTTTTGGCTTTACAAATTTATTAAGTGCTGAATTATCTGATTATTTTAATGAAGGGGTAAAAACCAAAGAGCAAAAGATCACTGGCAATACCCGCCAGTTAAAATACTTTTTTGATGCTCTTTCTCATTCTAAGAACAAAGTAATTCGAATTGCCCATTTTGGTGATTCCGGGATTGAGGGAGATTTAATGACCGCCGACTTTAGGCAAGTCTTTCAGGAGAAGTTTGGCGGGAGAGGAGTTGGTTGGGTTTCAATAACTAAACCGGACGCAAGTTTTAGAATGACAACTAAAATGACAGCCTCGAATAATTGGGAAGCGGCTAGTTTATATTCCAGCAATCCGCATAATTATTCTCTGGGTATCAGCGGAGAAATTTTTATACCCAAGGGGAATGCTTGGGCTCAATATGAAACAACAATGTATTATCCTAATACAAGATCATTTAAGAATATAAAATTATTTTATAGTCACAGCAAAAGAGCCGAAATAGAATATTCATTGGACGGCAAAAAAGCGAAAAAAGTAAGATTGAAAAAAACTACAAATAGAATAAAAGCTATTGATATTAGTTCATCTCGTCCGGTTAAGAAAATCAAAATAACCGTTCCCGCCTCTTCCGCATATTTTTACGGTTTGAGTCTCGAGAATGGCAACGGAGTTTATATTGATAATTTCCCTTTACGCGGTAATTCAGGAGTGGATTTGAACCAAATCCAGGTTGATGTATTAAAAGATTTTTCGAAATATCTCGATTATAAATTAATTATTCTGGAATTCGGGTTAAATGCAATAGGAATGATAAAGAGAAATTATAAATGGTATGTGCGTGAAATGGTTAATGTAATTAACCATCTGAAGGAAGCTTTTCCCAAAGCCAGCTTTTTGATGATTGGGGTTCACGATAAAAGCATACGACACAACGGAAAATTTGTGAGTGATCCTGCAATATTCAAATTATTGAAAGCACAGTTAGAGATTGTAAAAACTGCCGATATAGCTTATTGGAATTTATTTGAGGCAATGGGTGGAAAAGATTCAATGCATAATTGGGTTAAAAACAATCCTCCCTTAGCTTCGCATGATCATTTACACTTTAACTTGCAAGGTGCGAGAATTGTTAGCAAGATGTTGATGAAGGCTATAATGGATGCTCGGTAGACTGTTTTTGTGGAGGGGCGTTTTTTACTTTTTTGACTTTTCAGAATAATTTTAGTAACATGGCACGCAAGTTTATGAAAGGGCAATAATGGAAGATGAAATATTAAAATTCGTTTATAAATTCAATTTCCGAGATGGGCGAAAAAGAAAATTTGAAATTGAGCTGGACAAGGCTACACTTTCTATAAAAAAAGGCCTTCCAAAAAAATTACCCGAATGGACTAAAATGTCTTACTTCCGTTGTGATAATTGCACATTGATTCCTGAGGATTATCCCGTTTGTCCTCTTGCTGCACATCTTTCTGAAGTGATAGAGTTCTTTGATGACATTCCTTCATTTGAAAAGGCGGTAATAATTGTTGAAAACAATGATAGAGGAACGTATAAATATACCGCCGTACAAGCAGGAGTTTCTAGCTTAATGGGAATTATTATGGCTGTGAGCGGTTGCCCTGTTATTGGAAAGCTGAAACCTTTAGTTAGATTTCATCTACCTTTTGCTTCTTTGGATGAAACCGAAGTGAGAGTTCTCTCGATGTATATTTTGGCGCAATATTTCCACTTCAAAGACGGTAAGGAAACCGACTGGGCTTTGAAAAAATTAAAAAAATTGTATGAAGAGATAAGAAAAGTTGATAGAAATATAGTAGAAAAGCTGGCCGGAATTGAAATGAAAGATACAAATAGAAATGCTGTAATAGCTCTTAGCAATTATGCTGATTTTATAAGCTTAAAATTGAGTGATGAAGAAATAGAAACCTTACGAGAATTCGTAGGTGAGTTTTTATCCATTTAAATTTCAAACTTTCCGCTTATTTGTGTCCCGCAATATTTACACTGTGAGCCGATCATATTGATGGTTAAAACTGAATGCCAATCTCGGATTATAACAGGTTCATTACATCCCGGGCAGTAAGTGGTTTGTCCTTCAATATTATGAACATTTCCAACATAAACATAGTTTAAACCGATATTTTTAGCTATCTCCCTGGCTTTTATCAAAGTTTGGGGCGGTGTGGGTATGGTGTTTCTCATCTTAAAATCGGGATGGAATGCAGTAAAATGAATAGGAACATTTTCATTCAGGTTTGTAATTACCCAGTCGGATAAATTTTTAATTTCCTCATCGGAATCGTTTTCGCCGGGGATTAATAGAGTTGTTAATTCAACCCAAACATCGGTTTCGTTAAACAGCCATTTAATTGTATCGAGAACCGGTTCAAGATGCGAGAAAGTAATCTTATGATAGAAATATTCGCTGAAGGCTTTAAGGTCAACGTTTGCCGCATCAATATATTTATAGACGTCTTTTCTCGCTTCTTTATCAATGTATCCTGCCGTAACCATCACGGATTTAATTCCTTCCTCTCGAGATAGTTTGGAAATGTCTATAACATATTCACCGAAGATTGTGGGATCGTTATATGTAAAGGCGATCGAAGGCGTATTATTTCTTTTGGCGAGAGCAATTATTTCCTCCGGCGATGCCCAAACAGCACCGGCTTCATCTAATTTAGCTTTGCTTATATGCCAATTCTGACAAAATTTACAACCAAGATTGCAGCCCGCGGTTCCGAAGCTTAAAACTTTAGTTCCTGGCAGAAAATGGCTTAACGGTTTTTTCTCAATCGGATCAATTGCAAAACCAGTCGGTCTGCCGTAACCTACAGCGTAAAGTTTTCCGCCAATATTTTCTCTAACGAAGCAGAAGCCTTTTTGTCCTTCGCCTATAGTACAATAACGGGGACACAAAGTGCAAAGAAGTTTACCATTGTCTGCGGCTTCCCACCATTGGGCGATATGTAAATTCTTTATATTCGGCATTATATTATTTCAAAGTGTATCCAAGTCCTTCGCTCTTTATCAGTTACCGGTGCTCCTGCAGTGAACAACATAACATCCTTTTCTTTCACAGGACACAGTACTTTTAATTGTTCCTTGGCCCTAAAAATTGCTTCATTTTCGGAATCAATCTTTTCGAGATAGAGGGGAATTATACCTTTATACAAGTTTAAGTTGCTAAGTGTTGCATGTTTATCAGAAAAAGCAAATATCTGGCAATTGGGGTTATATTTCGCTATTATTTTTGCTTTGCGACCGAAGTGTGTGAACACAACGATTGCTTTTGCATTAACTTGGTCTGCTATATCAACAACAGCTCTACCGGTTGAATCGAATAAATTATCGATGGTATTGGTTGGCACATCGTAATTTATTTGCTGACAGAATTCTCTTTGCTGCTCGGTTCTGTAAAGAATATCATTCATTATTCTAACAGCTTTAACGGGAAATTTTCCGACAGATGTTTCTCCGCTTAACATAACAACGTCGGTTCCGTCAAAAACTGCATTAGCTACATCTGAGGCTTCGGCACGTGTCGGTACGGGATTGTTTATCATCGATTCCAACATTTGAGTAGCTGTAATAACGAGTTTGCCCTGTTGGTTGCATTTATTGATAATCTTCTTCTGTATAATTGGAACTTCTTGAGCATTCATTTCAACTCCCAAATCACCGCGTGCAACCATAATTCCGTCAGATGCTGAAAGAATCGAATCAAAATTGTTAACCGCTTCTGGTTTTTCAATTTTTGCTATTACAGGTATTCGTTTGTTTTTTTCTTCGAGCCAATTCTTTAATTCAATTATATCGTTTGCCGACCGAACAAAAGACAAAGCAATAAAGTCGACGTTGTAATTAAGAGCAAATTCCAGATTCGCTTTATCCTTTGCCGTAAGAGCCGGAGCGCTAATCTCCATACCGGGTAAATTCATACCTTTGCGCGGTTTAAGAATTCCGCCGTTTATTATTTTACATATTACATCGTTATTTTCTTTAGAGATTACTTCCAATTTTAGTAGACCATCGTCTATTAAGATAATATCGCCCTTATTTGCATCAACAATTAAATTCTTATATGATGTCGAAATTCTGTTCTCATCTCCGGCTATGTCGTCTATTGTAATTCTAATTTCTCTTCCGGATTCTAATATTACAGAGTCATCTTTTAATTCTCCAACTCTAATTTTGGGTCCCTGTAAATCAACAAGAACCGAAATAGGTTTTGAATTTAATGATGAAGCTTCCTTTATATTTTGGAAAACCTGTTTAAAGTAATTAAGATCGCCATGCGAAAAATTCAATCTGAACCCATCCACTCCATTAATAATTAGCTCACTCATCATTTCAACTGAATCTGTAGCCGGTCCTATAGTAGCTAAAATTTTTGTCTTTGCGGTTTTTGTCATTTCACAGCCTTTAATTTTAAGTAATTACTTTTATTAAATAGATTGCTAAAACTGAAGTTAATAATATAAAATAATAATTAACATATCAATTCTAAAGGGGATTATTATTTCAATGAATAATAATTATTCATGATAACGTAGAATAAATAAGTGATGTTGTATAAAAAAATGTAATAATTTATTAGATTTTCCACGTATAATTTCCCATTTATTAAACAGGAGAAAATTATGGAAGAAAACAATCAGGTTAAAGACCAAGAATTGTATGACGACGAAGAATTTGAATTAAGTCATACCGATAAGCTAGTAGGAATTTTCACCGAACCAAAAGTTACTTTCGAGCAGATATCAAAATTCCCCGCAAAAGCAACCGATTGGTTTATTCCACTGATTTTGATGGCTTTAGTTGCTATTTTCTCAAATATTATTATGATGAGCAACCCCACAATAAAATATCAAATTGTTGAAGAACGACTGAATGAGTTGGAGGAAAAGCTTGATAAAGAAGTTGAGGCGGGTAATATTACTAGAGAGAAAGCTGACTCTCAATTGGAATTCACTCGAGAAATGATGGAAGGTAATAACATAATAGGATTGCTCGTACAAGGTATTGGAACTGTAATAGCATTATTTATCTTCTTTACTATTACTGCAATTGTTTTTCATGCACTCTCTAAAATTATACTTAAAGGTCAGGGGACTTATGCAGCTTCATTAGTGGCTTATGGTTTGCCTTATTATGTCTATATTATTCATATGATTATAATGGTACTTATTGCTATGGCAATGGACAAGTATATTGCTGATTTAAGTATAGCTACTTTTGCTGATTTAGATAAACATACTTTTGTTGGATTCATATTAAGTAAATTAGATCCTTTTTCTATATGGTTTTATGGTTTGATTGCAATTGGATTGGCTAAAATGCACAAATCCAATGAAGTCGGTAAATATATGGGACTCGTTTACGGTTCTTGGCTGGGATTCAGCCTGATACTATTTATTCTTTCCAAGTATATTCCATTCTTTCAGAACTTTATTATGTAGTTTTTACTCCGGCAGGTTTTCCTGCCGGAATTTATTTTTTCCCTCCTATTGTTCTGTTCTCTTTTGTAATACTACCTTTGCTAAATTTGATTATCGTTTGTAATAACCGTAAATATAGCTTGAGAATTAATAATTGACAGATATCTGGTGAAATTGAATATTAAAGTGGAAATTCAAGGAGATCATCAAGTGTTTGAAATATTGAACTGTTTAAAGTTAAAGCCTATGATGTGATTGAAATTATATATGAAAACTTTTCCAGGAAATATACAAGGCTTGAAAAAGTTTATTAATAAAGGCTGGAATAAGGATCTAAGAATTAAATAGAATACATTGAGAAATCTTATTTTTATATCAAAATAAATTTTGAAAAAGCAATACCGGTTTGCTTGTTGCTTTAATCTATCCAAACGATGCTTTTGGCAAATTCTTGATTACCGACTACAATGTTGAAATAGCAATATTCATATTTAATAGTATTAAGTTGTAACTTTTCTCCTGCAAATAAGTCTAAAGTCACGTTGAATAAAATTAGAATATTAAGGAAGTAAAAATTGAAAAACATTCTTATCGTGTCATTTATAGTTACGAATTTAATGTTTGCGGGTAATAATCCGAAACATAAAACAGTGAATGCTTACCGATTGAAAAGTGAAATTATTTTAGACGGAAAACTAACAGAAGATATTTACAAAAACACTCCAGTTGATAATTTTATTCAAAAGGATCCGGATGAGGGAGAACCTTCTTCCGAAAGAACAAATGTGTGGGTTTCTTACGATGATTCCTACTTATACGTTTCTGCTTATTTATACGATTCCCACCCGGACCAAATTGACAAGCAGATTGCACGACGTGATGATTTTATAAAATCGGATTGGTTCGGTTTTTCCGTTGATTCTTTTAACGATGATAATACCGGATTCTTTTTTGGAGTGAATTCCGCAGGCAGCAGAATGGACGGTACAATTTATAATGACAGCAATTTCGACGGCTCTTGGGACGGGATTTGGGAAGCCGCCACTCAAATAAAAGAAAACGGCTGGACTTTGGAAATGAAAATCCCTTTTTCACAATTGAGATTTAAGTCAGTCGATGAAATGGTTTGGGGAATAAATTTTTTTCGAATTATTAAAAGGCTTAACGAAGAATCTTATTTTATAATGGTTCCCAAAAAGGAAAGCGGATTCGTTTCTCGTTTTGCGGATTTAGTTGGTCTTAGAAATATTCAATCGAAGCAAAGGATAGAATTATTTCCCTACATAGTTCAAAAGGCACAATTTCTGCTACACGATCCGGGTGATCCGTTTTATAAAAGCAGTCAATTTAGAACTACTATTGGTTTGGATATGAAAGTTAGTGTGGGGAGTAATCTAAATTTAGATGCTACCATAAGTCCAGATTTTGGTCAAGTAGAAGTTGATCCAGCGGTGGTTAATCTCTCAGCATTCGAAACTTTTTTCCCTGAAAAGAGACCGTTTTTTATTGAGGGGGGAAATATACTACGTTTTGGCTTCGGTGGAAGCAATAATAATTGGGGATTTAATTTTCAGACGCCGAATTTGTTTTATTCGAGAAGGATTGGGGGAAGACCGCACGGTTATACGAGTGACGGAGATTATATAGATTATCCAAGAGAAACGAGAATAATAGGTGCGGCAAAATTATCCGGTAAGATTGATGAATCCCTTTCGATAGCCGCATTATCGGCATTTACAGAAAGAACTTATGCAACTATTGCACGCGGTAATGATAGATTAAAAGAAGAAGTGGAGCCTTTTACTCACTACGGAGTGTTCCGTACACAGAAGGAATTTGACGGAGGCAGACACGCTATTGGAATGATACTTACTTCAGTTAATAGAGATTTGCGAACTCCGAATTTACGAGAACTTTTGGCTAAAGAAGCTTATACATTTGGCATAGACGGCTGGACGTTTTTGGACGAAGATGAGACTTATGTAATAAACGGTTCTATTATTGGTTCTTATACTTCTGGCAGTAAGGAATATATGACCCAATTACAAAAGGCGCCGCACAGGTATTTCCAAAGACCGGATGCCGAAAAATATATTCTGGATAGTAATAGAACCAATATGGCAGGTTGGTTCTCTCGCTTTATGATAAACAAACAAAAAGGGAATTTTTATTTCAATGCAGCTATCGGTGCTATTTCCCCAACGTTCGAAAATAACGATTTGGGTTTTCAATATATTGCTGATAAGATAGCCGGACATTTAGTTCTTGGTTATAGGTGGTATGAACCGGGCAAGATTTTTAGGGTTGCCCAAACTTATTTTGCTAATTACAGAACCTATGATTTTGAAGGGAATAAGCTCTCTAACGGTTTGATGAGTTTTGCTTCTCTTAAATTTTTAAATTATTACGGAGTTCGTTTCAGAATTGGATATAACTTTCCTTCTGTAGATAAAGGTTTAACCAGAGGTGGACCAAAAGTCGCTGATCCGGAAGGCTATTTTTTCGGTATTAATTTTAATACTGATAGAAGAAAAGATGTTGTATTTTCGGCAGATGCTGATTATGGTGGCGGTGGAAGTGCTGCTCACTATGAGAGTTTTGGTTTGGATGTTGAATGGAAAGCCTTATCTCAATTAACTCTTTCGATTGGTCCACAATACAGCCAAGGTAAGAACTATCACCAGTGGATTGGTAAATTTGATGATCCAACAGCTGTAGAAACATTCGGCAGTAGATATGTTTTCGGAGAATTGGAGCAAAAAACAATTTCTGCCGAAATTAGAATGAATTGGTTATTTACTCCAGATATGAGTTTGCAACTGTATCTTCAACCGTTTATATCTGTTGGTGGTTATAATAATTTTAATGAATTAAGAAGAGGTAATAGTTTCGATTTTCGTAAATTCGGAACGGATGAATCGACTATTACTTTGGACGAAAACGGCGATGAGTATATTGTAGATCCCGACGGTGATGGTCCTGCGGAAGAATTTTCTTTTAGTAATCCCGACTTCAATTTCAAATCGATGCGGGCAAATTTAGTATTTAGGTGGGAATTTGTTCCAGGTTCACTCTTCTATTTGGTTTGGTCTCACGATCAGGTTAACTACGACGATCCCGGTAAATTCAGATTAAGTAATGATTTTTCAAATCTTTTGAAAGCGGAATCGGATAATGTTTTCCTTGCCAAGTTAACTTATTGGTTTGATATTTAGGAATTTATCGCTTCGCTTCCTGAGCTGAAATGAGAGTACAAATGCTTTTTGCAGTATAGTCTTTTTCTATCGGGGAAAAGCTAAAGTCCTTCTGATCCAAATTATTATTAAGTTTGCCTATTGGATTAATAACATTTTGAGAATCTCAGTAAAGAGAATATGAAAAAATTTGAAATACCGGAATTTTATAGAAGTCCGATAATAGCACGTATTAAGCAACTGAGGAAAGATACGGATCCTCGTAAAAAGGATTATTCGCCTACAAAACTGGATTTCGGACCGGTGATATTTTATATCGCTCGTCATTTCGGATTTTGCTATGGTGTCGAAAATGCCATTGAAATTGCATATAAAACAATTGAAGCCAATCCGGATAAAAGAATATTCCTACTCAGCGAAATGATTCACAATCCTCATGTTAACGGCGATCTCATAGAACGCGGTGTTAAATTTATAATGGATACCAACGGCTCCCAAATTATTGATTGGGGTGAGTTGAACGAAAATGATATTGTGCTAATACCTGCATTCGGAACCAGCTTGGAGACGGAAGCTAAATTAAAAGCAATCGGTGTTAATACGGAGACTTACAACACTACTTGTCCCTTTGTAGAGAAAGTGTGGAACCGCGCAGCTCAATTGGGTGATAACGATTGTACGGTAGTAATCCACGGAAAACATAAACACGAAGAGACTCAAGCCACTTTTTCCCACTCAAAAGAAAATGCGCCGAGTGTGATTATTCGAGATATTAATGAAGCAAAATTATTAGGCGAAATTATATTGGGACGCAGACCGGCTGAGGATTTTTATGAATTGTTTGCAGGAAAATATTCCCAAGGTTTCGATCCGGAAATACATTTAAGTAAAGTGGGAGTTGTAAATCAAACAACAATGCTTGCTTCGGAAACGGAGGAAATCACTGACTATTTCAGAAGTGTGATGATTGAGAAATATGGTGCGGAAAATATTGACCGGCATTTTGCCGATACTCGGGATACCCTCTGTTATGCAACAAACGACAATCAAAAGGCGACTTATGGTTTGCTGCAAACAAATTCCGATTTGGCGATTGTAATAGGCGGTTATAACAGTTCCAACACTTCGCACATTGTAGAATTATTGGAAGGGAAGTTTCCTACATATTTCATCTCTTCGGAAGAAAAGATTCTTTCTCAAAATGAAATTCGGCATTTTAATCTTGGTTCTCATAAGGAAGAGTTAACTGAGGGATATCTACCGCAAAAGGAAACAGTAGAAATTGTTATTACAAGCGGTGCATCGTGTCCCGATTCCCTTGTAGACAAAGTCCTTCTTAGAATTCTTTCGTTTTATGAGAATGCAAAAGGTGTTGATGAGGTTTTAGGTTCTTTAATAAAGTAATGTTTGAAATTTGCGGAAGTGATATAAACGGGCTCTAAACAAGAAAAATAAATTAATACGCTCGGAATTGATTTAAAAACCATAGAATATTATATTTGAGGTCTTGAAAAAATAAAAGTATAGGAAAAAAATGGCACATCATAAGTCAGCTAAGAAAAGAATTAGACAGAATGAAAAGAGACGATTGAGAAATCAAGCTTCGAGATCGAGAATCAATACTTTAGTTAAAAAAGTATATAAAGCACAGACAAAAGAAGAAGCTGAAAAATTATTGAAGGAAGCAGTTTCCTTTATCGATTCAACTGTAAGCAAAGGAAGATTACATAAGAATACTGCTTCGAGAAAGAAATCTAAATTAACAAAATTTGTTAATTCGTTAGAAGCTTAAATAAAAATTTAGAGGCAAAAAAGGAATACATGGGTTCATGTATTCCTTTTTTTATTTAAAATGGAGTGAATCACAAATTTTCCACAATTTCAATCCCTTCCGGTTCCGGGAAATAGAATTTCAGAGGAATGACATTTCCGTTATCGTCTAATTTTTTGTATAGTTTTTTCTTTATCAAAATGGAATGCTCTATTTGGATATCATCTTCTATCGTACATCCGAATAAATAACTTATTCCCTTAATAACAACATTTTTACCTATTTTTACGGGGAATTCATCGCTGCCGGTAATAGTTACACTCGATTCAATTATACTGTTTTCGTCTATGCTAATATTACCCTTAATAGTGTTGTTCCATAATATTTGTACATTTTTACCCAAAATCATTTCTTGGTTCGGATAAGTATGAAGATAAACCCTATTCCAAATTTTTACGTTTTCCCCAAGTTGGATATTTCCGCTTAAATAAGCGCCGTGTTTTATTTCCACATTGTAATTAAGTTTTACATCTTTACCAATGTAAACGCCTTTGCCAATAAAAATATCGAGAGGGATTCCTTTCTTATCCATTTCAAGAATCTGCTCTACTACTTTCTCGGCAATATAAAAATCATCCGGGTCTTCAATCATCACCAAATCTTTTATCTTATCATATATTAAATCGCGAGCAATTGCTTCCATTTTTTTGAGAACGGATTTATTATTAAAACCCATCAAAACAAATTGTTTGCTTGGGCTTACTGCTCCAACGCTCAAATGATTTTTATTAAAAATTGAAATCAAATCGGTTACATAAATTTCCCCTTGAGCATTATCATTTTTTATTTCGTAAATCATTTTCTTGAGCGGTTGATATTTGAAAGCGAATACTCCGGAGTTATATTCGTTATTTTCGATAAGCTCTTGTTTGGTAAACGAATACTTTCTGCCGTTATATTCGGTAATATAGTTTTCACCGTCAGGAATGGCGAGTATATCTTTATGCTCTATAATTTCTATTACTTTTCCGGCGTCTTCCGAAGGATTCCCTTCGGCGTCGGTATCCTTTACTCTTATTATTCTACCATAATAATTATTTGCGGGGTCGCCCTCGTAAATTCCGGTAAGGACCATCATATCGTTATTAGAAGATTCAAAATCGGCTTTAAATTTTGCAATTGTTTCTTCATCAATTAATCCCATATCTCCGGGGAGAACATAGATTGTTCCGTCGTAATCATCTGCATCAATTTGTTCAATGCCAACTTGCAATGCATGTCCCGTTCCGTTCTGCTCGGCTTGATATGCGAATAATGTATTTTCTCTTTTGCCGATAACTTTAATTACATTCGCAGCTTTAATCCCTACTACGAGAATTGTATTCGATTCTTTCAATCCTTTATTGCAAGCATTAAAAACTCTTTCTACTGTGGGAACTTCCCAAATTTTGTGCAGCATTTTGGATGTATGTGACTTTATTCTTTTCCCATGTCCCGCAGCTAAAATTACTGCCGTATCTTTTCTGCTTTTATCGAAGTTAGCAGAATATTCTTTCTGTAATGCATAAACCTCTTCTTTAATCTTTTCCATTTTTCTTCCTTATTTTTAGGGAACCAATTTGATGCTAATGTTTAAAAAGATTTTTCATCTATTACTGAAAGTTAACAATTATTCTTATTTTTGGATAGCATCAGGATAATTATTATGTCAGCTAGAAAAATAACATTTATTTTATTCACACTGATTCTTTTCTCGAATATTTATTCCCAGCAAAATGGTTTTGGAATAGGCGTTATGCTTGGAGAACCTACGGGCATAAGCGGAAAGTATTGGCTAGATAAAGAAACTGCTGTTAGCGGAGGATTGGCTTATTCCCTTTTTTCTTCCAATCGGGGTTTTTCTTTACACGCTGATTTAATATATCATCTTACGGATATATTAAAAACTGAAGAAGAAATTCCTTTTTATTACGGATTTGGTTTTCGTTTAAGAGCAAAAGAAAGAACCGAAGGAAGTTTTGGTGTGAGGGGAGTAGCGGGATTTGTTTGGCAGAGACGTGATTATCCCGTCGATATTTTTATAGAAGCTGTCCCTGTGTTCAAATTATTGCCTGAAACCAATATTGACTTTGACTTTGCTCTTGGTGGTCGATATTATTTCAAGAAATAAGAAATTCTGATATTCCGTAGAATTTCCTCAATCTCTTTTTGGCTACATTTCACTATATTTCATATTGTTTTTGGAATTAATCATAATTGGAAAGGAATCCTTATATGAAGATAATAGTTCAGACTCCGAGGGTGTTTGTATTTTTTACGCTGATTTTATTTATAAGTGCATTCTCTTCAATTCCGGAAGAAGGGATGTATCCATTAAGCGATATTCCCAAGGATGCATTAGTGGATGCCGGGTTAAAAATCAATCCAGACGAAATTTATAATCCGAATGGAATCAGTTTAATTGATGCACTTGTAAATATTGGCGGTTGTACCGGTTCTTTTGTATCGAAAGACGGATTGATAATTACAAATCACCATTGTGCTTTCAGAGCGGTAAATAATGCCAGCACCCCTGAGCATAATTATTTAGAGGACGGATTTCTTGCAAAAGATAGAAGCGAAGAAATTCCTTCGCCAGGATATACAGTCAGAATTACCGAATCTTATAAGGATGTTTCCGAAATAATACTGAGTGCAGTAGAAGGCATATCCGATGTCAAAGAGCGCGGACGAATTATTTCCGAAAAAATTAAAGAACTCGAAGAAGAAGCTAGCGATGAAGAAAATTCTATTACTGCGCAGGTTTCCGAAATGTTTGTCGGTAAAACATATATTTTGTTTAAGTATAGAATAATACGCGATGTACGTTTGGTTTATGCACCTCCCCGTTCAATTGGTGAGTTTGGCGGTGAGACTGATAACTGGATTTGGCCGCGTCATACAGGTGATTTTTCTTTTATGCGCGCTTATGTAGCTCCTGATGGAAGCGCTGCGGAGTATTCGGAAGAGAATGTTCCATATACACCAAAAAAATATTTGAAAGTAAATGCCGATGGTGTGGATGAGGGTGATTTTGTTTTCATTCTGGGTTATCCCGGCAGAACCTTTCGCCATCGTCCTTCTCAGTTTATTGAATACCAAATGAATTATCAGCTTCCGTTTATTTCCAATTTATATGATTGGATGATTAAGAAATATGAATCAATGAGCGAAGGGAATGTTGAACTCGAATTGAAATATGCTTCTACTATAAAAGGTTTGGCTAATGTAATGAAAAATTACAAAGGCAAATTGATTGGACTGAAGCGTACTAATCTTTTAGAGAAAAAGAAAGCAGAGGAATCCGAACTTCAGAAATTTATTGATTCCCACCCTGAGTTAAATGAAAAATATGGGGACTTGCTCAAAGAGATCGACTTAAATTATAATGAATTATTTAAAATTGCCGAGGCCGATCTATGGTTCGGTAGATTATTCCGTTTTTCTTCAATTTTAAGCGCATCGGATTTTATAATTGATTATGTTAACCACGTTGAGAAAGAGGAAAATTATAAAGATTCCGAGTCTTTTCAGAAGGATTTTAATAGAATTAAATTTATGTTGAATAATCTGAACGATGAATTTGAACGGGATTTCCTCTTAAAGATGTTTGATATAGCGAATGGATTTTCTTCCACATCTAAAATAGATGCTCTCGAAGGAATTGAGCCGGAATATTTTGTTGAAAATATTTTAATGAAGGCGAAATTTACAGATCAGGAGTATTTTAAGAATTTATTTGAACAAAATGCCGGTAATCTCATAAATGATTCAGATTCATTGCTGCAGTTTGTTCAGAGTTTGAAGAGTCAAAGATCTGAAGTGTCTGAAAAATCTAGGCTGTTAAATGCAAAGTTGAATGAACTCCTTACGGAACTTAATGAAGTTAAGCGCCTATGGAGAAAGACGAATTTTATTCCCGATGCAAACCGTACTTTACGTTTGACTTACGGTTACATTAAAGGTTATACTCCTGCAGATGCCGTTTATTACAAACCTATAACAACTTTGGACGGAGTAATTGATAAAAGCTACCTCGGAGGAGAATATAAAATTCCACCTAAATTGAAAGAACTTTACGATGCACAAGATTTTGGTCGCTTTTATGATAAAGACGTAAATGGTTTGCCTGTATGCATACTTTATAATATGGATACCACCGGCGGAAACTCCGGAAGTCCAATTATGAATGCTTACGGCGAACTTATCGGTGTTAACTTTGATAGAGCGTTCGAAGCCACAATTAATGATTTTGCTTGGAATGAATCTTACAGCAGGTCAATTGGTGTGGATATTCGTTACGTACTCTGGATAATGAGTAAATTTAGCGGTGCCGATAATTTGCTTGAGGAGATGGGTGTGCAGTTGTGACAGGTTGAAGGATAATTGTAAGATTGAGTGAACAAGGTTTTATGAATTTTTAATTGGGATACAAAATGAATAATCAACAAAATGAAATAAATGAATTATTCGAACTTCAGAAAAAGGCGAAGGAGAACATTTCCGCTAGCGATTATAGAGAACGGAAAGAAAAACTCCGCCGACTGCTAAAGCAAATACTGGATTACCGGGATGAAATAACTGATGCGATTTACAACGATTTCCGCAAATCGAAAGAAGAAACTCACCTAACGGAAATAATTCCGGTTACGGTCGAGTTGCGTTATGTGATGCGGAATTTGAAAAAATGGATGAAACCGAAAAGAGTATTCCCTCCCATTCAATTTTTCGGTTCGCAGAACAAAATCATTTATCGACCAAAAGGTAATTGCTTAATTATCTCTCCGTGGAATTATCCTTTTTTGCTGGCAATAGGCCCAATAATTTCTGCCGTTGCCGCAGGTAATACTGTAATATTAAAACCGGCGGAAAGAACGCCTAATACTTCCGCATTGTTGAAACGTTTATTGGAAGGCGTTTTTAGCAAAGAAGAATTAGCGGTTGTAGAAGGGGATAAAGTAGTTTCTCAAAAACTGCTTGAACTTCCTTTTGACCATATCTTTTTTACCGGCGGAACCGAAATAGGTAAAATCATTATGAGCGCTGCTGCCAAGAACCTTACTTCCGTTACGCTTGAGCTGGGAGGTAAATCGCCTGTTATTATTGACCGATCAGCTAATATAGATTTGGCTGCAAAACGAATTGCTTGGGGTAAATTTATAAATTCGGGGCAAACTTGTATTGCGCCCGATTATGTTTTAGCCGATGCGGCAATAATTGATGAAGTGAAAGAGAAGATTAAATTGTTCGCTCAAAAATATTATAAGGATGAAGAAGATACCCCATACAGCGGCATAGTTGACGAAACGCATAAAAGCAAACTGACCGAGCTATTAAATGATGCAGTAGAAAAGGGAGCTAATCCGGAAAAGATAAACTCTTTTAATCATCCGGATAAATTTGATCCGGTCATTTTAACCGGAATTAAATCTAATTCCGAAATATCACATCAAGAAATTTTCGGTCCCATATTACCAGTGACTCCGTACAAATCCGAAGAGGAGTTATTTAATATTATTAATGAAAACCCGAATCCATTATCGCTTTATATTTTCAGTAGAAATAAGAAATTCATTGATTTGGTAACCAAAAAGGTAAATACAGGCAGCGTTGTAGTGAACGAAACGGTACTTCATTTTGCGGATTACAAACTTCCTTTCGGAGGTGTGCGGCAAAGTGGTATAGGACGTTCGCACGGATATTACGGGTTCCTCGAATTTTCAAATGAAACTGCTTTCTTCAAGCAGCCTCGCTTTTCCGTTATCGGAATGCTTTACCCGCCTTATAATAACTTTAAGAGAAAAGTAATAGATATTACGGAAAGGTATTTGTGATGTGAAAATTATTTAATAGTCCATAAAGATATCACCAAAATTTTTTTCAATATCTATATTGAAATTCTTTGGCAAATCCTTTTCATATTTCCAGTATTCTGTTATTTGTTTTATTTTGTCTACAGAAATAAATTTTTCATCTAGCATTAATTTTAGTAGTTGAATAGTTGAATAAACTACAACGTCAAACTCTTTGCACGTTTGAATCATTTTTTCGTCATCTGTTACTAACGGTATTCCCAATTGAAGCGCTGTTGCAATGCAGTAAATATCAATTCTCGAAAGACCAAATTCTTGTTCGTGCTGGAATACCCAGATAAATTCGTACGTATGCTCGATTTCATTTTTATCTTGTTGAGATAATTGTAGCCTCTTTTTTCGGTTATCGATGTATTCTTGTGCTTTTGCCCAATAGAACTTAGTTTTTAATCTATGACTTTTACCAAATTCTTCCTCAAATCTTCTGTGAATATAAAGCGTATATTGTTTCTTTCCGAATGGCACACCTAAGAGTGGTCGGATTGATTGTGCTAATCTTAAATAAGCATTTGTATCCAATAATATTTTACTTTGAGGCATTTATTATGTAATCATAGATTTCTTTCGCGTCAATTACCGATATATTAAGAGCTTGATGAACAAATCCTTCGGTAAGCCCTTTATCTTTATTATAATCTGAAAGTAAGTCGAAAAAGATAGTTCCAAAAATTTCTTTTGCTTTTAGAATGTATTCTTCCGCTTTTATGTCGCCGGTTTTAAATATTGACTGACTAACCAAATTAAAATTTTTATTAAAATTAGTCACCGCTCCGTGAAAATTTTTCCCTAAATATAATTTATTCAGACGTTTATTGTTGGCATATTTATCCAATTCCTTTTGTATGTTCACCGGAGAAATAACCAGTTCTTCAGCTGATTTTAATATTGAGTTTATTTTCGCGCCCACACCTCTCAACTTACTCACTTCCTGATATTTTTTCTCAGCTAAGTTTTCGGGAAATAAAAAAGCTCCGGCGAAATTATCGGCAAATTTCTCTCCCGCATTTGCGGATAATTCCGGTGTTAATACATGACCCAATTCGTGAACCAACCAAAATTTAAAATCAAATATATTTGTATCTAAGTTCACATAAATCCACGTAGTTTGACTTTGCGGAAGGTAAATATGCAAAGCATTTTCATGCGCTTTTTGATTACCAAGTAATACGGGAATCAAGATGACATTAAGAGAATTAAGTAAATCGATTAACTCAATAAACTCTATTTTATCGTTTTTCAGGTCGAATTTATCTCTAATTATTTTTATTGCTTTTTGGATATACTCATAATTATTCTGCGGATCTTTTAATTCGGGAGGTTTCATCATCATTGAGGAGGGAAGATATTTTACTAATCTTTCTAATGTATAACCTGTTTGTTTTGCTCTTGCGATATGTTCGTCTCTTGTTTTAGCACCGCGTACCTTCCTGAAGGCAACGATAGGCTCATTCTTTGTTTCTCTTTCTACAAGTTCTGTATAACTTAAATTTAACAGCTTACCTAATTGTAATAATTTTGCCGGTTTAGGAAGGGCTTTGTTGTTCATCCATTGCGATACGGCTTCTCTACTTACGTTAAGTTCCTTGCTTAAAGAAGATTGGTTATACCCGTATTCAACGAGTTTTTCCCTTACTAGATTAGAATTTAGTTTTTTCATATAACAATAATAGATAATCAAATCAACATTGTCAAGTTTTGTCAAGTGTTTTCATGATATTTCAATTAATATTACCTTCAAAAGGATAATATTTTATAAAGATTATGTGAAAAATGAAAATTAAAAACTTTTGTACATTAACTCCCTTTATATTTAAATTGCTTCCGTTGTTTTACGAAATAGGTAAATATGGATAAAGTCAAAAAAGGTTTCGGTACTGCGCCGGTATTTTTCACTTCAATTTCCACTATTCTCGGCGCAATTTTATTTTTAAGATTTGGTTATGCCGTTGGAACGGTTGGTTTTTGGGGTGTTGTTGCTATAATACTTATAGGGCATTTGGTAACAATACCTACCGCATTAGCGATTTCGGAAATTGCCACTAATGAAAAAGTAAAAGGAGGTGGAGAATATTTTATTATTTCCCGTTCCTTCGGATTAAACATAGGCGCAACTATCGGGATTGCGCTATACCTTTCGCAAACAATTAGTATAGCGTTCTATATAATTGCATTTACCGAAGCCTTCTCTCCAATTTTCGATTATCTGAGAAATAACTTCGGATTCTTTTTGCCTAAACAGGCTATCAGTATTCCGGCTCTAATTCTTCTTTCGGCTTTAATATTAAAAAAAGGCGCAAGCATTGGAGTCAAGTTGTTATACATTGTTGTGGTGATTCTATTTATTTCACTTGCCTTTTTCTTTTTCGGTTCACCGATAGATGGCTATACTTCAACCGGAACTTTATTCAATGATTCGTTCAGAAACCCCGAGCAATTATTTGTTGTGTTTGCCATTATATTCCCTGCTTTTACCGGAATGACTGCTGGAGTAGGACTTTCGGGCGATTTGCGGGATCCGAAGAAATCCATTCCTATGGGAACAATTTTGGGAACCGTTACGGGTATGATAGTTTATTTCTTTGTTACATATAAGTTGAATATATCTGCACCGCCGAGTGAGCTGGTTAACGACCAATTGATTATGAGTCGGATTGCTGTGTTTGGCAATATAATAATTCCGCTTGGGTTAGCGGCTTCAACGGTTTCATCTGCTATCGGTTCGATATTAGTTGCACCGAGAACCCTTCAAGCATTAAGCCGAGATCATTCATTCCCCTCTGAATCGGTAAATCGCTGGTTATCTAAAGGAATTGGGGAATTAGGTGAACCTCTTAACGCAACAATTGTTTCGAGTATTATTGCTCTCGTATTTGTCGCCATTGGTGATGTGAATGCAGTTGCTACAGTTATTACAATGTTCTTTATGGTAACTTACGGTTCCATTTGTTTAATCTCTTTTTTATATCATTTCGGTTCAGACCCATCCTACCGACCGACTTTCAAATCGAAATGGTATGTTTCCGGACTAGGGTTTGTATTATCGACTTGGTTGATGTTTCAAATAAGCACTATTTATGCGGTCTCTTCCCTCGTAATAATGACTACGATTTACTTGGGAATAAATTATTATCATAAAGAACGCGGTGGATTGGAGGCAATATTCCAAGGCGCTATTTATCAATTCAGTAGGAGATTAACTGTATTTACACAGCAGGCAAAGAAGAAAGATCAAGGCTGGAGACCTTCGGCAATTTGTGTTTCATCCGATACTTTTGAGCGAGACAAAGTAATTCACCTGTTAAGCTGGATATCTTACAGATATGGATTTGGAACTTATATTCATCTGATTAAAGGATATTATTCCAAGGAAAAATGTGAAGAAGCAGAGAAAGTACTCGATAAATTGTTGAACAAGATGTCTTTCATCAAAGGCGATATTTACATCGATACGATTATCTCGCCTTCCTTTACGTCGGCAATCGCTCAAGTAGTTCAGCTTCCAAGTCCATCGGGTATGGAAAACAATATGGTGATTTTTGAGTATGATAAAAAGGATCCTCAAAACCTGCCGCAAATATTGGAGAATATTTCACTTGTACAAGCAGGTAAATTTGATGTTTGCATACTTGGTTCTTCTTCAAGAAATACTCAATTCGAAAACGGGATTCACGTATGGATTAAGAATTGGGATGCAGATAATACCAATTTGATGATACTCCTTAGCTATATTATTATGGGTCATCCTTCTTGGAAAAACGGTTATATAAAAATATTTAGCGTTTGTCCCGAAGGTGAATATTCGAATGAAATGAATAATCTGAAAGAACTGGTTCATTCCGGAAGGCTGCCTATTTCGGATAATAATATTGAGGTGATTGAACTTAAAGGCGAAATTCAGATGAAAGAATTAATCAACGAAAAATCATCCGAAGCAGCTTTAACTATATTGGGCTTTAAGGAAGAATTAATTAAACACGAAGGTGTTTCATTCTTCGAGGGATATGATAAAATCGGAGATGTCCTATTTGTGGATGCAGAAGGAGATAAAAAATTATAAAGCATCAAGTAACTAATGGAATGATTGATCATCCTTAAGCGTAATCAATGAAATCCCTGTTATCACATAAAATCCAGGAATTATTTTTTCGTTATTCTCAAACAAACAGGGAATGTCCTGGTGAATATTACCGTTTTATCAAACTGGTAAGTTATAAAAAATGCAAAATGGATTTTTTGATGTGAATCTAGGAGGGTGATGAGTTCTCTGTTAGTGAATTTTATCTTATTGTAAAATTCTACCGGCAGTTTTATATTTACTATTTAAGATCTATTCCCCAATGTAATTATATGTTTTATCGGAATTAAAATCCGTAATTAGAAGAAACAACAACATTATGAGAATGAAATTACGCTCATTTAGGGGGATATTCACGTAATCTGGCAATTTAATAAACTTTTTGAATAAGTAATAAGAATTGATTATCTTTAAATCAGAAAAAAAAATCTTATATGCTATATGACAGTAATTTTTTCAAAAAAGTGCGAGCTTGCTATTCAAGCGGTATTATTGCTTTCGATTAAAAAGAGTAAATTAATTTTTAATTCGAAAGAAATATCAGACGAATTAAAAGTCCCGAAAGAATTCGTTTCCAAGATGCTTCAAATTTTGACCGACAGTGGAATTGTCGGTTCTAAAAAAGGGAAGAGCGGCGGATTCTATTTGGCAAAACGCCCGAGTCAGATTCGTTTGATTGATATCGTAGAAGCAATTGACGGTACTGATGTTTTTAATAAATGTGTACTCGGTTTCCCCGGATGTTCGGATGATCAGCCTTGTCCCGTACACGATAAATGGGGTAAGTTGAGAACTGAGGCTTATAGAATGCTTAGTGAAGAAACGCTCGAACAATTAAAGGAGAAGACTGTAAATAAAATTCTTTCCCTTTAATTATTCTTTGCTTGCAGTTAATACCCTTGAATAGTTGTTTTATAAATAACACGAATTTAAGAGTAAAACAAAAATCCGCAGTATTGATATCACCTTAATAAAATTATTTTAATTTTTCAGACTAAAAGATCGGATTAATCCTTTAAATTTAACAATAATATATTCCCAACTTTTTTAATTGAACTATATTTATCAGAAGGGGTTTGCGTATTTCTTTCTTTTGGGGATAATCAAATACAATAGAGACTTAAACTGATAATTTTAAATTTTATCACAAATTAAATAATACTGATATATAATTAATTCGATACGGATTGAATATCCGCATCGAATTAATTGAAAAGTTTAAGAGAAAGGAATTATTATACTTCCTGAAGGATTTCGCCTCTAACTCCAATCACTTTTGCATGTAATGGTATATTCTTACCGGAATTATGAATAGCCTGTTGTGCAATCCTGTATAAACCGGAACAGCAGGGAACTTGCATAATTAGTACTGTGATTGATTTTACGTTAGCTTCGGTGATCATCATAGCCAACTTTTCGACGTAAATATCTTGATTGGAATCGAGTTTTGGACAAGCAATTGCCAAGCTTTTTCCTTTAAGAAAGTCTGAATGATAATTTGGATAAGCAAAAGGGACACAATCGGCTGTTAATAATAAGTCTGAGTTATGAAAATATGGAGCGGTTGGGGGTACTAAATGGAGTTGAACCGGCCATTGCCTCAATTGAGGAGAAATTCTTGTAACATTTTCTGACTCTTCCTCCACTTCGAAGGACATCTCCTGCGAGCCGGGACATCCGCATTGAGATTCGGTTACCGTTTCTCTGCTTTCACGCTCCAATTCAGGTACCGGAATATCATGTTCCCGCAAATATGCCAATCCTTGTTTTAAATATTCAAATTCTTCGTGTTCCTTTAAATGTAATAGGTGAGCTTTAATTACATTTGCTCCGCCCTTTACAATTTCTTCCATAACTCTATATTCATTGTAAGGCTCGGCTTCTCTTTTTTCGATTGTCAATGCACCTTCCGGGCAATGACCAATGCAGGCACCTAAACCGTCACAAAAGAGATCGCTTATCAATCTTACCTTACCGTCAATTACTTGTAAAGCACCTTCGAAGCAACTAGGTACGCATTCACCACATCCGTTACACAAATCGTAATCGATTTTAATTATATCTCTTAACATTAAATACCCCGTTTTATAAGAAAATAAAGTCTGATTAAAAATATATAAATTACTGGATTAAATCAATTTATAGGGTTGGAATTAAAAGCAACCGCTCCCATTTTATTGGGAGCGGTATCGGAGTAATTACTTTTTATTCAATCTCATCTGTTCTGCTAATTCTTTAATTTCAGTCAAATCTCTCTGCAATTCACTCCATCCGTACCACATCGAGTAGTCGGGACTATTATGAAACGCACCTTGGAAAGTTCTCATTCTGTGTTCGAGGAACATAACGAATAACTTTTGTTCAATTACAGTAGGTGCATCGTGGAATGTGAGTACTAAAGGAAAATCGTAGGGATATGCTTCCGGTTTAGAGATAATTTTATCTTTATAAAGATCAGCTACCGTTCTGATTGCTTCTGCCATCAAGTGGTCGGCTTCTCTTATCATATCGTCCCCTTTCTTCAATTCGGCTTCGGCGAATTGGGAAGAGTGACAATCTGTACAAACCTTGAGCATTTTATCTCTTTCTTTTTGCCAGGACTCAGCGGTTAATCTTGCAACATCCGCACCTTTAACAACATTTAGCAAATCAGTAGGATTACCTTGAGGATCAAGAACTCCGAGTGCTTGCAAAATTGTGACTCTATCATTTTTCCATTGTTCATCTTCGGGCAATGGTAAGCGAACTGCTAAAAATCCCCATGCAGTACGTACTTCGTGGTTTCCGTCAGGCATATGGCAAGTTTGGCAAGTCGGTGCAGCGGAGTTTTCAGGCAGTACACCAGCACGTTTTAGCATATATCTTACACCGTGTTTGCTGCTGGAATACATTTCCCATTGTGGGTGGTCGAAGCCCATATGACAAGTTTGACAAGCTTCGGGTTCTTTTGCTTCTTTAACAGAAAAAGTATGTCGAGTATGGCAGGCATCGCAAGAAGCATTGCCGTGAGTATTTTCGCCATCTTTCAATTTTTTGAGATCATCTTCTGATTTTATGCCCAGTTTGTGGCATCCGCCGCAGCCTTTCATACCTTCAATTTGAGACATTGGCTGCATATGGATTGTAGGCATTGCATTCATTGCCGCCCAAGCTATTGAATGTTTCCCCTTTTTAAATTGCTCTACCTGTGTGTCGTGGCATTCTGCGCAAGTTTCAGGCGTTGGTAATTCTACTAACTCTACATTGTCAGCGCTATTGTGATTTTCTCCGTGGCATACAGAGCAATCGACGTCATTTTCAGCGTGCTTGCTCACTTGCCAATCGGAGACAATATTCGGACTAACTTCTTTGTGGCATTCGATACAGTTTTGTCCGTACGAATTAGTCGATAAAAAGATAGCCGCAGTAAATAAAACAAAGTACAGTTTTTTCATAACATCTCCCTAATAAAAAGAATGAAAATTCTGTTTTAAAACTACTTTTATGACCTATTTAAAGCAAGTTGAATAATGTTAAGAATTATGAAAAATTATTAATAATTCTCATTTGATATTAAAACATAAATTTCCTTATTTAAGAATAAAAATTCTTATTTACTTGTTGGACTAAAAAATGAAAATTGAAAAGAATAAAGAAAAACCGGTACAAAAATATAGATTATTGGTTCAGTCTCTTTTTGCATTAATATCTATTTGGATAGGAATAGAATTTTATTCATTTATTCATTGGCTCGAATCGGGAGGGATGGAAGGGAGTTTTTACCGTCCCCCAGGAGTTGAAGGCTTTTTACCCATCAGTTCGCTGATGAGCATATATTATTTCCTACAATCCGGCGAGATACACGATGCGCATCCTGCCGGATTTTTTATATTTCTTGGAATTTTTACCGTTTCTCTTGTATTCGGAAAGTCTTTTTGCAGCTGGATGTGTCCCATTGGGTTCATTTCTGAGGCCATTGCCGATTTTAGTGAAAAAATTCAGAAAAAATTATTCAAGAGAATCATTCAAATTCCTCGTTTTTTGGATATACCACTCCGTGGATTAAAATATCTTTTATTAGCCTTTTTTCTCTATTCAATATTCTTTTTAATGACTACAACCGCTCTTAAAGCATTCCTGGACAGCCCATACAATATTATGGCAGATGTAAAGATGTGGTATTTCTTTGCAAATATATCTCAATTTGCCTTAATAGTAATTGGTGTATTGTTTTTCCTTTCGTTTTTATTCAGAAATTTTTGGTGCAGATATTTATGTCCTTACGGCGCATTGCTTGGATTAGCTTCCTTTGTCAGTCCTAATAAAATAAAACGGGATACTGATAGTTGTATAGATTGCGGACTATGTGCAAAAGCTTGTCCGTCAAGAATTGAAGTTGATAAAGTTGTCACTGTAATATCGGATGAATGTTCCACTTGTATGAGTTGTGTAGATGCTTGTCCCGTTGCAAATACACTTGAACTTAAAAATATTGCAACAAAAAGGAAATTTGACAAAAAGTATCTTGCCTTTGGAATAATGAGTATTTATTTTGCAATCATTGGATTAGGTGTCTTTCTTGGTTATTGGCAGAATCATGTTCCAAAAACAAAGTACATCAAATATCATCAAATATTAAATACTCTTGGGCATCCGAGGAGTACTAAAGATATCAAAGTGCTGAACAAGGAAGTAGAAAATAAAATAAAAACAAAAACGAAATAGGGAGTGGTTATGAAAAAATTATTTATTGCAATTATTTCATTAATATTTTTAACTGCATCGGGAGCATTTGCCCAAAACGCTGCAGTAGCGGGTAAATGTATGACGTGCCATAAGGAAAAGAGTCCCGGACTTTATAAACAATGGTATGCTTCCAAGCATGCGGATCATAATGTAACTTGTATCAGCTGTCACGGTGCCAAGAAGAGCGATAAAGACGCATTTATGCACGAAGGTGCTTATATCGCAACATTAGTTACGCCAAAAGATTGCGGTAAGTGCCATACAAAGGAAGCTGAAGAAGTTGATGCTTCCTATCATGCAACTGCCGGATTGATATTGGAATCAAAGGACGCATATCTTGCACACGTAGGCGGTGGGGAGCCGGTTGCAATTGTCGGGTGCGAAAGTTGCCACGGTACCAAAGTAAAAATTGATCCAAATTCGCCCAATAAATTATCCAGAAAATCTTGGCCAAATAGTGGTATCGGTCGTTTGAATCCGGATGGATCTAAAGGTTCTTGTAATGCTTGCCACACAAGACACGCTTTTTCAAAAGCACAAGCACGTCAGCCGGAAGCTTGTTCCAAATGCCATTTGGGACCAGATCACCCGCAAAAAGAAGTTTACGAAGAGAGTAAACATGGTAACGCTTATTACACACATAAAGAGGATATGAATTTAGATTCTGACAGCTGGGTTGTTGGTGTTGATTATTACGAAGCACCAACCTGTGCAACTTGTCATATGTCTGCAACTAAAACTCAAAAAGCAACACACGATGTTGGTAAAAGATTGTATTGGACATTAAGACCACCGATTTCCAAATTAAAAGATAATGCTGTTACGAAAAGAAAAAATATGAAAGATGTTTGTGTTGCCTGTCATAGCAAAAATTTTGCAGAGGGACATTTTTATCAGTTTGATGCTTTGGTAAAATTATATAACGAGAAATTTGCAAAACCGGCTACTGAAATAGTAAACTTGATTAAAAAGAAAAATTTACGTGAAAGAAATGCTGCCTTTGCAAATGAAATTGACTGGATTTATTGGGAATTATGGCATCACGAAGGCAGAAGAGCACGCCACGGTGCGGCAATGATGGGTCCCGATTATGCTTGGTGGCATGGTATTTATGACGTTATTCAGACTTTCTATTTCAAACTCATACCCACAGCGAGAAAATTCGGAGATAAAGACGTGGATGCTTATATCGATAAATTATTCAATGAAGATCCGATGCATAAATGGGTGAACCAAAAGACGGATAAATTGAAGAAATCTATCCGTTCGGGTGATTTACAGAAAATTTATGAAAAATTGTTCGCCAAATAACAGGATGATAAATGAAAGAACAGTATAGAAGATTTATTGAAGGTATAGCAATAAATAAAATTGGTAAAGCAGGGGTGGTGTTAACAACATCATCCTTCTTTACCTTTATTTTTTTAGAAGTCTTACGTCTTACCGGAATGCTGAATAATGCATATATCGGACTAATTACATATTTATCTCTTCCAACATTATTTGTAATTGGGCTGATATTGATTCCAATAGGATGGTATAGATATAAGAAACAGTTAAATATCGATTTAGAAAATTTAGTAAAAACAAGATTCGGCGATCAGGAGATACGAAGAAGCAAACTTGGGGCTCCCATCGTTCGTACAATAGTAATCCTGACATTAATCAATATTTTCTTTTTAACAATGGCGAGCATGAGAGGATTATCTTTTATGGAGGAACCGGAATTTTGCGGTACCGCTTGCCATTCTGTTATGAATCCGGAATGGACTGCTTATCAAGATTCTCCGCATTCGAGAGTAAAATGCGTAGATTGTCATGTAGGGGAAGGGGCGGATGCACTAATAAGTTCGAAATTGAACGGTGCTTGGCAAATGGTTTCTCTTGCACTCGACTTATATGAACGTCCCATCCCAACCCCTGTAAAGCAATTGAGATCTTCTAAAGAAACTTGTGAAAAATGCCATTCACCAAATAAATTTTACGGTACTAAATTTAAATCATTTGTTCATTATAAAAACGATTCGGCTTCAACACCGTACTACAATACGTTAATAATGAAAATTGATTCGGGTAATTATTCGGGCGAAGGTGGTATTCACTGGCATACTTCAGAGAAGCATGTTATAAAATATGCATCGGTAAATGATAAGAGAAGAGAAATTTTATGGGTCGAGATCGAGAACAAAGATGGTTCGACTAAGAAATTCGTTAATAAAAAGTTGAATCAGGACTTTAGCACAGAAAATGTTCGTATTATGGATTGTGTCGATTGCCATAATAGAGCCGCGCATATTTACGACGACCCTGCTTCTGCAATTGACGATAAAATAAAAAAAGGATTAATCGATAGTAGCATTCCGTTTATTAAGAAGGTTTCTTATTCGGCTTTAACTGCTACTTTCAGTGAAATCAATCAAGCTGAGAGTGTTATAGAGAATACAGTTAAAAAGTTCTATAAAAAGAATTATCCTCAGGTTTTATTGTCAAAATCGGTAGAAATTGATAAAGCTGTTTCTGAATTACAGAAGTTATATAGAAGAAATATTCATTTTAGGATGAATGTAAATTGGAATTCATATCCCAATTTTCTCGGACACAGAGATAACGGTGGATGTTTCAGATGCCATAACGAGGATATGGTTTCCGAGGACGGTAAAAAAATAAAAAAAGACTGTACATTATGCCATTCTATTTTGGCAGACGAATCGGATGAGCCGTTTAAGTTCTTGAAACCTTATCAAACCAGCGGTAAAGATTCGTTAATGCATAAGTATTTACAGCAAGAATTGATTGATAATAAGATTTATTGATAATTCTTTTAATGTTTCCAAATACCGGGCAATCTTTTAATATATTGTCCGGTATTTTTTTTGCCTAAGAAATTATCATTATCAACAATTTTATTTCCCCGTAAAAACACAGTTTCAATTTTTCCCTTAATTTTCAAGCCTTCGTAAGGATTATAATCAACATTCATATGGTGTGTTTTTGCCGAGATTGTTCTTTCGGTTTCTGGATTTAAGATATACAAATCTGCATCGGATCCAACTGAGATGATACCTTTACGCGGGTACATTCCAAAAATTTTAGCAGGATTAGTTGAAGTTAAATTAACAAATTGTCTTAATGATATTCTGTTCTTTCGAACTCCTTCAGAATAAAGAACCGGAATGCGGTCTTCTATTCCGGGTAATCCATTGGGGATTTTGTTGAATGCTTCTTTCCCGATTTCTTTTTGTCCATTAAAATTAAATGGACAATGATCAGTTGAAATAATTTCGAATTCATTATTTGACAACGCATCCCAAAGCAGTTGATTATCTTTTGATTTTCTGATAGGTGGCGAGCAGACAAATTTTGCGCCTTCAAAATCGGGTAGTGAAAGTTTGTCATCGTCCAAAAGTAAGTATTGAGGGCAAGTTTCAGCAAGTACCTTTAAACTGTTTCTTTTCATTCGATTAATTATACTCAAAGCCGCTGCCGAAGAAACATGAACGATATACGGAATTGCACGCGCAGAGTTAGCAATTAAAATTGCTCTTTCCACTGCCTCCGCTTCTAAATGTACCGGTCTGCTTATTGCGTGGTACTTTGGTGCAGTTTTCCCTTCCGAAAGAAGTTGTTTTACTTTGAAATCAATTATGTCTCCGAGTTCTGCATGTACCCCCACAATAATTCCTTTTCTGCCAGCAACCAGCATAACTTTATATATTTCATCATCCGTTAATTGAAGAATGTTTTTATATGCCATATAAACTTTAATACTTGTAATTCCCCATTGAGGAAGCTCTTCCAATTCTTTTAATGTTTGTCTATTGGCTTCAACAACAGCCATATGGAAACCATAATCAATACAAGCTTTACCTTCTGCCTTTTGCATCCATTCTTCAAATGCTTCTCTTAAAGAACCGCCCTTGTTTTGTGTTGCAAAATCGATATGGGTAGTTGTTCCACCAAATGCAGCGGCTACATGTCCGGTATAAAAATCATCGGAAGAAACTGTTGAACCAACGTCTAAATCTAGATGAGTGTGTACATCGATTCCTCCGGGGAATACCATCTTTCCATTAGCGTCAATTATTTCATCGATGTCATTTTCTTTGTACTCTCCTATGAACTCAATTCTTTCATCGCTAATGAGTATATCGGTTCGTTCAATATTCTTTTCGGTTACAACAGTTCCGTTTTTTATAAGTGTTTTCATAATTATATAAAGTTATTTCTTGATGGATAAAATAATAAAACGAAAATAACAATATAAAATGAATTGAGGAAGTAAAATGATTCGGGCTGTCTGAAAAGTTTTATTTATTAAACAACCGATTTAAGATCTTATTAAAATTTGAAATAGATATAATACAGTTACATTTACTTTTAAGATTCGAATGCACTTAGTAAAAATTATTCTGCATTATTTGACAGCCCGAAAAATTGTAAACTATTTGAGTGAAAATTCAATTCCCGTTCTAATCCATCTTCCTGGCAATTGAACCCCGTTAACATCGTAATAGAATTCATTAAATAGATTTGATGCTGATAGAAATAGATTGAATGAAGCGATTTGCTTCATTAATTTTAAGTCGATAATAATTGCATCGTTGGAATTAACACGATCTTCATAACGAAGTGCCCAATAAGCTTTTACGTTGGATATTGCCTGATGAATTAAATTGACGTTTAATTGGTGACGCAAATATTCAATTGCATAACGGCTGGAAAGATTTTCGCTCTCCTTATCCGAAGTTAAATAGGTATAATTAATTTCTATCCTTTCGATAAAATCGAAATACTTTTTAGTCGATAAAATTAGAGATATTTCCGCACCGTTTGTAGTTACGTTTGAGATATTTCTCACTTGCCATTTATCATTTGGATTGTTTCTAATCCAATCAATAATATTTTTCCCTTGGTAGTTGAATAAGGAAAGGGTAGCGGAAATGTATCCGGTTTTGTATGAAATACCTAATTCGGAATTCAATGTTTCTTCGCTTTCTAAGCCGGGATTACCGGAAGTAACAGGATCGTTGTAATATAATTCGGTATAGCTTGGTATTCTGAAGGATTTACCGAATGAACCGAACAATTTAATATTATAATCAACGGTGTAATTAAAATCTAATCCTGGCCAGAATTTCCATCCGATGCGATCGTAATTATAAACGAATCCTCCGATGGTTAAATTCAAATTTTCCAGCGGAGTGATTATCTGTTCAACAAAAATACCCTTACTTATTCTTTTGTGTTCGCCTAAATTATTGGATGAAATATCATCCGAAATAAATCTAGCGCCTAAAGCTGTTTTTCCAATAGAAGATTCGATAGTGAATTGAGCTTCTACGCCGTAGAAATTTGTTCTGTGGTTGTTTTTGTAGAAGGATGGATTTTCATAATCAAGCAAAAATTCATCCTCGTTCCTTCTGTAAAATAATTTTACTTCAGCTGTAGATGAACCGGAAGCATATATGAAATTTGCTTTGGCAAATCGCGTTGTAGTATGTTCCCATTGATTCGGAAATCTTGTTGTATAAAAACTATTCGCCCCGAATTTTTTATCGTTGTAACCGAATAATCCTTTTAAAACAAATTTCCCGAATGAATAAGAATTTGCATAAGAAAATATCTTGCTGTCGAAATCGGTGTTATGAATATAACCATCGCTCTTTTTCTTTTGATAAGAGATTCTATTATAAAATTTCCCGTATGAATAGTTTGCCGAAACTCTTCCGTCGTAAAATCCGTTCTCTCCTCCGGCAATTGCAAATTTAACCTCGTTGTCTCGGTTCGATTTTGTGATAAAATTTACTGCTCCGGAAAATGCATTGGGTCCGAAAGATTTTGAACCTTGTCCTTTAAGTACTTCAATTCGTTCAATATCATCAACGGTAATCGGTAAATTCAATGTATGGTGGCCCGTTTGGGGATCGTTAACAATCACTCCGTCAATCATAACCAGAGTCTGTTCGAAAGTTCCTCCCCGAATGCTAACATCGGCTTGAATACCGTCTATTCCACGTTGTTTCAAGTCTATTCCGTTTACATACTGCAATAAATCGGAAACACTGTTTACCGCAAGTTGAGAAATTTCTTCAGCATCTAAAACCGTGATACTCCTAGAAGCTTCCGATACAGAAACGGGAACTCTTCCTGAAGTTACCGTTATCTCATCCATTCTGTATTTTAACGTATCCTGTGCGCTTGTTGTACAAATAAATAGAAAAAGTGCGTAAGTCGCAATAATAAAGGACCTGGACATTGAAAAATCTCCTGTGAATTAAAATTTAGATTATTAATGAATATTGGGTGAAAAGATTAAAAAGGCAGGGTTTTAATCAAAGAGCTCGGGACCGCCAAAAGCGGCCCCAAATTTTAATTACAAATTTATAATATCACTATAAATAATAAAAGCCATAAGCATTAATAAAATCACAAATCCAACATTTTGAATTGCGATTTTCACTTTTATTGGTAGTTCTTTCTTTAAAATTCCTTCAATTAAAATAATTACAAAATGACCTCCGTCAAGTACTGGGAAAGGCAGTATATTTATAATTGCCAAACTCAGTGACAGCATAGCCAGGAAATATAAAAATGACATAATTCCGGAATCAGCAGATTTTGCAGCAAATTGAGCTATTTTTACCGGTCCGCCGAATACCTGACCGAACTCTACATCACCCGAAATTACATTTTTGAACATCGAAAATGTAAGTACGGTGTATCTTCCTATATCGCTAATGCTCCGTTCTAAAGAACCAAGGATACCGAAAGAGACATATTTATATGGTCCCGTGTAAACATCACCAATTCTAATTCCGATCTTGCCTTGAATACCGGGATTAACCATTGTTGCAACTGTATCTTTATCTCTCAAAAGAACAATTGGAATATCCTTTTCCTTATTCGATGAAATAATATCAATTACATCTTGGCTGCTTTCAACCGGAGTATCATTAATACTAATGACAATATCGCCGGCTTGAATTCCAGCTTCCTTTGCCGGAGAACTTTTTAATACATCTGCAATATATGGTTGTGTATGACTGAAAGGAAGCCTCATTTTGCTATTTGAAGTCCCTGATAAAAATTCGGCCGGTACATTGAAAGTAATTTGCTGACCGTCCCTTTCTACTTGAACGGTCACATTTTTACCGAGATTTTCGATAAACATGTATTTGGTAATGTCTTCCCAATTCTGAACTTCTTTGCCATCAATTGAGATTATCTTATCGCCGGTATGGAATCCTGCTTTTGCAGCTTGTGATTCAGCTTGAATCCGTCCTATTTCAGTTGTAAGTATTATCTGTTTGCCTTGGAAATAATTTGAGGCCCAGAATATTAAAATCGTAAGAATTAAATTCATCAGTACGCCGGCGGTAATAACGAATAGTTTTTGATATGTCGGTTTCGCTCTGAATTCGTGTGGCTGTGGTTCTTTATTTACAAATTCAGTATCAAAACTTTCGTCAATCATACCGGCAATCTTCACATAACCGCCAAGAGGTAATAGACATAATCTATAATCTGTGTGTCCTTTTTGATCAAAGTCCTTTGGTAGTTCACCAAAAGAAAAGCCGTTAATTTTATTCCATCCAAAAAGTCTTTTGCCGAAACCGATTGCAAATACATCAGTCTGCATTTTGCAAATTTTAGCTGCGGCAAAATGACCGAATTCGTGTATAAATACTAAAATTCCAATAGTTATTATAAAATAAATAATATAATCCATTAATCTGTTACTCCTTGTTTATAGAC
>CAZNJB010000021.1:0-66313 GCA_964573255.1 uncultured Melioribacteraceae bacterium
TATCAATATGTCAAAGAACTTTTTATGCTACCGCCTTGGCGGTTTCGTTCAACTTAAAGTTATCTGGATTGATATTAATGTTTTCGTTTACATCAGTAACATCAACGTTTAAATTTAGTGAACTGATAACTACCGGAGATTTATCTGCTTGATTGTAATAATTCTTGAATTTGTTTACTTCCGGGGTATCATATTGAAAAAGATCTTCAATATATCTCGGTGTAACTGATTGATAAAGTAAATCAATATTTAATGAATAGTTCTCATTGGAATTTAGTGAAGAAATAATATAAGTAACCGTATCTACGCCTGAACCTTCTGTTGTACCGCTAATATTAAAGTTAGGATCGTTAGCGGCTAAACCTAATACTTTGATTGAATCAGCATACGGTCCGGAAGAAGTGAAACCGACAGGAGGAATACGGTTATCCTTAATATAATCGGCTCCTTTCAATAATGTATAAGTGACATTGCCGTTTACATCTTTCATTATGGTTTGATAAATTTGTACCTGATCCTCTGATGTAATAATATCATGATGTTTTTCATAAGGAGCATCGAGATTATTTATTTCGCCGGTAGAAGCATCCCATTTACCTGAAGCAAAAACGGGTGTGCCCGAATTATCGGTGAGTTCCAATTTCAACCACGCTCGCCGACTTGGATAAGCGGTTGGGAATTTGTGACCGCTTATGTTTTTAACTGCAACTTTAACTTCGAGTTGTGTTGAAGAAATCCAGCGATAATCAGCATTCATTTCCACGGCAGCATTTTCTAATAAATTTTTTGTGAGTGCTATCGTACTGTCGAATTGTTCGGGAGATGCAGTAACCCCTAATTCGCTTCCGTGTTCTTTTAATATTCTAAGCATGAATATGTTAGCGCCAACAAAATAATGTTTTGCAAATGGTTGTCTTGGACTCAAACTTGTAGGTCTATTTGAAATTACGACTCCTTCTTCTACCGTCGGCATATGGCAGGATTGACACTCGATATCCTCACTTGGATATATGCTGTTACTCCATTCCAGAAATGGAGTTTGTTCAGGTATTTCACCAACTATATTACCGTTATCGTCAACTGTAGGTGTAAACAGTGTATGGCAAGTTGCACATAAATCGGAGGAAAGAGTATGGTTGCCAAATGTAGGAGTATAATTAACAGACATAGACATTGGACTTGTTACAGGGTTTTGGAATGGGCCATAAATAATCCTGTCATTTTCAATTATGTAATGCCCCGACCAACTTTCGGGAGTACCTAAATTGTCAGGTTTAATTTGATGACAAGCCGTACAACTTACGCCGTCCAAGGCTAAAACATCGTTTTGCATTTCTGCCAAGGAATAATATTCTTGACCGTTAAAATGTGCTTCAGTTCTCCCCAACGGAGAATGACAAGTAGTGCATTTGTCCTCGATAAAATTTTTATAAGCCGGGTTAGCGGTTACTTCGGCTGTTACTTTAGCCTGCCACAGAGGATCCTTTGCGGCATTAGCCATCATTGTAGAACGCCATAATGTAACCGGAGATATATCTTTACCGTTTGCATCCAATAGAGCGGATGTGTTTGGTGAACCCGGCTGGTGACAGGTTGCACAATTACCCGAACCACTGAATAATGTTGATGTGTCAGTAGGTAAGTTTTGAGCGAATGAAGCAAAAGTTAAAATTACTCCATACATGACAATCATTATTGGAATTCTTTTTCCCATTTTTTCTCTCCGTTTATTAACACCGTAAGTTTTAATGACAATATAACAATTGCGTATAAAAATTGAAATTAAATTGATATTTACTAAAACAAAAAAATGTGGATGTACGAGAGCAGGAAGAGTGTGTTATATGTAGATAAAGTAATAATTTATGATAGAACACTGATGACACAGATTAAAATGATAATCACAGATTTTCAGTTTATTTATCTGATTTTTTTACTAATGAAAAATATTTTGAATAAAAATCTCCAACATAAATTTAATTATCTGTGTAAATCCTTAAAGATCTGTGTCATCCGCGTTCCATAAAATGAAACTATTTGGTTTCGGTTTTGCTATCAATTCTTTCGGTAACTATTTTAAAGATGAATAACGCAATAGCTGAAACCAATGCAATAGCTACAAAGTAATACCAAATATAATGTGCATCTGCGTAATACTCCGCACGTTGAGCTTCCGTTAATCCTGCCGGTAGCGTCCTTGGATCTGGGCAATATTTGTCAAGCAAAAATCCAGACATAAAAAATCCTATTAATGCGGAAAAGAATGAGTGCAAATGGCTGAACCCCATATATAGTCCTTCTTTCCCTTTCGGAGCCTGCAGGGCAAAATACTCCAGAAAGCGAGGGGAAATAAAACATTCAGCTAAACCTTGAATTGCAATTCCAACTATCATCATGAAAGTAATTGGGTGTAGTGTAATGCTTCCGAATAATTGAATGGATTCGCCTGTAATGCTTTCCAGCGATTGACTAAATGCCATCGCGAGAGCCGACACCGGCATTATCAGCATTCCAATAAGAATTGTATTAATTGCTTTTATCTTTTTCGTCCATTGAGTTACCAGTACAACAAATATAACAACTGTTAGTGGGTTTACATTTGCAAGCCATTCCGGTTTGGCTCCTTCGCCCAAAAGACGAATTACATATTTAGGCATCGTTGCGTAAAGTTGTCCTTGTATAGTCCAAAAACCTGCTATGATTAAAATCAATATTATCAAACGGGGAGCCATAAAAATGGCTTTGAATGAAGTCCAAACGTCTTTGATGGGTTTCGATTCCCCTTTGCCGTCGATCGGTTTGAAGATGACGATGGCAAATAGCAATGCCACAAACGCCATTCCCGCCGAAAAGAAGTTTACGTATTCCAAGCCTATGCCTTGACGAATACTTGGCACTACTGTTTTGCCTCCGAAAGCGCCTATATTTACTACCCAGTAAAAAAGTGAAAATCCCCGCGCTTTATTTACGTCGGATACCGTTTTGGTTACCGTGCCTGTTATCAACGGTTTGATGAAGGAAGCTCCAACTAATATAACAAAAAGGAAAAACGATACGGCGATTTTATCTTGGAAAACGCCCAGGAAAAAATATCCTACTGTCAAGAGCGAGAAAGCGAGTATCAATCCGTTCTTAAATCCTATTCTATCAGCAATTGCCCCGACAAATGGAGGAAAGAGATATAGCAGTGCGTTAAACACGCCGGCAACTATGCCGGTTTCGGTATCGGTAAATCCAACTATATCCGTTAAATAAAGTGTTAATACTATGAAAAAGCCGTAATAAGCGGCTCGCTCGCATAATTCCATAAAATTTGCAAGCCAAAATTCCTTTGGGAATCTCCAGGATTCCTGAGTAGATTTTGCGGTCATACGATTACTTTAGTTTATTTCAACAAACGAAAGGGGCAATATAAATATCGTCCATCGATAAATTCAAATAAAAATCAAGGTTGGAAAACTAATGCTGCTGAAATAGTAATAGGTTTAATTCACAAAAGTAGGGAGAGATGGCATCTCGACCTACATATAACTAGCGATTATATGGACTATCTGTTAAAAAAATATTTCTTCGCCGTAGAATTGTAAAATTGTTAAAAGAAAATTAGTTCTATTTTCGACTTTTTTAACATGAATTATATTGCGCATTAATGTGTTTAATTACAATCGCACAAAAAAAATGATCAAAATGTTTTTGCGTATACGGAATTTTTACTATTTTTCGCTCTTAAAATAAAATACTTGAATATCTTATCATCTATTATTTTATATAAAACGTCTTGATAACGAAGTAAATTAAAACTATTTTTTAAACTGATAAAGTAAAGATTAAAAATATGTTGCTAACAGAGTTCGGTAAGATTTTTGTATTCTTTTTATTAGCTGCTGCGTTTGTTGGAATAGCAATTATAACCTCAAAATTGTTAGCTCCTAAGAGACCCACTAAAGAAAAACTATTAATATACGAATGTGGTGAAGATCCACAGGGTTCTCCCTGGGTGAAATTTAACATTCGTTTTTACGTAGTGGCATTAATCTTTTTAATTTTTGACGTGGAAGTTGTCCTTCTATTTCCTTGGGCATTAACCTATAAAGATTCGGGGTGGTACGGATTTTTAGTAGGAATAATTTTCCTCGTCGTACTGGGTATCGGTATGGCGTACGAATGGCGGAAAGGTGACCTTGAGTGGGAAAGACCTCGACCGAAGCCTCCGGTAATTGAAGATCTTAAAAAACAGAATAGTGAAGAAGTCGAAACGGTAGCGTAAATTATGGGATTCCTTGATAAAGAATTTACAGAAAGTAATATTGTAGTAGCCAAAGCAGAGGACTTGTTCAACTGGGCAAGATTATCGTCTTTATGGCAATTAGGATTCGGATTGGCTTGCTGCGCAATAGAAATGATGGCGACTTCGGCGTCGCATTATGATTTTGACAGATTTGGAGTTATTCCTCGTCCTTCTCCGCGTCAGTCCGATATTATTATAATTTCCGGGACAGTAACTCTCAAAATGGCTATCCGAATCAAAAGATTATATGAGCAGATGCCTGATCCAAAATATATAATTTCTATGGGAAGCTGTGCAAATTGTGGAGGCCCTTATTGGAAACACGGTTATCATGTGCTGAAAGGCGTCGATAGAGTCATTCCGGTCGATGTTTATGTCCCCGGATGCCCTCCACGCCCCGAAGCACTTTTGGAAGGTTTGCTTAAACTTCAAGATAAAATTAGAAAAGAAACGCTCAGGAAGAAAAGAGCATGAAAACTCCAGAAGAAATTTTTGAAATATTAAAAGAAAAATTTGGCGATTCGGTTCTTGCTATGGAATCGGAGCTGCCTGTTGATAAAATAATTGCAGTAGACCCATTAAAAATTGACGAAATCGCACTCTTTTTAAGAGATGCGGATAACCTAAGATTTGATGCGCTGATGAATCTATCCGGCGTTGACGATGCAAACGGGGAAAGAGTTAAAACTGAAGATGGGTTGGAAGAAATCCAAGGCGGAACGTTAAGTGTCTATTATCATTTGCACTCAACATCGTTAAAGCATAAGATAACTATTAAGGTTGCCGTTCAGCGCGAAAATCCTGAAGTTAAAACCGTTGTTTATGTATGGCGTTCTGCTAATTGGCACGAACGGGAAGCGTTCGATATGTTTGGCATTAAATTTTTAAATCATCCCGATTTAACTAGAATATTGATGCCTTATGATTGGCCGGATGTATATCCATTGAGAAAGGATTACAAAAGTCCGGAATTTTATCACGGAATGAAAATACCTTATTGAGTGAATTGATATGGCTGTAAAAACCGAAAAGATGATTTTGAATATGGGACCTCAGCACCCTTCAACTCACGGTGTTTTGAGGCTCGAAGTTGAACTTGAAGGTGAATTAGTTAAAGATGTAAAACCGCATCTTGGGTATCTTCACCGTTGTTTCGAAAAACATGCGGAAGCTTGTACTTATCCCCAGGTTATTCCCTATACAGATAGAATGGATTATCTGGCTTCTATGTATAATAATTTTGGTTATGTTGTTGCAGTAGAAAGATTGCTCGGCATAGAAGTTCCGGAGAGAGTTGAGTATATACGCGTTATTATGGGCGAATTGCAAAGGATTGCTTCGCATCTGGTTGCATTGGGAACTTACGGAGTGGATATCGGTGCTTTTACTCCGTTTCTCTATTGTTTCCGCGACCGCGAACATATCCTCGATTTATTCGAAATGACTTGCGGTGCAAGACTTCTTTATAATTATATGTGGATCGGAGGAGTTTCGCACGATATTACTCCGGATTTTATTAGAAAGACAAAAGAATTTATTACTTATTTCAGACCGAAAATAAAAGAATTGAACGACCTGCTTTCTTTCAATAAAATTTTCATTGAAAGAACCGCAAATGTAGGAATTCTTCCATTGGAAACTGCCATTAATTATGGTGTAACAGGACCTATGTTGCGTGCCAGCGGGATGGCGTTCGATTTAAGAAGAGAAGATCCTTATTCAATTTATGATAGATTTGATTTTGAAATTCCTGTAGGCGAAGGAAAGATGGGAACCATAGGCGATTGCTGGGACCGTTACTGGGTTCGCGTTCGGGAAATGGAGCAGAGTTTAGTTATTCTTGAACAGGCTATTAATAACGTTCCGGAAGGGGACGTTCATTCTGCTATACCACGAAGAATTAAACCTCCGAAAGGAACTATTTATTCGAGAGTGGAAAATCCGAAAGGAGAGTTGGGGTATTTTATAATTAGCGACGGAAGCGTTAATCCTTTCAGAGTTAAAGTTCGTGCCCCTTCATTTGTGAATCTTCAAGTTTTACCGGAATTATGTAAAGGTCATTTAGTTGCGGATATTATCGCAATACTTGGTAGTACAGATATTGTATTAGGAGAAGTGGATAGATAATGTACGAGATATTGAAAAATTTATTCGGCAGTGAAATATTGGCGATGTTTGTATCTGCGATGCTGCCGTTGTTCCTATTTATTCTTCCGTTTGCATTATTTGCCGTTCTTTTAGAAAGAAAAGTTTCGGCGCATATGCAGGACCGTTTGGGTCCGATGAGAGTCGGTTATCACGGTATTCTACAAACCGTAGCCGATATTCTGAAATTATTGCAGAAGGAAGATATTGTAGCCGATGGGACTGATAAGCAATTGTTTAATTTGGCTCCTTATTTAGTATTTGTTGGCAGTTTTGCCGCATTTGCCGCAATTCCGTTCAGCAGTGTGTATATCGGTTCATCTGTAGATGTGGGATTGTTTTATATTATTGCCGTTTCCAGTATTGTTGTTGCGGGAATTTTGATGGCAGGCTGGGCAAGTAATAACAAATATTCTCTCCTAGGAGCAATGAGATCTGCTGCACAGATTATTTCATACGAAATTCCGACTGCTCTGGTTATTCTTTCAATAGTTATGTTTGCCGGAACGTTAAATTTAGAGACTATGAGTCAGAATCAAACTGCTTGGTTCTGGAATTGGAATATTTTCGGCGGAGCGGAATGGGGTCTTCAAAAATTACTTCTGATTCCCTTCATGTTGATTGCATTTTTAATTATTTATATAAGCACGCTTGCAGAAGTTAATAGAACTCCGTTCGATATTCCGGAAGCAGAATCTGAATTAGTTGCCGGTTACCACACGGAATATTCCGGAATGAAGTTCGCAATCTTCTTTTTAGCCGAATATGCTAATATGTTTGCCGTTTCGGCTATTGTTGTAAGTATATTTTTCGGCGGATATCAATCCCCATTTGGTTATTTAGGAAATACGCTCGGAGTCGAATGGCTGATTCCGATTGAGCAATTGTTATGGTTTACCGCAAAAGGAATCTTCTTTGTTTTTATACAGATGTGGTTAAGATGGACACTCCCTCGTTTAAGAGTGGATCAGCTTATGACTGTTTGTTGGAAATATTTAATTCCTTATGCATTTGTTAATTTAATCATTATTGGCATAATCACGTTGATTTAATATGAAGCAATATTTTAAAAATACATGGGAAGCTTTATCTACGATTTTCATCGGGATGAAAGTGACATTTAAACATTTGTTTGTTCCTTCGGTTACTATTCAATATCCCGATGTGCGCGTTCCCATGCCCGAGAGAGCAAGAAACAGATTGTATGTTAATATCGATGATTGTATCGGATGCGATCAGTGTGCTCGCGCATGTCCGGTTGATTGTATTGAGATTGAAACCGTTAAAGGGGTTCCCACAGATGATTTGGGAATAACATCGAATGGAAAGAAAAAAGCTTTATGGGTAACAAAATTTGAGATTGACATTGCAAAATGTTGTTACTGTCAGCTTTGCGTTTTCCCTTGTCCTACTGAATGTATTTATATGACGGACATATATGAATTTTCCGAATATAATAGGGATGATTTAATTTACCAGTATAGTACTCTTACGCCCGAAGAAATTGAAGAGAAGCGCGCTAATTGGGCAAAATTTCAGGAGGAAAAAGAAAAGGCTAAAGCTGCAGCTGCGGCGGCAAAAGCTGCAAAAGCTGCCGAAGCCAAAAAGGCTGCTGCTTCTGCAACAACAGATGCAAAACCAGAAGCTAAGGAAAAGCCAATCGATAAGGTTGAAGCTAAACCAATTGAAAAAGTTAAAGCGCAGCCTATCGAAAAAGCAGATGCTAAACCTGCAGGCAACGTAGAAAAGACTGAAGCTAAAAAGTCTGATAAAGACGAAAATAAAGAAGATAATCAAGAAAAGAAGCAGAATAATTGATATGGGAATTTACGATATAATATTTTATTTATTTGCGGCAATTACTTTGGTATCCGGATTTTTAGTAGTTACATCCAAGAATATTGTTCACTCTGCTTTCTATTTGCTTTTTACTTTCTTTGGTGTAGCTGGATTATATGTTTTGCTGGGTGCCGATTTTATTGCTATAGTTCAGTTGATGGTTTATGTGGGCGGAATACTCATTCTGTTGCTATTCGGTGTGATGCTCACTAACAAAATCACTAGCGTCGATATTAAAAGTGGCAGTTTGAATGTACTCTCCGCCGCTGTTATTGTGGGTGTTTTTGCAGGGGCTCTGATTTCGGTGATGATCAGAACTTCTTGGAAATCTTTTCCATTGCAGGATCAAGGCAGTACTTTGGTAAATATCGGAAAACTTTTAATTAATGAATATGTACTAATTTTTGAACTTTTGGGTGTATTGCTCCTTGTTGCTTTAATAGGCGCTGCATCCATAGCTCGTAGAGAAAAAGAATAATTGGGTTGGTAAATTGGAAGTAGGTTTAACACATTATCTGGTAGTAAGTTCGTTTTTGTTTTCCCTGGGGTTATTCGGTATTGTTACCCGTAAAAATGCCATAATGGTTCTTATGGGTGTGGAATTAATGCTCAATTCCGCAAACATTAATTTTATAGCATTTTCGAAATATGGTAATTTTGGCCTCAGCGGACAGATAGTAGCTCTATTTGTGATTATTCTCGCTGCAGCAGAAGCTGCTATCGCTTTAGCCATTGTGCTAAATATTTATAAAACTTTTTCAAACGTTAATGTTGATGAAATTAACAATTTAAGAGAATAGGGGAATGTCTGATATATCTTTAGTAAATCTTGCTCTGGTTGTTCTATTTTTGCCGTTAATCGGCTTCACGGTTGTTATTCATTTCGGAAAGAGATTTTCAAAATTATATCTTTTCGAGATATTTGTATTAGGATTGGCTTTTATACTTTCCACTATTATTGCGGTAACAAAGTTAACTACCTTTTTACACGAGGATATTGTTTTTGCATTTAGTTGGATTGACTTGGGTGTTATTCCTTTAATAGGAAAATTGAATATTGAGTTGGGGATAAAAATTGATAATTTAACTGCAATTATGCTAATTGTAGTTAATCTTATCAGTTTATTGGTTCACATCTATTCAACCGGATATATGAAAGGCGATCCGAGATTTTCCCGTTATTATGCATATTTGGGAATTTTCACTTTTTCGATGCTCGGAATCGTTTTAACCCATAACCTATTGATGATGTACATCTTCTGGGAACTGGTTGGATTGTCCTCGTATCTATTAATTGGATTTTGGTTCGAAAAAGATTCAGCGGCAAACGCCAGCAAGAAAGCATTCCTTGTGAATCGTGTAGGCGATATCGGGATGTTTCTCGGAATTTTAATTTTATTTACTAACTACCATACATTTACATTCGATAAAATATTCTCTGAAATAGCATCCGGAAATTTACCATTCGATAGTAATATATGGTTAACCGCAACAGGTATATTGCTATTTATGGGAGCGGTTGGTAAATCTGCTCAATTCCCGCTGCACGTTTGGCTTCCCGACGCTATGGAAGGTCCCACACCGGTAAGTGCATTAATACATGCCGCAACGATGGTTGCAGCCGGGGTTTATTTGGTAGCAAGAATTTTTGTTATGCTGACTGCCGATGCTATGCTGGTTATTGCGGTGATCGGGGCAGTAACTTCTTTCCTTGCGGCTACTATGGCGCTAACTCAAAATGATATCAAAAAAGTGCTTGCCTATTCAACCATATCCCAATTGGGTTATATGGTTATGGCAATGGGTGTAGGAGCTTATGCATACGGTTTCTTCCATTTGGTGACACATGCCTGGTTCAAGGCGTTATTATTCCTTGGTTCAGGTTCGGTTATTCATGCAATGCACCACGAACAGGATATGCGCCAAATGGGCGGCTTGAGAAAGAAAATGCCGATAACATATTTCACTTTTATTACCGCTACATTAGCAATTTCAGGAATTCCATTTACATCCGGATTCTTGAGCAAAGACGGTTTATTAGCCGGGTCGCTTGCTTTCGGTAATTTAACAGGGCACTATTTAATCCCTATTCTCGGATTTACTGTCGCAATGCTTACCGCCTTTTATATGTTCCGTTTGGTAATACTTACATTCCACGGTGAACCGAGGAATAAAGAAAAATATGAGCACGCTCACGAATCTCCAAAGGTTATGACAATTCCTTTGATTGTGTTAGCGTTCTTATCAATATTTATTTGGTACGGCTCAAATCCGTTTGGAGGAGCTAATGGATGGTTTTTACAAGATTGGGTAACTACCCCTGAATCGGTTGTTCCGCAGGAAATGAGATGGAATTTTATGCAAACGACCGGTGAAGCCGCAGTTGCCGAGTCGCACCAAGGAGTTATTACCCATTCGGAAATGTATATGGAAGCTATGCATCATGCCCATTATCCGGCAATGATACTTTCCATTTTACTTGGCGGGTTAGGAATATTGCTCGCATTTATGATGTATCAATGGAAGAAAATCGATCCGGATAAATTGGCAGAAAGATTACCATGGGCTTATAAATTATCTTATAACAAATGGTATTTCGATGAAATTTATCAAGCTTCCTTTATTGCAATTACACTTGCTATTAGTAAAATATTGGCATGGTTCGACCAAGTGATTGTTGACGGAGTGGTTAACGGTACGGCTTGGGTTACAAGACAATTTTCCCGTTTCAGCGGATTGTTCGATACATACGTTATTGATGGTATGGTGAACTTTTCGGCGTTCTTTAGCGGATTCCTCGGTTTATCTTTTAAGAGATTGCAGAACGGAAAGGTTCAAACATATATCGTTTTTGTAGTATTTTCAATTTTGATTTTATTAGTAGTATTTAGACCTTTTTAAGTAATTGGTAAGAATAATTTAAGACGAGTAGGTTAAAAATATGGACGGATTCCCTATATTATCATTGATTACCTTTCTTCCCATATTGGGAATGATAATAATTATGTTTTTGCCAAAAGAACAAAAACAGACTATTAAAATCACTTCTTTGGTGATTACCGGAATACAAATTGTTTTGGCAATAGTTTTACTTTCAAATTATAATTATAATGCAGGCGGAATTTACGATGCAAAATCATTTCAATTCATCGAAAAATTCAGATGGATTGAAATTCCCGGAGTTTCCTGGTTAGGAACAGTAAAAATCGATTATTTCCTCGGTATTGATGGATTAAGCATGCCGATGGTTCTACTTACAGCAATTGTAGCTTTTATTGCTACTATATCTTCTTGGAAAATCGACAAATCCATAAAAGGATATTTTGCACTTTTCCTTTTATTGGATACCGGAATGATGGGAGTATTTGTTTCGTTAGACTTCTTCTTATTCTATATTTTCTGGGAATTGATGCTACTCCCAATGTACTTCTTAATCGGTATTTGGGGTGGTCCTCGTAAAGAATACGCCGCAATTAAGTTCTTTATTTATACTTTAGTCGGATCCGTTTTCATGCTTTTGGTTATGATCGGATTGTACTTCAGTGCTAAAGAAGTACTGCCGGACGGAAGCAGTGTTTTCACATTCAATATGTTAGCGCTGATGGATAAATCTAATTATTTATCCACCGGAATCCTTTCTCCGTTAAATCCTGATAATCTAAGATTGGTTGCATATATAGCATTATTTGTAGGATTTGCGATTAAAATTCCAATGTTTCCGTTTCATACCTGGTTGCCCGATGCACACGTGGAAGCACCTACTCCAATTTCAGTTATTCTTGCCGGTGTTCTTCTTAAAATGGGTACTTACGGAATCTTGAGAATCAGTTATCCGATGTTTCCTCAAATCACCCATGATTTGATGTGGTATATTGCTTTATTCGGAATGATAAATATTATCTATGGTGCATTAGTTGCGCTTGCTCAAAAGGATTTCAAGAAATTGATTGCTTATTCGTCAATATCTCATATGGGATATGTGTTGTTAGGAATGGCTTCGTTGAGTACTGTTGGAATTAATGGAGCAATTTTCCAGATGTTTAATCACGGAACTATAACCGCAATGCTCTTTTTGATTGTAGGTGTTATTTACGATAGAGCTCATACAAGAGAAATTAACGGTTTTGGCGGTTTAGCTTCTCAAATGCCTGTTTATACCGGTTTTGTAACAGTTGCTTTCTTTGCTGCAATTGGTTTACCGGGCTTAAGCGGGTTCGTCTCCGAAGCTTTTGTATTCCTCGGAGCTTTTGGTGTTGAGGTAATTAGAACCTTTGCTATTATTTCCACACTCGGAATTTTATTAGGCGCGGCTTATATGTTGTGGACATTACAGAGAATTTTCTTCGGAAAATTGAATGAAAAATGGTCGTCGCTTACCGATTTGGATACGAGAGAATATATTATGTTAGTTCCTCTTTCAATCATTATTATTTTCCTTGGTGTTTATCCATCGGCTATGCTCGATATCATGAACACTTCGGTAAATTCTTTAGTCGATTTTATGGCTAAGAATATTCAGAATATTACGTTTAGCGGATTATAAAAATTTAATTGATGACTATGGATATTTCAATTTTAAGTGAAGCATTAGGATTTATAAAACCGGAAATAGCAATATCAATCTCGCTGATTGTTTTGGTGCTGTTGGATTTAATCTTCCATAAAGATAAGCGAATAATACCTTATGCGGCATTAGTAGCTATTGCTGTTGCTATGTATTATGTATTCGAACAATTTGGGATGGAAGGAACAGTTTTCAAATTAGGCGGCAGTTCGCTTGGTATGATTACTGTTGATCCGTTTGGCGCATTCTTCAAAATCATTGTTCTTGTAGCAACAGTTGCACTCGTTTTATTTTCTTATAATAGCGATGAAATTCAAAAAACAGTACACAGACAAGGCGAATATTATGCTTTAGTCTTCGGAATGGTTCTCGGAATGTTTTTTATGATTTCGAGTTCAGATCTTATACTTATTTATTTGTCACTTGAATTAATGTCGCTTAGTTCATACGTTTTGGCAGGATTTACTAAACTGCGTGAAAGAAACAGCGAAGCAGCGTTAAAATATTTAATCTACGGTGCTATTTCTTCCGGACTAATGCTTTTCGGTATTTCCATTATTTACGGAATAACCGGAAGTACAAATCTTTTTGAAATAAATACTCTAATTCAAACACCGAATATTGACTTATTTACTTTTGCATTATCAATGCTCCTTATTTTTACAGGTATCGGTTATAAAATATCGGTTGCTCCTTTCCATTATTGGACACCCGATGTTTATGAAGGAGCACCAATCAGTATTACCGCTTATTTATCCGTTGCCAGTAAAGCTGCCGGTTTTGCTTTGCTAATCAGATTCCTGAAATCTACTTTTGTATCTTTCATCGATGCAGAAGGATTCTGGCAGTTAACAAATCTTTTCGACTGGCAAATGCTTTTGGTTCTAATATCAATACTAACTATGACTCTCGGTAATTTTACTGCATTGTGGCAGGACAATTTGAAAAGAATGCTTGCTTATTCGAGTATTGCTCATGCCGGTTATATGCTTTTGGGTGTTGTAGTAATGTCTAATACCGGCGTTTCAGCAGTTATGTTATACTTCATTGTTTATTTAATAATGAATCTCGGTGCATTCTTTGTTGTAATGATAATAGCCAATAAAACCGGAAGCGAAGATATTAATGATTATGACGGATTGGGATATACTTCTCCATTCCTTGGTGTCACGCTTGGCATTTTCTTGGTGTCTTTAGTCGGTTTACCTCCGACTGCCGGATTTATCGGTAAACTGTATTTATTCATTGCGCTGGTAGATGCTAAAATGATTGCTATTGCAGTAATAGCTGTTCTCAACAGTGTTGTCTCTCTCTACTATTATATCAGAGTACTGAAGCATATGTATTTGATTAAACCGAACGAAGATACACCGGAAGTAAAGACAAATATATTTGCTACCATAGTTATTTTAGCATTTGCAATCCCAACTATATTTTTCGGAGTATATTTCTCACCGATTGCAACCTGGGCTAAAAGCGCAGTAAAAATATTTGGGGTCTAAAAATAAAGTTTATTCTTAATTAAAAGATCCGGGTTCTCCCCGGATTTTTTTTTGCTCAAGTTTTTTGTTACCTTGTAAAGAACAATAAGATAAGTCTTTGCGATCCGGGCAGTTTGTGTCGCTAAATCTGTTTTATTTTCTAACTATTTTATTTTACACCAATCTGAATAGCGAATTCTCCACTCATTTTATTACACAATGCCTAATTCATCGTTTTATTTCAATTATAAATAGGATCTCTTGACTTATTAAAATAAAATCAGTAATTTATATACGACTAAAAAAGTCGTATATGTAAATGTTAAAAATATCAAAATCAGTAGAATATTCAATATTAGCTTTGAAATACATTGCGGAGAATCAAGGAGGTTCAAAGGTTAACGCAAAAACAATTTCAGAAAAGGTTAATATACCTTTTGAACTATTAGCAAAATTATTGCAAAAAATGGCTAAAAAGGGTATAATTAAATCAATACAGGGTACACACGGAGGATATTCTCTTATAGTCGATCCGGATAAATTAACTTTGTTAACTGTAATCGATGCTGTTGAACAAAATATTCAATTGACGGATTGTTCATTTGATGGGGCAACTACCGATGATTGTGCAAGAATGGAAGACTGTTGCCTAAGAAATCCTCTTACTAATATCCAAAATAAAATAATATATTTATTCAGTCAGACAAAATTATCGGAAATAATATAAGAGGAAAGAATGGAGAAACTAGAAATTTTGAAAAATGAAAAAGATTCTTTTTTTGAATTTATGAGAGAAAAATATCCCGTAATTTATAAGTCGAATATATTTTTACGTGATATTCAATATGCGATTTTTCTGTTTTTCAAATATCGAGGTGAAGTAATTGACAGCTATCAAACTGAAGAAATCACCAAACAATTTACGGATTATCTTGTTAGTACGGGAGAATTAAAGCAACTTAGCCATAATACTTGGTTGGTAAATTTTGAGATTAAATCTACAGTAATGGAACAAACCGAAAACTTAGCGGAGGAATAGATGAGTAATACTATGGTTGAGCAACAAGAAATTACTATAACTGAAAAAGCTATAAATCAAGTTAATAAAATAAAGGAAGAAAACGGAATTCCGAAGGAATATGGACTGCGAATTGGAGTTAAAGGCGGAGGATGTTCCGGATTAACTTATCAACTCGGATTTGATGCCGAAGCAAACGATGGTGATACCGTTATTGAACAGGACGGAATAAAATTATTTGTTGATGGTAAAAGCCTTTTCTACTTGTCTGGAACAGAATTAGATTTCTCTGATGGTTTGAACGGAAAAGGATTTATTTTCAATAATCCAAACGCAACTAAGACATGTGGTTGCGGAGAATCATTTGGAGTTTAAATAAACATTAATAATTAAATAAGGAGTAATACTATGTCTAAATTCACTTTGCCCGAATTAGGGTATGCATATGATGCATTGGAACCATACATAGACGCTAAGACTATGGAAATTCATCACACAAAACACCACGCTGGTTATGTGGCAAAATTAAATGCTGCGATAGAAGGAACCGAGCACGAAGAGAAATCGTTGGAAGAATTAATTGCAAATGCTGGTAGTATTTCAGCTGCAGTTAGAAACAACGGTGGCGGTCACTTTAATCACACATTGTTTTGGTCGATAATGGGACCAAATGCCGGCGGAGAACCTACCGGTGAATTAGCAGATGCAATCAATTCAGCATTCGGTTCATTCGAGAATTTCAAGGATAAATTCAGCAATGCTGCTGCAACTCGTTTCGGCTCTGGATGGGCTTGGCTTATTGTTTCAGAAGGGAATTTAGCCGTTACATCTACTCCTAATCAAGATAATCCTTTAATGGATGTGGCTGAAGTAAAAGGAACGCCAATTCTCGGAATTGATGTATGGGAACACGCTTACTATTTGAAATATCAAAACCGCAGACCTGAATACATTGAGAATTTCTTTAATGTAATCAATTGGAATGCAGTTGCTGAAAACTTTAAAAATGCAAAATAAATAAATTAACTCCCGGACAATTACTCATTGTCCGGGGAAGATTTTATTATGAATGATATAATACCCATCTTTCCATTGACTCTAATTGTTTACCCCAATTCTCGCTATCCTCTGCATATTTTCGAAGAAAGATATAAAAAGATGATTAATCGCTGTTTCGCCGAAGATAAACCTTTGGGGATTGTACCGGAGATTAGCGGCAGGATAACCGATTATGGAAGTTTGGTAAGCATTGATCAAATTATTAAAAAATTCCCGGATGGGAAAATGGATATTATTGTTAAAGGAATAGATAGGATTCAAATTCTTGATATTGCTGTCCATGATGATGGTTATTACATAGGAAAAGTTAAAATTATAAGTGACGTCGATGACAATTTTCCCATCTTAAATGAATATGAAATGGTAATTCAAAAATTCCGGGAAGTATTAAATAAAGCTGAAATTATTTTTGATGATTCGTATTGGGATAAATTAACTGAGATTCCAGTGAAATCATTCAAAATAGCTGAGAAAGCAGGATTGCAGTTAGAACAGCAATTGGAATTACTGAAAATGAGGAAGGAGAGGGAGCGAATACAATTCCTGAGTCAGCATTTCGATTTTATTGGTGAAGTATTGGATAAAAATGATACGATGAATAAAATTATTATGAGTGACGGGTTCCTTGAATGAAACTTTCAGTTTGAATTCAACCTACCATTAAAATTTAACATCTCATTTAAAAATAAAAAAGGGCTTGAACAAAAGTCCAAACCCAAATAATAACAAACTAATTTAACTTCTAAACGTGACCGGTAATTTTTAAGCGATTGACTGCGCGCTTAAGAGCTGCTTCCGCGCGAGCCTCATCGATTTCGGCTTGTTTTTTCTTCGCCAATCTCTCCTTGGCTCTTTCCATTGCTTTTTTTGCTCTGTCAACGTCAATCTCTTCCGGCGCTTCGAAGCTTTCAGCTAAAATTAATACTTTATTATCCAACACCTCAACTGTACCGCCGCCGGTAGCATAAAGTGAAACATTATCGTCGGATTCAACAATTTTAATAGCTCCAATTTCAAAAGAACTTAAAATAGGAGCATGATTAAAAAGAATCTGAAAACCGCCGAGTGTTCCGGGAATGGTAACAGACTTAGCAATACCGTAGTATGCTTGTTTAGAAGGTGTTATAACTTCAACGTTTAATTCTTTCATAATTATTTCATCTTCTTAGCTTTTTCTACAGCTTCTTCAATTGTACCAACATACAAGAAAGCGGATTCTGGAAGATCGTCATGCTTTCCTTCGAGAATTTCCTTGAAGCCGCGTATTGTATCCTCAATTTTAACATACTTTCCAGGAATACCGGTAAACTGTTCAGCAACGTGGAAAGGCTGACTGAGGAATCTTTGTATTCTTCTAGCGCGGCGAACTATGATTTTATCCTCTTCGGAAAGTTCATCCATACCGAGAATGTTGATAATATCTTGTAAGTCTTTATAAGCCTGCAATACTTCTTTAACTCTTTGAGCAACATCATAGTGTTCCTGTCCAACAATACCCGGATCGAGAATACGAGAAGTAGAATCGAGCGGGTCAACAGCAGGGTAAATACCCAATTCTGCGATTGGACGGCTAAGAACTGTAGTTGCATCCAAGTGAGAGAAAGTAGTTGCCGGCGCCGGATCGGTCAAGTCATCCGCAGGAACGTAAATTGCTTGTACCGACGTAATAGAGCCGTTCTCAGTAGATGTAATTCTTTCTTGCAGTTCACCCATTTCGGAGGCTAAGTTAGGCTGATAACCCACCGCAGAAGGCATACGTCCAAGCAATGCGGATACTTCGGAACCTGCCTGGGTGAAACGGAAAATATTGTCTATAAATAAAAGTACATCTCTGTGTTCTTCTTCACGGAAATATTCAGCAATCGTTAATCCGGTAAGACCAACTCTTAATCTTGCTCCAGGTGGTTCGTTCATCTGACCGAATACTAATGCAGTTTTATCCAAAACTCCTGATTCTTTCATTTCAAGCCAGAGGTCGTTACCTTCACGGGTTCTTTCACCTACACCGGCGAAAACTGAGTAACCACCATGCTGTTTAGCGATATTATGAATAAGTTCCATAATAACAACAGTCTTACCAACACCAGCACCACCGAAAAGACCGGTTTTACCACCTTTAGAATATGGTTCCAAAAGGTCGATAACTTTGATTCCGGTTTCGAACATTTCTTTTGTGGTTGTCAAATTTTTGAATTCGGGGGCGTGTCTGTGAATAGGATATGTTTTTTCAGATTTAATTTCACCTAATCCATCGATTCCTTGTCCTATTACATTAATCAATCTGCCCAAAGTATTTGGTCCAACAGGTATTGCAATAGGGCCACCGGTATCGAAAGCTTTCATACCTCTTACCAAACCATCGGTAGAATCCATTGCCACTGTGCGAACTCTATTTTCGCCCAAGTGCTGTTGAACTTCAACAATTAATTCTTCTTCTTGTCCTTCCACATTTGTACGTGGAATTTTGATAGAATTGTGAATTTCTGGTAGATGTCCGTTTTCAAAATCTATATCCACAACCGGACCAATGACCTGAACTATTTTACCTTCGTTGCTAGCCATTTTTCTCCTTAGTTTAAATTTAATAAGTCTACAAAATTAAAGATTCTTTATAGGTTTTTCAAAAAAACTTTTAAATTTATTGATTTTTTTTGATAATTACCTAACGATTTTTTGCTAAATGAACTCTCCGAGCAAGTTTCCTCAGTTTCATTTTATTGAAAATCCATTCAATTGAAATATACTAAAATTGTTATAGTATATTAAATAAATGAAGTACATTTCTTAGCTCCTAAATTTCTAATCTGGGACTAAGATATTTCCAAAATGCTCACCATATTCAGTCTAATTTTTATCTAATTTAATTCATTTCGATTTTTCTCCAGTTTTTAAGTAAAACTAATGAACTTAAAACGGTAATTGTTGTGCAAATTAATGCAGGAATAAGTTCACCATAGAGGATAAACCCGGAAGCAAACACAGTGCCGTAAACTGCGAATGTTCCTGCTATCATCAATATTATTCCTAGTGCGAGATCTCCTTTCTTTGCAGTTTCTGTAATCGGGGAATCAGTCAATTTCGACTTTTCAATAATCTTCTTCCAACCGATACCTCCCGGTCGAATGAGTTTGTAAAAGCTTATTAATTTTTCGTCATTAGTTGGTTTTGTAAGAAATGTTACAATCAACCAACCAGCAGTAGTAATTAATACACCGATGATTAATCTTTCATGAGAGTCAAGTTGAATCCAATTCAATTGAGGATGAATCATTTCGAAATAGACTGCGATAATAAAAGAGATTATCATTCCGCTCAATTCTGTAAAGGCGTTTATTCTCCACCAGAACCAACGGAGAATGAAAATAAGACCGGTACCAGCCCCGATTTGCAATAGAATATGAAACGCTTGAAGGGCATTTTGAAGGAAGAGGGCAATGCCTCCGGCAACGAGCATTAAAATTACGGTTGAAATTCTTCCAATTTTAACTAATTCCTTTTCTGTTGCGTCTGGTTTTATAAATCTTTTATAAAAATCGTTTGCAATGTAAGAAGATCCCCAATTGAGATGTGAAGCCATTGTTGACATATAAGCCGCAATTAAGGAAGCAACGACTATACCCAATACACCCGCGGGTAAAAATGATAGCATCGCGGGATAAGCTAAATCGTCTTTTAAAATGTTTGGATCGACTTGAGGAAATTTAGCTTGAATGGAAGCCAAGTCAGGAAAGACAATTATAGATGCAAGAGCTACCAGAATCCAAGGCCAAGGTCTAATTGCATAATGCGCAATATTGAAGAAGAATGTTGCTCCCATAGCATGTTTTTCGTTTTTAGCCGAAAGCATTCTTTGAACCAAATAACCTCCTCCGCCCGGTTCTGCGCCCGGATACCAAACACTCCACCATTGAACTGCTATCGGTATTATAAATACGGGGATTAATGTTTCAGGATCATTAAAATTCGGTAAAATATTTAATTTATCAACCACATTGGGATTCGAAAAGAGTCCTGAAAGCCCGCCGACTTCAGGTAAATTTACAGCTACTATTGCGGCCGCAACAGCTCCGAACATAGCGAATACAAAGAGAAATAAATCCGTAAACAGAACTGATCGCAAACCTCCCAAGCTAACGTAAATAACGGTGACTATGAGTGCAACGGATATTGTTGCTAGTGGTGATAAATTCAATAAAACACTTCCGATTTTTATTGCGGCTAATGAAACGGAAGCCATAATTACAACATTAAAGAAGAAGCCCAGGTAAATCGCCCTGAATCCTCTTAGAAAAGCAGCACTCTTTCCGCTGTAACGAATTTCGTAAAATTCAATATCGGTTAATACATTAGAGCGTCTCCAAAGTTTTGTGTAAACAAATACAGTCAGCATTCCTGTTAGTAAAAATGCCCACCACTGCCAGTTACCGGATACACCGTAATTACGGACTATATCAGTCACTAAATTGGGGGTATCGGTAGAAAACGTTGTTGCAACCATCGATATTCCCAGCAGCCAGAAAGGCATGTTTCTTCCCGAAAGAAAAAAGCCGGCTGCAGTGTGCTCCACTTTTTTAGATGCGATTATACCGATTGAGAGTATTATTATAAAAAATACAACTATTATTAACCAATCTATAGAATTAAGCAGCATAGTTACTCCAAAATTATTTAACTAATTCATGTTTTGATTTTAATTCTTCCAAAATTTCATTTAATTTACTTTTATTCACAAATAAGGATTGCAACAATGCAATTTGATTTCTTGTTCTAACCAAGTTATGATCTTCATAGGCAGTTTTATAGTAAATATCTCCCTGAAGAAAATCAGTTAAAAACCGAATTGCCTGAACATAAATTAATAGTTCGGCTCCGGCAATTAAATTATTAACTTCACCCGGAGTAATAAAATCGCGAACTTCAGAAAGATAAGCATCGGTTAATGCTCTGAAAATATCAACTCTGAATTTTATTTTATCTCTATCCTTTTCATCTTCCGGAACCGGCGAACAAAAGGAACGCACCATATCGCCGAAATCGTAAAGCAGGGAACCTGGCATAACGGTATCCAAATCAATTACTGCCATAGGTTCGTCCGATTTTTTCGATAGCATTACGTTATTTATTTTGGTGTCATTGTGAGTTATTCGTACGGGCAATTCCCCTGAAGAAAGTAAATTGTTAAAATTGGTTATTATACTTTGATATTTTTCATCGGTTAAAAACGAAATTTCTTCCGATGCTTTTTCGGTTCTTTGAATATCTTTATTGATAGAATGCAGAAAGTCAATTCTTCTTTTTTCCCAATTATGAAAGTCGGGTAGAGTAGTTTTGAGCTGGGTTGTATCAATATCGATTAACAATTTCTGAAAATTTCCGAATGCTTTTGCGGCATTATATGCCTGCACTTCGTTAGATACGAAATCAACAGTATAAGCAGAATCGAAAAACAAATTGACAGTCCAGACTTCGCCATTTTTATCCGAGTAAAAATATTTGTTGTCCCTCGTCTTCTTAAATGTTAAAACTTTATCATGGATATTTTTTTCATTTTGATTTTCTAATTTTTGCCGGATATGGTTAGTGATATAAACGGCATTTTCCACTACAAATTCGGGCTTCTTAAAAATAGAAGAATTTATTTTACGGAAAATATACTTTTCGATTTTTCCATCAATTCTGCACAAGACTAAATAGGTATTATTAATATGTCCTGAACCGTAAATATTATATTCTATTAGGTCTCCGTCAATATTAAAATGCTTAACTATTTCGGATATCATATTAATTCCATAAACTTTTGGGATAATAACCTTTATCAATCAATTCGTTTATCTGTTGGACAACATTTTCTTTGTCGGCTTTGTATGTAAGTCCGAACCATTTCTCATTTGTTAATATTACCTTAAAATTAGACTTTTTCGATTCTATTATTTGTTGAACCACAGTAGGTACGTAGCATTCAGCAGTTTCGCTCATCGAATTATTTTTTATGAATTCATCGAATCGTTCTTGAAACAGATGAAAAATATTCGGGTGAAAAGTAAACATATTCATCGAGGCAATATCGTCTCTATTCAGTTCAACTTTTGAACCGTCACTGAGCAAGGAAAAAATACCGTTATTCTCTTTTCTTATTTGTGTATGCTCTTCAATTGAAATAAGATTGTTCTGCGGATCCACTTTACAAATACCTCTTGCAACGGCGCCATAATCGGAAAGAGTATTTCCTAATTTATAACCGACTAACAAATGTGTTGTTTCGTTAATAAGGGTATCAATGAATGCGGATGATATTCTAAACGAATCGAAACCGTAGAAATCGTCTGCATTTATAATGGTGAAAGGTTCGTTAATAACATGTTTTGCTTGGAGAACAGCATGTGCAGTGCCCCAAGGTTTTTTACGTTTTGGTGAATATGTAATCCCTTCGGGTAGAGAATCAATTTCTTGGAAAACATAATGAATATCGATTCTTTCTTTAACTTTATCGCCGATCAAATTCTTAAAATCTTCAAAAATGCTTTCTCTTATCACAAATACAACTTTATTGAAACCGGCTTTAATTGCATCAAAAATTGAGTATTCGATAATTCTTGCATCGGATAGTCCGACTTTATCCAATTGCTTTATCCCGCCATATCGGGTCCCGAGTCCTGCAGCTAAAATTAAAAGTACTTTTTTCATCAATCTCTACAGAAATTTTACCTGTAATTTAAATAACTTTTTGCTTACGTTTAAAACACAACCTGAATTAATTTATCGGATTATTTTTGAAAGGGCTGTAAGAAATTATCCGGAATCTGATAAATATGATTCTTCAGGAATTAATTTAATCAATGTAAATTTATTTTCTCTATAAATTCCATTAAATTTCGTAATTAAACAATTTGAAATACCATGGGAGATGAAATGACAAAATTAATGCAATTAGCCGAAGTTGGGCAGTCTGTTTGGTACGATTTTATTAAGCGAGATATTTTAGTTGACGGAACGTTAGATGAACTTATTGCTCAGGGAGTTAGAGGTATAACTTCCAATCCATCCATTTTCGAGAAAGCAATTTCAGAGAGTGACTTATACGATGAAGATATTCAAAATCTAGATTTAAATGATACAGTTCTTAATATTTATGAAAATTTGGCTAAAAAGGATATTCGTCTTGCAGCCGAAAAAATGTTGAAAGTCTACAATGAGACTAACGGTCTGGACGGTTACGTTTCTTTAGAAGTAAATCCAAAGCTTGCTTATAAAACTGAAGAAACTGTTGCTGAAGCTATTAGATTGTTCAATGAATTGAATATGCCTAATATTATGATTAAAGTTCCCGCCACAGCGGAAGGAGTACCCGCGGTAAAAACTTTAATTTCGAAAGGTATAAACGTAAATGTTACGCTCATATTTTCGATTGAAAATTATTTGAATGTTGCTCGTGCATACATCGATGGTTTAGAAGAGTTTGCAAATAACGGTGGGGACGTTTCTAAAGTTGCTTCCGTTGCCAGCTTTTTCGTTAGCCGTGTAGATACTTCAGTAGATAAAAAATTAGAAGAATTAAATAGAACCGACCTTGCCGGAAAAGCTGCTGTAGCAAATTCCAAAGTAGCTTACAAGGAATTCCTCAAATTATTCTCAGGCGATAAATGGGAAGGATTAAAAAATAAAGGTGCAAGAGTTCAAAGATTACTTTGGGCTTCAACAAGCACGAAAAATCCGAATTACTCCGATATACTTTATGTCCAAGACCTGATCGGTTCTCCTACGGTAAATACTATGCCGCCTAATACCGTTGAGGCATTTATTGATCACGGGGAAGTTAAAGAAACTCTTTCAAAGGGTCTTGATGAAGCCGAAAAAATACTTGAGCAGTTGGAAGAAATTGGCGTTTCGATGAAGGAAATAACTGCCGATCTTCAAACGAAAGGTGTTAAAGCTTTTGCCGATGCCTTTGATGTATTATTGAATAGTTTGGAAGAAAAAATGAATTTAATTAAGAGCTAAATATGAAAACAAATATTTATTTGGGGCATCATAGTAAATCAATAAACGACAAAATCGCTCAAGCTAATGAAGAGAATTTAATTAAAAGAATCTGGGATAAAGATTATACCATTTGGAGCGAAAGTCCCGCAGAAATTACTAACCGATTGGGTTGGCTCGATATTTCTGTTAGAATGGAAAAAGTGCTCGGCAAAATATATGACTTTGTTGAAGACGTTAAAGCTGAATTTGATACGGCACTCCTTCTAGGTATGGGGGGCAGTAGCTTGGCACCGGATGTTTTTTCGAACATTTTCGGTGAAGAAGAGGGGAGCCTCAAGTTAAAAGTACTTGATAGTACACATCCCGATTTTGTAAACCGAATTGCGGAATCAATTGATTTCTCAAAAACACTCTTTATCGTATCTACCAAGTCCGGCGGCACGGCAGAAACAATGTCTTTAATGAAATTCTTTTATAATAAATGCAAAAATTTATTGGGTGAAAAAGCCGGCTCTCATTTTATTGCCATTACCGATCCTGGTAGTGGATTAGAGCAACTAGCGAACGAATTAGAATTTCGAAATACATTTTTAAATGACCCGAATATCGGAGGTCGTTTTTCGGCTTTATCTTATTTCGGATTAGTTCCGGCAGCCTTGCTTGGCATCGATTTGAACAAACTTTTGCAGAAAACAAATTCAATAATTTGTCCTCCTGATCAACCGGATTGCCTTGATGCTGCAAAGAATGAACCCGCGGCAGTTGGAATTACTATGGGAGAATTAGCTTTAAACGGGAAAAATAAATTGACTTTTTTAACTTCCCGTTCATTGGCTAATTTTGGTGATTGGGTTGAACAATTGATTGCCGAAAGTACCGGCAAAATTGGTAAAGGTATACTTCCTGTTGTCGGCGAAGAAGAAAAATTGTTTAATTATTTTGGCGACGACAGAGTTATTGTTTTTATTCATCTTCAATCCGATCAAGATTTCAATTCTGAAATTGAAAGATTTCGTTCTTCGGGATATGTAGTCATTGATCAAGTGCTTGAAGATATTTATGATTTAGGCGCATTAATTTATTTCTGGGAATTTGCAACTGCGGTTTCCGGATGGGTGATGAAACTCCAGCCGTTTGATCAGCCGAATGTTGAATCCGCAAAAGTTGCTGCTCGCCAATTGATGGCGGAGTATTCAAAAACAGGTCAACTGCCACCGTTAAGTTTTAATTATGAAGATGATCAGCTGAAAATTAATTCCACACTCGGAGGAGATAATCTAGAATCGATTGTTGAGAAATTCCTTTCAAAAATACGAGAGTTAAACAATCCTTATTTATCTCTTCATTGTTACAGTGATTACGATTCTCATATTAGTAAAAGTCTTAATCAGTTGAGACTGAAAGTAACGGAGAAATTTGAAATACCCGTTACCATAGGGTATGGACCGAGATTTCTTCATTCAACCGGACAACTTCATAAAGGTGACGATGGAAGCGGATTGTTTATTCAATTTTTTGTCGAACCATCTGCTCATATCGATATTCCCGATAACCCCGGTTCAGATGAATCTTCAATCTCATTTAATGTTTTGGTTCGTGCTCAGTCTCTTGGTGATAGAAAAGCTCTCATTGATAATAAAAGAAATGTACTTCGCATAGAAGCCAAAGATATTATACCCGTTATTAACAACATAAGCGATTTGATTTAACTTAAGTTATTTATAAATTATTATATCGATTATTTTATGGGGAATTTGATTCCCCATTTTTATATTTAATTAAATTATTCAATCACTTTTGAGATGGTAATAAATGAATTTCGGAAAATTACTTCTTGTTGTTTTTTGTCTTCTCACAAACAATTTATTTTCACAAACTTTCTCTGTAAATAAAATAGAACCGCCCTTTTGGTGGGAGGGAATGAAATGGGATACTCTTCAATTAATGATTTACGGAGAAAATTTAAGTGGTACTAACGTATTTTCTGAATCGCAGGAACTTAAGATAACCGGGACGCATAATGCAGATTCTCCAAATTATTTATTTGTCGATATTGCTGCGAGTAATTTAACAGCTGGTAAATATGAATTAAAAATTCAAAAAGGTGATTTCCAAAAGACTATAAAATATGAAATTAAAAAGCGGGAGTTCACTCCTGAATCTCATAAAGGATTTGGACGAGAAGATGCAATCTATCTGATTTTTGTCGATCGCTTTGCAGACGGAGATTTAGCGAATGATAGTTTGAAAAACGAATACGAAGAATTTGCAAAAGGTGATTTGAACGGACGGTTCGGCGGCGATATACAAGGGATTATCGATCATCTGGATTATTTAGCTAATTTGGGCGTTACTGCAATTTGGCATACTCCGGTTCTCGAAAATAATATGTATATGAGTTATCACGGTTATGCCGCAACCGATTTATATAAAGTAGATGCGCGATTCGGTTCAAATAAATTATATAAAAAATTTGTTGAAGAAGCACATAAACGAGGATTAAAAGTAATTTCCGATCACGTAAGTAATCATATTGGCAAAAATCATATTTGGGGAACGGACACTCCGTTTAAAGATTGGTTTCACGGAAATATTAAAAATCACCCGAAAGCAAATCACAATAAAATTGCTTTTTTCGATATTCATTCAGATGAAGAGACACCACATAAAATTGAAAAGGGGTGGTTTACCGATTATATGCTCGATTTGAATAAGGACAATTCATTCGTTGCCAATTATATGATTCAAAATACTTTGTGGTGGATTGAATTCAGCGGCATTGACGGGATACGTGAAGATACTTATCCATATAATGAATTGGATTATATGTCTGAATGGGCAAAAGTTGTTTTTGAAAACTATCCGAATTTTAACATAGTCGGTGAAGTTTGGAAAGGTTCGCCGGCATTTTTAGCACAGTATCAGAAAGACCCTAAAATTAAAACTAATTTTAATTCAAATTTGTTAACTATTACTGATTTTGCTTTCAGTGAATCTGTGAGAAATTATTTATCCGGTAGCGGTGGCATGTGGGGCATTTACGAAACGCTGGCAAAAGATTTTCTCTACCGCGATCCGTATATGATGATGACGTTTTTGGATAATCACGATGTTGACAGAGCAATGTTTGTAGCCAATAATGATATTGATAAATTTAATTTAGCCGTAACTCTTTTATTAACTACACGAGGAATTCCTCAAATTACATATGGAACCGAAATAGGAATGAATGGAGGCGGTCATCACGGAAAAATACGCGCTCCTTTCCCCGGCGGATTTGAAGGAGATGAGAGAGATGCTTTCTTGAAAGAAGAAAGGACTGACGAAGAAAATTTAATATTTAATAATGTTTCTAAATTATTGAAATTAAGGAATGATTATCCTGCACTAACTTTGGGGAAGCTAATCCATTTCCCTCCGGTTGATGATGTTTACGTTTACTTCCGTATTTATAAAAAAGAAATAATAATGATTGTAATTAATGGTTCTGATGAAAAAAGAGATATTCATTTACACGATTATCTTAATCAATTCGGAAAAATAAATAATTTGACTGATCTGATCGATTCAAATAAAATAGACATTGACGGAACTAAAGTCTTGGAGATATCATCTAAATCAGCAAAAATTTTTCTTGTAAAAAGATAGGAATAAAATGATACTCGGCAGAAAAGGTGAAACACCTCATATTAATTATCCGGTCAATTGGATTTTTACTTTGATAGGCGAAGACCCTTTAAAGATAGAAGCAGCCGTAAAAAATATCGTTGAAGAATATAATTACTCTTTCAACGCCTCTAAGAGTAGTAAAAAAGGGAAATATTACAGCTTTAAATTAGTTGTTGAAGTACCAACCGAGGAAATTCGTTTAAGGATTTTCAAATCTCTTGAAAATGATAATTCAATTAAATTAGTGCTTTAATATTAAAAGAGTAAACATATGAAGAAACTTTCGATTCTATTATCATTGATTATATTGACAGCCTGTTCAGGCGGACGCGAATGGACAAACAAAATATTCACAGATAAATATCTTCGTGCAAATTTAACTTTTTTAGCATCAGATGAATTGGAAGGAAGAGAAACTACAACACGGGGCGAAAAGTTAGCTTCTCTCTTCATTGCGTCGGAACTCAATAAATACGGAATAAAACCTCTAGGGGATAGCGGAACGTATTTCCAGAAATTCGCATTAAATGTTGCCGGTTTTTCCGAAGATTCAAAAATAACTTTGTCATTCGATACAGTAAAATATGATTTGAAACTCGGTGATGATTTTGTACGTGCGTTCTGGTATTTCCCGTCTACAAGTTATTTAAATAAATCGAGTGAAATTGTTTTTGCCGGATACGGAATAGATGCCCCGGAATATGAATATAACGATTATAGCGAATTAGATGTTACAGGCAAGACAGTATTATTATTAACCGGGGAACCGGAAAGCGACGATCCGGATTTTTTTGATGGTGAAAAACGTTCAAAATATTCTCGCACAAATTATAAAATTAATACAGCCAAGGATAAAGGCGCGGTTGGGGTTCTCTTTCTACCCGATAGTACTTTATTAAAGTACTGGAAGCGTTTTGCGAGTTGGACTAAATCGGAATCTTTTAACTATTCAAGCGATTCGAAAGATAGCTTTGACGGAATTCCTGCTTTTTCATTGAGTTTAGAAGCAGCAAATAAATTGTTATCATCTGTCGGATTAACTATAAAAGATCTGCAGAATTATTTGGATGATTTCAAACGTCCGAATGAATTTAAGATTAATACTAAAATAAATTTCGATTTAAAAATAAATATTCGGAAAAAGTATGCCAGGAATGTTGTGGGTATTTTGCCCGGCATAGATGATTCACTTAAGCACGAATATGTTGTGTTGAGCGCTCATTACGATCATCTCGGTAAAAGGGGAGAAGATATTTTTAACGGTGCGGACGATGACGGTTCCGGAACGGCAGTAATATTGGATGCAGCCAGAACCCTTTCAATAGTAAGAAAAAATAAGCGGTCCATTTTATTTGTGTTTCATACCGCCGAAGAAAAAGGATTACTTGGTTCCCGGTATTTTACCGAGCACTTCGATTATATGGATAAAATCAGAGCGGATATAAATATTGATATGGTTGGGCGGGGAAGTGTTGATACAATTTATAATATCGGTTCGGGCAAATTGAGTGAAGAATTTTACCGGCTGGTTCGTTCTGCAAACGATGAATCGGTTAAATTCGTTTTTAATTATAAATTTGATGATCCGAACGATCCCAACAGATTTTATTATAGGAGTGATCACGTTCATTATGCAAATAAGGGAATACCGATTGTGTTCTTTTATGATTATATGAAAAAAGATTACCACCGTTCTACAGATACGGTGGAAAAGATTAACTTCGAAAAAATGGCAAAAATGGTTAATTTAGCGCATCACATCGCACTTAAAGTAGCTAATTTGAATCATCCTTTGAAATTAGATAAAAATGAGTAGATTTTGATTTGTAATAATTGTTTAGTTTATTTGTGCGCTTTTTGAATTAAAATTTGGTAGTTATGATCAAAAATTTGGTTATTGTCGAGTCACCTGCAAAAGCAAAGACTATTGAAAACTTTTTGGGCAAAGATTATGTGGTTGTTTCCAGTTATGGTCACATCCGTGATCTTGTAAAAAAGAATAATGGAATTGAGATTGAAAATAATTTTCAACCCATCTATCAGGTGCCGGAAGAGAAAAAGAAAGTTGTAAAAGAACTTAAAAAATTAGCTAAGCAAGCTGAAACAGTTTGGCTCGCAACTGACGAAGACCGTGAAGGGGAAGCAATCAGCTGGCATTTAAAAGAAGTGCTTGAATTACCCGACGATAAAGTTAAGCGTATAGTTTTCAATGAGATTACCAAAAAAGCAATTCAAGAAGCAATTAAAAATCCAAGGAAAATTGACGAACACTTAGTTGATGCACAACAGGCAAGAAGGGTACTTGATAGGCTTGTAGGATTTGAGCTGTCCCCGATTCTCTGGCGGAAAGTGAGACCTTCTTTAAGCGCTGGCAGAGTTCAATCGGTTGCCGTTCGTTTAGTTGTGGAACGCGAACGCGAAATAATGAACTTTAAACCCGAATCCGAATTTAAAGTCGTTGGTGATTTCTTAGTTAGTTCGGATAACAAGTTAGACAAATTCACTGCTGAACTTTCAAAGAAATTCAAATCGGAAAAGGATGCAAAGGAATTCCTAGAAAAGATAAAGGACGCGGAATTTAAAGTAGCTTCCCTCGAAAAGAAGCCGGCTAAAAAATCTCCATCCGCTCCGTTTACCACTTCAACTTTGCAACAGGAAGCAAGTAGAAAATTGAGATTTTCTGTTGCCAAAACAATGCTGATTGCTCAAAGGTTGTACGAAGCCGGAAAGATAACATATATGAGAACCGATTCCGTCAATTTATCCGATTTAGCATTGGAAGATGCTAAAAAGACGATTGTAAAAAATTACGGAGAAGAATATTCCCATACACGACAATATAAAACCAAATCAGCTTCTGCTCAGGAAGCTCACGAGGCTATTCGTCCGGCGTATATTGAAAAGCAAAATATTGACGGAACGGCAGATGAAAAAGCTCTCTATAATTTGATTTGGAAAAGAACCATCGCATCTCAGATGTCCGAAGCACAATTGGAAAGGACAATAGTAAAAATTGAAATTTCAAATTCTCCCGAAATTTTCACCGCTAAGGGCGAGGTAATTAAATTCGATGGATTTTTAAAAGTTTATATTGAATCTACTGATGATGAAAATGTTGAAAGCAGTGATACCGGATTACTTCCGCAAATGAATGAAGGTGACCGGTTGGATTATGAAAAAATTACTGCAACACAAAGATTCTCTCGTCCGCCTGCAAGATATACCGAAGCTTCATTAGTAAAAAAATTGGAAGAACTCGGAATTGGTCGTCCTTCAACTTATGCACCTACCATCAGTACTATTCAAAAACGCGGTTATGTGGTTAAAGGTGATGGTCAAGGAACTGAAAGGGAGTATTCGGTTCTATCGATTGATAAAAATGGCAAACTTACTAAGGAAATTAAGACTGAAATAACAGGGAGTAATAAAGGGAAATTGGTGCCAGCAGATATTGCATTGCTGGTAAATGATTTTCTTCTGGATAACTTTCCTCAAATAATGGATTATAAATTTACTGCTCACGTTGAGGAAGAATTGGACGAAATAGCGGGCGGTAAAATGAAATGGAATAATATGATTGCTGAGTTTTATAATCCATTTCACGAAAATGTTGAACATACAATAGAAAATTCAGAACGTGTAAAAGGAGAGAGGATACTCGGTAAAGATCCCAAAACAGGGAAGCAGGTTTCGGTTCGTATGGCAAGATTCGGTCCGGTAGCACAACTTACTAATCCAGACGATCCCGATGAGAAACCGCAATTCGCCGGTTTGCGTTCCGATCAAAGATTAGAAACAATTACACTTGAAGAAGCTCTCGATTTGTTTAAGCTTCCGAGAACTTTAGGAGAATACGAAGGCGAAGAAGTTGTTGCAGCTATCGGTAGATTCGGTCCTTATGTTCGTCATAAAGGTAAATTCTATTCTTTGGGGAAAGATTACGATCCTTATTCGGTTACTTTAGAAGAAGCAATTTCTGTAATTGAAGCCAAGCGAAAGGCTGATGCAGAAAAGACTATTAAAGTTTTCGAGGAAGATGAATCGATTAAGGTTCTTAAAGGAAGATGGGGACCATATCTTAAAGCAGGTAGAATGAATGTAAGAATACCAAAAGATTACGACGGTGAGAAACTTACATACGAAGAAGCTTTAGAATTAATAGAAGCGACAAAAAATAAAAAGAAAAAATAGAAACTGAATTTTATAACTATAATTTAAGAATAGTTGAATTAAAAATATCTTCAATTTCCTGCCGTTAATTCATCTCTTATTTAGTTAATAAGCCAATTTCTATTTCTTGTTTGATGCAAGGGAATTAGTTCCCTGTTTAGATAAATCAATATTACTTAACCTAATACTTGAGGTACAATATGACTTTATTAAGAAATTCCATTATAGCAACAATTATTTCGATAATATTGCTCGGAAATAGTTTCGCCCAAGATAAAGCTAAACAGCAGCTTTATATGGAGTACATGCAAATCCAAATGCAATTGCAATCACTACAGCAAAAGGCATTTGAAGATCAGGCACTTGTAAAAATGAGAGATGAATATACTGCTTTGGTAGATTCCGAAATGAAAAAACTCGGACCGGAAGTAGCCAAATTAGTGGATGTGAAAAATGAAAAAATTAGTGCATTTCTTGCTGCCCAAAAAGCAGGCGATCAGGCAAAAATGAAATCTATTTCCTTGGAAGCTCAAACAGCAGTTCAGAATCTGGCTAAATATCAGAAGCAGGTAATGGGAAATAAAAAAATTACCGAGAAGCAGCAGTTACTTCAAGATGCCGTAATGAAAAAAATGGAAGAATTAGAACCAAATTTCAATAATTTGATTGGAAGAATGGAGCAGATTAAAGCTCAATTACAAGGCGGGAAATAATTATCCCGCTTTTCTTTTTTTACCGAAAGTATAATTAATCCGGAATAATTTTAATGCTTCCTTTAACAGGAATTTTAATTAAATATTTTTTATGCTTTCGGTTTTTTAAATAGTTTTGACGTAGCCAGGGATTATATAATTTCAATATTTTGTAGTTAATTCCATACTTTGCAGCAAAATCCGCCCAATGCTTTACTCTTTTCTTTACTTCTACTTCGTAATACTTTAATGGTTTGTACAGGTCGGTATCACTAATTTCAAACCCGTATTTCGCAGGATTCTCCATCACTTCCTTAACTGCCAACAGTCTAAAAACAAATCGGGAAGTTTCTTCGTTCAAAACAAGATTGTAATAATTATTCGCTTTCTGTCTTTCTAATTGTTCCGTTATTCCGTTTGTACCTAAATTATAAGAAGCAGCAGCTAAAGTCCAGTTTCCGTATCTTTTCTTAGCATCTAATAAATATTTGCAAGCAGCCTCAGTTGCTTTTTCAACGTGATATCTTTCGTCAACTTCTTTATTAACTTCTAATCCGAATTTCCTCGCAGCCGGTTTCATTAATTGCCAAAAACCAGTTGCTCCGGCAGGTGAAACAACATTATCCAACCCACTCTCTATTACAGCCATATATTTGAAATCGTTCGGTATATTATATTTCTTTAATATCGGTTCAATTACAGGGAACCACCTCGCTGCTCTTTTAAGGTAGAGAAGAGTAGAGGAATGATAATATGTATTTACTATCAATTCCCTTTCCAATCTTTCCCTAACGTCCCAATTGTAAAGTGGAACCTCTTCACCGCAGAATGTTAACTTTTCAGGTAACTTGGGCGAAACAATTTTGTAGTTCTGTTTAAAATTTAAATTCTCTTTCTCTTGATTATTTTGACCGGTGAAAATGAGAAAAGCAGCAATAATAAATAGAACTGAAAATGAAGCAGAAATAATTTTTTTCATACTAGTTACTCTGAATAATTAATAATCAATTAAATTGGATTGTAATTACCCTAATATACCGAATTCTTTAAATAAAAAGATTTCAAAATATTTACATTGTTTCAGATTTATCGGCAAATTTTTCGGTAATATATAAAGAACCTGATACGACGAACAAACCGATAAATAAAAGAATCAAATTTGTTGTTTCTCCGAAAAAAAGAACCGAGACGAAAACGGCAAGAGGAATTTTAAAATTATTTAGAACACTTAACGCTCCGGCGTTAACTTTCCGCGCTCCGTAATTCCATAAAAAGAACCCGATACCGGAAGGCAGGATTCCAAGGTAGAGCAGGACAAAAAATTGCTCACTTGTTATTTGAATTTCAGTTAAATCAATCCTAAAAGGTAGATAAATTAAAGTTGCCAAGACTGCGCCAAAGTATAAAAACGCAAAAATATTTTTATCGTTTACTTCACCTAAATTCGAAAGAATTTTTCTGTATAAAATTTGCCCTGCTGCAAAAGCCAAATTGGAAATTTGCACCAATAATATTCCGAGTATAAAATTCTCCGAGGAAATATCCTTGTATAACACTATTCCGGTTCCGATAATGGCTCCCAAACTGGCTATTAAATATAATTTATTAAAACGTTTTGAGAGTATTGAATCTACTGCAAAAATGTAAATCGGAGTAAAAACGGTCAAGAGAGCAATTTCGAATGCTTTTAAATATTGGTAAGCCGAAATGTAGGAGATGTACATTATCCCGTACTGGAGACCACCTGTAAGAATTAAAGAAATTACATTTTTGAGTTTTAAATTTTTTAATCTTAAAAGTGGAAGAAAAATCACTAGGGATATGAATAATCTAATAAAAGCGACCAATACAGGGTCAATTGAAGTAAGATTAGTTTTGATCAAACCGAATGAAAAAGCCCAGATAAGTGAAACTATAATTAAATAGACCAAAATTACTCCAATAATTAAAAAATAATTGGTCAAAATTAGAAAAAGAATAATTGAGATGCGGGAAAAAATAATTTTGGAAATAAGGTGATAAAAAAAATGCCCGGCTTGGGAGGCCGGGCACTATCCACTCACTAACAAAGGGTCCACTTCACTCATGAAAAGCACACGCTTTAACTATAACAACTTGCGTGCCAATAATTAATATTCACTATAGGATATATAAAATAGAATTTGACTCGATAACTAATTTTCATTTTTGAGAAAGTAAGATATTTTATACCATTATCAAGAAATATTCGATTAACTTAACAGTTGGAATAATGTTTCTACTTAATAAATTTGATTAAATATTACCCTATTAGTATATTTTGAAGCAAATATGTAGGAGAAAATATGCGGATATTTAACACGCTGACACGTAAAAAAGAAGAATTTCTTCCTCTAGAGGAAGGAAAAGTAAGAATGTATGTATGTGGTCCGACTGTATATGATTATTTCCATATTGGGAATGCTCGCTCGTTTTTGATGGCGGATATTATCCAAAGATATTTCCGTTACAAGGGGTATGAAGTTACTTTTGCGATGAATTTGACGGATGTGGACGATAAAATTATTAAAAAAGCAAATGAAGAAGGTGTAAGTGCCAATGAGATTGCAAAGAGATATACAGAAGCTTTTTTTGAGGATATCGAAAAATTAAAAGTAAAAAAAGCCGATATTTATCCCCGTGCAACGGAGCATATGGAGGAAATTATTAGTCTTGTTAAAAAGCTAGAAGAGAAAGGACAGGCGTATTCAGTTGATGGGGATGTGTTCTTTAATGTGAATAAATTTGAAGAGTACGGAAAATTAAGCCGGAAAAAGTTGGATGAATTGGAAGCCGGTGCTCGTATTGATGTAAATGAGAAAAAGGCAAATCCTCTCGATTTTGCACTTTGGAAAAAGGCAAAACCTGATGAACCCAAATGGGAAAGTCCGTGGGGCGATGGACGCCCGGGTTGGCACATTGAATGTTCGGCTATGAGTATGAAGCATTTAGGTGAAAGCTTCGATATTCATGCCGGAGGTCACGACCTTATTTTCCCGCATCACGAAAATGAAATAGCACAGTCGGAAGGCGCTACTGGAAAACCATTTGTGAAGTATTGGATACATTTCGGGTTCTTGAATATTCAAAATGAAAAAATGTCCAAATCTCTAGGCAACTTTTTTACAGCAAGAGATATATTAAAAAAATATCCTGCAGAAGCAATTAGATTATTTTTCTGTCAAACGCACTATGCATCGCCTCTAAGTTTTAGCGATCAATTACTCGATACAGCAGTTAAAGCGCTTGAAAAGTTCAAAAATTTCATTCAAACTATCGGCGAAAACCTTTCTTCTGCAGCTGGGGATGGTATTTATCCTGAATTCGATATTAAAGCGTATTACGATAAATTTGACGCGGCAATGGATGATGATTTCAATACTCCGAAAGCTGTGGCGGTAATATTCGATTTTATGAAGGATGTAAATAAAACGATTTCATCAACTCAAAATATTGGCAGTAAATTTTACGAGGATGTTTTAGCCTTCATAAATAAAACCGCAGAAGGAGTATTGGGCATTTTGCCTGAAGTTAAATCCGATGAAGATTCCTCCGCATCCCTTGAGAATGAGCTTATTCAATTATTAATCGATTTAAGGTTGAAAGCCAGAGCGGAAAAGAATTATCAAATGGCTGATGAAATAAGGGATAAGATGGCAGAACTTGGATTACTTCTGCAAGATAGCAAGGAAGGAACCAAAGTAAAACGAGTTAATAGGTGAGGCTAAAGATTTCTCAAATTTATACAATTATCGGAGTTCTTTTTGTTACTATTTATATAGTATGGTATTTTTTTTTCAATATTTATGAGGTTTCTTTTTTTATTGAGCCGAAAAAAGAAAAATACCATGCAGGCGAACAACTTTTAATAACTCTTTATCCGTTAAATTCATTTGGAAAATTGATAAAAAAAAGAGAAGTTGCAATTGAATTTGAAATTCTCGACGGAGATAGCCTTCTCGAAACTGAGATAATAGATAAAAATAAGTTAAAAATTAAATTTTTATCCAATGGAAATGTTAAAATTCGTTGCGATTCAAAATATTCACTTAAACCGACTATTTTTAATTTTTCCGTTGAAAGTGACTAACAATTTGGGGTTGAAATGAGAAAAGCACTAATTGCAATTTTCGTTATTACAATACTTGGGGTTAACAATTTTGCGCAGGGAACAGCGGGAACGGATGCAAAATTCGAATACCGTTCGCTGGTGGATTTACCGAGCGCAGGGATTCTGGAAAAGGGTTATGTTGGAGTTGCTTTGGATGTTTTACCTTACGGTGTACTTATTTCGAAAATTGAGGTAGGTGTTTTTGAAAATTTTAGTTTCGGTATTTCTTTCGGCGGGGAAAATATTATTGGTTCCGGACAAATCAGCTGGTATAAATTACCTGGTGTGAATGTAAGGGCGAGAATAATAAATGAAACTGAATCCTTACCCGCATTAACCCTCGGTTTCGATTCTCAAGGTAAAGGTCTTTATTTCGATTCGTATAAACGTTACGAAATTAAATCTCCCGGATTTTATGCCGCTGCAGCCAAAAATTTTGAGTTTTTAGGATATTTAAGTGTTCATGGAATTGTAAATTATTCACTGGAACGCAAAGATGGAGATAAGGACTTGGACATTGGCATCGGAATAGAAAAAACAATCGGTTCCAGGGTTTCCTTGATTGCGGAATATGATTTTGCAGTGAACGATAATAACGGAAATGCACTTGGCGATGGCAACGGTTACCTTAATATGGGGATCCGTTGGTCGGTAGGGGAAGGTTTTACTGTTGGACTCGATTTGCGTGATATGCTCGATAATAAAAAAATAAATTCAAATAAAGCCGATAGGGCAATATTCGTTGAATATATCAAATCGATATTCTGATGTAGTCTAAAATGTACATATTTGTTTAATTACTATACATTTTAAATGCGTCAGTCCTCAAAATTACTTGTAAACCTCATTTAATTCAGGCATAATAATTGATTATTATGGTTAAACCATGAGAGGAATAAAAATGAAAAATTTCAGAATCTTATTAGTGTTAATTTTTCTTGCTTCGCTTTCCGGATGTTATACTCAATTAGCGGTAAGAGGCTATGATGAAGAAGTTTATGAAGAAAATTCCGATAGCGAAGTTGTTTACGATGAAAACGAAGAAGAATTTAACGAGGATGAATATTATGAAGAGGATGAGGATTCGGATGTTATAATTAATAATTATTACGACTACGATACATTTTGGGATTATCATTATAGAAGTAGATATTTCTGGAGCGGTTATTATCCCGGTTTTTATCTTTCAATCGGTCATATATATTATGATTATTATGCATACGATCCTTGGGGATGGTATTACAATCCATATTATTCATATGTGTATTGGAATCCTTTCCCTGTTTATTATGATCCCTGGTATTACGGAGGCGGATATTATATAGGCAGTACATTCAGTCCGCATAAATACCGTTCTCGCTCTTGGACTCGATTGCGAAATACTCGCGGAAGAGGATTGGCAAGTAGTTTTGTTGGTCGCGACAGGGGATCTCGTATAAATATTGGAGATACTGAAAGAAATCCAAGAAAAAGAAATTTAACTGATACTGAACTTAGACCCGGTAGAAATATTATTGAAGGAGCCGGTTCGGCTAATATCAGTTTAGCCAGACCTTCCAAAAATACTAAAATCGAATCTTTTAACAGAAAAGATAAGAAGAGGATAGAGAGCAGAAAACCCGGTCGTAGATTAAAAGGGAATAAAGAAGTAGTTTCTGCTGACAGGAAGGATAAATCGAAGATTATTTCGAGAAACGGAATTAAGCAGGAAAGACCAAAATATAAATATAAAGTTAAGAAAAAAGAATATAAGGCTTCGAAAAGCAGAAAAATTAGTAAAAAGAAGCATTCTTATTATAAACCCCGCAGTTCAAAATCGGGTAAGAGCCATTCAGTCCATAAGAGAAAAAGTACGAGGAAAGGAAGTAGCTATTCAAAACCGAGGAGTGGAAGGAGTAAATCATACTCTACTCCAAGGAGCAGTTCAAGAGGAAGAAGTTATTCTTCACCTCGTAGTTCAAGTGGCAGATCGTCGGGATCTTCTTCAAGAAGTTCGGGTTCTTCAAGAAAATCTTCAGGCGGTAGTAGAAGAAGATAGAATTTAGCGGCGTTATCTTTTGCGCCGCACCTCTATTGTTGATTAGGAGAATTAAAATGAAACGAAAATTCAATTTTTATGGCATTGCATTATTTTTATTATCTTTTGCAATAACAATAAATGCCCAAAATTTAAACGATGCATTTAGATTAGCACAGCCATCACTCGGTATCTCCGCTAGAGCGATGGGTATGGGTAATGCATTTTCTGCTGTAGGCGGAGATTTTAGCGCTTCATATTATAATCCTGCCGGTTTGGGTTTGATTAAAAAGTCTGAACTTATGGGAGGATTTAATTACAATTCAATAAAAAACAATACGACTTTCTTTAATAATACAAGCGATTTTACTCTCAGTAATACGACTCTCAATCAATTCGGATTTGCTTTCCCTTTCCCCGTAGTAAGAGGTAGTTTGGTTGCTGCGTTCGGGTATAACAGGTCCCATGATTTTAGCAATTCACTCAACTTCAATGCTTATAACAGAAATAATAATTCAATGATTCAAGATTTAGCATTTAATAATAGCGATCTTGCTTATGAGTTGGGATTGAGTTATCCTCTTTATGACGGTTCCGGGAATTATATGAAAGATACGACGTTGATCAATGGTTCACTAAATCAACGGGGATCTTTGATTGATGAAGGCGGAATTGATAATTGGACTTTAGCCGGAGCTGTTGAAATTGCTAAAAATGTGTTTGCCGGTGTTACTCTAAACATTATCTCCGGTTCATATAAAAGCACAAGAGATTATTACGAGGAAGATGTAAACGATAATTATACTGCGAATTTACGTCTTGATCCGGAAGATTCGAGAACCGCAGATTTCCAATCATTTTATTTCAACGATAATTTAGGTTGGGATATATCAGGTTGGGAAGTTAAATTAGGATTACTCTACAGTTTGAACAAAAATATCAATTTATCTACAGCGATTAAATTCCCCACTTTCTTCACAATTAAAGAATCGTACAGTGTTTACGGAGAAAGTTATTTTGGCAATGCATCATTTAATTTTGATCCTGCCTACTATGACGAAATAGAATATGATATCAAAACTCCTTATGAGTTTTCATTAGGAATTAGCGGAAAGTTAGCCGGACTGAGATTATCTGCTGATTTTAATTTTATTGACTACACTCAATTAAAATTTGACGGAGGTTTAGATGCTGCGCTTGAAGCAGCGAATAATCGTGATATAAGAAGAGAATTTAGAAGTGTTGTAAATTATTCTACCGGTTTGGAATTTAAGTTACCTATTTTCGGAATTACTCTTAGATCTGGTTACATCCTCAATAAATCTCCATACAAAGTGGATGGGGATGATTTCAATAAGAAATTTTATACTTTCGGTCTGGGATTCAAGCCTGACAGAAATATAGCTTTGGATTTCGCTTATTTGAGAGGCAGTTGGAAGGACTATTCGGATAATTATGGTGTGAATTTATCCAGAGTCGAACAAAATATTGATAAAAACAGATACGTTTTGACTATTACATATAATTACTGATAAAAATATTGACTCTAACGTAAAAGCATCTTAATTTCGAGATGCTTTTTTTATTTTAAACACGGAGGAAATAATTCGCGGTAAAGTTATTCGCATAGAAAGCAAAGATTATTATATACTGACTGAAGATAACAAAGTTATCAGGTCGGTTCTTAGAGGGAAGATTAAAAACGAACTTTATCTGAAAAAAAACAAATTATATTTGTTAGATCCCGTAGCAGTAGGGGATGAAGTCGAATTTGATTTAAATTTCGATTCCACCGGGTCAATTGTAAAAATCATTGAGAGAGAAAATTATCTTTCCAGAAAAGCTCCACGCTTAAAAGGAGCATCTTTCCGCGGAGAACGGCTCGAACAGATTATCGCTTCGAATTTAGATCAATTGTTTATCGTATCGAGTATTGAGCATCCGGCTTTTAATAACAGGCTTATCGATAGGATAATTGTTGCGGCGGAAAGTGGAGGCATTGAAACGAAAATAATCATCAATAAATCCGATTTGGACAAGAATGATAAAATTAAAAAATGGGATAAACTGTACAGTGATATAGGATATCAAGTTTTTGTTACTAGTGCGACTGAAGAGAAAGGTTTGGAAGAATTATCGGAACAATTTACAGGAAAAACAACTTGTTTTTGGGGGCAATCGGGAGTAGGGAAATCTTCATTGTTGAATAGATTATTTCCTCAGTTGAAATTAAAAGTAGGCGAAGTTAGCGATTATAGCAGTAAAGGCAGACACACTACGGTGACTGTACAGATGTATAAAATTAACGAAAACACTCATGTGGTTGACACACCCGGGATAAGAGAAATTGAACCTTACGGAATAAGGAAAGAAGACCTAGGGCATTATTTCGTTGAGTTTTCGGAATACATATTAAACTGTAAATTTAATTCGTGTACACATAATCATGAGCCCGGCTGTGCAGTTGTTAGAGCTGTTGAAGAAGGAATTATATCGCAAGAAAGATATATTAGTTATTTGAATTTATTGGCAACTATAGAAGCAGATATTAATTTTTAACAAACTCCATCAGTTTTTCAATAAACTTATCAACTATTATATCCGGAACACCGTCATAATGTTTTGATTGTTTTCTGAAATCACAAGGATCATTTACAAAATCTATGGTGTAATATTTCCCGTCATTTCCAATCGTTATTTCGGTCGAAAAATAATTTAGCTTACAAATCTGTGCGATAGATTTTGTAATATCGATAATAATATCATAATCAACATTGGGGAGGTTTCTAAAGGGAATTTTATCGTATATTTTTTTATCATCATCCCACTGAACAACCATTACCTCATCGAAAAGAAAGAAGGCACGGAACCAGGCTTTGTATCCGTCAATATATTTACTCTCAATTTTCTTCTGAATTAAGTAACGGTCATCGTATAATTCTTTACGCTGGTTTTGAATATCTTCAAGCGAAAAACAATTAACATTTGTACTTTCTCCGCCTCCGGTATAATAAGCAGGCTTTGTAACGAAAGGTTTACCGAGTTTTTCAATATCGGAAATATTCAAATTTATCTCTTCCTGCACTTCATAAGGAGGAAGTATCATAGTATCTGGAACAAGAATATTTTTTTCGATTAGTTTAGGAAGAATTTCCGCCTTATCGATTGCCGAATCGATTAAATGGTGGTGATTAATTATTCTGCTTCCGGAATTGATTATTGCTTCTGCCAGCGGTTCGAAATTCTCATCCTCATCAGTTGCTCTATCCAAAAAACATCTGAATTCAATATCTTTGTCTTGAACTTTATCTAATATTTGTTGTATAATGCCCTTATGGATAATAAACGTTGTTAGTCCCGATGATTGGAATTTATTTTCAATATCATGAACTAATTCTTCGTCATAAATCCATTTATAAGCAATAGCGAGATCAAATTTTTGCATAGTTTATCCGAAAAATAATTGCAAAAATAGATATTTAGTTTACTGTATCAAATCATTATCTTTTAATACAAAAAATAGATTTATATGAAAATAAGAATTTTAATAAATATAATCGTTGCAGGAATTCTTATATCTGCTTGTTCGGTAAGTGAACATACAGTTAAGAAGGATAGTACCTATCAGAGAACCAAAAATGAAAAAGCCGCAATGGAGCATTTCCTAAAAGGGAATATTGCGGAAAGTAAAGGTCAAATACCAGAAGCTATATTAGAATATCAGGATGCTTTACGTTTCGATTCAAGTGCCGGCATATTTTATTCGTTGGGAAAGGCTTATTTCAAATTGAATAAACTTGCGAATGCTCTCGAACACGGTAAACAAGCGATTAAATTAGAACCGGAAAATCTGGAATACTATAAATTAGTTGCGAATATATATACCGTTGCTCATAATCTGGATTCCGCAATTGCGATGTACAACAAAATCCTTTCAATCGATTCAACGGAAACGGAAGCATTATATAATTTAGGTCGTATATATAAATATGATAAACCGTTAAAAGCTTTAGAAATATTCAACAAAGCATTAGATATTGTCGGACCTAATTGGTCCATTCTAGTTGAAATAGCTGAACTAAATGAGCGATTGGGGAATGTTGATGCTACAATTAATAGTATCGAAAAATTATTGGAATTGAATCCGGCGGAAATTAAACTCCAAAAACTATTGATTGAATCATATATGAAAGCAAACAGGTTGGATGATGCATTATCTTTAACCGAACAAGCACTCACAACATTCCCTGATGATTTAAATTTGATTGAATACAAAGCAAACATTTTACTTGCTAAGGGTGATAAATCGGAAGCTGGGAAAGAATATGGTAAAATCATTGAAAGTAATGAAATACCTTTTGATTCAAAAATAAAAATTGCCGCGATGTTTTTGACTAATGAAAGTGATTCACTTTCAGTGGAAACGGCAAAAAATCTTTTCAATTTAATTGCAAAGGATTCCGTTAATTGGCAAGTGAATGTATATCTGGGTGAAATAGCCATTAAACAAAATGACGATTCATCCGCAGTTAAGTATTTATTATTAGCTGCCGATGAAGCTCCTTGGAATGCGCAAATCTGGGGGAGGCTAGCCGAGCGGTTATTTTTTATGGGAGAGAACCAAAAAATAATCGAAAAGATTGGTCCGGTGATAGACGATTTCCCCGATGATTTTTTCTTACATCTGATTTTGGGATTAGCCAATTCAAATGAAGGTAAAGATGAAATAGCGGAAACATATTTAATGAAAGCCGTAGAATTGAATCCGAATGATCCCATTGCATTATCGTCCTTAGGTTTTTCATTAAATCAATTAAAAAAAGCTGATGAAGCACTTTATTATTTGAACAGGGCAAAAAAAATTAATCCGAAAGATTTGCAAGTATGGACTTTACTCGGAATAATTTACAATGCTAAAAAACAATTTGATAAGAGCGATGAAGCTTACGAACGTGCATTGGAAATTGATTCTACTAATGCTTTAGTGTTAAATAATTATGCATACTCTTTAGCCGAAAGAGGAATTCAGTTGGAAAGAGCGGAAAGGATGTCTCGCTTATCATTGGAAACAGAACCGGATAATTCTTCATATTTGGATACTTACGGATGGATTCTTTATCGTCTTGGCAAATACGAAGAAGCACTTGAATATATTAATAAAGCTATTGGGAAAGAGGAGAAGAATTCAACCCTGTTAGATCATTTGGGTGATGTTTATTTTAAATTGAATCAAATAGACAAGGCGATTATGTATTGGAATAAAGCACTCGAGCACGATAAAAACAACACGGAAATTCAGAAAAAAATCGAGGAAGCCTCACTTTGAAAAAAATATTCAGTTTAATTGCGTTAATCATTTTACCAATATTGTTTAATGCTTGTTCAACGCCTCAGCCGGTAATTAAAAAGGAAAAAATTATTCCTGTTGATAGAATATTAAAAAGGATAGAAGCAAATAGACGAAAGGTAAAATCTTTTTACGGTACCGGTGTTCTAAAAATTGAGAGCAATAAATTTAGTGCTACGGCAAATTTTGAAGTGGTTATCAAAAAACCGGATTCAATAAAGATATCGGTTTTCGGTCCTTTTGGTTTGGATGTAGGGGAAATATTGCTGACAGGAGATGGCTATTTATTTTATGATGCATTCAGAAATATATTGTATTCCGGCAAGGATAAGACTGATATCTTAGACAAGCTATTTAAAGTAAATTTTAATTTTAATGATGTTTTCGATGCTTTTGCCGGTTCTGTAAATTTATCGGATAAGCTGAATGCCTTGCCGTACAAAGCAGAAGAAAATGAATCGAATTATTTTTTCACCTACACTAATGAGTCGATACGAACTGTTTATCAAATTGATAAGAAAGAATTATTTATAACTAATTACACTCTTTATGATGGTGAAAAAAAGGAAATAATCAGTAAGTATGAGGACTTTTCTAAGATAGACGGAGTAGTGGTTCCTTATAAAATCAATATAAAATATCCCAAGGAAGAAGCTTCAATAAATATTGATTACCGTGAAATTAAGGTGAATAAAATAAATTACAACCTAATTTTAGATGTTCCACAAGATGTTAAAAGAATAAATCTGTGAAACTATTACTAAATATAATTTTTTTATTGAGTTTGTCACTTAATGTAACAGCTCAATCAAATAAACAAATTGAAAAAGAGAGCTCACGTTTGTCTTCGCTCCGCAAATCAATTGACAAATTGGAAGCGGAGATTTTAAAGAATGATAAGAATCAAAAGAATTCGGTAAAATTTCTTCAGAATATTGATGAAAAAATACTCCTGCTTAATGATTACATTAGAGAACTTGAAAAAGAGGAAAGAAGGATAAGCAGAAATGTTAAGGTTCTTGAAAAGAAAATCAAAGAAAATGAAAATGAAATAATTAAGCTCAAGAATAATTTTACGAAGTTAGTAATTTGGTATTATAAATATGGTCAGCAATCTGAGTTTGACCTTTTACTTACTTCAGGGACTATGAATGATGCAATGTCCAAAATTAAATATCTGAAAATTATCAGTGAAGAAACTAAGAAGACAATTATAAATTTAAGGAAAAAAAGAAAACAATTAACCAGCGATAAAAATAAATTAGTTTTAGAAAAAAAAGGACAGCAACGATTACTTGCTTCAAAAAAGAAAGAAAAAAAGATTCTACTGAGGAGCAAAGCTGAGAGGAAAAAACTATTAGCGAAATTACGGAAGAATAAGAATTCGTTACTGGTAGAGCTTAAAAATAAAAGAAAAGCAGAACAAAAAATTGAAGAAAAAATTGCCGAGCTGATTAGAATTGAGAACGAGAGACTGGCAAATCAAAATGCAGCAAAAGAAGAACTTAAAGAGTTTGCAAATTATAACTTAAGTGAATTTGAGAATTTCAATGAACTTAGAGGCAGGTTAAATTGGCCTGTTAAGAAAGGGAAAATTACCAGGAAATTCGGTAAACAGAGAAATCTAAAATTAAACACTACAACAATCAATTACGGAATTGATATTAAAACTGAGAGAAACTCACTTGTTAAAGCTGTTGCAGGAGGTGTCGTTTCGGTAATAGATTGGATACCAGGTTATGGAAGTGTTCTTATTTTGACTCATAAAAATGGTTACAGGACTGTTTACGGCCATCTAACAGATATACAAGTTGTGCAAGGTGATAAAGTAAATGCAGGTATAATATTAGGCAAAGTAAATGAAAGTTTGGAGGGAAATATTCTTCATTTCGAAATATGGAAACAAAGACAAAATCAGAATCCAGAGAAATGGTTGGTGAGAAAGTAAATATTTAAAGTTCTATGAGTCTTATCAATTCATTAATTAACAATAAAAAACTTATCCATAATTTTACATCACTGACCATCCTTCAATTAACTAATTACCTTTTCCCATTGATAACTTTTCCGTATTTGGTAAGAGTATTAGGCTCGGAAGTATACGGATTAGTAAGTTTTGCAATTGCTTTCGTTACTTATTTTATTGTTCTAACGGATTATGGATTCAATCTATCTGCAACTCAAGAAATTTCCATCCACAGAAATAATGAAAATAAAAAAAGGGAAATATTTTCTTCGGTATTGATAATTAAACTGGGACTATTCCTTCTTAGCGGATTGCTCTATTCATTGATTGTACTTAGTTTTAAAAAATTTCAAGTCGATTCCGATCTTTATTTTTTATCCTTTATGTTAGTGCTGGGTTCGGTTCTTTCGCCGAATTGGTTTTTTAAAGGATTGGAAGAGATGAAGATTATTACGATCATTACTTTTGTTGTAAAAGTCATATGGGTTATTTCTGTATTTGTTTTTATTAAATCGGAAAAAGATTATTTATTGTTTATCATCCTAAACGGGATTGCCGCAATATTGAACGGAGTTTTGGGAATATTAATAATTTATTTTAAATACGGAGTGAGATTAGTTTTTCCAACCCTATCCGAAATAAAACATCAGTTAATTGAAGGATGGTATTTATTTGCCTCGAGCGCTTCAATTACTTTGTATACTACTTCAAATATATTCATACTCGGTTTATTCGCCGGGAATGATATCGTGGGATATTTTGCCGCAGCGGATAAAATTCGTCTGGCGGTGCAAGGCCTCTTTGAAAATGCTTCTCAAACAATATTCCCTCATTTAGCAAAGCTGTTTAATGAATCAAAAGCTCAAGCAGTGAGTTTTGTGAAAAAATATATCTTTATTATCTTGTCCATTGCATTCATTTTAACATTTATTTTGCTAGTGTTTTCAAGAGAATTGATTTTATTGGTTTTAGGCTCAAGTTATTTGCCAGCTTTAACGGTCTTTCGCATAATTATATTCCTTCCGTTAATTATACTTTTGAGTAACATATTTGGAATTCAAGTAATGTTGAATTTGGGATACAAAAAAGAATTCTTCAAAATCATTTTTTTAGCGGGAATTATTAATTTACTCATCTCTTTTCTAGTCATTCCAGTTTATTATGAAATCGGAACGGCCCTATCCATTGTTATTAGCGAAGTATTTGTAACGGCTGCTTTTATTCATTTTGTGAAAAAGAAAAAATTACTGAAATTAAATATTATATGATTTAATCACCCAATTAGTGTTAATCGTAGTATAGTTAAAAATGGAAACTTTTTGTGAGCGCTAATTATGCAGCAATATGATTATTTAATCGTGGGAGCTGGTTTTGCCGGTGCTGTGCTGGCAGAGAGGCTTGCTACACAGATGAATAAAAAAGTGATCATTGTGGAAAAGAGGAACCACATTGGAGGGAATGCTTATGATGAGTTTGATGATCATGGAATTCTTGTCCATCGATACGGACCGCACATTTTTCATACAAACAGTAAAAAAGTTTTTGATTATTTATCCCAGTTTACTGAATGGTCTTTTTATGAACACAAAGTTTTAGCAAAATTAAACGGTGAATATTATCCCATCCCAATCAATCGGACAACCATTAACAAATTATATAATTTGAATCTCAAAAATGATGAAGAAACTGCTTTGTTTTTTGCTTCTGTTTGTTCTAAAAGATTCCCGATTAGAAACTCGGAAGATATAATTGTAAGTAAAGTTGGTAAAGATTTATATGAAAAGTTTTTTAAGTTTTACACTAAAAAGCAATGGGGAATAGATCCGAAAGAGTTATCTCCCTCAGTGTGCGGAAGAATACCAATAAGAACAAACAATGATGATCGTTATTTTGATGATAAATATCAGTACATGCCTAAAAATGGATTTACAAAGATGTTCGAAAAGATGTTATCTCATAAAAATATAGAAATTATTCTTAATAGCGATTATAAAACACTGGAGAAAGATCTTCTCTTTGACAGGATGATTTATACCGGTCCGATTGATTACTTCTTCGATTACGAATTTGGGAAGTTACCTTACAGGTCAATCAAATTTGAATATGAACATTTTAATAAAGATTATTATTTACCGGCATCACAAATAAATTTTGTGGATGAAAGTATTCCATACACAAGAGTTGTAGAGCATAAAAGAATAACTCTTACTAGTAATAATGGAACAACTATTAGTTATGAATATCCAAATCAATCTGGTGACCCATATTATCCGATACCTACCGAGAGTAATTATGAATTATTTAAGAAATACTGGTCAAGAGCAGAAAATTTACGAAACGTAATATTTTGCGGAAGATTAGCTGAATATAAATATTATAATATGGATCAAGTAATAGGCAATGCATTGAATACATTTAGGAAATTATATGAATGAGCCATTAGTCAGCGTTAATATAATATCCTACAATCGTAAAAATGAGTTGAGATATACTCTGCAAAAGGTTTTTGCACAAGAATATAAAAATATTGAAGTGATAGTCGTTGATAATTCATCATCGGATGGTACGCAGGAAATGGTGACAAGAGAATTTCCAAATGTTAAGTTGATTCAAATGAATGATAATATTGGAATATCTGCTTGGAACAAAGGATTTGAGATATCGAATGGGGAATACATTTTAGTTTTAGATGATGATAGCTATCCTGAGAAAAATTCAATACAAAGAGCATTAGAAGTATTTAATGAAGACAATAAAATTGGTATAGTTGCATTTAATATTTACAATTCCAAATATGAATTTTATGAAACTCATAATTATCCAAGGAATATTATCTCGTTTGTTGGGTGTGGTGCTTTGATAGATAGTAGGAAATTAAAAACAGTTGGCTTTTATGATGAAAATTTATTTATATATTTGAATGAGCTGGAATTATCAGCAAGATTCTGGGACTATGGATTTAAAGTAGTATTCTGTAAAGAAGCAACTTGCATTCATAACCAAAGTTTAAAATCACGCGAAGTAAATAAAAATCCATTTAGAAGCAGCTATAGATATAAACATTTCTTTTGGGGTATGAGTTATTTTATATTGACAAAAATAGATTTTCCAAATTCTTATTCCTCTCTCGTTAAATGGATTGTCAATAGATTTTTAATTTCAATACGATATTTATTTATAAAAGAATTTATGGTCGGGTGTTTTAATATTGTTCAAAAGTCATACATAATTAGGAAAAATCGAAAACCTTTAAAGAAAGAAGTTCAAGAATTTTACAGAAATGGGAATTTATTTGCTTGGATTGACAGAGACTATTTCCCAGAATTTAAGAAATAAGCAGCGGGATGTTTATAAAATATATCGAAAATATAATATCATATTTAATATTTAAACTGATGTATTTCTACTTCAGTAGAATGTCGACTCGCACTACAATCAGGAATATATTGTTTGTTAATTTGGCTTTAATGGGGGATGTAATTTTATCATCTGTTATCTTTACCAATGATAACTTACTCGAGAAGGGCTACAGTTATTATTTTATAACATCAGAAAAATACAAAGAGATATTTCATGATTATAACGGAGTAATTAAACTAATTTTTATCAATAAGAGGAAATATAAATTTAATCTCCTTTATAGATTAAAACTGATTAAGCAATTAAAAGAATTGAGTTTTCATAAAATCTATAATTTGAATTTCACTAGAATATCCATTGACGATGAAATATCATTGCTGCCGGGTATTAATAGTCAAACAATTACGTTTAAGAATAATCCCAATTTAAAGAGATTGCTTGGAAGTGCTTTCGACTCGAAGTACAGTGAATTAATTGAACGGAACATTAATGAAGTATATATCTTTAATATCCTTTCTCTAACAAGGAATTTATTTATCAAGGAACCATCTGCAAAAACTAAAGTTTATTTTAAAAGTCAGAATACAGGAGTAAATAATTTTTTTATATCGGATTATTTTGTTGTAAATCCTTACTCATCAACAACAATAAAAAATTGGTCGTTAGAAAAATATAAAACATTGATATATAAATTAACTGAAGAATTAAATCTATCCTGTGTAATACTTGGGGTAAATTATGATAATACTGAAGTATTACGGGGAGAGAAAGTTATTAATAAGGTAAACAAAACAACGATCAGTGATAGTCTGAACATCATCGATAAATCTTTATTTTTTATCGGTAATGACAGTGGTTTGCTTCATGCAGCAATAGCAATGAATAAATTATGTTTTGCCATTGTTGGTGGAGGTGTTTGGGGACAAATATATCCTTATCAAAAAAAAGATGTGAATTATTTTTATGAGAAAATGGACTGTTTTAATTGCGGATGGGTTTGTAAGTATGAACAACCTCTATGTATTTACAACCTATCTGTAAACCAAGTATTTAATAGTATAATTAATAGTTTTTCAAATGATAGAAAGAGATGTATATAAATTTTATGTCGTAGTAGTTCATTATGGTGACCCCGGTATAACCGATAAGTGTATTAAATCAATTCTGAGACAAAAGGAGTATATAGAAGAATTAGTCGTATCGGATAACAGCGGTAATTATTTGCCAATGCAGGGTACAGAGAACCTTATAAAAGTAATTGACAATCAAAGGAATATTGGTTATGCTGCTGCTATAAATAAAGGGCTGGAATATGGGCGTGAGTTAAATGCCGAATATTATCTACTTCTTAACAATGACGTGATTCTTGAGGATGATTTTTTCAAAAATATATGCCAAGAAATTGGGAACGATAAGTTGTTTATTGCTTCTCCTCGAATTCATTATTTACAAGATAAAAAAATAATATGGTATAATGGGGGATATATAGATTATCTGAAGTTTGAAGGGGTACATAAAGACATTGATCGATATTCCAGTGAATGCACTATACCGGAAATAAAACAGGAAGTTACTTTTATCTCTGGTGCCGTTTTTATCATTACTCTCGATGTGATAGAAAAAATTGGAATGATAGATGAAAAATATTTTCTTTATTATGAAGACTTAGATTTCTCATTGACAGCACTCAGGAATGGAATAAAACTTTTATATATCCCACAAGCAGTTGCTTATCATAATGTATCTAGTAATACAAAGCAAATGGATAGCTTCTTAAATTTCAAGAAAGAAATATATTATTACAGAATAAGGAACAAACTTTTAATTCTGTCAAAATACGGTAAAGAGTTATACCGACTATCGGGTATATTTTATCTTAGTATTAAAATCCTAAAATATTTTATGCTCTTTATTCTTGTCGGAAAGTTTTCATATATAAAATTAATATTTAGAGGAATTTTTGATGCATTTTCGCTTGATAAATAAGTCTAAATTCATTTATCATATAGCTATTATTTTTTTTCTATTTCAATTGTGTTTTATTTTTACAACTCCTCCTTTCGAAGCTCCTGATGAGAATCATCATTTAAATTATATAAATTTTATATCGAAAAATATTTCATTACCAAATCAGGAACAAACAGAAACTCTACTTAAAGGGGAAGGTCATCAAAATCCTTTGTATTACATTATTGCCGCAGGTCTTACCAGATTGTTGTTAGAAGATAACATTATTGATTACAGGTTAATTCCGAATACTAATCATATATGGTACGGTGGTGATAAATATAATGTGCCATTATTTGTTCATATAAACGTTTTTGAAAAATATTCCGATAGAATTGTTTTTTACATGCTAAGAATATTCACTGCCTTATTTTCTTTAGTTACTGTAATTATGTTTTATAAGACTCTCTTGCTACTTGAAAATAGTAATAATATTTCAATTTTAACAATAATACTGATTACAAATATTCCTGAGTTCATTTTTATTTCCGGAATGATTAACAATGATTCTTTGGCTTTAATGTTCATTTCCTTGTCAGTTTATAATTTTGCAAAAGCAATTAATAATTCAAGTGATAAACTCTCATTATATTTGTCTTATCTATATTTAGCTCTATCCGTATTGACCAAGTTTTATGCACTAATTCTTTTCTTTGTGTTTTCTTTTTATTTAGTTTTCATAAAAACCAATAGGAATACAAAAATAAATATTACGATAGTTGCCTCAATATCTTTGTTTATTGTAATCATTCTACCACTTTTACTATGGAAATTTATTTATTATGAAAATTTTATCCGTGCATCAATTCTCGAAACAGATCAAAATTTATGGGCATTAAATTTTCAAGAATTTCTGGGGCAAATTATATTTTTCTTTCAGTCATTCTTTGGCAAATTCGGCTGGGCGAATGTAACCTTACCGTTTTATATTTATGGAGCATACTTAATAATATGGGGAATTATATTAATTAATTCCATCCGGAAAATAGACTTCAGTAACGGAATGATTCTGTTCTCAATAATTGCTATATTCTCATTAATATTAGAAATTATTTACTTTAATTCTTATACGCTTCAGATGCAGGGTAGATATTTCTTCCCTGCGCTCAGTTTTATTTCAATTATATCATATTATGGTATTAAATCTATTAGTGCTAAAATATCTTATAGGTCAATGAATATTATTATAATTGGGATATATTCGTTAACTATTTATTCAGTAATTTGGAACGCTATCTTTTATCGGTAATAAAGTTACATCTATTGAATTAATGTTGAGTGTGGTTGTCATATCATTAAATGCTGTGGGAGATACTTATCTCTCCCTATCGGCTATCCCTTTTTTAAAACGAAATACGAGTGAAATCGATATCACTTTTGTCGTTAATAAGAAATCTACGTTTTTATTCAAAAATGAAGAAGTAAATGTTATTACAGTTGAAAAGAAGATACTTTCAATTTTGAGAGCACTTTATAGTTTGCGTAAAATTAATTTTGATATTATTTTATCTTTTTTCCCTGGAGTAGCAAATAGTTTATTGCTAAAATTACTTAAAGGTCGTGTGAAAGCGGGATATATTAATTATCATAAAATAGTTGATTGGCATAAAAAGGCAAATTTGGCGACTATTATAAAACAGAACACAAAAGTATATAAATATTGGGAAAAGAATTATAATTACTTGGCCAGAATTGAGATAATATTATCTGAAATCTACCCTGAAGAGAATGTAAAATTATCGAAATATAAATTCAACATTTCAACCATTGCAAAGGACGACAATATTGTCATTCATTATCGTTCAAGATTTATCCAACGAAGTTTAACTATTGAACAATTGATCGCATTGGTCAATTATTTGCGTGAGACATTTAACTCACCGGTTTTGATTATCGGATCGGATGAGTTGAAAGGATTAGAAGTTAATGATTCTCAAATAATAATTAATCCGGATGTACGGAAGCTTGTAAACTTGGTCCATAACAAATTATTTATTGGTGTGGATTCTTTTCCTCTACAAATCGCTGATGCTTTTGACACAAATTTTGTTGGTCTTTTTTCAATAACAAATCCTAAAGCAGTGCTAAGTAATTCTCATAAATCTATTGAGTATGCTTGTCAAAGTTTTAGCGAAATATCAACAGCGTTGTTGATAGAGAAATTAAATTCATATTTAATAAAAAATAATAATGAAAATTTTTGGAGTCAACATAAGTTATACTAATTATGATTCCATTCTTAAAGAATTCGGGCAATGCATAGATAATAATTCGAAACTCATTGCTACATATGTAACAGCAGCTTCTTTATTGGAAATAAAGAAAGATCAAAATTTATATAAAATCTATAATTCATTCGACATTGTACATTCTGACGGAATAGGAGTTTATTTAGCCTTTAAATTATTGAGAACTGATAATAATTCCATTAAGAGAATGACCGGCTCAGATTTATATCCCATATTAATGGATAGGGCAATTAAAAATAATTGGTCATTCTATTTTTTTGGTGAAAGGAATGAGACGCTTGAAAAAATTAGTAACATTCATACAAAATTAAAAATTGCAGGGAAACATCCCGGGTATAATTTTATTGATAATAAAGTTGTAGATGATATTAATTCAGCAAAACCTGATATTTTAATAATCGGTTTAGGAGCGCCTATTCAAGAAAAGTGGGTTGTAAGAAATAAAGATAGATTGAATGCAAAGATTATTATTTGTGTTGGACAAGGTATTAGGGTATTTTCAGGTGAGAAAGACAGAGGAACAAAATTGTTGCAGAAAATTGGACTGGAATGGTTTGTCAGGTTATGCTGCGAGCCAAGAAGATTGTGGAGAAGGTATATTATAGGAATTCCTTTATTTATATATTATATTATAAAAGAAAAAATATCCCCAAGAGATTATGCTAGTTAGATATGTTATAATTTTTATAATGATTCCCTATCTAATCTTTCCTCAGTCTGTTTCTAAAATAGAAGTAAAAAAAAATTCTTTTAGTGTAGAGATAGATTTCCCTAAACCCAAATACAAAGATTATAAACAAGGTGATTTTGTTATTCGCGATTATTTTGAATACACAGATCCCTCGAAAAACGGCAAATCCAAATTGCCATCAAAAACTTTAATTTTTGCTATTCCCCCAAATACTTCGCCAAATATAATCGTTGAGGATAAAAAAGATATAAAGTTAAAAAACATCATTCCAGCAGTTAATCCACAAATTATATCAATTAACGATTCTACTCTTGCGTATTCTGAATCGGAATGGATTAAAACGGATAAAAATAATTCGCTCTATCATATTGAAGGTCAATTTTGGTGGAGAGATTTTTACTGCGTTGCAATAAAAGTGTTTACTCATAATTTTAATCCGCAAGAAAGAAGCATACAAGAAATTGAAAAGATAAAATTACGTTTCCAATTTGATAATGATGTATGGATTGATTCCTATAGTCCTATCAAAGTATATTCACACTATGACGAAATTCTTAAGAATGCAATTAAGAATCAAATAATTGCCGAACAGTTTAGAAGCAATTCTACTAAATATGCAGCAACCGATTCAGTGTGGAACTGGATAAATTTCAATAATACTTATATTAAATTTGGTGTGGTACAAGATGGAATATATCGGATTTCATTCGATTTATTGAATTCACTGGGGATAAATATTTCGAATATTGATCCGACAACCTTTCAATTATTTGAGAGTGGGACGGAAATTCCCATATTTGTACGAGGCGAAAATAACGGTACTTTTGAACAGGATGAATATATTGAATTTTATGGGCAATCACATTATCCAAAGATATCACATAGAATTATAAATAATGACAATGAAGAATATAATGAATACAAAGATCGCTATACTGATACCTCATATTATTTTTTAACTTGGGGAGATAAAAAAGGGAAGCGAATATTTATTGATGATAGTTTGTATTCAACTCAAGATACAATTGATTACTATTTGGAAGTAATTCATAAAGAGGAAAACAATTGGTATCAGAATGCAAATAATGATGAAATTGCAAATCAAACTCCCAATTGGAATAAAAACAAAACTTGGTACTGGAAGTGGTTAGGTGATTGGAACTCTCCATTAAAATTTGAGTTTTCTGCCGATAGAATCTCAAATAAAGATAATGTGAAAGTCTACTTTAAAGCTTCAAGTGCTGGATCAAATATTATAGTTAATTCTCATCAATTAGCACTCTACCTTAACGGTGTTAAAATTGACTCGCAGCAAGTTAACAGATTTAATCAAGTATTGTTGAATGGTGCAGTCAATTCTGATTTTCTGGAAGAAGGGGTAAACACAATTACTGTATTTAATCATAAAAATGGCACCTCACCAAACTATCTTGCAGTTGATTGGTTTGATGTTGAATATCCGCGTGATCTATGGTTACGTAATGATTCGCTCATTTTCAAGATTTCTGAAAATAATTCAGGCTTACTAAAATTATTTAAAATATCAAACACAAGTAATAATAATTATCTTATTTATAGAATTTCACCTACTCAAAAGAAGATTACAAATTATTACCGGTCGGGCAATTCTATTTATTTTACAGATACACTATTAAATAAAAATGTTTATGCTGTATTTTCAGAAGAGAAAGTATTTTCGCCTTCATCTTTTAGTAAAGTTAAATTTATTGATTTATCTAATAATCCAAACGGTGCGGACTACATTTTAATTACTAATCAGCGCTTTAGTCAAATAGTTGATCAATATATTGACTATATATCCAGTGAATATCATTTGAAAACATACAAAACAATTGTTAATGATATATTCAATCAATTTGGTTACGGTTATCCCACTCCCGAAGCAATAAAACTATTTTTGCAAACAGCTTTTGACAGATGGGGATTCCCTAAATCTTCATATTTAGAAATCATCGGAGACGCTTCATACGATTATAAAGGTTATGTATTCAATAATGAAGGGATTAAACTTAGTGAAAACTTAGTTCCCGCATATGGGAATCCTGTGAGTGATAATTGGTATGCGATTTGGGAATCGGAATATAACTTGCCGCAATTATTGGTAGGTAGACTGCCTATAAGATCAGCGGAAGAGTTAACAAACTATATTGAAAAATTAAAATCATATAATTCTTCACCTTGGGACGATTGGAATAAAAGATATCTTCTTTTTTCAGGTGGTAATGGTGATAACGAATATGAATTAATGCAATTGCGCAGCATCAATGACTCTATAATAAATAAATTGATACGTCCTCGACCGATATCCGGAAATTATTTCCATTTTTATAAAACCATATATCCCAAAAGCGATTTAGGACCATATTCACAGCAGGAAATCAAATCCGCATTAGATAATGGTGGAATATTTATTTCATATTTGGGGCATAGTGGAACTGCTACTTGGGACAATGGAATTAATTCCGTTAAGCAACTTGAGAATAAATATAATCGATCACCATTAATAACAGATTTTGGATGTTCAACAAACAAATTTGCAGAACCGGATATTATTTCTTTTGGTGAAAGGTTTGTACTCGATCAAGATGGACAAGCGATAGGTTATGTAGGTAATTCTTCTTTAGGATTTTTATCTTCTGCAACTTCAGCCCCACTTTATTTCTACAAATCAATTTTCGAAGATTCACTCCATCAAATTGGTGATGCTCATTTATTATGCAAGGTACAATTAATCGAGAATCTTGGTCCGGGCGGCACAGCTAAAATATTTTCATATACCAATTCAATAATTGGAGATCCGGTAATCTCTCTCAAAATTCCTAACAAGCCGAATTTAATTATAACTCCCGATGATTTACTGGTTAATTCTAATTATGATGAAAGTTTTGATTCTATTGCAGTACCATTTGTTGTAACTAATAATGGGGCATCACTTCTGGATTCATTGAATATTATGTTACAACAAACTTATGATGGCGGAATAATTAAAAGGGAAATAAAAAGAATTATTTTGCCTGAATATAAGGATACTCTGCTTTTTTATTTTAAGACAAAAGGTTATCCTGGAATACATAATATTGAATTAACATTGGATTATGATAATGAAATAGATGAAATCTATGAGAACGATAATCATTTGAGTTATTCATTAAATGTTTATTCATTGGCCTTAAGAGATGTAGTTCCTTATAACTTTACGGCAGCTCTAAATAATAAATTAAAGATATTGAATCCATCAAACTATAATGAAAATAGATTAAGCGTTGATTTGCAAATATCTGAAAGAGGTGATTTCTCTTATTATAATGAACAATTTATAGAATCTGATTCATTTTATTCCTATGTAAATCTTAATGAATTACAAGATGGAAAGCGTTATTGGTATCGTTATCGGATAAATAAATCTGCGGAAGAATTTTCTCCTGTTAAATCATTTATAAAAAATTCAAATAACAATTTTATAATTAATGATTCGATTTCTTTTTCCGTTCAAGATTGCGGTCACCTTGTTTTCAATAATGGCATCGTTTTATCCAATGATTCAGTTACAATTTCTGTTCTTTCGGCGGGAGCTTATACCGGTGCAACTTGTGTGATTTCTCGAAATGGTAAAAATTTACTCTCAAACAATTTCTTTGCTGGAATGGCAATAGCCACATTTAATCCAGTTACGATGGAGGTTGATACTGCATTTTGGCTGGAGTTATTCCAACGTCCGGATAATGTCCAGTTACTTGCGGATTTTATTAACTCTCTTCCGTCAGGTGAAATTGTTGCTATGGGAGTTTCGAATGATGCCCGAAATAATATGAGTTCAACTCTCAAAGATGCTATCAGAACATTAGGGAGCAGCAAAATCGATTCATTGGTTTTTCAAGGTCCTTGGGCATTGATTGGTGCTAAAGGTGCCAATCCTAATGATATTATTGAGATGGTTGGAGGTAAATATGATCCTACGATTATAATAGATTCTGTTTTTATTACCTCATCTAGTTATGGTTATCTGCTTACTGAAAGAATTGGTCCTGCAAAAAAATGGAATTCTTTAAACATTCGGCAATCTACTGATAATAATTCAATACTAAAGTTCAGATTGCTTGGAATTAAGAAAGATGAATCGATTGATACATTGAATTATTTAGCATATGGAGATTCGCCCATAAATATTGATACATTGAATGCGACTACTTATCCTTACATAAGATTATTAACTGAATTCATTGCCGGAGACAGTCTCTATTCGCCAAAACTAAATGAACTCGCTGTGCAATATTTAGCAGTTCCGGAACTTGGTACAAATTATCAAGTAGCATCTGTAGATAGAGATACTGTTATCCAAGGGGAGGATATAAATCTTTCTTTTTATGTGTATAATGTCGGTGAATCAACTGCGGATGATTTTAGAGTTATAGTTAAACTTAAGAATGATAATACTTCTTCGGAACTGATATATGAGGAAATAGTTGATTCTTTAGTTCCTGAAAAAAGTAAATATTTTAATGTAAAGTTAAATACTTCCAATTTCTATGGGGAAGGAGAATTATCTATTTCAATTGACGAGGAAGATAAAATATTAGAATTATATGAAGATAATAATTTTTATGCAGTTCCTTTCTATGTCCAAAAAGATACTTCCAAACCATCTATAGAAGTTACATTCGATGGAGAGACTATTTTAGACGGCGATTTTGTCTCTTCCAATACTGTAATACAAATTGCTTTAAACGATCCTTCACTAATTCCAATTGCTGATACTTCCTCTGTTTCCATATCATTGGATAATTATCCAATCTATTATTCAAACAACAATAATATTGATATATCCTTTCAGGAGATTAATCCTAAAGTTCTTATAACATTTCATCCTGAATTGAAGAAAGGCAGGCATAAGTTAACTGTATTTGCGAGAAATGCAAATGGGATTATGGCGGATAGTTCGGGATTGATAAAGTATTTTGAAGTTGATAACAATCTTCAGTTGTTAGACGTTTATAATTATCCTAATCCATTCAGTAAAGAAACATACTTTACTTTCCGCTTATCTAAACTTCCCGAACAAATAAGCATTAAAATTTATACAATTGCCGGACGGCTAATAAAAACAATTCAATTAAGTAAAGCTGAATTAAATTTGAATTTGAATAAAGTTAATTGGGATGGAAAAGATAATGATGGAGATCCGGTAGCAAACGGCACTTATTTATACCAAGTGATTTTATACAATGAAGGCAAACATTTGACCAGCACTAATAAACTTGCAATTATCCACTGATACAGAAAATAGATTGATTAAATTAATATTTTATTGATTTTTACCACGTTTTATAAATGTAATATTTAGTAATTTTACCAGTGAAAATTTCAAAATGAAGAATAATTGTGGAGTATTTATGAAAAAATTATTGATGGTAATCTTTTTTGTATCAAGTTTTACTTTCGCACAATTTCAATCTTTGCACCCCAATGAGGGAAACCTTGGGGCTGGATTGGGAATGAGCTGGATTAATGACAATCCATTTTATACTTTCCGTTTCAATCCGGAAATTGCATTTGCGAATATGGGAATAGGGCTTGACCTTAACTTGGAGTTCTCTCCTAATGGACAGATTCGTACCGAAAACTTTAACGAACTTTCAGATTATTTAAGCATAATACGTTATTTCAGATACGGACAAAAAGGCGATCCGCTGTACTTTCGTGTTGGAGCATTGGACTACGCAACTCTTGGTCACGGTTCGATAATGTATCTTTACAATAACAGTCCGACTTTTGATGCACGCCGTTTGGGAGTGGAATTCGATTTGGATATGAATCAGTTCGGATTTGAGTTGGTTTACGGAAGCTTTCTGCAGAGTGGTGTTGTAGGGGTGCGTGGTTATACTCGTCCGCTAAAATTTACTACTCTAGGTTCTGTTCCTATTATTGGTAACCTTGAAGTCGGTGCTACCGTAGTTAATGATTTTAATTCCGATGCTACTGTAATTGCAGGTACTTACGATCCTGTGACTGATAAATTTACAGCAACTCAAACGGAAAGTTCGGTTACTGAGTTTGGTTTCGATATTGGTTTACCGTTGGTGAACAACAGCATTGTAAAACTCGATCTCTATTATGACTTTGCACAAATATTGAATTACGGTAATGGATCTTCAGCGGGATTTATTTTCGGTCTAAACGGTTTGGGTTTGGTTAATGTAAGAACCAAATTCGAACGTCGTTTTAACAACGATCAATATATTCCGGCTTATTTTGGCTCAATGTATGAGTTGGAAAGATTCAGATTGGATAAAACCACCGGGTCGGTTTCATCCAAAATTCAACAGTTGAAAAACATGCAGGCTTCTCTAGGCAACGGATGGTATGGCGAATTGCTTGTTACATTATTGGGAACCTTCGATATACTCGGAAGTTATCAACGTTTGGATAATCATCCTGAAAGTGGAATACTTCATTTATCGACAGACGTTTCACCTAAAGACGGTTCCTTTGTCGCACGTGCAGGATACGATAAAATTAATATCAAAGACGAAAAAGACCTTTTCACACTCGACGATCGTTCCTATTTATTTGCGGAACTCGGTTATAAACCAATGCCGTATATAGTCGTTTCGATGGTGTATAATTGGACGTTCTCGCCTGTTCGCGACGCCGATGATAATATATTGGGTTACGAGCCTCAGAAGAAAATTGAACCGAGAGTTTCGTTCGTTTATCCATTTAATTTTTAATTCATTTCTCCCCGGATATTATCATCCGGGGAGATTCCATACTTATAGGTTTATCCCAAATTCCGAAGAATAAAATCTTTCAGTTCTTGTGTATTATGAAAGATATAATCGCTCCCCATTTTTAATACTTTATCTTTAGCGTAGCTATCCCAAAGAACCGAAGCAATTTTAACTCCTGCTTTATTTGCCGCAATTATATCCGAAGGAGCGTCACCTATCATTAAAACTCTTTCGGGTTCCAGTTTAAAATAATCAACGAATTTCATTATTCCTTCCGGTGAAGGTTTGTGGTTTTCAACATCATCGCCAGTGATTATTAAATCGAAGTAATCGTAAACATTTATTGCTTTAAGTGAAATAACCGTGCTCAATCGCCCCTTACCGGTAAATATACCAAGCGGCAGATTTTTACTTTTTATTGCACTAAGTGTTTCTTCAATACTAGGAAAAATTTTTGCCATTCGATTATGGTTCTTTTCATAAAATTCATAATAATCCTTTCTGGCATCTTCGTAATTATCTTTCATCCACTCTTTTAATATTTCATCTTCTGTTGGGCCGAATAAGGATATTATTTCTTCATCACTGTAAGTTTTGCCCAGATACTTTTGGGTAACGTGATTAAAGCTTGCGAAAATTAATTCATTTGTGGAAATTATTGTTCCGTCAATATCAAAAATATATCCGTTAAATTTTTTCATCTTGACCTTTTATTTTGAGTTTAAGAATCTGTTATAAAAAATAGTTGCTCAATATTGTTAAAATATATCATTGAGTAGCTTGTTGAGTAATATGTAAGCTGAAAACCTAATGTAACTAAAGCCGTTTTAATTACTTCATATATTTCGTTGTCTTTCCTAAGGAGTCACCTTGATAAAGTAACAAGTAATAATAAAATAATTCCGGTTCTACAAAAACAAATTGTTAATTTTACTTTTCGTTTAAATAAAAGATTAGTGTTGTATGCAATAATGAATCGACTTTAGTCACATTAAACTTTGTGCGTTTTTCCCCAATATTCACTTTCTTTTTTCGCTGTATTTAACTAGAGCAATACTTCCGTCCATATTTGAAACAAAATATTTATCTTCTCCCATTGGAATAATATTAAACATCCGTGCCGTTCCCATAAAAAGAATTTTTTTATACTTCTTTTTATAGATTCGATAAACGTTGCCTTCTTTGGTTGTAAATAAATAGATTCCTTTATTCTCAATGGGAGTGGAAGGCATAGTATCGAATTTATAACCAATTTTATAAGTAAGTCCTCCTTTGCCATGTTTTGTGTAAGGATTGTAAAACTTTCCGTTCATTCCTTTCAGCAGTAATCTTTTTCCATTGGTAGTAATTCCAATAGATACCGACACATCATATTTATCACTCTTCCATAGTGTTTTGCCGAGCATCGGATCGATTTTTACTGTATGCATTAACGGTGTTGTGATGTAAATATATTTCCCGTCAGTAACCGGTTCAACTGCTGCGGTGGAGTTGTAAAAACTTTTATCTTCTCTCCATTTCCAGATCAGCCAGCCTTCACGGCTGTCAATACAGTAAAGGTAACTATCCCATGCACCGTAGATGATTTTATTTCCGAGCGACAAGGGTTTTATTTCAATCATTCCTTTTGCATTGTTATTTGTCCAATATTCCTGTAAGGTTTCCACATCGTAGCAAAGTACTTTTCCCGAAGCAGTGCCGAAAACTACTGCAGCTTTAGAGTCGGTTAATTTGGGAATCATCAATTCTTTCGTCCCTTCATAGTCAATCATCAATAAATCGGAGGTAATTGCTTCGTCGAAACCGATTGATTGAATTTGTTCTCCTGTATTTACATTTAGCGTATTCAAATCACCTTGCAAGGTTGCTACAATCAAGTAACCGTCTTTCTCCGCCGGAGTGGATGCAATATTCCCAAATGCATCGAAGTCCCAAAGCAAGTTTCCGTCGGTGGAAAAGCATTGAACCAAACCGTTGTAATCGGCGGTAATTATTTTATTTTCAAGAACCAAAGGCTCGGTAACGAGAGATGTGTGCAAATCTTTTTGCCATAAAATCTCTGCATCATAGTCAATGATTTTGCTTGAATCGATTTTTTCAATTGTCTTTTCAGTATTCAAACTCAATGCTGTTATAAATCGGCTGCTATCCGATTTAGTAACTTTATAAACAAAAAGGGTGTCGTTCGTAATCTTACAGAGCGAATATCCCCAGGAAGAATCTTTGCGGCTGAATGTGGAAGGTCCTGTAATTCCGGGAATGCCGTTGAAATCCATTGTTTGATATTCTTTCCCGGAGCCAACCAAAACAGCTGCTATATTTTTCCCTCTCAAAATATTAGTGACTTCAAACCAATTATCAATTTCCTCATTTAAAGGATGATGCACAAAAAGAATGATCTTTTCATTTTCTCCAACAGATTGAATTTCTTCTTGCAGCCAATCAATTGTTTCGGGGGATAGATGTCCGCCGCTGTCTTTCCACAGAATAGCGCTGCTTATTCCGATGAATCTGTAATTATTTTTATTAAAAGAAAAATGATCTTCGTCCCATAATTCGGTGAATTTTATTCCGCCAGATTCACTCCATTTTGTATCGCGGCTTCCTTGAATAATATAATATGGCTTCGTAAGCTTGTCCAGCACTGCCTTAGCTTTTTCTAGTTCCGAGTTTCTTCCTTTTTCGGTTATATTTCCGGTGTGAACTATAAATTGAATTTCCGCTCGGGCGTTAATGGATGTTACGACACTGTCCAATTCCATATATGCGTTTTTGAAGCCTACATTGGAATCGGTAATCCACGCGAAAGTCAATTCTTGAGCGGCTGACCAATTGAATGATAAGGACAATAAAAGAATAAAAATTGTACGCATCAGAATCCTTAAATTTGAGTACACAAAAATAGTAAAAGCTTTTAACAAGATGAATTTTACATCAGCAAGGTGAAATCTACATATTTATTTAATAATAAGAAGTGGTAACTTAAACTGGTTGATAAATAGAAAGCAGAAATACCACGATAAAAATGTTTTTCGTTGATTAATGGTTAATTAACTAAAAAAGATAAAATGGAATTTACTCTATTAGATTGTTAATTTTACTACCTTATTTTTAGGAAATTATGAATAACGTAAGAAATTTTAGCATAATAGCTCATATAGATCACGGTAAGTCCACAATTGCCGATATGCTGCTCGAGAAAACGGGAGCGGTATCGCAACGTGAGATAAAATCTCAGCTTCTCGATGATATGGATCTGGAGCGTGAAAGGGGTATAACAATTAAATCCCACGCTATTCAGATGCATTATAAAGCAAAGGACGGACAGAATTATACTCTCAATTTGATTGATACTCCGGGGCATGTTGATTTTACTTACGAAGTATCCCGTTCATTGGCTGCATGCGAAGGAGCATTATTGGTTGTTGATGCCGCACAAGGAGCTGAAGCTCAGACCATTTCCAATCTTTATTTGGCAATTGAAGCTAATCTTGAAATCATCCCCGTTCTGAATAAAATTGATCTTCCCAGTGCCCGGGTAGATGCAGTTAAGCAGCAAATTATAGATTTGATCGGCTGCGACGAAGAAGATATTATTTTGGCAAGCGCCAAAGCAAGAATCGGGTACGAAGAAATATTAGAAGCAATTGTAAATAAAATCCCTCCACCGAAGGGTGATCCGGACGCTCCGTTGCAGGCACTTATATTTGATTCTGTTTTCGATTCATATAGAGGAGCAATTGCTTACATTCGTCTTTTTAACGGAACTCTCAAAGAAAAGGACGAAATTAAATTTTTTGCAACCGATAAAAAGTTTCTCGCTGAAGAGGTTGGGGTTCTCGAATTAGCTAAAAAAAGAACCAAAGTACTTTCAGCCGGGGATGTTGGATATTTAATTGCCGGAGTTAAGGACGTAAACGATACAAAAGTTGGTGATACGGTAACACACGTAAAAGACGGCGCGAAAGAACCGTTAGCCGGTTATCAGGAAATTAAGCCGATGGTATTCAGCGGATTGTATCCTGCTCTTTCCGATGATTATGGTGACTTACGGGAATCTCTTGATAAACTCAGGTTAAACGATGCATCTTTGACTTATGTGCCGGAGACTTCCGCAGCGCTCGGTTTTGGATTTCGATGCGGTTTTCTCGGAATGCTCCATATGGAAATCATCCAGGAAAGATTGGAGCGGGAATATGGTCAAAATATCGTTACGACACTTCCGAACGTGGAATATATTGTTTACACCAAAACTGGGGAAAAATTGATTGTTGATAATCCAGCTGAAATGCCGGAGATGGGTGATATAGATTATATTGAAGAGCCTTATATTAAAGCACAAATTATAGCACCCAGTGAATATATTGGTAGTATTATGAAATTGGCGATGGAGAAAAGAGGTGTTTATAAGAATACATCTTATTTAGATCCTACAAGAGCCGATTTGGCATATGAATTCCCTCTCGCTGAAGTGATATTCGATTTTTACGACAAATTGAAATCAATCTCCCGTGGTTATGCTTCGTTTGATTATGAACTGATTGGATATAGGCGTTCCGATTTGACCAAACTTGATATTCTGCTCAATGGTGATAAAGTGGATGCCCTTTCAATAATTGTACACAGAGATAAGGCGTTTGATTGGGGAAGAAAAGTTACATCAAAACTTAAGGAACTAATCCCGAGACAGATGTTCGAGATTGCTGTTCAAGCTGCAGTCGGAAGTAAGGTGATTGCCCGAACAAATATTAAAGCGTTAAGGAAAAACGTTCTCGCAAAATGTTATGGTGGGGATGTTAGCCGTAAACGCAAGTTACTTGAAAAACAGAAAGAAGGCAAAAAAAGGATGAAGCAAGTAGGTAATGTGGAAATTCCTCAGGAAGCTTTTTTGGC
>CAZNJB010000022.1:0-60053 GCA_964573255.1 uncultured Melioribacteraceae bacterium
ACCAAATACATCTACTATTATCATCTATCATCTTTAATGGAGATAAACTACAGTAATTGTATCTGTATAAATTCAATTTTTCTAAATCAGTTTTACTATTTTCTTCAAGAAATATTTCCATAATTATGGCAGTTTTCAACGCATTACAACTTGTTCTAATCAAATTTATAGAATTTCGTGCAGGGTGCAAATGTACGTAACACTCATCTTCTTTGCTAAGAGTCAAAGTCCAGCTACTATCATCACTTATTTTTATATTTATAAATTTTTTTTCAAGTCCGTTAATGAAACAATAAAATCTATCTTTGTCAATTATTCTACTATCACTTAAATAAAATTCTATTTCATCTGTAATGTTTACAACGGTTAGCGAACCGGTATAAATATCAGTAATTGAATGACCGATAGTCTTAAGAGATTCTTTCAGCTGCTCAAAATCATTCTGCTTTTTATAAAATAAACAAAATTCTTTGATGTATTGTAAATGATGTTTCAACGGATTAAATTGAAACGGCTTTTTAACTATTGCTTGCATTTTTTTATAATTAAAGATTTAAAAATGAATAAAAGAATTTATTTAACCATAACTATAATTGCAATTGTATTTACTCTTTGGGAAAATCATCCCGGACAACAGTATAGCGATTTAACCAATGATATCGAAACCGGTAAATATGGAGTGATTGACGCTTACATTATCGCAACAGAAGATTCGATATTATATGAAAAATATTTCAATTCATTCGAGAAAGATCAATTACACAAATGTTATTCGGTTACAAAAAGCATTACTTCATTATTGTATGGAATAGCTTACAAAAATAACGAACTGCCGGATTTAGAAAGTCCTATTATCAACTTTTTCCCAAAATACAAGCATATATTCTTAAAAGATCAGCGAAAAACAAAGATAACTTTATATAACCTTTTTACGATGACAGCAGGATTTGAGTGGGATGAATTTGGAGGAGTACCTAAAAAGTATTCAGAAAGTGAAGATTTTATCGGTTCTATTCTCGAAATTCCGCTTGATTCCGAACCGGGAACAAAGTTCACTTACAATACCGGAGTGAGCATTTTACTGGGAGAAATTCTAAAGAGAATAACTCACCGTAACTATGATGAGATATTAAAATCTGAATTATTCGACAAATTGGATATCAATAATTACAAACTACATTTTATTGCACCCGGTATTCCCAATTCAGGTGGCGGACTAGAAATGCAAGCAAGGGATTTGATAAAAATAGGACAAATGCTTTTGAAAAACGGTGATAATATTATTCCGGCAGAATGGATAAATATTTCAACCGCAAAGTATGTTGAACGTGGAGAAAGAAGTGATTACGGTTTCCAATGGTGGCGATATGACAATGATAATCCAATTGCTAAAAAATTAAAAACAAATGATATTTACTTTGCTTCCGGATTCGGCGGGCAGTTCCTCTGGATTATTCCGCATTGGAACATAACAATTGTTTCTTTTGCAAAAAATTTTCAAAACGGGAAGGAAGGTCATCAGATTTTATCCGATCATATAATTAATATTTTCGAGAAATAAAAAGTACTACTCATTTATACTGTTTATTAACTCCAATGTCTTCTTTTTTATTATTTGTATTGAAGATTTTATCGGAGGAGATAGTTCAATTTCCATATTTTGAATTGTAGATATCGATACAACTATTAAGTAGATTTTCGGGAGTTCCCCCGAAATAACCGCAGTTTCTATTAAATCCCTCAAACCGATATCGTGAGCGGAAAGTGATCTGGGAAAATCTGATGCAAATTTCGGTTCTATTACTCTAACGGTTCCCTCCTTTTTTCCGTCCATCGTTGCATCTATCATAATTACATATTTATAATCGTGCAGATATGAAAGAAGATGAAATCCGCCTGTACCCCCGTCAACTACTTCCACATTTATAGGCAAATAAAGTTCAGATAACTCTTTCGCAGCATGAACTCCAATTCCTTCATCACCCATCAAATAATTTCCTACACCTAGAACAAGAATTTTATCCATTATTACCAAATTTTAATTTTTTAATATTAAAGAAAGAGACGGGGAAATCCCGTCTCTTTCAATGGGGGTCACTCTGGTTTATCTTCTTCGATAAATTTCCACCCACCTGCCATAGAAGAAATCACTCCGCGTCCTTCAACGTAATCGTGATAAAATACTAAATAGACGTGAATAATCGCAAAAATTATGAAAAACCACATCATCACATGATGCCATTGTCTTACAGCAAAATCACCGCCAAAGAGTGGAACAATCCACGAAAATAAATTTGGCAGAAATGCTTCACTCATTGCCGAATACATTCCGAATCCTGTCATACTCTGAAAAAGGAAAGCAAGAAAAGTAACAAAATAGGTTAATCCGGCTAGAGCATTATGACCAATCGAAATTAAAGGCCTTCCTTTACGGTGCAGAATATCTAACTTTAAAACATCAATACATTCTCGAATGTATTTTTTCGTATAAGGAATGAAAGCTCTCCAATTTGCGTATTTATTTCCGGCAAATCCCCAATATAATCTGAATAAGAAATTGAAAAAGAATACGAAAGCAGAAACAAAATGAATAAATCTAACAGTACCGAACCAGTAGCCGAATGATGCCTCCGCACCACTTTGAATTGCAATAGGGTTACCGATAAGATAGCCAGTAATCGCCAGTGTAGTAACCGCCAACGCATTCAGCCAATGATAAATTCTTACGGGAATTTCCCAAACATACGTTCTTATAATCCTTTGCTTTTCCATTTCACCTCCTAAAATGAGTCAATTTGGTGAACATAAGTACCTTTTTCATCGTACAAATGAACGGCACATGCCAGACAAGGATCGAATGAATGAATAGTTCTCAATATTTCTAATGGTTTCTCAGGATCAGCCACCGGAGTACCAATGAGAGCTTCTTCGTATGCAGATCTGTTACCTAGGTGATCTCTCGGTGAAGCATTCCAAGTGGACGGAACAACTAATTGATAATTATCTATTTTTTCATCTTTTATTACAATCCAATGTGCTAGAGCTCCGCGTGGTGCTTCGGTCATTCCAACGCCTTTAGCTTCTTTAGGCCAAGTTGATGGTTCCCATTTTTCGTTATTAAATGTACGAGTGTCACCGTTTTTTATATTGCTCATTAATTGATTGTAGAACTCTTTTGCCCATCCGGCAATCAATTTGGTTTCCAATCCCCTGGCTGCGGTTCTGCCCAATGTTGAGAAAAGTGCCGCAACGGGTACATTTAATTTTTTCAGTGTTGCGTTTACAATATCTTGAACTTCTTTATGACCTGAAGCATATGCAACAAGCATTCGAGCTAAAGGTCCTACTTCCATTGCGTGACCTTTCCACCTTGGAGTTTTCAACCAACTGTATTTTCCTTCAACGTTCAGTTGCTTATAAGGCGGTTTCGGTCCGGTAAAATTAAATTCGGTTTCACCAGACCAGGGATGCAAGCCAACTCCGTCACCTCCTTCGTATTTGTACCAGGAATGGGTGACAAATTCCTTTATCTGTTCTACGTCGCGACCGTCAATTTCATGTACTCTGCTTAAATCCCTATTGAGTATAGCACCGCGTGGAAACTTGAAAGAATCTGTATCCAAATAACTTCTGGTTGGTAAATCTCCATAAGCAAGATAATTTTTTAATCCGCCGCCTATTCCGCCCCATTCCAAGTAATAAGGAGCAACTGCCAATAAGTCGGGAATATATACTTGCTCAACAAATTCAGCAGCTTGCTCAAATAATGATCCTACATAGGATAACCTTTCGACATTAATCGCATTTACTTCATCCAGATTTATTGAACACGGGACACCTCCAACCAAATAATTCGGATGAGGATTTTTTCCTCCGAAGATAGTGTGCACTTTTACAATTTCTTTCTGCCATTCCAGAGCTTCAAGATAGTGAGCAACACCAAGCAAATTAACCTCAGCCGGCAATTTGTATGCTCTGTGTCCCCAGTATCCATTCGCAAATATTCCCAGTTGACCGCTGTTAACAAATGCAGTTAATCTTTTCTGTAAATCGGAAAAATATTTGGGTGAACTCTTTGGATAGTTTGAAATGCTCTTGGCAATTTCTGAAGTTTTTTTAGGATCCGCCTTAAGTGCGCTAACAACATCAACCCAATCGAGTGCATGAAGATGATAAAAATGAACAACATGATCTTGCAAATATTGAGCGCAGAACATCAAATTTCTAATTAGCTCCGCATTAGGAGGTACTTTAATTTTCAGTGCATCTTCTACGGTTCTTACTGAAGCAAGTGCATGGACTGTAGTACAAACACCGCAAGCCCTTTCTGTAAATGCCCAGGCATCTCGAGGATCTCTACCTTTTAATATCTTTTCAAATCCTCGAACCATTGTACCGGCTGAGTATGCATCTACGATTTTACCATTTTTAACTTCCACTTCAATGCGAAGGTGACCTTCAATACGAGTTACAGGATCAACCACTATTCTTCTAGCCATCATTCACCTCCCTCGTTTTTTGATTCATCAATTTCATGTTTGATGAGTTTGCGTTTTTTAATATTAGCAGTAACTGCATGGGCAGCCATACCAACTACTGTAGCGGCTCCCACTGCAACACCAATATCATCAGCTGTTGTTTCAATTCCAAATCCTGGGAATGAAGCTAAATGTTGGTAGAAAGGCCCATTATCCCAGAAATTGGTTTCGCTGCAGCCAATACATCCGTGCCCGGACTGAATCGGATAGCTTACACCATTATTCCATTTAGTGACCGCACATGCATTATATGTAACAGGTCCGCGGCAGCCAACTTTGTATAAACAATATCCTTTACGTGCATTTTCATCATCGAAGGATTCAACGAATAATCCTGCATCATAATTCGGTCTTCTATAACAAGTATCGTGAACTCTACGCGAATAGAAAGCTTTTGGTCTTCCCAATCCATCGAGCTGAGGAATTCTATCAAATGCGAGTAAATGTACAATTACTCCTGCCATAACTTCACCAATTGGCGGGCATCCTGGTACATTTATTATCGGTTTACCGCTAATAATTTTGTGAATTGGAGTAGCGCCCGTCGGATTTGGTTTTGCAGCTTGAATGCAACCATTGGATGCACAACTACCCCAGCAAATTATTGCTTTTGCATCCTTTGCGGCTTCCTTCACAATATCGAGTGCCGACCTTCCCCCAATACAACAATAAATTCCGTCATCATCCATCGGAACGGAACCTTCCACAAGCATAAGATATTCGCCTTTGTACTTCTTCATAGTATTATAAAGAGCTTCCTCAGCTTGATAACCGGCAGCCGCTTGAAGAGTTTCGGTATAATCGAGAGATATTTTATTCAAAATAATATCAGCTACAATCGGGTGAGATGATCTGATGAATGACTCACTGCAGCAAGTACATTCCTGAAAATGAAACCAAACCACAGGCAAACGTGGTTTTGTTTCCATTGCACGGACAACCTTTCCAATGCCGCTAGCTTCAATTCCCATAAATGCGGTCATCCAAGCGCAGAATTTCAAGAAGTCCCTTCTTGAGTATCCGCTTATCCTCATCTGCTCGTAAATTGTTGGAGATTTATCCATTAATTCCTCCCTTTGTTAGTTAATTTTTATGGTTAAAGCTTTCTTTCAAGGAATTGAGATTCAGCAAAGAATCAACAATTACTTTATCGCCTAAGTGAAGTTCTTCAATTTGAGTGGATTTTATTTCGCAGATAAACTCTTTAAATTTAATTTTGATTGTTTTCACTCCCCCTTCTTCAAAGAGTTCAATAACTTCCCCATTCAACGAAATTTTTTCATGTATTGGAAATTTAATCTCTTTCATAAAAAGATGAATGCAAAACAGATGCCAATACTTTTATACTTTTTTAGAATATTTACTGAGTTAGAATTGAGGGAAATGCGATAATCCGCAAATCTTTACGCGGATTTCCGTGAATTTTATTTTAGACCAAATTTCTTAATTTTATCTCGGAACGTTGAAAGCGAGAGATTAAGCAATTTAGCTGCTTTGGATTGATTCCCATCGGCATTAATTAGTGCCTCTCTTAACAAATTATGCTCTAAGCAAGCAATTACTTGTTCGTAGGTCATCGAGTCATCAATAAAGCATCTCTTACAAGCTTTAATAAGACTTTCAATTGATCCGTCATCTCGAATCTCTTGTGGAATATCGGCAGGGATTATTTCATTTTCAGCAAATAAACAAACACGCTGAATTACATTTCTTAATTCCCTTACATTCCCCGGCCAATTATATTCTTCCAATATTTTTAATGCTCTGGGAGAAACAGTCAAATTTTTTCCCGGAGCAAAATGTTTAACAAAGTGCTCTACTAACGCTGGGATGTCGTCTTTCCTTTCTCTCAACGGAGGTATCTTTACCGGAACAACATTTATGCGATAAAAGAGGTCCGCTCTGAAAATATTACGATAAACCAGTTCCTTTAAATCAACTTTAGAAGCTGTTATAAGTCTTACATCTATCGGTATTGGTTTTGTGTCACCCACTCTGAGAATTTCTCTCTGTTCCAAAACTCTCAGTAATTTGGTTTGAATGCTGAGTGAGATGTCGTCGATATCGTCTAAAAAAATACTCCCTTTATCAGCTATCTCAAATAGCCCTTTCTTTTCAGAAGTAGCTGATGTAAATGCCCCTTTCACATGCCCGAATAGTTCGCTCTCCAATAGGTCTTCAGGCATAGCTGACAGAGAAATCTTTACAAAAGTATTATTAGCCCTCGGGGATGTCCTGTGTATATATTCTGCAAATATCTCTTTACCGACACCCGTTTCACCAACTAAGAGTATTGAAGAATTTGAAGGGATTATTTTATCAATCCGGCGGATAATATCCCGCATAACTTCATTTTGGGTGATTATGGTCAAAGAGTCAGTTTGCATAATAAATTGAACTACTCAAAAATTGTTGTATTAATATAGATAAATTATTAGGATAATTAAACTTTTTATTCTTATATTCTTTTTGAAAATGATCTTTTTCTTTAAATCGCGCGGAGTAAATATATGTCCAGCGAATTATTACTCCTCATCTTTTCCGCTGCAGCAATTGGTTTTGTACATACTTTATTAGGCCCGGATCATTATCTCCCTTTCATTGTAATGTCTAAAGCCGGTAAATGGAATATGAAAAAGACTGTCGGAATCACCATTCTTTCGGGGATAGGTCATGTTGGCAGTTCGGTTGTTTTGGGATTTTTTGGTATTGCATTTGGAATTGCTCTCACTAATTTAACACATATTGAATCTTTCCGGGGAGAATTGGCTGGATACTTCCTCATCGTTTTCGGATTACTATACACAATTTATGGAATAAAAAGCGCCACTCGTAATAAACCGCATAAGCATCTTCATCATCATCAGGACGGAACACTCCACGAACATTCGCACAATCATAAAGCAGAACATTTGCACGTTCACGAAACAGTTGAAAATTCAAATCTTACCCCCTGGATATTATTCACAATTTTTGCTTTTGGTCCTTGTGAACCCTTGATACCGATTTTAATGTATCCCGCCGCTTCTGAATCTGTTTGGGGCACTGTAATAGTAAGTATTGTTTTTGGAATAGTTACAATTGTCACTATGCTGACTGTTGTAGTAATTACGGTTAAAGGGTTAGAAATAATTCCTATAAAAAAATATGAACGCTTTACACATACATTCGCAGGATTAACGGTACTATTCAGCGGTTTGGCAGTTCAATTTTTAGGATTATAGTTGTCCGCTATTTTACGTTTTTGAATAATTCCACTAAATTGCTGGATATACCATCCTCTTTTTTATATATTACAATAATTAAAAATTAAATAGAGAAAGGATCTTCTATTGAAGTCACAAAGAAGTATCCTTATAATTATATTTTTCGCCTTATTTACAAAATCTTTACAGACCTCTTCATATGCACAAGAATATGTGGTTTCTAAATCTGCAGCAAATAGTGTAGTATTTTTAAGCGAAGCCCCAATCGAAGATTTTGAAGGACTAACTCAAAGTATTGACGGTTATCTATATTTATCCCCCGATCGAGCGCTTGATAGCAGTGAATTTTATTTTGAAGTTGATTTAAGGACAATAGATACAGGGATTGGTTTAAGGAACCGTCATATGAGAGAAAACTATCTCGAAACAGATAAATTTCCTTATGCAACATTTTCAGGTAAAATTACGGAATGGCATGAATTAAAAGATACAATTTATGTTCTTGTTAATGGTGATATGGAAATTCACGGCACAGTAAATAACCTCGTTGCCGAAGGAAAACTCATAAAAATTGAAAAAGGATTCCGGATTTTTTCTGAATTCGAACTTAAACTAACCGATTACAATATCGAAATTCCCTCATTTATGTTCTTTAAAATAAGTGACATTATACGCATTAAACTAAATCTTTTTCTAACAGAATAGAATAGAATATAAATATGAAACTGAAAATTTTTCTTTTATTAATACTTTCATTAACAATATCTTCTGCTCAACGAAAATGGAAAAGAAGTGAACCAAAACCCGAGCAAGAACTACAATTACTTCATTCTACTCATGTAATAAACTTCCCTACAACCACTACCCTGAAAAAAGGAGAATGGGAATTTGAGATTTCACATAGATTTTATCCTACCGTAAACTCGGGTGATAATAATTTTTGGGGATTGGACGGACCGGTTTTTATGAGGATTGCTTTAGCATATGCTTTTGATGATAAATCCATTATTGCTATAGGAAGGAGTAATTACCGAGATAATTACGATCTTTCTATTAAACGTCAATTCTACGAATTTGAAAATGTTGTTTTGCCTTTTCAAATTGCTGCGAGAGTGGGAACCGCTTGGAATACACAACTTAATGATTTAGATGTGAATGATACAAGAAATTTTCAATATTATGGTCAGATTATCATCAACAGTTATTATAATAAATTTATCGGCATTGGCATTGTCCCCTCCTATTTATTCAATAGCCACCCCGGAAACATAAATAAGCAGAGTTCTTTCACACTCGGGAGTTATCTACAATTCTATTTCTTGAAATTTTGGAGTGTTATACTGGAGTGGAATCCTACGTTAAGCGGCTATAGAGAAGGATACAATACTTTTTCAGCAGGTGTTGAAATAGAAACCGGAGGACATTTCTTTAAAATTATTGCCACAAATAATGCTTATTTGAATACTTCTCAAGTTCTACCCGGCGCCGATAAATCAATACTGGACGGCGATTGGAGATTAGGGTTTAATATTACACGACTTTTAACATTTTAATTTAACGGAGAAACAATGAAAAGAATAATTACATTAATATTTGCGGTAATAATATTAACTTCATCAATTGCTCTTCCGCGCCCCAAACGAGTTAACCAAATTCCAAATGGAAATGTAAATAGATGTGCAAACTGTCACGTTGATCCGAACGGCGGAGGCCCGAGAAACTTATTCGGACAGCTAATAGAGGCTAAATATCTAACACAGCCCGGCTCAGCAGGTGATGTAATTTGGGGACCTGAATTGGCACATGAGGATGCCGACGGTGATGGATTCACCAACGGTGAAGAACTGCAAGATTCTGCCGGTATTTGGACAGGCGGAGCTATAGGAGACCCAACTCAAGTATTCCTTCCCGGTGATCCTAATAGTCATCCTCCGGCTACATCCGTACATTTAACTAATCAGGCTCCGAATAATTTTGAGTTAAAACAAAATTATCCAAACCCATTTAATCCGACAACAACTATTAGCTTCTCAATCCCTAATGCTACATATATTAAGTTAGTAGTTTTCGATGCATTAGGAAGGAAAGTTGAAGAATTGATAAATAAATATTTGAACCAGGGAAATTACGAAGTCAATTTCAATGCAGAAAACTTAAATAGCGGAATTTATTTTTACAAGATTTCCGCAGGAAAATTCTCAAAAGTTAAGAGAATGCTGCTTCTTAAATAGTTTCAAACGACATCTATAAATTAAAGATCTGCTTGTTTCAAATTTGATGTGATATCAAATTATTATGAAGCAAGAAGTACATTAAATTTTTGAACCAACATTGTCATAAAATATTTGGGTACAACTGGCTGCTCAAATATGCCCTCTAGACTTAAAGTAACTAATGGTTTTTACTAGTCATATAAATATCATTTTCTTTAGAATCATTAGTTATTCCTAGTCGCATTAAAATATTTACTTCTCCAACCAATTCCTTCAATAATCAAATTGTATCTCACCTAATTATTTTACCAGATTAAGATGAAAATTCCTATGCTGAAGATTTGAATAGATTGACTGCTAATCTTCTAAATATTATTGAAAGTTTCAAAATTGACGAATCATCCCATCCTACCCAAAAGTCAAAGACTTTGATATTCTCAACTGGTAACAACAGAAACAGTACAAATTATGATATTTTAGGCGGTAGTAATGGGAATGGTTTCAAACATTTGTAGATAGATTATTAATTTAAATTTGTAACTGCGAAACACAACTAATATGATCTAAATTAGGATCTCGGCTCAGGGCGACTTCGGTGGGTAAAAATGTGAATTAAATTAGTGAATTAAACTTTGGTCGCTCTCAGTCGAATTATTAAAAGAATTTCCCCAAGTGATAGTCAGAATAAAATTATCTGCAATCAATTTCAGTTTAGATAATCGACAAAATCGATTCTTCATTTCTCTTCAAATTTAAAATTGAAATTCAATCACTTCCAATTCAATGGTGCAAATATTACAACGAACTCCCCTTTAGTATTTTCATCGTTAAAATATTCAATCAATTCCTCCGGTTTTCCGCGAACAACTTCTTCGTGCATTTTAGTCAGTTCTTTAGCAACGGCAATTATTCTATTAGGACAATACTCATTTAATTCACCCAATAATTTCCTTATTCTGTAAACTGATTCGTAAACTACAACCGTTCTCTTCTCCTCGGCTAATTCTTTCAACTTTTTTTGGCGACCCTTTTTTTGAGGTAAAAATCCTTCGAAAAGAAACGAATCTGTCGGAAGTCCGGAAATACTAAGCGCATAAATTGCAGCGTTTGCGCCGGGAATCCCAGTTACTTCTATACCTGCGTCATTACAAGCCTTAACCAATCTTACTCCGGGATCCGAAATTGCGGGAGTTCCTGCATCTGAAATTAATGCACAATTCTCCCCATTCGATATTCTTTTTATCACTGTACTAATTTTGCGTTCTTCATCTCTCGCTCCGAAAACTACCAAGGGAGTTTTAATCTCATAATGTTTTAACAACCTGCCACTTATACGGGTATCCTCACACAAGATAAAATCAACAGATTTTAACGTTTCCACAGCGCGGTAAGAGATATCACCCATATTTCCGATTGGAGTTGCAACAACGAACAGTTTTGCCATTTTTTTCGCTAATTATTATGAATGAATTTATTTTTCAATTCGGTTAAATCTAATTTAAAAATAATTCACTTCCTTTCCCAAAACATTTAATCCCGAACATTCAAAAATCAACTGCAAAAAGACGTTTTTTATAAAATAATTTGTTTTGCAAATAGAAACTTAAAGGGATAATTTTGAACTTCCATTTAATTACTTTGAGTGATTAAATTGTTTATATTTGCTTGTAAAATTCAAAAATATTGAGTGTAAAATAAGAGGAGAAAAAATGGATTTCTTAAAAGAATTAGGGATTGAGGATAAAAATTACGGGGCTTCAACCGGGTTAAATTGGTTTAAAACAACCGATCAAGGAGAATTAGAAGTTAAAAGTCCGGTTGACGGTAAAACAATAGCCTCCGTATATTTGGCAAGTGAGGACGACTACGATAAAATTGTTAATCAAGCATATCAAGCATTCAAAGAATGGCGTAAAGTTCCAGCTCCGAAACGAGGTGAAGTTGTTCGCCAGATAGGTTTAGCCTTGCGTGAGTATAAAGAACCACTTGGTCATTTGGTTTCTTACGAAATGGGTAAATCAATTCAAGAAGGCTTGGGCGAAGTTCAAGAGATGATTGACATCTGCGATTATGCGGTTGGGCAATCAAGACAATTATACGGCTACACAATGCAATCCGAACGTCCAAAACATAGAATGTACGACCAATATCACCCATTAGGAGTTGTTGGAATTATAACCGCTTTCAATTTCCCTGTAGCTGTTTGGGCTTGGAATGCAATGATAGCATCGGTTTGCGGCGATACCAATTTATGGAAACCTTCTTCCAAAGTACCGTTAACAGCAATCGCAATTCAAAAAATATTAAAGAAAGTAATTGAAGAGAATAATTTGCCAGAAGGTTTATTCTCACTGGTAATCGGTAAAGGCTCTACTGTAGGCGAAAGATTGTTGAACGACAAAAGAATTCCGTTGGTTTCTATCACAGGTTCAACTGCCGTTGGTCGCCATGCAAACGAAGTAATTGCTAGAAGATTCGGAAAAACAATCTTAGAACTTGGCGGAAATAACGCAATAATCATAACACCCGACGCAGATTTACAGATGGCAATCCCTGCGATTGTTTTTGGTGCCGTTGGAACCGCAGGACAAAGATGTACTACTACCCGCAGATTGATAATTCACGAAAGCATTTATGATAAAGTAAAAGAATCTCTTGTAAAAGCATATTCTTCCTTGAAAATCGGTTCTCCGATGGATGAAACAAATCACGTCGGTCCGCTTGTAGATAAAGCAGCTGTAGCTATGTTCAAAAACGCATTGAAACAAGTTGAAGAAGAAGGCGGAAAAGTTATTTATGGCGGAACCGTCCTGGAAGGAGAAGGATATGAATCCGGCTGCTACGTTGTACCTGCTATAGCCGAAGCTGAAAATCACTTCAAGATTGTACAGGAAGAAACATTTGCACCTATTCTCTATTTAATAAAATATAGCGGTGATGTAAATAATGCAATTGAAATCCATAACGATGTTGTACAAGGATTATCTTCTGCAATATTTACAACCAACATAAGAGAAGCCGAAGAATTTATTAGCGCTTGGGGTTCCGATTGCGGTATTGCTAATGTTAATATTGGTACATCAGGTGCTGAAATTGGCGGGGCATTCGGTGGTGAAAAAGAAACCGGCGGCGGTAGAGAATCCGGCTCCGATGCTTGGAAAGCTTATATGAGACGACAGACAAATACTATTAACTATGGTACGGAATTGCCATTAGCTCAAGGTATTAAGTTCGAAATTTAATTAAAGGGAGCGCTAAGCTCCCTTTTTTTGTCTCTCAATAAAACTAAAACTATAATCTTGAATTCAATTCTATAAAACTCAATTCACTCTTCGGTTTCGAAAAATATTCAACAATCAAATCCACTGCTCTCCTCTGCCCGTCCCAAGCAAGTAAATTCTTTGCTTCGTCTGCATTAACCCATTTGAAGACCGAATGTTCGGATGATATACGTACATCGGAATCATCAACTTCCGCAGCAAATACGGGTATTAAACATATGTGATCTTTTTTTTGGGTATAGAACGAATTTACTCTCGGAACTACCCAAAAATGTTTTGGAGTTAAGTTAGTCTCCTCTTTTATCTCTCTGAGAGCAGCCTCGTAAGCTTTCTCCCCTTCATTTATTTTACCGGAGACCATCTGCCATATATTAGGATAGGATTCGTTCTCTGAACGTTTTAATAATAGAAATTCAAGTTTGTCGTTGTTTCTTTTGAAAACATGCGCTTCGATGAGGTAAGATAATATTTCCATAGTTTATACCGAAAAATTATGAGAATAAACATACGAAATAAATAACTTAAAAATAAGCTCGTGCTTCTGCACGAAGAGAATGAATAATCCTTCCACTACCCTGCTTACGCCCCAAATAATTTATTGTAGTTTGTAAATTATTTGCAATTCTGTAATCGAAATTAAGTCTCGCTAAATAATTTTTCCCTATTGCATTCCCGCGTGTAATTTCGAATGGGATATAATTATCATTAGTATTCGAAGTAATTTCATTTCTTTCTAATTCAAAACGAATTCTACCCTTTCCCAAAAAAGAAAAGGTTATTCTGATGGTTTGAGCATTGTTGTCAATTATTGTTGGAGTTAAGGGATATTTATCTTCGCTTCTACTTACGTTTAATCTAAAACCAACTTCTACATTTTTATAAGGTCGATAAGAAAAATCACTAACAACTTCTTCGGTACTGATATTTCTCGATCTTTTCGTTGAAGCCGGGGAAATATTATTATCCGTTATAAAATTAAAATCGGTTTGATTATTAAATTCCTTTATCATCCGGAACTTAATTCGTAAACTGTTCAATCTATAATAACTGCGTGATAACCCAGACGCATACTGAATTAAATTTCTCCTTTGCTGATATCTAAAACGAAATGATATTTCCCTATTATGCCTAAGGATATACAAATCATGCTGCTCTAACTGTGAGCCGTTCAATGTGGTTGTATCGTTAAGTAAAGCAGATGAATTCATAAAATAAATTTTACTCAATTCCTCTTCCTTGCTTTTTTCATCTATTCTAATAACAGATTCCGTGGATATTGCTTTCAAAACCTTTTCGACAAATGAATTTCCTTTTATGATTCTAAACAAATTAAACTTCCATCTAAAATTTGTTTTTAATGTGATTACAGGAAAGAGTTCATCTGTAGGGACTGTAGTTAAAATATAATCAGCATCATAAACCGATTGTTCAAATTCTTCTTCATCGGCAATTCCGTTGTTATTAAGATCACCGAGATAAACATAATTACCCGAACCGACCGGAACTCGAACAAATATTTTTTCTAAGCGGGAAGTACGTTCCGTTGCCGTTTGATAATAAACTTCTCCTTCAAAAAATCTGTCGAATAGTTTAATTCTGTTATCGGATCTTACAAGGATGGTTTCGTTATTCGGTTTTCCGTTGATTGAGAATTTAGGTGTAAACTTTTTATTCCTAAATGTTACGTCCAAAGTTGAACGAAAACTTTTTCCCGAGTAATAATTCAAAGAATATATCTGCGAAATAGCTTTCGATTCTTTTTCCAATGTGCCGGCTAAAGGAAAAAATTCTTCGCGATAACTGTATTTCGCAGAAAATGAAAGTCCTTTCCAATTGCTTAAATTAAGATACGGTGCAAATTCCAAATATCTTAAACTGCTGTTAAGCAGAGAATCCGATTTTATATGTTCTTCTTTATTTTCGTAAAGGTACTCTATACCCGGAGTAAATAAACCATAGTTTACATCTGCTTTGCCGGTCTGTCTCATCCAACTCGAAGAAATTTGACCGTTTAACGAGGACACGTAATCGACAATAAAATTACTATTAGTTACTTTATTAATGATCAATTCTGATTTTGAATATAATCGATTCGATCTAAAGTTTTCCCCTTTTTTCAGATACCCGTAATCCATTCTTAATTTTAATTCATCAACCGGTAAGTAACTAACATTCACTTCAGTTAACCTTTCATCGGACTGAAGGTTCTCCGATAAATTATAATTTCTATTGAACTCGATCTCATTTATTCTATCAATAGATTGAAATTTATTTTGAATAAATCTATTCCTGATGGAGAAGCCTGCTTTCCCCAAATTTAATCCGGCAAGCTTTAATTTCACAGGCAGCAAACTCAATTTGATATTTGACGCATAACCGTAATTATCACTATTATCTAATTCAGAAAATCTATTCTTATCGAAATTACTACCGGCTAATTCAAAATTAATATTCAAATTATCGATAGGCTTGGTTTCCAAAACAATATTTGCTACTTCTCTTTTTTCAGGCATTGGTAAAAAATAGAGTGGCAAATAATCTCCGCCACCAATTCCTGCAAAAATAAAATTGCCTGTACTGACCTTTTTATAATCACCATTTCCTAAGCCCACATAACTGAAAATAACATTATAAAGTGATGTAACCGCTCCGGGCAGATATTTATAATAAGAATATTGCTTGCCGTTTATTACCGTATCTATTTTTGTATAAATACCCTTCACTATTCCGTTTGAATCGGGTTTAGCTAATGAAACACCGCTCCTAACAGCGAGATTTCTATTATCGCCTGCATTTGCCAATATTTCTTTATCAGCATCCGACAGAATAAGATCTATCGGATTATTTTGGTTATCATTTTCATTAAAATAGCTGACTGCAATATTAAACTTATCGTCAAATAATTTTGCAGAACCGGACGCAGCGAAAAAATCTCTTTGATATCTTCTATCAGTATATTCGAAATCGATGGTAATTCTGCTAGCTGAAGTAATGAGTCTTTTAGGAGTAAATACTAATTCGGCATTAGAATATTCTATTACATAATCGTTATTTTCGCCTCTCCTCATTTCAATTCCGTCAACATAAACTCTTTCACTTCCGGCAATAACAATAATATCCCTCTCGTTATTGGCACCTGTTAACCTGTAAGGTCCCTGCACTCCGTCTTGACCGTTGAATTGCATTGTATTAAACTTACCTCGAGCAGACGCAAAAGCAATTTCGGCTTTCTGTTTGTTGATATTAACTCCTGCTTTTAACCCTTGCAATTTTCTTTTTATCCTGCCGAATTCTCCGTTATCGGCGTCCAATTCATAATCCCCAAAAACACCAAATGCGTTTGTATGCTTAATCTGAATAAATACCTTATCCAATTCTTCCAAGCGTTCTGTATTTCCTTCCGGTTGAATTGGAGTATTCTCATCAGTTAATGCAGCGACAATTTCAATATCATCGGTCAATCTTCCTGAAAGTTGTAAACGCAAGCCGCTGTTAATCGATAAATCCCTATTGGTTCCGAGAGTAAAACCTCTCACAATCGTACCGCTCTTTTTAATATTATCTCCGAATATCGCTTCATTCGTTAAGGGACGTTCAACCAATCTCATTCCACGTATTGTATCTCTAATTCCCTTAAAAGTAGTTTTCACCAACTTACGATGCTCATAAATCCTTTTAAGTGAAATTCGTATTGTTAAATATTTAACTACAATTGTATCAAAGATTGAATAAGAAAGTGAATCGGAAAGAGAGAGCACGCCGTATTCATAATTTATATCGTAAAATTTCTTTTCTATTTTTTTTGAATGAATAAATACTGTTTCGGAGTTTGGAATAATAACCGGAGAAGTTAATTCATATCTATTATTAAAATTTACTTTAAATGTATCACTCTTGGAATAATATGTATGCTTGCTCTGAGCGGGTAGAACAAGAAGTAATAAGAAAAAATGAATTATTATTATCCGGATCAAGTTATCTCTATTTTATTATAGAAATTTTTACCATCAAAATGTAACGGCAGAAAAGATGTAATTCAAGGTAAAAATCGATAATATATTCAATGCGGAATTGAATAACTCTAATAACAGAATCAAACTTTTAATCACTAATAACAATAAAGGTATTTATAGCAATTTGATAATTATAGTTTATTATTTTTTCAGAATATCCCACAAAGTGAAATTATTAATAAAGTGGAAAATAAATTTATTCTTTTTTGGAAAACGATATTCCCCTATCGCTAAGTAGTTTAACTACTTAGTCGTATCTCTTTCACAGTTTGTTATTATAAATAATCTATTATCTATTCATACCGAAGTGCGTCAATGGGATTTAAATTAGAAGCTTTAATAGCCGGATAAACTCCTGATAAGATACCCACAAAAGTTGTTACGCTAAGCCCTATGATTATCCAATCTATCGGTAATACAACTGAAACACCAAGTACAAGAGCAACAATATTTCCGCCAATGACACCGAGTAAAATTCCGATTAATCCGCCTAATTGGCTGAGTACAACGGCTTCAATAACAAACTGAGTACGTATAACCGATTTTTTTGCACCTATCGCCTTCCTGATGCCAATTTCTTTCGTTCTTTCGGTCACACTTACCAACATAATATTCATAATTCCAATTCCGGCAGCAATAAGTGCAATAAAAGCAATAACGCCGGCTCCAATTTTAAAATATTTTGTTAAGTCATTGAACTGTGTGATCAGTTGGTCATAAGTAACAATTTCAAAATCATTCTCTTTGCCGGGAGGAACTTTCCTGATGGTTCTTAAAGCACCGATTACTTCTTCCTTTGTTGCTTCCAGCATTCCAGAGCCGGGTGACTTTACCGATATTTGGGCACTTCTCCTGTCGCCATATTTCTTCACATAGACTTCAAGTGGAATAACCACAAAATTGTCCTGACTTTGTCCAAAGGTACTACCCTGCTTTTTTACAACACCTATAACCTCAAGCAATAAATCTTCTATTTTTATCTTTTGACCGATTGGGTTGATGCGCGGAAATAATTTTTTTACTACATCATGACCGATAATACAAACATACTTACCGATATTCATATCAGTCTTAGAAAAATTTCTTCCTTGAACTATATCATAATCGTTGACTAACAATTGGTCATAATTTAATCCTAATAGACGAACATCCGGATTGGTTTGCTCACCATTAAAACGTACAATTTGAGATGATCGAGAGAATGATACGCCAACAGCAACAGGCAAAGTAGTTAATTCTTTCAATTTTTTAGCTTGCTGAATTGTTAAATCTTTTCTTTTTCTGTATTTCCTCCAGCTAGCGGGTCCGCCTACTCTTACTGCAGGCATCTTTTGAATATAAAAATTATTTTTTCCGATTTGATCGAATGTATTTTCAACCGAATGTTGTATAGCACTAATTGATGTCATTACAATAATAATTGAAAAAAGACCTATTGAAATACCAAGCAGAGTAAGCATAGAACGAAGCTTATTCGCTTTAATTGATTCAAGTGCCATTTTTATACTTTCAACAAGCTGAAACATTGCAAAACTCCTATTCGTATCTTAATGCATCAACCGGATCGAGTTTGGCCGCTTTGTAGGCTGGCAAAAATCCGGATATAATGCCAACTATTGCTGAAATACCCAATGCAAGTATTACTATGTCAAGCGGCATTGCGGTTGGTAAAAATTGGCTTATTACTAAACTAAGGATGAACGAAAATCCCAATCCTATTACACCTCCTATTAAACATATCAAAGCGGATTCGGTTAAAAACTGCAACATAATTGACCAAGTTTTTGCACCTATTGCTTTTCTTATCCCAATTTCTTTTGTTCTTTCGGTAACGCTCACAAACATTATATTCATTATCCCAATTGCACCCACAAATAGAGATAAAGTTGTAATCAATATTCCGGCATATGCGATAACACCTACAGTTTTATCATAAACATCTTGAAAAACTTGTTGTCTATTAATTGCAAAATCATTCGGCTTGGTTGGAGGTATTTTACGAAACTGTCTCATAAGGGCAGTGATTTCTTCTTTGGTTTCATCGATTTTATTCTCATCCTCAACTTTAACAGCTATTTGTAAACTCCGCCTTCTATTGCCGAACATCTGCTCGAAAACGTGGATCGGAATAATAACTTGTGCGTCAAGACTAATCATCCCGAAAAATCCACTCCCTTGTTTTTCCAAAACACCAATCACTTTAAAAGGCATTCCATTCATACGCACGGTTTTACCAAGTGGATCTTCATTTGGGAAGAGAGCATCCGCAATATCATAACCGATAACTATCACTTTTCTATTGTTATGAACGTCCATCTCATTTAAGAATCTCCCCTTCTCCGGAACCGCACTCGAAATGCTTAAATACTGATTATCGGTTCCGTAAACCAAATTTGTTTGAGTATTCCTGTCCCTATACTCAATAGTTTTACCGAAAGTCCTAACAACCGGAACTATAGCATCGTAATCACGCAATTTTTCTTTTAATTTTTCAAATTGCTCGAAGGTAATATTCTTTCTATTTCTGTAGAACCGCCAGTCTCTCCCGCCGAACCACTCGAATTTATCTACATAGAGTACATCTGAACCTATTGAAGAGATAGATTCCAGAAAAGCTTGGCGTAAACCTACAATTGCAGTGGACATAGTGGTGACGGCAGCAATCCCGATAATTATACCGAGAGTTGTCAAAATTGATCGCATCTTGTTTGCTCTGATGGCTCTTAACGAAATTAAGAATCCTTCTTTTACATCAATAAGAAATTTTCTCATACTGCATCAACATTTATTCAAAACTTTAAGATACTAATTTTTAATGAATTGTTTATTTGAGATTATGCAAAAAGAATAGTTGTGCTATTCATATCTTAATGCATCAATCGGATCGAGATTGGAGGCTTTATAGGCCGGATATGTTCCGAAAATCACTCCGATACCAACACAAATTACCACACCTATAATCACCCAATCAACTGGTATTACGGCAGTTGCCTTGAGAGCAAGACCTGCTAAATTACCGACTACTATTCCGAGAATAATTCCAATTGCTCCTCCGAATAGAGAAAGTATTACTGCTTCTGTAATAAATTGATATAAAATAATATTTCTCCTGGCACCGATAGCTTTCCGGATACCAATTTCTTTTGTACGTTCAGTTACGCTTACCAGCATAATATTCATTATTCCAACACCGGCAGCCAAAAGAGCAATACCAGCTACTACAAGTGCACCGATACGCACACCTGAAGTAATTTCATTTATTTTATCCAACATAGCTTGATTGGTTCTAAATGCAAAATCATTTGATTCACCCGGCGGAACTTTACGGATGGTTCTCATATATCCTTCCGCTTTCTCCATCATATCAGCATAAGATTCTTGATCTTTCGACATTACGGTAATATTGACACTACGCGAATTTTTACCATGAATCAATTGAAATGTGCTGATTGGCATTAAAGCAAAATTATCCTGACTCCTTCCGAAAACATCTCCTCTTGCTTCCAGTACTCCTATTATTCTGAATTTTCTAGAATCGACTTTAATTTCCTGATCGATCGGATTTATTGTTGGGAATAATTTTTTCACAATATCTGCCCCAATTACAATCACATTATCGTAACGGTCGATGTCAATATTACTGATTGCCCTTCCCTCAGCAATTTTCCAATCATTGTTTTGGAATGCTTCCGGAGTAATGCCGGCAACGCTTACATTCGGATTAGTTTCTTCACCGTTATATTTAATAATATTTCCTCCGTCCCAAATTTCCGCACCGATATACTTTGCCTCTGTTAATCTATCGCGTAATCTTTCAAATTCTTCAATAGTGATATCTCGCCTGTTTCTTAAACGCGCCCATTCATTCGGTCCGCCCGATCTGATAGCAGGCCATTTTTGAATTTGAAAAACATTTTTTGATAATGCGGATACACCGTTTTCAATGCTGGTCTGAAGCATCGAAATGACAGTACTAATCGAAATAATCGAGAATATACCAACAACAATTCCTAAAATCGTAAGCGAAGATCTTAATTTATTAGCACGTAAAGCAGTTATTGCAACTTTAATCGTTTCAAATATTCCGTTCATTCGTACCTCAGTGCATCTACCGGATCGATTTTAGCTGCAGTATAAGCAGGAGCAAATCCTGATAAAATTCCGGTTATTATTGAAATTCCAATCGCTAGAATAATAACATCAACTTGAATTGAGGTTGGCAGGAATTGATTTAATGCCAAACTAAGTACCGATGCCAAGGCTAATCCAATCATACCGCCGATTAAACAAATTATTGCTGCTTCAGATATAAATTGCCCTAATATTGCGCTCCGTTTAGCTCCAATTGCTTTCCTTATTCCAATTTCCCTGGTTCTTTCTTTAACTGAAACAAACATTATGTTCATTATTCCTATGGCACCAACAAAGAGAGATAAACCGGTGATGAAAATTCCCGCTATCTGAATAACACCAACAGTTTGATTGATATTTTCCAATAATCCTTCCTGCTGATTGATTGAAAAATCATTCTCTTCGTTATATTTTAATCCTCTAACTCTTCTCATTATTCCTATAGCTTCTTCCTTCATTAAATCGACGGATAAACTATTCGGAGCGCGTGCAACTATTGTAATACTACGGAAACTTTCCCGCTGAAAGTATTTATATATCGTTCCAATTGGGATATAAACTATATTATCAGGATTATAATCACCCATTACCCAGCTTCCCTGTTCTTCGAGAATACCAATAACTTTGAATTTAACCCCTTTTATTTTTATCTCTCTATCAACTCCGCCGCCATTTGGGAAGAGTTTCTTTGCGATCTCATGCCCTATAACCGCGACGTTTCGCGAACCGTTTGATTCTAATTCATTAAAAAATCTTCCGTCTTCAAATGCAAGATTTGTAGTCCGGATAAATTCATTTGTTGTACCTTCAATAAGAATATATTCAACTGAAGTCTCTCTATATTTTACGGTTTGGTTGGTCCAGATAGTAGGAGCAACTGCAATCGGAATTTTTGCAATTTTCTTAAATTCGCGGTACTCATCCATATCAAGATTTTTTCGGTTTCTGAGTTCCCACCAAGGAATATCGTTATTAAACCATTCCCATTTATCAATATAAATCACATCAGAACCAAGCGAAGAGACACCACCTTGAAATGAATTATCAATTCCCTTAATAGCCGTTGACATAAGAACCACCGAAGTAACACCAATGACTATCCCAAGCGTAGTAAGAACACTTCTAATTTTATTAGCTCTTATCGCTCTAAGAGAAATTAACAATCCTTCCTTTATTTCGAATAAATAATTTTTCATTTCAGAAATCTTAAATTTCCTCGCTTAATATTTTGGGAATGATTCTGTTGTTAACAAATTCATCATTTTCAATCTTGCCGTCACGTAAACGGATAATTCTCTTGGCGTGTTCGGCTATATATTCCTCGTGAGTAACTAAAATTATTGTGTGCCCTTGATCGTGCAAATGACTAAAAAGCGCCATAATTTCTTCGCCGGTTTTTGTATCCAAGTTTCCTGTCGGTTCATCGGCAAGAATGATAGCAGGATTTGTCACCAACGCACGTGCAATTGCAACTCTCTGACGTTGTCCACCCGAAAGTTCGTTCGGCTTGTGATTTATCCTGTCTGCAAGTCCAACTTTTTCGAGCGCTTCTTTCGCTCTTTCTTTTCTTTCTGCTGAGGGAACACCTGCATATATTAGAGGAAGTTCAACATTGTGCAAAGCGTTAGATCTGGGCAGAAGATTGAATGTTTGGAATACAAAACCGATTTCCCTATTTCTTATTGCTGCCAACTCATTATCGCTCATCTCACTTACAAGCTGACCCTTAAAATTGTAAATGCCTTTTGTGGGAGTATCCAAACACCCAACAATATTCATCATAGTAGACTTACCGGAACCAGAAGGCCCCATAATAGCAACATATTCATTCCGGTCAATTTTTAGGGAAACATCGGCTAAGGCGTGCACTTCTTCCGAACCGACTTGATAAATTTTAGCTATATGTTCAAGCGTGATTATATTCATAATTTTTCGACCTTAATCTTCTTTCTTATCCTTTCTTCTGGAAAATTTCTTCTTGCTTTTAAGTGATATTTTCGAACCATCTTCCAATTCTTTTGAAATTGCTCTGTAAGGACCGCTAACTACTTCGGCACCTTCTTCCACACCTTCGATGATCTCGATATATGAATCATCACTTATCCCAGTCTTTACAGGAAGCATTTTTGCCTTTCCATCTTCAACTACAAATACTACCTCTATCGGTTTCGCTCTCTTACCGTTTCTGGCTTTTCTATAGCTGGAATTCCCATTCTCTTCTTTCTCATCGTTCGCTTTACCTTTCTTTTTAACCGGCATTCTAGCTGTAACACTTTGAATCGGTACCGCAACTACATCTGTTTTAGTTTCCGTTTCTATCTCAGCATCGCAAGACATTCCGGGACGAATGTTAGGATCTAATTCCATTAATTTAATTTTCACTTCAAAGTTTATAACTTCATCTTGAGTGCCCAATCCGGAACTCTTTGCGCTGTTTCCTATCTGTGTGACTATACCCGGAAATTTTCTATCGCCAAAAGCATCTATCTCAATGTTAGCGGTATCGCCAACCGAAACCAGAACTACATCATTTTCGTCAACTTCCACGGTAGCTTCCATTTGAGATAAATCGGCAACTGTCATTAACTTGGTGCCCTGACTAAACGAACTTCCCAAAACCCTTTCGCTCAATTCAACATTCAATTCACTAATTGTTCCATCGAAAGGAGCTAATATTTCGGTTTTGGCTAAATTTTCTTTTGCCTCGCGTAAAGATTCTTGAGCTTGAAGAACCGTAGAACGCTGTGCTTCATAAGCGCCTTCAGCTTGGAGAAAAGAGGCTTTTGCTTTTTCAAGTTCCGATTCGCTTACTAGTCCTTTTTCGAATAGCCCCTTTGTTCTTTCATATTCCGACTTAACTTGCTCCAAAGTTGCTTCCCTTATTTTCAGTGTTGCCTTCGAAGCCTGCAAATTTGCATGAGCTCTTTTCTTCTGAGCTATATAGATATCCGGCTTAATTCTTAAAAGAAGTTGACCTTTTTTTACAAAATCACCTTCTTCAACGGGAAGTTCTACAATTTCTCCATTTACTTCCGGTCTTAAAATAACTTGCTCAACCGGATTAATATTGCCTGTTGCAGAAACGGTTTGAGTTATATCTCTCTTTTGTGCTTTTTCTGTTTGAACAAAAACAATTTTCTCTTTATTACCGCTTAAAACAACTACGGCTATTACAGCGGCAAGGAGCAGAAATAATATTCCAAATACAATTATCTTCTTTTTCGACTTTTTCCCATTAGCTTTAGCCATAAAAATTATCTCCTTTGTAAAGTATTATTCAAAATTTTTAAAATCTAATTTACCTAATGCATTCATCAGATTATCTTTTAATCTATAAAATTCATATTCAGCTGCAATTTTATCTCTTATAGCTTGAGTGTAATCTTTATCAGCTTGAAGAACGTCTAAAATCTTACCAGCGCCTAAATTATATCGTTCTTTACTTATCTTTCTATTTTCAATTGCATATTTTACATTTTCGAGACTTACATCTAATTGTTTTTTTGCTGCTATTAAATCCAAATATCCCTGTTTTATTTCAATTTTTATCTGTCTTTCCAGAGCGCTTAAATCCTCACGAGCATTTTTTACTGCAATTTCAGCAAATTGTATTTGAGTTTCAGTCTTAAAATTGGTGAAAATAGGAATACTTAATGTTAAACCGACATTATAGATTCGTCTGCTAAACAATTCTTCTCTTCTTGTCGCACTAGTGCTGAAACCAAAATTACCGGAAAGACGAGGTAAAAATCCGCTTTTGGCAATTGTAATATCTTCCATCTTGCTTTGATAAGCCAACTGTTGACTTCTATAATCAGGTCTGTTTTCAAGTGCTTCTTCAACCATCTGTTCAATATCTAAAAAGTCATTCATAAATTTTTCCGCATCTTCAAGTTCACCCGGAAAAGGATCGATAAAAGTGTATTCATCCAAAATGTCCAATGCTAAAAAGTTCAATAAATTATTAACCGCTGATTCGTAAGCGTTTTGAGCCTGAATCAATGCAAGTTGTGCATTACCCAGAGCAACTTTTTGCGCATATACATCAGCAATAGTTACTGCGCCAAGATTACTTCTTTCATTAATTTCTTCAAAAAGCTTTTTATTATACTGCAAATTATCTTCACGCACTTTTAATAATTCACGTGCGCTTAAAACCGAATAATATAACTTAGTAGTTTGCAGAACAATGTCCTGTTTTTGTTTATCGAGGGCATACTTAGCTGATCTATAACCTTTTTTCTGTTTCGATATATTTGCAAAATTGGACAATCCATCGAATAGAGTCCAACTTCCTCCGGCTCTAATATTATAATTTCTCGTATCTATTTTGGATGAAGGTATAAAGATTTCATTTCCGAAAAAATCCAATTGATTACCGCCATCATCGATTGTTCTGTTCCAATTCCAAGAACCGGAAACAGAAAGATTAGGCAGCAAGTCGCCGAAAGCGCTTTTTACTGAAGCTTCCGAACCCTTTAAATTATTTTTTGCTTTAATTAATGATGAATTTCTCTGCAATGCTATCGATATTGCTTCATCGAGTGTCAATTTTTTCTGCGCGTTTACCGGTATAATTGTTAATAAACTAATAAGTGCAGAAAGTAATAATTTCATTTCAACCTCGTAAATATTTTACCTAAAATTACCGGGCTTTCGAGAATTATGACGTAACTTAAAATCAAAAGTTACATGAAAGCCCAAAAATGAAAACAATTTAAAAATTTTAGTTAATTATTCGAAAGATATTTATCCTTTATTTTCATTAGATATTCGTATGCTTCCTCATAATTATTACCGATTTTACCATCGAGGATTGCCTCTTCTATTTCGGATTTGATCAGTCCAACGGTTTTGGAAGGTGGAATATTACAAATTTTCATTATTTCGTCTCCCCTTACAGGCGATTGGAAAGCTCTCAATTTATCTTTTTCTTCCACTTCCTTAACACGAGCCATCACTTTTTCATAATTATTGAGATAACGTTTTACCTTATTAATATTCTTACTTGTTATATCGGAACGGCATAAAGTAATCAAGTCGTCCAAATCCTCTCCGGCTTGCACTATCAATCTGCGAATTGCAGAATCCGTTACCTCTTCATTAACCAGCGCAATCGGGCGTAAATGTAAGCGAACTAACTTTTGGACATATTCAAGTTTGTTCATAGGAAGTTTCAATTTCTTGAATATTCGTTTCATCCATCTTGCGCCTAAATCTTCATGACCATGAAATGTCCAGCCAATTCCTTCAACAAATTTTTTAGTTGCCGGTTTAGCTATATCGTGAACCAAAGCTGCAAACCGAAGATAAACATTATCAGTCTTTTCAGAAATATTATCAACTACTTTGCAAGTATGAAGGAATACATCTTTATGGTGATAATCTTTCCTTTGATCCACACCAGCCAAATTTGCAATTTCGGGAAATATAACTTTCATCACCCCGCTGTTTTGCAATAATTTTAATCCCACTGATGGTTTAGGAGAGGCCAATATTTTCATAAATTCATCGGTTATTCTCTCCTGCGAAACAATTTTAAGCCTTTCTGCCATCTCGGATGCAGCTTTAAAAGTATCGGGATGAATATCAAAATTTAACTGCGACACAAACCTAAACGCACGCATTATTCTTAAAGGATCATCATCAAATGTTTTTAACGGATCTAGCGGAGTTTTAATTATTCTATTGCTTATATCATTCAACCCACCGAAAGTATCGATTATTTTCTTTTCAAGAACCGAAAAAGCGAGCGTATTAATTGTAAAATCCCTTCTATTAATATCATCTTCAAACGTACCGACTTCTACTTTCGGATTCCGGCTGTTTTTTTTGTAAGATTCTTTCCTCGCACCCACAAATTCTAAATCGATATCTCCAAACCGGAAATGAGCAGTGCCAAAATTTTTGTAAACGGAAATGTTTTTTACGCCTAATTTATAAGCAAACTTTTGGGCAAATTCGATTCCATCGCCAACTACCAGAAAATCAATTTCATCTTTTTCACGATTTAATATTATATCCCTAACAAATCCGCCCACAATAAAAACGTCATAGCCGGATTCCTCGATTGCTGCTTTTAATCTATCTAAAATTTTATAATTTTTTAACTTTTCAATTAATTCAGTTTCAGTTTTAACTAAATCTATTTTAATTGTTTCTTCAACCATAAAACTTTTCTTCTTTCCTCTCTGAAAACATTTTCCCTGAAATAATCCTTATTATTTTCAATTGCAAACGACAACATTTTATATGCTTCGTCATACATCCCAATTTTTGTAATTTTCCTAGATAAGTTCAATAACAAATATTGGGAAATATTCTTAAAATGACTAATATTTTGTGCAAAATTAGTAATAATATCTTTTAATAATGAATCATTATTTACATCATAATTCATTAAAGGGATCAAGAATAAAGCATTCTTTTCTCTTTTAACCTTATTAAGCAAATATCTATATATTGTCAAGGAGTCATCTCCCCATAAGTTTACACTATCATTGATGCTCTCAATAAATATTTTACTCGATACCTCGTAGTTATCCGGTAAAGTATAATTATTCAATGAATCAAAATAAAATAATGCATCATCATATTTTTTAGAGAGATAATATTCTTGAGCCAAGAAATATAATGATGGAATTTCCCAGCGAGAATTTTTGAAATAAAATCTATTATCAACTAATTTATTAATTGCGGAATCATATTTCTTCTGTTCATTCAAACACCTGATAATTCCAATCAAAGCCGAAAAACTTTTTGATTCCTCGAAGGCTTCTGTAAAATATTTAAGGGCACTCTTGATTCTCTTATTCCTAAATTCAATTTTACCATAGTAAATCTTCCTTGCCGTGCTCCTTAAACAACTCTTTTTATAAGTGGGAGCATAACCAAAATAGTATTGTGATAAATCCTTAAATTCTAAATCTGGCAACTTTGTTAAGTAATTTTTATACGAATCTACAATATCTTCTGAAGAAGCTCCCACATTTTCAAGTCTTCCGCTACTGTAAATTTCTAGGACCCTCTCTGCATCATATTTACTCATAATAAATTTAGCAAATGAACCTGCGTAACTATAAGAAATAGAAGAGTTTTGTCCGAAGAAATTAAAGCTGCTTAAATTATCAGCATCAAATTTAAAATCATTATCATAAGCTAACTTAGCAGGGTAATCCACCGAATAATCCTCAAAATTATCTTCTAATGCCGAAGCAAATCCTTCAATTAGAAAGGGATCAAAGTTTGCTCCCAAGTATAAAGGCGGATTTCCATATCTGCCCATCAATATGTGAGCTAATTCGTGTTTTAATGTATTTTCAACACTGCTTTCAGTTATATATATCTGTTTAAACCAAGGTTTTGCCACATCGGCATTCGATGCTCCAAATAATTCTTTTTTTTGCTCCGAATCACGGTAAATAATTGAAATTATTCCTTGAGGTACAGATATATTCAATTTATCGCACAATACGTCCAAATAAAATTCGTGGAGCGATGCGATGTATTCAATTTCATTTTTCGTAATTGTTGAATCATAAATGATTGTGGTATGCTCCGTTTTAAGCTCTCCACCTAACGAATCTTTAGTAGAATCCAATGTTGAGGTTAATCCCAACAGCGGTTTCATCAAAAAGAGCAAAAAGAAGAGTGAAATTGTTAGAATTAAACTAATATTCTTATTAGTTCTCTTTCTTACTACCATATAAGATAACAGCACGGTAAGAATAGTCAAGAATTGATGCAACAATAACTTAGAATCAATAGTAATCAACTCATCATAAATTGTTCCGGGGAAATAACCTATGATATGGTTATAAAATTTCATTTGAGGATAACTGTACAATTCATAAACAGATTCTGCAGCAAAGAACAAGAAAAAGAGTAGTGGAATGATAACTCGGATAAAAGTTAATTGATATTTGTTCCTTAAAAATCCCACATAAATACCCAATATTATCGCAGGAAGAGTTAAGACTGGATAAAAATTCACTCCGTCACAAACAGAACAATTTGAAAAAAGAATAGTATTCGTACTCAATATAATAACCGGGAGCATAAAAAATGTGGCAGATATTAAAAAGATTTGAGATTTTCGATACTCTAAAAAGTTCGGGAATAAAAAAGCAAAGAGGAAATAAAATAAAATGGAATTAAAAACTGATGCTTCGTAAGAAAATATATTGAATAAAGGAAAAAACAATAAAATAATATTGAATAGAATAATTATGCTTGCAGGCAGCCAATTATTCCTGATGAGTTTACTGTATTCACTTCTCATCTTATTTTATTCTTATAATGGTTCCGTTTACACCGGTAATAAACACGTGCCCCTTTATATTTGATGCAACAGCGGTAAAATTAAGAAAAGCGTGTGTATCGAATAATTTCCAAGAGTAGCCCGAATCTTCGGATATTAGCAATAAGCCCTTATTAGCTGTAATTATAACAGTGCTCTCTCCAACAAATCTTACGGCAGATAATCCTCTTACATTCCCAATCTGAGTTTCATCCCAAGATTCACCGCCATCATCGGTTCTATAAATTTTACCTCCGGAACCGATCATAATTCCAACATATTCGTTTATGAAATCGATGGATTTCAGATATTTCTCCGCAACATTCTTGTACTGCCGCCAAGTTTCTCCCTGATCGGTAGTTTTATGCAAAAAACCGTCTTTATCAACTAAATATCCCGTTAATTTATCCACAAAATCGATATCATAGAACAATGAATTTGTATTGGTTGATACTTTTCTCCAGTTTCTGCCTCCGTCAACTGTTTTTAGTACAATACCTTTATTCCCTATGATAAATCCTGTCATATCATCTATAAATCGTATTTTCATAAAAGTATAATTACCGGGAATAGTTACGGTCTTATAATCCTTAAATTTATTAGAAGAAAATAATATTTTGGACCCGCTCCCAACAACTAAACATTCATTGGCAGAGTTCATAAATGCATCGTAAAAATTAATGCTATCTGATACCGGGGCTTGAACCCAGTTCAAACCGCTATCGTATGTAAATGCCACAATTCCGGAATCTCCGACTGCAATTCCTTCATCAATACTTTGCATATAGATCGAATTCAACTTGACGTTTGTATTTAACCTGAATTTATGTATTTGAGAAAATCCCTTATACTTATTCCCCACTTCAAAGAGGGTTTCGATACTATATTTTTTCAGAACATCAAGTCGTTTGCTTTTTAATAATTCGTCTACTTGAGAATAAACGAAATAAGATAAAGCAATAAAAGTCAAAATGAATCCCGAAAATGCCAAAATGGAAAGAACTTTACTCATTGCAGTCTTTTTCTTCTTTCTTTCCGAATATTGAGCATTCAGTTGTGTTAATTCTTTTTCCAGATCGCTTATTTCTTTTAAGAACTCTTCACAGTGGGCATATCTTTCGGCCGGTTTTTTAGCCAATGCACGCTGTATTATATCATCAAGTTTCGGAGGTGTTGACGGAACAGTCTGCGTTACTTTAGGAGGATTTTTCTTTAAATGAGCATCCATTATTTCGTATTCGCTGTCGTAAAAAAATGGAGGTGTACCTGTAAGCATTTCATAAAGAGTACAACCTATCGAGTAAATATCTGCGTGATGTGTAACTTTTTCCCCCCGAATTTGCTCCGGACTCATATAATATACAGTACCAACTTTTGCCCCGGTTTGTGTTACACCTTTTTCAAACAACGACTTCGAAATACCAAAATCCATTATTTTAACAACGCCTTCTTTATTTATTATAATATTCGAAGGCTTGATATCCCTATGAATATACCCCTTAGTATGAGCATATCCGATACCCGAAAGCAATTGTTTTGTAATATAAACTGCATCGTAAGGATGCAAACGATGCTGCCGATGGATAATCCTATCTAGACTGTCGCCCTCAACATATTCCATTACTATGCCAAGCAATTTTTCCGCTTCAATAAAACCATAAACCGTTACAATATTCGGGTGAACAAGCTTTGCCTGATTTTTGGCTTCTATTCTAAATCTTTCAATGAATCTTGTAAGATCGGTTACTTGAACGCTTAATAGTTTAATAGCAACATGCCGATCAAGTTTGAGATCGTATGCACGATAAACAATACCCATTCCCCCCTGACCAAGCACCTTCTCGAACTTGTAATTCTCAATCACTTTTCCGATAAGATTTTCCATAAGCATAAAGCCCGATTTATACAATAAACAGTTGAAATATAATAAAATATTAAGTTTATTTTTACTATTATCGTATTATTTTTTCAACAATTTATGACAAGAGAAGAATATTCAACAAATTAAAATTGCTAAACTGAGGAATTTAATAATTGATGTCATATATTCATCTTTGAGCATATTCAAAATAGAATAAAAGAGCTAAAAAACATACGGTTTCAACTATTTTGTCCTTCTCAATTATAAGATGAATGATGTTAACCTTGCATTTTATAAGGAATTAGACTAATTTTAGTGTTCTTTTTTTTGCGAGAGTGGCGAAATTGGTATACGCGCTAGACTTAGGATCTAGTACCGCAAGGTGTGGGGGTTCGAGTCCCCCCTCTCGCACTCCCTTTTAATAATTTTAATAAACAAGACACGAGGTTATTTTGGAATCGAAAGTAAATATTTTATCGGATAGTGAACACGAAATTAATGTTACTTTAGGTTACGATGAAATTCAAGACGAAATCGCTGAAGCATACAAGAAAGAGCAAAAAAATATTTCTTTACCGGGCTTCCGTAAAGGAAAAGTACCAATGAATATGTTGAAAAAACTTTACGGCGAAGCAATCGAATATAAAGCGAGCGAAGATATAGCAAATAAAAAATTCTGGGAATTAGTTGAATCTGAAGAATTAAAACCTATCAGCACTCCGCAGCTTACCGACATCAACTTTGAAATGGGTAAAGAACTTACTTTCAAGGTCAAGTATGAAGTAAAGCCTAAATTCGAAGTAAAAGACTATAAAAATCTTGAGATAAAAAAGCCCATTTTTAAAGTAAAAGATGAATTGGTTCAAGATGAAATAGATAAATTGCTAAAACAATATGCTAAATTCGAAAAAGCTGAAGAAGTAGCGGATAAAAATCATAGAATTAAGGTTTCTATGCTCAAAACTGATGCAGAAGGAAATGTATTAGAAAATGAGAAACCTTATGATACTCAAATCGATTTGAGCGACAGCCGTGTTGATAAAGGTCTCTTAGAAGGTGCATTGGGCAAAAAAGTCGGTGATACATTCAAGTTTTCTTTTGTAGATGAACACAAACACGGAGAAGAAGTTCATAAAGAAGAATATCACTACTTGGTTGAAATAAAGGAAATTGAGAAAATTATTTTACCAGAAACCGACGAAGAATTTTGCAAAAAAGTTTCCAATGATAAAGCTAAGAATATCGATGAATTAAAGAACTTGATTCTTGAAAATTACAAGAATTATTACGAAAACGAAGCCGATAATATTTACACAGATTCGTTATTAAATAAGATAGTTGAAAATAATGAGTTCGATCTCCCCAAAGGTTACGCTTCTACGGTTCTTGAAAGATTAGTAAACAGTGAATTGGAAAAAGCGAAACAGCAAGGTTATAAAAATTTAGATAGAGAGTTATTAAAGCAAAATCTTAAGCCCAGAGCAGATTGGTTCGCTAAATGGCAGATAATTTCGGAAAATTTAGCCGAACAGGAAGGAATAAAAGTCACCGATGAGGATCTTGCCAAACTCGCCGAAGAAGAAGCTGAAAAAACCGGCATTTCTAAAGAGAAATTGATTAACTTCTATAAATCCAGCAAAAGAGATGAATCCTTGTTGGAAGAAAAATTAATTAAATTTCTGAAAGAAAATAATCCACCGGTAGAAATTGACGCAGAAGAAATGAATAAAAGCGAAGAAGAACAAACAGAGGATAAAAAATAATGAAACCGGAAATCTATAATCAATTAGTACCATATGTAATTGAACAAACCGGACGCGGTGAACGCGGTATGGATATTTACTCTCGTCTATTAAGAGAAAGAATTGTCTTTCTCGGAACTTCAATAGACGATCATGTTGCAAGTTTAATCATTGCTCAGCTTTTGTTCTTAGAGGCGGAAGAACCGGAAAAAGATATTTTTCTTTATATTAACTCTCCCGGAGGTAGCGTTTCTGCCGGTTTGGCTATCTATGACACCATGCAATATGTAAAAGCAGATGTAGCAACAATTTGCGTTGGTTTAGCGGCCAGTATGGGCGCAGTTCTTTTAGCTGGAGGTGCAAAAGGAAAACGCGCTTCTCTTCCCCATTCAAAAATTATGATTCATCAGCCCTGGATTGGCGGTTTACAGGGTCAAACTGCAGATATTGAAATTCATGCAAGAGAAATGATTAAAACCAGAGATACATTGTATAAAATATTAAGTGACCACACAGGTAACCCTCTCGAAAAAATTCAGAAAGATTGCGATAGAGATTACTACCTAACCGCCGAAGAAGCTAAAGATTATCATCTGATTGATAACGTTTTAACAAAACGTGTAATGCCCGGCAATTCAAACAAAAAATAAATTTTAAAGGGGCTTCAAAGCCCCTTTTTTTATTTTCCAATCAAAAATTTTCCTCAAACATTTTGCAGTAATTTATAATTCAACTAATTTTAAGCATCTTATCAATTTAATTTGGAGCTTAAATGAAACGAATTCTTTTATTTCTTATCGTTTTCTCATTTTCTACTCATTTTGCTCAGAATACTGAGTTTACAATACAAGACGTTGTATTTAATTCCTATGGCAAATTAGCCCCTTCAAGAGTAAATCAATTAAACTGGATTCCCGGAACTAATTCTTATTCATTCGTTAAGGATGAAGGAGAAAAATTTTATTTGATGATTTCCTCTGCAAACAGCGAAAAAGAAGAAGTAGCTGTTAGTCTCGAAAAACTTAACAAATTTATTGAAGCTGCCGGAGGAAAAACTTCTTCACATTTTCAAAGAATAAATTGGATTGATTCCGAAACATTTCAATTTTGGAATAAAAATAATCTTTATAGATATAATTTCGTTTCGGAAGAATTTGAATTAGTAAATAAAAAGGATGATTCCGCAGCAAATATTTTTATCGCACCTAATAATCAATTTATAGCTTATACTGTTGAAAATAACTTATTTGCAGCTAAATCAGCCGATGAAAAAATTCAAATAACTAACGATAAAAACAAAGGCATTGTTAACGGACAAACTGTCCACAGAGTTGAATTTGGAATTGACAGAGGAATATTCTGGTCGCCCAATAGCAACTATATTGCTTTCTATAGAAAAGACGAAACAATGGTAACTGATTATCCTTTAGTTGATCTAACTACTCGTCCTGCCACATTACAAAACATAAAATATCCAATGGCTGGACAAAAGAGTCACCATGTTACCATTGGTGTTTTCAATATAAATTCAGGTAATACGGTCTGGCTCAAAACCGGAGAACCATTGGAACAGTATCTCACATGCGTTACTTGGGATCCTTCGGAAAAATATATTTATGTGGCACATCTCAACAGAGATCAAAATCATATAAAATTAATTAAATATGATGCCGCTACGGGTAATCAAATCAAAATATTATTTGAAGAAACAGATGAAAAATATGTAGAACCTGAGCACAGATTGATATTTTTACCAAATGATGAATCAAAATTCCTCTGGTTCTCGGAAAGAGACGGATGGAATCACCTATATTTGTATGATACCGATGGTAATTTGATAAAACAGGTTACTAAAGGTGAATGGATAGTAACCAAATTTCTCGGTTTCGATGAAAGCGGAGAAAATATCTTTGTTACAACTACCAAAGATTCCCCTATCGATAGGCATTCATATGCTGTTAATTTAACTTCCGGCGAAATGAAAAAATTAACAAACGAGCCGGGTATTCACAACGTTACTCCGAACACAGCCGGCAACTTTTTTATAGATTCATTTAACAGTTTGGAAGTCCCCGGAGTAGTTCAAATACTCAATTCCGATGGTGTTGTTGTCAAAAAGATTCACGTTTCAGAAAATCCGCTTGAAGATTATAAATTAGGCAAGATTAACATATTTAAGCTTAAATCGAAAGACGGATGCGATTTATATTGCAGAATGGTAACACCGCCGGATTTCGACGAAAATAAAAAATATCCTGTCATATTTTATGTTTACGGCGGTCCGCACGCACAGCTTGTCTTAAATTCCTGGCCGTTTGGAAGATATTCATTTTGGTTCCAAAAAATGGCACAAAAAGGCTACATAGTTTTTACACTTGATAACCACGGTTCGGATAATAGAGGCTTAGCGTTCGAGCAGAAAACATTCAGAAATTTGGGGACAGAAGAAATTGCCGATCAAATGGTAGGAGTTAATTATTTAAAATCACTTCCATATGTTGATTCAACCAGATTCGGAGTTTTTGGCTGGAGTTTCGGCGGATTTATGACTACTTCCCTAATGTTGAGAACCAACAATACCTTTAAAGTAGGTGTTGCAGGTGGAGCAGTAATTGACTGGAAATATTATGAAGTGATGTATACTGAGAGATATATGGATACTCCCGAACAAAATCCGGATGGGTATGATAAAGCAAATCTTTTAAACTATGTCGATAATTTAAACGGAAAATTACTTTTAGTGCACGGAACTTCAGATCCTACAGTTGTATGGCAGCACACATTAATGTTCGTAAAGAAAGCTGCGGATTTGAATAAACCATTAGATTATTTCCCTTATCCAGGACACGGTCACGGTGTGGTCGGCAAAGATGCATTGCATCTCTATACAAAAATCACTAATTACTTTTTGGATAATTTATAAGATAATAATTTGCAGGGAAGTAGTATTCTACTTCCCTGCTCTTTCAAATGATTATTTTAATAAAACCATCTTCTTAGTTGCAACGTAACTTTCCCCATTATCAGAGACAGCTTTTATTTTATAAATATAAGTTCCGCTGCTAAGCTGCGAGCCGTCAAATTCAACTGAGTTGTAACCCGCTGCAAATTCTTTTTTAACAATTGTAGTAATCTCTTGACCAAGTATATTGTAGAGACTTATTGTTACTTCTGCTCTTGAAGGCAATGCAAAATTTATAATAGTTGTAGGATTAAAGGGGTTAGGATAATTTTGCTTAACCTCAAATTCAGCAGGAATATCTGAAATTTGATTGTTCACGGATGTAACAGTAACATCCCCACGAATAGTAAGTCCTTTAACTCTTTGAATCCCTACAGTTCCCACGTCAAAATGGAGACCAGTAAGTGGGTCGATTGAAACTAATTTACCTCTTGAACCGTACACTGCAAATAGCTCGCCGCTTGAATCGAATGCAAGATCATTAGGATTAAGGTCAACAGAAGCAACTTCTTCTTCAGTTCCAGTAGTCGGATCGACTTTATATAATTTACCATTATTTAACCCTGTTCTTGAAAACATCCATAATTGATTATCAACAGGGTTAACAGCTATTGCTGAAGGATTTTTGGATAATTGTGCTAAATGTGTTGTATCACCATTTAATGATAATTCATAAATATTTCGATCAACTGTAAAACCATATAATTTCCCGTTATTATCAAAAGTAATACTTACAAATGGGATCGGGAATTCAGTTATTAGATGTGCATCTCCGCCTGAGGAATTAATAACTACCAATTTAGAATTATTAATCTCCTTTTTTAAGCCATAAACAAAATTATTCAAGGGATTAATAGTTAAACTTATTATTCCGGGGAAGCCCAAATCACCTACTTCCGTAGGAGTTGCATCAACTTCACTCAATTTTAAATATTTACCGGAAGTATTTATCGGCGCAGATGAAGCGTATATTACATTTTCTTCTGCTGCAATAATCTCGTAACCAATTGCACTAATAGGTATAACTTTAATTGGATCATCTGGATCATTACTTTCGATAATAATTGAATCTTGAATTATTTCAGCATAAGCCGGAATAAATTCAATATTAATTACTAAAGAATCAAATGCATTCAAATCAGCAGGAATAGGTTTACTAAAAGTTAAATTGATTACATCAGATCTGTTAACTGATATTTGCGAAATATTTAGAACCGGCTGACCGAAATTTCTAATAATCAATTGTTCTCTTAAAGTATCAGTACCAATTTCAACCTCACCCAAATCTAAGGACGATGAGTGTGAGAAAATATACTGGTCAGTAAACGGTTCAAAACGTACGCCGGAAGCCCAAGTACCCCAATTATTTTTGTGATGAACATATTCTGTGTATAACCAAACAGAATTAGTATCGACAGGGTCTAACCAAGCACCGTTATAATCTCCCCACCTATTCCTAGTTCCGCCATAAGTTACAACATAATTATCTTTACCGGATTGCATAACAAAACTACCAGTAGGAGTTTGACTTCCTGCGGGAATAATTGTAAAATATGCTCCAGCATAATCATCTTTAGCAGAACGACTATATGTAATAACAACATTATCACTGCCGTCAACAACAAGAGCAGGATATGAATGATAATGACTAGGAGCACCCATTACAAAATCAGTAATAGCCGTATTATTACTTAAATCAATTTCTACATAATGTACACCAGAAAATGCACCGTTATTTACTACTCGGACCGAATGAACTAAATGAATTTTTCCGTTTTTGTAAACCGGTTCATTTCTCAATCCGAATCCGCCTCCGTCAATTCTGGGAGTTCCTCCACCCAATTGATCCATATCAGGTGGTTGAGAAAATGCTGTAACCGGCACTAAATCCCCACTTAGTACTGGGTCTCTTTCAATTTGAGAAAGAGTGTAAATAGCGAAGTTTGTTCCAACTGTAAACGGCGAATGAGCTACAAAATAATAATTATCAGATTTGGAGTACATCCTGACAGGTCTTAAACCAAAAGCGTTAGCAGTACTAGAAGGATATTTAATATTCCAAATATCGGTAAAGTTTACCGGTCCGGCATTATCTTTATAAATTTCACTTTTCAAAATTATTCTTAATTTAGTATTGCTATAACCTCCCGAAAAGTAGAATTGGTTGGAAGTAAGATAGATAGCCTTATCATCAAAACCTAAACCTTCATAATCTCCCCAACTTCCGTTCACAGTAGAACCGTCAACATTTGAAGGCAAAGCCCAATTGTACCAAGTTCCGAGAGGATCACTATCATCAGAAACTGAAAACAAATAATATCCCTCGCTAGCCGATTCGTTTATATGAAGCCAAACCATCACCCATCTACCAGAATAATGATCGTAAATAACTTTTGGATCGAATGGAGAAGCGCCAGGGACTAAAGTGGAATACCATTGTGCCGCTGATATAGATTTTAACTCATTCCCTTGCTTGTCTGTAATTTTGAAACTACTATTAACAGTAAATATAATATGATTAGGACCTACAGCTAGATAGGGATCCGGTGGAATTGAATTGGATTGTTTGTATCCTTCAAATTCTTCAAATATAATCACACTATCATCTACACCGGCAAGTTTATTATAATTAGGATCTAAAATAAAATTTGATCCTTCCGGCGGAACCGAACTCAATTCTGCAGCAGGTGTTGGCAATAAAGAAGGTTTCTCGTGATTAATTAATTTTAAACTAAGATTTGGGGTAAATTGAACACGAGTAAAATCGTCTGTCGTCCTAACTACACCAGTATCTACAGTTCCGGTAGCCGGTCCAGAGTAAGTAATTTGTGCATAAAGGTAAAGAGTATTACATAATATAAGAACTAAAACATATTTTATAATTTTCATCCCTACTCCTTAGATTGGGTTTAGTTAATAAATATAATGATTCTGAATTTAATAAATGGCTACTCTATTATTATAGTAGCATTTTTAGGCAGATCAGCATTAATGATCTTTTTATCCGAAGACACTAATTCAATTTTAGTAAATTCAACAAGGGCATTTCCTTTTCTCTTACCCCTGAAATTTAATTTCACTAACGAACCTGACCCACTTAAGCCCTTTTGATTGCCGTTCTTAGATAAAAATCCACTAAAAATTTCTATCTTACCAGTATTATTGATATCATTTAATAAACTGGAACCGGGCATTGATAATTCAATAGGCAAAAGCACCTGCGTAAATTCTCTCCGTTCTACGAATGGTGATTTCTGTGCGCTAATAAATTCCAATCTACTCTTATCGAAAACTACAACTACCCTCATCGATATTAAGCTATCAATGTTTTCTGTCCAAATCGATATACTAGCAGTATCATTTTGTTTTATTGTAGTTTCCTTTTTATAAAACATTAAAGTTTTACCGGATATAGCATCCACTTGAAATTTTCTTTGTGTAGACTGCTGTAATTGCCCACTTTTACCCCAGACTTTAAAGACATAGAAGCCTTCATCTAAATTTGAAAAGTATACTTCGTTAGTCGTAGACCATTGAGTAGTATCGATATAAGTTGTATCAACATTATCCTCATCCAAAATTAGAAGAGTATAGGAGAATTGATAATCATCGCTACTTCCTCTCCACTTAAAATAAACCTCATCTACATTGAGAACTTGATTCTCCTTCGGCCCCTCAATAATTTCGATGAAAGGCGGAGGACTATCAATTAGACTCGGCGATTCACAAGAAATAAAAATATATTGCCCAGCAAGAATGATAAGTAATACTATCAAATACTTCACATGAGCTTTCATATCAAAACCTTTATCCTTTATTTCAATAATAGTAATTTCTTAGTTGATACAAAATTATTGGCTACGAAACGGTAAATATAAACTCCGGTAGCCAATCCACCGTTAATTTTGGATGCATCGAATAAATACTTATACGAACCTTCCTTCTTCATACCATCGATAAGAACAGCAACCTTTTGTCCTAAAATATTATAAAGAACCAATTGAACTCTTGCAGGCTCGGGTAATTCGTATTCAATCGTTGTTGAAGGATTAAACGGATTCGGATAATTTTGTGATAGAGTATACGTCTTTGGAATTTCAGTCAATGTATAGACTATCGATTTTTTGAAAACAGTTTCCGATTTATTATCGACTCCGGTAATTTCAAGTAATAACGAATCCTTTGGATTGAATTTATTCAAATTAGAATTTACCGAAGCTGTCAATAAATATTCTCCATTCGCCTTACCCTTAATCTTAGCAAAGTCTGCATAGATCATACCATTTAGACTATCAACATATATCAATGATATATCTTCAGGAGAAATAGATTTTCCGGTAATTGTTATCGAATCCAAATCAAATACTGCATTATCATAGCTCAATCTTACAGAGAATGCCTTAATATCATTATTATCTGACAAAGAAATCGGGAATTCAAATTTCTTTTCACCGCGTTTGAATCTAATTTCTTTTCGCTCGTCCGAATCGCCGAAAGATTTATTCGCCAATTTGGGCAGCGATACATTTATTTTATCGTAATACCAAATATCGATAAATGTTAACAGATCATTCATATCCAATTCAAAATTACCGTTAACTTCCACATACGGAATTTCTCCGGTATATGGATAGAAATCTGCTCCGTGAATTGAATCAGGTGAAGACCAGGAAGTGACAAAAGCAGACAAATCTACTACATCAATAGCTTTGTCTCCATTGTAGTCGGCAAGATTCAACGTTGTAAAAGAATGTTGATATGTTCTTGAATTACCCAGTGCATCGGAAACAATTATATCGAAATCGTAATTAGTAGCAGTGGTTAAATCTCTTAAAACCATTGAATCTCTTGTGGTTGATACACCGTTTATTGCCGTACTGCTAGAAACAAAGCTAACAGTAACAGGTTTTGACGAATCAATCGCAGCTGTCCATTTAGCAACAGCTTTATCCCAGCCTTGTGAAAATACTCGCTGAGTTATTACAAAAGTGTTGTCGTCGTATTCCGGTGGTTTATTGTCAATTTTCACACTGTCGAGCGGAACTTCATAATTAACATTAAAGTCACTCTGATAAAGAACCTTAATATCAACAAATCCTTCGAAATTATCTACAAATGCTTTCGAGTTCCATTTAAGGGTATCTTCTATTACCGGACCGGTAAACGTACTCTGTGAAATTGTTAAGCCTGAACCACCGGGCGAGTAAGTAGTTGTACCGCTAAATCTCCATTGCAATCCTATTACAGTTAACACCTCACCGGGAGTATCAAAACTCCAAGTAAATTTAACTGTTCCACCTTGATATTTATCCCTTACTCTAACAACCGGAGATGGTCCAATAACAAATTCTGTTTTACTAGTATCCGCAATAGAAGCATCCCTGTAATCTCGGACGATAATTCTCGCCTTACTGGTTGTAATTCCGGTTGGGATAGTCCAACTATATGGATTATCATTTGTTGCCGAAATTGGTCCTGCGACAGGGATAGGAGCAGTTCCGTCGCCGAGATCAACAAAGATTCTTACAGAATCGAGTTTCTCGGAAATCCAAGAAATCTGATGTGTTGAACCGGTATTCCATGCTTCTCTACTCTGCGGAGATGTAACTTCGAGACGTACAATCGTAAACGTAGATTTACTTGTATCTCTAATATTTTGGAAATCTGAAGAAACAACTCTAACCTTTGCTTTATCGGTTGCAAATACAATTCCATCATCCAAAGTCCATTCGTAAATTCCTCCGCCGGCTGAAGAATTCTGGAATCCAGCATTTTGTATATTCTGCCAATCGGCATCATTACCTGTTAAATTATATTGCAATATAACCTGATCAATAAAATCACTCTTCCATTCTACAGGATATTTTTTACCGATTTGCCATCTTTCACCGCCGTCCGGGGTTACTAATTGTATTCTACTTATAATGAATGTACTGTCACTTAAATCGTAAATTTCAGGATGCTCCGGATCATAAATTTTCATTGAAACGCCAGGATCCGGATCAATATTAATATTCCAAATATATTTTAAATCAGCAGCATTCAAAGGATTCGCATTCAACGGGACGCCGTAATTCGGATCTCCACTTCCTTTAACCGCTAAATTAACGGTACTAATTGTATTTGAACTTGCAATCCATTCAACATTATATTGCGTTCCTATCTGTTCTCCAGTACCGCCATTTGGATTAATCAATCTGAGGTAACTTACAACTATCGGTTTATCTACAGTATCTCCTACCTCTGGATAATTTAAATCATAAACCCTAATCTTATAATTATTACCGGCATCACTTAAACCAAGGTTTTCGATTTCATTCCAAATATATGATGTACCGGTTCCGTTAGGGATAGAAATATTTTCCCATTTTACGGGATTTGCTGTATAATCTTTGGTGTACTCAAGTCGAATGTTATCAATAAATTGTCTTTCCAATTCAATAGTATAATTCCTGTCAACACCGGCTTGCAAATATTCTCCACCTACCGGAGAAGTAATTCTCAATCTTGCAATAGTAAATGCCGATGTATTGGTGTCTAACAAGGAAGTATTATTTACATCCCTTATTCTTATATAACAATCATTAGAAGGAGTCTGCGGAACTATCCAATCGTAACTTGAATCTGCTTGAGTAATTACTATTGGAGTCCAGCTGTTTCCTTTGGCTATCTTATATGATATTTCAACAAATTTAATATTAGAAGAAGCCGACCATTGAATCTTATAGGAAGAATTTTCTCTGATTTTTTCTGAGTTTTTCAAAGAAAGCAACTGTAAGCTTCCTACTCTGAAAACTGCATCGGAAGTATCAGCAACATTAGGATATTGAACATCGCTAATTTCTATTTTGGCCGAATCAGATACTAAAGTAGCAGGAATATTCCAATCGAAACTACCGGCACTGCTTACCGTAGTAGGCACAATTATATTCCATCCGAGTTCCGGTGTATACAATCTAATTTTCAGACGGCTGATATTGCTGCTAGCAGTCCATTTTATTTTTGAAGTTGTTCCGCTACTTAAAAATTCACCGCCATTTGGAGAATCAACATTCAATATGCTAATTGAGAAGTAATCAGTAGCAGCATATAATTTTCTGTTCGATTCGGAGTCAAAAACAATCACCTTAATACTATCTGTCGACACAGACGGTAAATTATTCCATGCATACGAACCGGCGGAGGCTAACTGATTAGTTGCGATCGGGATTGTATCTTGAGCCATAATATAATACAAATCCACTCCTGCAACTGAATTACTTACCTGCCAATTGATATTAGCACTTAATCCTGCTCGGAATCTTTCACCCTGTGATGGTGATGTTATTTTTATCCAACCTATTTTAAATACGGCATCACTTACATCAGTATTATTATTATCTGAAAAGTCAGTGATTCTAATTAATCCTTCCGTAGTACTTAAATCACTCGGTATAGTCCAATTATAAAATCCATTCGATGCATTATATGGCGAAACTAGTGTAGTCCATGTAGCTCCGTTATCCGGACTGAATTCAATTGTTATGGAAGTTACAAATCCAGCTTCCCACTTGATTGGAACCACAGAACCAGCGATTAAATAATCTCCTCCATTAGGTGAAGTTAATGTTAATGAAGGGATATAAATAGTAAATGTTGATGTAGTATCGACAATATCACTGTTTGCTACATCATTAATTTTTATCATACAATTCGATGATGAAATGGTTGAAGGAATATTCCAACTGTAGCTGGCAGGAGAAGCCGGAACATTTGAGGGAGTAACCGGATTCCAAGTTGAACCAGCGTCAGTCGAAAACTCAATTCGTACGGAATCAATTTGTGGACTGGCTGCCCATTGAATCTGCTGAGTTGTACCTGCCATCCAATTTGTAGTATTATCCGGAAGCGTAATTCTCAATGTTCTTATTGAAAATCTTTGTGTCGTATCTGAAATTTGATACGATGAACCTTCATCGCTTATAATAATACGAGCTGAATCGGTTGTTATATCATTTGTTACAGTCCACAAAAAGCTTGTCGTGTCCCCTACGGAACCAATATTTTTAATTACTCCGGTAGATTCATCGAGCAAGTCAAGTTTTAAATTCGTAACACTCGAACTCTTCGTCCAAGTAATCGGGAAAGTCTTACCCGCATGCAAAATTTCTCCTCCGGCTGGTTGCGATGCGACTATCCAACCAATTTTAAATACCTCTGGAGAAACAGCATCAATTGAATCCCCTTCGATTGCTGTAACTAATATTTTTGCGTTTGCAGAAGAAATATTTTGAGAAATATTCCAATCGAATGAACCGGTTGAGGCTACTAATGCATTCGCGCCAGGAATCGTTGTGTAGGTTTGACCATCTAGAGTATATTGTAATTTTACGTTGTTGATAGTGTTACTAGCCGACCATTTAATTTTTTGAGTTGAACCGGAAGTCCAGAATTCTCCTCCTAATGGAGAAAGAAGAGAAAGTTTACTAATCTTGAATGTACTCGCACTTGAATCTACGAGAGAAGGATTTTGGGTATCAGATATTTTAACCAATGCTTGTGATGTTACTGTATCAGGAAGGAGCCAATTATATACTCCGCTGGCTGCAGGGTATGAATTTTCCAATAGATTCCAATTCACCCCATTATCAAGCGAGTATTCAATTTTAATAGTATTCAGCCATAATCCGGTCCATTTAATTTGTCTTACATCCTTAGCTTGATAATGCTCACCGCCGTTTGGTGAAATCAATGAAATTGTAGGAGTAAATACTGTAAATCTATTACTGACTGCAAGTATGGAAGCATTATCTAAATCACGCAGTCTAATTCTTGCTGTTTTGCTGGTATCATTCGTTACCGTCCAGCTATAAGTTAAATTAGCAGCATTTACAGTATCAATCTTATTCCAAGTAGTTCCGTCATTTACGGAATATTCAATAATCACTTTATTAATATTACAATAGTCCCAGCTTATAGTTTGGGTTGAACCTGCTTGCCAATTTTCACCTCCGCCAGGAGAAGCAATATCCAATTGTTTGATTGTAAAGCTAGCGTCACTGGCATCTATGGTTGAAGGGAAAGCAAAATCCTTAACCCTTACAAAATTTGTGGATGAGCAGTTCAATCCTGTTAAATTCCATGTATAACTTCCGGTAGAAGCATCGATTGGTTGGGAGGTAATAGCCGACCAACTAACTCCGTCAGCTGAATATTCTAAGATAACTTGAGTAATATCGCTGCTGTTCACCCAGGAAATATTATACGTAGAACCAAGTTGTAAATCTTCTCCTCCGTTCGGAGCTGTAAGTGTAAGAAGACTAATAATGAAAGATGAAGAACTAACATCATTAATTTGATTGGAAGAAGTAATATCACTAATTCTAATAAGAGCATTATTAGATGAAATATTCGGGATATTCCAAGTATAGGTTCCTCCGGCAGCCGGATAGGAGGATTCGATAGTCTGCCAATTACTTCCACCGTCAGAAGAATATTCAATTTTAATATTTGTTACATTTGGCGAGGCAGTCCATTGAATTGTTTGTGCACTTCCGCCCTGCCAATGTTCTCCACCATCAGGTGCTATCAAAGATAAACCACCGATAGTGAATATCAAATCACTGCTATCAGCAATGAATGTGTTTAATACATCGTAAACTTTTATGAGTGCATTTGAAGTAGCCAATGATGGACTTACATTCCAATTATACTGACCTGCAGAAGCACTTATTGATCCCACCAAGGTACTCCAACTTGAGCCACCGTCAGTCGACAAATCTATTCCTACATTTGAAATGCTATTATCTGCAGTCCATTGAATTGTATATTGAGAACCGGCCGGAATAAACTCACCACCGTTAGGTTGTGTAACTACAATACTCGAAGAAGTAATAATAAATGGAGCAGTAGTATCACCTATGGTTGTAAAATTATAATCCCTTAAAGAAATCTTCGCATTATTCGAACTTATTCCCTGCGGTATCTTCCAAGAATACTGTGTTTGATTACCTTGAACAGTTGCAATTCCGTTCCAAGAAGCTCCGTTATCGAGCGAATAGCGTAATTCTAAGGAATCTATATCACTACTGTTATTCCATTTAATAATTAAAGTCGATCCGGCTAGAACGCTTTCACCGCCAGTAGGTTGATTAATATTAACATCCGAAACAATAAACCGTGAATCAGCTGTATCATTTACTGCCGAGCCTGAGGACACATCAACAATTTGCACAGAATATTGTGTGCTTGTTGTATTTGGCAATGTCCAAGTATAACTTCCATCGCTTGCATTTCTTCTGGAAATAAACTGCCAATTTGTACCAGAAGTGGTGTAGAATAAATCAACGGAATCTACATTAACTGTATTAGTCCAAATAATATTCTTTGAAGAACCTGCTTGCCACTTTTCTCCGCCGTTGGGCTGTGTTAACCTCACATCCGATATTCTAAATGATGAGGAACTAATATCAGAAAAACTGCTATTATTCGGATCACTTACTCTAACTAAAACCGAATCCGAAGGTGAGTTGGGTATTGTCCAATTATAAGTACCCAAATTTGCTGCTACATTATTTGCAATTAAATTCCATCCACCACCATCAACGGAGAATTCTAATTTTACATTTGTTATACTTGAAACAGATTGCCAAGTAATGGCTTGCGTTGAACCTATTTGGAAACTCTCCCCACCGTTAGGTGAAGTTAAAATCAATGCATCAATTACAAATACATTATCACTAACATCACTAATACTCAAATTAGATTGAGCATCGCTTATTCGTATCAAACATTTATCTGATGTAATAGTTGAAGATATCGCCCAATCATAACTACCATCAGCTGGAGTATTATCAACTATCGGAACCCAATTCGAACCATTGTCGGTAGATAATTCAATTTTCACATTTGATACTGATGAGCTATTAGTCCACTGGATTGTATATGTCTTACCGGCGTTTAGCAATTCACCGTTATTCGGGAATACAACTTGAACATCTCCAACAGTAAACTGAGCATTGCTTTGATCAGTTATAGTATTCTGCTGAGAATCGGATATCCTTACAAGCATCTGATTGGAAGAAAGATTTGCCGGGATATTCCAAGCATAGGTTTGACTTGCAGCAGAATAATTTGTTACAATGCTATTCCAATTCGCACCTCCATCGGAAGAATACTCAATATCAACATTATTAATGAAGGAACTCTGCCAAGTGATGTTGGAGGTTGTTCCGGCTTGTAAATAATCACTTCCATTGGGAGAAGTTAGTTGCAACTTCGCAATAGTAAAATCGGAACTGCTACTAACGAAATTAGCACTAGGTAAATCGCTCACTCTCACACGAGCTTTATTGGTAGCGGTTCCCGCTGGGATAGTCCATGTATAACCGTTATCGGAAGCAGGTGCGCTCGAAACTATTGTACTCCAGTTTATTCCTCCGTCAATAGAATACTCAAGTTTTACTTGATTAAATGTTGAAGAGCCCAACCAAACTATATTAACATCCGCTCCTTCTTGGAACTTCTCTCCTCCTGATGGTGATGTTAACATCAGAGTATTAATAGTAAATACATTATTACTGGAATCTTTAATCGCACTGTTTCCGGCATCTTCAATTTTAATCAATGCCTCGCTCGTTGCAATAGTATCAGGTATATTCCAACTGAAGCTACCGGAGGACGCATTTTGATTTAATTTAATAGCATTCCAAGTAGTACCGTTATCCTTGGACAAATAAATGTTTATGCCGTTTACTGCGCCGCTGTTCCAAGTAATTTGTTGAATACTTCCGGCAAGCCAGTTTTCACCACCATTGGGTGATGTTATATTTAATTCTTTCAATTTGAAAGCAGCACTCACATCCCTGATATTATTCGATAGAACGGAAGTTACTCTTACTTGAGCTGCTGAAGAAGAAATTCCCGTGGGAATTAACCAATCATAAAATCCATTTGCAGGATCCACATTCGAAGCAATCGTCGTCCAAGCGTTTCCGTCCAAACTATATTCTAGTGTAAGATTTCCAGTATTAGAAGCATTCCACTGAATTTTTTGAGTGGAACCGGTCTGCCATTCCTCTCCACCTGATGGATTTGTAATAGACAATAACCCAATTGTAAATAGGTTATCACTTTGATCCCGAACGGTAGAATTATCAACATCAACTATTCTGATTATTGCTTGTGATGAAGTTAACGTATCTGGTATATTCCAGGTATACGTTCCTGTAGTAGCATTTTGGTTCTCAATAATTACCCTGAATGTGGAACCGTTATCTATTGAATAATAGATATTCACTTGATTTACTTGTCCTGAACTCCAAGTAATCGAAGTCGAAGTACCACTCAATAAATATTCCCCGCCAATAGGCGAAGTCAAATCCAACTGTTTTATCGTAAAGTTATTGCTCTGGTCCATTATTGAAGCATCAGAGACAGCACTTATTCTAACTAAAGCTAAATTCGAAGATAATCCGGAAGGGATCGTCCAATCATATGAGCCATTTGCTGCATTAACCGATGATGAAATAGTAGACCAATTTGCACCGTTATCAAGGGAATATTCTAATTTCACATTATCAATTCCGGTGCTATTCCAAGTAATACTATTAGTTGTATTCGATTGCCATACTTCACCACCTGATGGAGCTGTTAAAGATAAAGAACCAATAGAAAATACGTTATCACTTGAATCCCTAACTGAGCTGTTATTGGAATCAATTAATCTCACCAACCCTTGGGTGGTAGTTACATTGGATGGAATACTCCAATTGAAAGTACCGAGAGAAGCATTGTACCCTGTAATAATTGTATTCCAACTCTGTCCTTGATCGGTCGAATAATAGATATCCAAAGTACTAATTTGTCCAGCAGACCAAGATATTGTTTGATTAGAACCGGATTGGAATAACTCTCCGCCGTTTGGCGAAGCTAAACTTAATAATTTTATAGTGAAGACAGAGCTTTCGGACTTAATAGAGTTATCTTCAACAGCAGTAATTCTTACTTTAGCCTGTGCTGTACTGAGATTCGATGGAATTGTCCAACTGTATGAGCCAAGATTTGCTGCTACAGAAGCTATAATTTCATTCCAATTAGAACCATTATCAGAAGAATATTCTAACTTTACATTCTGAAGTCCGCTTTCCGTCCAAGTAATGTCATGTGTTGTACCTGCCTGCCATTGATCGGTATTCACAGGTGATGTGATGGCCAGACTGCCAATAGTAAATGTCGATGAACTTGAATCTCTTATTGACGAATTTCCTGCATCAATTAATCTAATCAAAGCATTGGATGAAGTCACATCGGGAGGAACTGCCCATAAATATGAACCGAGTGAAGCATTTACTCCTGTGACAATACTGTTCCATACTTGACCATTGTTTGCCGAATAATATAAATCAATTGTTCCTACTTGCGATGAGTTCCAGGTAATGGAATAGTTTGCACCCGATTGAACAATTTCCCCGCCGTTGGGTTGAGTTAAATCTAATCGCTTTATCGTAAAAATATTGCTAGTGGCTGTAAGTGATGCCTTTTCAATTGAAGTTATTCTAATTAATGCTTGATTTGAAGATATTCCCGCAGGTATATTCCAATCATACTGTCCTAAAGATGCAGCTACTGAAGCTACAATCTCTTTCCAAACCGAACCATTATCAATTGAATATTCAATTCTTACATTTTGAATATCTGTGAACGTCCACTTAATTGTATAAGTTCTATCGGACTGCCATTCATCACCGCTAACGGGAGAAGTAATTGCTAAGGAACCAATTGAAAACGTTGATGCACTCGAATCCGAAATTGATGTATTGGTAGCATCCTCAATTTTAACTAATGCATTGCTCGTTGAAATATTATTCGGAATAGACCAGGCATAAGAACCTGTTGCGGCATTTGTATTTGAAACAATAGTTGACCAAGTTGAGCCGTTATTTGTAGAATAATAAATGTTAAGTTGTGAAACTTGAGAAGAATTCCAAGTAATATTTTGAGTAGAACCGGTTTGCCAGATTTCCCCTCCTACCGGAGCTGTTAAATCTAATTGTTTAATAACAAATAATCCGGCGGTATCTTGAATACTGGCATCCGAAGTAGGACTTATTCTTATTACGCCTTGGTTCGTTGCCGTACCGCTTGGGATATTCCAAGTGTAACTTCCTAAACTAGCTGCAACAGAATTAACAATAGTTGACCAAGTTGTTTGATTGTCTAAAGAATATTCTAATTTAACATTGGTAAGATTTGTTGAATTCCAAGTAATTTCAAAAGTGCTACCTGTTTGAAGAACAGAACTTGATGTCGGCGAAGTTAATAAAATTTCACTTGCAGTAAATACTGCATCACTAATATCTGAAATTGAAGAATTTGAGGAATTTTCAATCTTAATTAACATATTGGACGAAGCAATACCCATCGGAAGTGTCCAATTGTATGAGCCATCGGAAGCATTGAGATTTGTGGCAATCGAATTCCAATTTGCTCCGTTATCGCTGCTGTAATAAAGATTAACATTACTTATTAAACTACTAGCATTCCAGGAAATTGTTTGCGTTGAGCCGGTTTGCCAATTTTCTCCACCGTTTGGAGAAACGACATCCAAAAACATAATTGTAAATACATCCGAAATATCGGAAATAGCTAAGCTTGAAAGAGCATCACTAGCCCTTATTTGCACTTGATTGGAAGAAATATTTGCTGGAATAGTCCAATCATATTGCCCTAATAATCCAGTAATTGAAGTACTTATTACATTCCAACTTGTACCTAAATCGGTAGAATAATCCAATCTAACTAAATCAACGCTTGAACTAGCATTCCATTTAATAGTATATGTATTATTGGATTTCCAAACGGAATCGGTAGCCGGAGAAGTAACTGTGATACTTCCAATCGTAAAAACGGCACTGCTAGAATCCAAAATATTTGTGTTATTTGCATCTTTGATTCTTACTTTGGCAACTTTACTCGAAATATTAGCAGGCACACTCCAGTTATATACACCATTAGAAGCAGGATAATTATTAGCAATAGTACTCCACGAAGTACCATTATTTGTAGAATATTCTATTGTAAGAGAATTTACAACGGAACTACTCCATTCAATCCTTTCTGTTGTCCCTGCTTGGAAAAAATCCCCTCCGTTTGGTTTAATTAATTGCAATGAATTAATAGTAAAAACAGAAGATTCGTCACTTATCTCGCTCGCCGTAATTCCGTGAGAAACTCTTATCTTTGCAGTTGAAGAAGAAATATTACCCGGGATGGTCCAAAAATAAGATTGAGTGGAAGCTGGTATGGAAGTAGCAATAGAAGTCCAATTACTTCCATTATCAGTCGAATATTCCAGGTTAACAGTATTTAATCCATCAGTCGCAGTCCAGGTTATTTCATTTGTTGTGCCAGATTTCCAATTATCAGTTCCAACCGGTTTGGTTACAACAATTGAACCAACTGTAAAAATTGCGGCACTTTGGTCACTTATATTTGTTCTTGCTTCATCAATTATTCTAACCAAATAATCGGAAGATGGTGAATTCGGGATAGTCCAATTATAACTAAGATCATTCGCATCTATGTTATCAATTATTGTATTCCAAGTAGTTCCGTTATCAGTAGAATATTCCAGTTTAATTGTTGCAACTCCACCATGTGTCCATGTAATAGATTTTGTATCACCTATTGTCCAGCCTTCACCGCCATCAGGAGAGGTTAAATCTAACGAGATCAAACTAAAAGTCTGATCAGATTGATCTGAAATGGTACTGATTTGAGAATCGGTTATTCTTATCAATCCGGTGGATGTTGCTGTAGACGGTAAAGTCCATTGATAATTCCCTAATGAAGCATCAATGCCGGTAGAGATCGTTGTCCAGGTAGAACCATTGTCTGAAGAATATTCAATATCAATTTGAGGTATATTCGATGCAGTCCATGTTATAGCATATGAACCGCCAACTTGCAATGCTTCGTTACCGTTTGGTGCCGTTACATTCAAATCAGCAATTGTAAATACTGCATCACTTATATCATTAATTGTTGCATCACTGGCATCCTTCACTCTTACTAATGCCAATGAAGTTAATGAATTAGGGATAGTCCAGTCATATGATTCTAATGATGCGGATATATTAGTAGCAATGGAAGTCCAAGAATTTCCATTGTCTGTAGAATATTCAATATTTACTTGTAAAACAGAACTGATATTATTCCAAGTAATCTTATGAGTAGAACCGACTTGCCATCTCTCTCCTCCGTTGGGAGAAGTCAGAGACATACTGCCAATTGAAAATAAGCCATCACTCTGATCAGATACACTAGTATTGTTATTATCGGTTATTCTAACAAGAGCCTGATTAGTTGTTGCATTAGGAATAGTCCATTGATAACTTTGATCCGATGCAGTCACTGATGATGAAATAGTATTCCAAGAAGTACCATTATTTGTAGTATATTCCAAAGTAACCGAATTAACCGACGAATGAGCACTCCAAAGAATAGTCTGCTGTGTATTCACAGAAAAACTTTCACCGCCATTGGGCGATTTTAAATAAAGAGTACTTATTGTGAAAGTAGTATCACTATTATCGGTAATTACAGCGGATGCATTATCTGCATCCGAAATTCTCACAATAACATCTGCCGATGGCGTATTAGGAACAGTCCAAGAATAGCTTTGAGGTGCAGCGGGAGTCGATGCTATTATATTTTGCCAGACTAATCCGTTATTAGTTGAATACTCCAATTTAACATTATTTACTGAATTCGAATTCCAAGTAATGTTAACGGTGCTATCAACTAAGAAAAATTCACCACCATTGGGAGAAGTAACTTGTAACAGTTCAATAGCGAAAATGGCATCACTTTCATCTTTAATATTATTATTGGATGCATCAGTAACTCTAATTAATGCCTGCGAAGAAGGATTATTCCCAACCGTCCAAGAAAAATCTTGTGCTGCGTTATAACCCGTACTTAAATTTATCCAATTAAGACCATTATCAGTCGACAAATCAATGTTAACAGACGATATATTTGAAGATGCACTCCAAGAAATAGTTTGTGAAGATCCGGTCTGATAATTTTCCCCGCCGTTTGGGGAGGTTACAACTAAACTGGCGATCTTGAAGTTAGCATCACTAACATCATAAAAGTTAGGATTATCTACGGAACTTATTTTTATTAAACCACTTGATGTCGGAGCAGTAGGAACAGTCCAACTGTAGCTACCCGAAGCTGCACTAATTGAACCTACAATAGTAGACCATGTTGAACCGCCATCGAGACTAAATTCAATTTTAACATCATTAATTGAGGAACTATTCCAAGTAATTGTTTGGGTGCTTCCCGGTGAATACCCTTCACCTCCGTTTGGAGAAGTAACTTGCAGCCTCGCGATTGTAAAATCAGCCGAGGATGTATCATCAATAGTTGGACCGAATGTATCGGATATTCGTATTCTTCCGTTTGATGTAGTAACATCGGGAATATTCCAAGTATAACTGCCTAAAGAAGCATCTACTGCATTAGCAATATTGATGAAAGAAGTACCTCCATTCGTTGAATATTGTATTCTAACAAACTCAACACTTGTGCTATTGGACCAGGTAATATTGTATGTACCGCCAGCCAATAATGTTTCCCCTCCGTTCGGAGTGGATAACCCAATATTCCCGATACGGAAGAATTGAGAGTTCATTGAAAAAATACTGGAGTTATCCTCATTGACTATTCTTACTCTCATTTGAGAAGAACTTAAACTTCCCGGAATTGACCAAGAATATGTACCATCAGAAGCAGTCACTCCTGTAGCAATATTATTCCAAGTAGTACCATTATCTGTGCTATACTGAATTGTAATGTTGTTTATGGATGAACTGGCTGTCCAAGTTATATTTTGTGTTGAACCTGATTCCCAGGCTTCCCCACCCGAAGGTGAGGTTAATCTTAATCCGGTAATTGAGAAGGGATTACTTGTTGATAAAATATCCGTTCCGGTCTCAGCATCTCGAATGCGAATGGTAATACTATTTCCAGATAATGAAGAAGGAATCGACCAATTGTAACTTCCGGTAGCTGCAGAGGTTGAAGAAGTAATGCTATTCCATGTAGTTCCGTCAAGAGAATATTCTATTGCAACCACATCCAAACCGGAGGAAGTCCACTCAATAGCATTTACAGTACTCGATTGCCAAACTTCTCCACCGGCTGGTGTTGTAACGGTAACGGTTCCTATTGTGAAATCGACATCAGAAATATCATATTTTGTAGGATCATTTACACTTGAAATTTTAATACGTGCTTGCTGCGTTGGTGCATTTGGAACTGTAATTGTGGAACTTGCTGCTGTTGCAGCTACTGAATTAACCAAAACGTTTGAAAAAGTAGCACCACCGTCAGTCGAAAGTTCAATTTTTAGATTTCCAGCTATATTAGATGACCAAGTAATTGTTTTTGATGAACCAATTGTCCAACCTTCCCCGCCATTTGGGGTATCCACCCTAATACTCGATATCGTAAATTTATTATCGGATTGGTCGTTTACATTGGAATAGGAAGCATCCGATATCCTGAGCATTGCTTCATCGGTAGGAGTAAACGGTACATTCCAAGAGTAACTCCCTGCACCCGCATCATAAGCATTTTCAATAGTCGTCCAAGTAAGTCCATTATCCGTAGAATATTCGATTTTCACAGAAGAAACATTGGTACTCGTCCAAGTTATTGCCTGATTAGTACCGCTAAACCAATCTTCACCGCCATTTGGTGATGTAAGTGAAAGAGATGCTATAGAAAAAATATCACTATAAGCAACGTTTACACTATTTGCTAAATCGGTTAATCTTATCTGTGCAATTGAAGACGGATCATCGGGAACATTCCATGTAAAAGGACTCGCAGTTGCCGCTTCGGATGCACTGATATTATTCCAAATTAATCCATTAGATGTATACTCAATTTTTAAAGTAGAGATATCGTTACTGGCAATCCACGAAATATCAAAATTATCGCCGACCTGCAATTTATTAGCTGACGTGGGAGAAGTTACATCCAACTGACTTATCGTAAAGTTTGCTGCAGACTGAGCCAATACACTACCATCAGTTATATCATAAACCCTTATTCTAGCTTCTGTAGTAGGTGAGTAAAGACTAGAAGATATTGTCCAATCATATTGTCCAACGCTAGCAGTTGTTGAACTCACAATAGTTTTCCACGAAGTTCCACCAGTAGAGGAAAGATCAATACGAACAAATTGTACTTCAGAACTAGTCCAACGAATTGTATGTGTTGTACCAATTTTCCATGTTTCTCCACCATTGGGGGATAACAAAGTTATCGATTTTGCCTTTGGCAAATCACCACTGCTCTGGTTAGCTTTATCCTGTGCTGGTAGAAGTGTTGCAAAAAGAGCAAGAAGCAATAATATTTTTCTACTTAATTTCTTCATACCAAGAAGGAACTCCTCAAACTTTTAGTAATTTATTTTTATGATTGGAGAAAAGACAATATAATTGTTAACTTTATAAAATGGCAGACTCGAACTTATAAAACCAAGTGATGTAAAGAATTTAAAATCTAAGCCTACTACATTGCTTAATAAGAAATGTGCTTTAAAACCAATATATCCGAAACTTTTAACCACATTATAGTTTAATTGTAAGGACAAATCGTGGGAAAGTAATCCTGCATATTCGCTCATCCCTGCTTCCAATGAAATTACATGTTCAAAATTTCCACTTTTCGCAGTACCAATTTCTTGCAGATTACTGAGTTTCGGATCTAACAAATAATGATAAATATCATACGAACTTATACCTACCCCTCCATAAAACCAGCCAATATTCATTATCTTGAATAAATCTTTATACTTAGCAACTATAGAAAAATAATTTCTATTTGAATAAAATTGAGATTTATATTTTAATCCAAAATTACTTGTTTTATATGTTGTTATCGAAAACATACCTGTCAAACTAATTTCAACTTTATCCAAATCATCCGAAATGAGTTTAAGCGGGTTTCCGAACAATTTGAAATAAATATTTGAACCGGTATGGAATAGTCTGGGACCAAAATCATCTTTATTAAATTCAAATTGAGGTTGGCGAACCGGAATACCATATCCCATCTCTAAGGAATATGTAACATAAGGTTCATTATTTTTTAAATAATCGATATATGTTACTTTTATACCAGGGAAAATATCAGGATAATACCAACCAGGGAATCCTATATAATCATTTCCCCAACGAGAAATAAATGAAACTAGATATTTATTTTTTTGACTTGTAGTAGTATTCCAAAAGAGGACTTCAGGTTCTTGCAAATGCATATAAATATCAAAATTATATGCTTGCTTAGCAGCATAAGGAGCTTTAGTTAAATCAGTGTAGGCATAGAATTGAGCTTTTAGATCTTCGTAAATTGACTGTCCTAATATATCTTTAATAAAAATATAATCATCAATGGGATCAAAGAAGTAATCACGTTTAATTATTTTTTTATTTCTGTTCGAATCGAGGACACCAATTTTCGCCTCACTGAAAAATCTAAGTTCGTCAATTTCATCATCATAATAACGCTTTTTCAATTCAATAAATACATCACCGTGATAAACATCTTGAGTTTTTTCCAATATTACTTCTCTTGAAGGTTTTTTCCCGTTTATCGTCAGTCCATTATTAACAATAAATCTGTTATATATTTCTCTTACATATATTGGATCAGTTACGTACCATTTATTTTTTAGATCATCAAATGCTGTAGTATTATATTCAAGATTACGATAGATTTTTATCAATCTCTTGAGTCTAACAGAATCTTGTTGATCTTGTCCGAAAACAGATATTGAAGTAATAAATAATATTATTGCTAATAATTTTTTCATCATTCAACCATAATTAATTAAACCCATAACGATAGATAACTCCTATCATAGTACTTTTGGGATTTTCCCATTCATAAGTACGACGGAATAAAGGTTCTGCAATATAGGAAGCATAAAATCTAAATGTATGGGCAGGTTTTAGTTTCAATAATTGCAACCAAAAATCAAATTTCAATACGCTATCGAACAATCTGATATTTGCAGAGAAAAGCTCATTCCCTTTAGGCACAAAATTCATATATAATTTAATATACGGCTGAAAACGATTAAATACTAAACTTGAATTTGTACCCTTATAATATACTGCTTTACTTACATCATAACGAGCAATTCCAACATCCATTCTCATTCTTAAATTTCTATCTTGATTAGTGTTCCAATAAAACGACATTGCTGCCATCCACTGAGTAAAAGAAAAATACGCATAAGAACTATCGGATTTTCCAAAAACAGCATAAGGATTCGAATAATCTTCGGTTCCTGAAGAGAAGTAAAAATTTAAAAATGGAAGCCCAAAAATTCTTGTTGTAGCAAGTTTAATGACTACTCCTCCACCAACATTTAATTTTGGTTTTTCAGAAAACATAAATGGTAAAGAAGGAACAAGACTGCCGGTATTCACCCTAAATCTTCCCATCATAGAAGCGTCAATAATAAAATCTTTTTGAATATTTTTCTGTTTTCCGGAAAGAAAAATTAAAGATCTAATTCCAATGCTCATCGTCATCGGCTGCCAAGGTAACAAATTCAATAATTCATTTGTAGTATTTATCTCAGCACTAATAGTATTATTATCCCAATCCATATATTCTTTGTGGAAGAATGTCCATTTACCGAAATCGGCGCTAATTTTCATTGGTACCGAGGAACCACCAGCTGCCTTGGAACCGGGACGAACGAATGTTCTACCTCTCGCTTTTTTAGCCTTAGGTTTGGGAGGAAACATATGTGGAGAATTCACAAGTGAATAATTAATGTAATCTAAATTATCCGGCGCTGATAGACCTCTACTTCTTCTAACCTCTGAATCAACTTTTATTTTCAATAAACTTTCGGGTTCACCCTGCTTGAGTAAAACTTTAACTTTTTTTAACAATTTATTATATATATCAATATGATTGAAGAATAAATTCTGCATATCTTCAAAAGATAGCACAACTTCTTCAGTTGGACCTGTAGTAGTAGCGGCAAAAAATTCCTGTCCACCTCCAGCAGCCGGAGGAGTAACTTTTTTCACTAAAAGTAGTACAGGTTCATCAAAATCAATATTCTCTGGAAGTATTATAAATTTGTATTGAACACCGTCAACAAAATCAAAATCGTAAGTATCACCATTAAATAATGGAATTCCTCTTAATTCTTTTATTTCATCTGGTCGTAAGGGGGCATAATTTACCGACTGCAAATTAAGGTAGGTATTATCCTCTTTAATTTTTCTCGATATCTTTTGAATATATCTATCGACGGTCTGAGCATTGCTGATTGTGAAACAGCTCAGGAATAATATAAGTATTATCCTTCTAAACATACCTTAGTCAATTAATTATTTAATAGTTGATTTTTAGCACAGGAGAAAACACCATATAGGTGTCTGTTCTCCAAGGTTGTTCGGTTTGACTAAACCCAAGAGCTTGGTAATATCTGAGATCTAACCCAAAATTATCACTCAGCATAAATACTGCTTTAATACCAGCTAATGCATATCCTTCCAAACTATATCCAAGATTGAAATCTACATCATATTGAATTAACCCGCCAAATTTTTCAATACCTACGCTTCCAATTGCATAATGAACAAATTTATTAGCAAAGTCCTTATTGGGCTCCAAGTCAACAACATCTTTAATTGTAGGATCAATTCTAAATTTGAAAACATCATGAGCTGAAAAACCGATAGCTGCTTTAAATTGCCCTAAATTAAAAATATTGAATATTTTTCTTTTTCGAACTTTAATTGCAAAATAATCTCTGAACGAATAAAAATCTAAAAGTTTATTAATTCCGTAATCTTTATATGTGTATTCAAAAATATTATAACCCAATTCAAAATCCATATAAAAGTTTTCGAATTTAGGAAAAAGAGTTTCGAATGGTTGACCGGATATTTTAAGATAAATATCTTGCCCGGATTTCATCAGTCTTGCAGTTTTGGGCAAAGCAGAACTATACATATCATTAGAAGGAAGTCCAATTCCAACAGAAACTTGATAGGAATAATCACCAGGTTCACTCGATATGACGTCGAAATATGTTAAGCGCGCCCCCGCAGTATAGGTTCTTAAAAACTGTCCCGGCATAAATATGTTGTCATTTCCCCATTTCCCAAAGAAAGACAATAGATACTTATTTCGCTCCTGCGAAGTAGTTGACCAGAACATAAGTTCCGGTTCAATCAAATTCAGGTAAATATTAAAATAATAACCTGCTCTTACATCAAAAACTTCCTTTGTAACACCACTAAAGAAATAACTCCGCTCTTGTAATTTTTTATATAGTCTATCGCCGATAATTGTTCTTAAATAAAATCCATCATCAACGGAATCAACTAATAATTCAGGTGTTTGCTTGTAAATTTCAGAATAAGGAACAAACGCGAAATACTCAATTTCATCATCATAATATCGCTTTCTAAGAAAAATCAATATGTTTCCGCCTTGTATTTCCAGAGATTTTTGTCTTATCTCGTTATGAGTAAGAGCTTTCCCTTTCTGGCGCAAAGCATTGTGAACAACAAATCTATTGAAAACTTCACGAATTAATAGAGGATCGGAAATTATCCATTTATTTTTTAAATCGTCAAAAGCAATAGTATTGTATTCCAAGTTAGTATAAAGATTAATTAAATTACTTAATTCAACATCATCTTTCTCATCTTGAGCAAAAACTGAATGTGGTTTTAAAAACAATACCAACAATAGAATAAATATAATAT
>CAZNJB010000023.1:0-57606 GCA_964573255.1 uncultured Melioribacteraceae bacterium
GCATAGTCCAGACCATACCCTAGTACAAACTTATTAGGTATTTCAAATCCAATATAATCAATTTTCACATCATATTTAATGGCTTGGGGCTTGCAAAGCAACGAAACAAATTTAATACTGGCAGGATTGAACCTGCTCATTTCTTCTTTTATGAATTTAATAGAAAGCCCGGAATCCACTATATCTTCAACAATTACAACATGCCGGTCGTTTATATCGGCATTTAATTCTTTCAGCAGTTTTACATTTCCAGATGAAATTTTAGCATCGCCGTAGCTGCTGAGTTTATAGAAATCTATTTCGCAGTTCAAGTGTACTTGGCGTATCAAATCCGCCAGAAACAGAAAAGAACCGTTAAGTATTCCTATAAAAATTGGGAATTTACCATGATAATCATTTGTTAACTGTTCACCCAATTCCTTTATTCTATTTTGAATTTTTTCTTCGGATAAGAAAGGCACAAATTTTTCGCTTCCAACCCAAATTTCGTCTTGTTCTATTGTTTTTAATTCACCCATAATTTTATAACTCTTTTTGTGTTTTCCTTTATTTTGAACCGGTTATCGAGACGATGCCCGACAAGCCAGATAATTTTATTGTTATTTATAAGAACCAATTGTTTTTTCCGCAGATTTGAGGGGATTTTGCTATCGGTTAAAAAGTCGGAGATTTTTTTTTGCCCTTTCATTCCCAAAGGGAAGAACTTATCTCCTTCGGTCCAATTACGGATAATAAATTCGTCGGAAAGTTCATCCGCCGAAGCAAATTCCATATTCCTTTTTTCCGCGGGGAATTCAGTTGGCAAATTGCTTTCTTCAATTTTCAATGAACCCAGCGGTGTCTCAATGCTTTCTCCAATTTTGAATCTCTTTTCAAAGAATTCATCTTCTGCATTGTTCGAAATGTTAATGTAATCTCTTTCTCTGTAAACCACAATACCGCTTGAAAGTTCAAGTTTCTTACCTACTTGAGTACCAATTAATTTCAATAATAGACTTTTATCGCTGAAATGAAATTCTTTCTTAAATTCTCTCATAAAAATGCGTTTTACCAATTCTATTACAGTATTTGTTCCGTAAACTTCAACAACTTTCAAATCAATTTCAGCGCAATTGTCTTTGATTGTTACAAATTCTCTTTCAATACGGTTTAATATTTCATCCAGGGCTTCGGAAACGCCTCTTAGAATTTCTGAGTTTCTGAATACCGCATCTTCGAGTTTAGGGTTCAAATTCTCTTTTATTAAGGGAATTATATTATTACGAATAAAATTCCTCTGAAAAATGTTGTTCTTGTTAGACGAATCAATCCGATATTCGATTCGGTTTCGGTTCAGATAATCGAGTATTTGTTCCTTGCCAATAGACAATATCGGCCGGATAATATTATCCCGGATAACTGGAATTCCGCTTAAGGCAGAAACTCCTTTCCCCTTGAATAAATTTAGAAGGACAGTTTCGGCATTATCGTCTATATTGTGGGCAGTTGCAATTTTATTGCAATTAAATTGCTTGGCAGTTTGCACTAAAGCTTTGTATCTCAATTCGCGGGCAGCTTCTTCCGTAGAAAGTGAGTTCTCTTTTGCAAAGGTTTTTACGTTTACCGACACAACTTTGAATTGGATATTTAAATTCTGGCAAATATTACTGCAAAAGAGTTCGTCACCGTCACTTTCTTCGCCACGCAAATTATGATTTACGTGAAGAGCAGCTATTTCAATATCAAATTCATCTTTGAATTTATTAAAATAATTAAGCATAAAAACAGAATCTGCGCCGCCGCTTAATGCAAGTAAAATTTTATCGCCCGCATTAATCAGACGATTAATCTTGATGAATTCTGTTACTTTATGTTCTAAATATCTGTCCATTTATTCGATTTCGAGGATCTCAAACTGAATTAAGCCGGCTGGAACTTTAGCATCGACTACATCTCCTTTTTTGGCACCCATCAATGCTTTACCAACAGGTGATTCGAAAGAGATTTTTCCATTGGCTAAATTCGCTTCTTCCGGAGATACTATTGTATATTTAAAAATTTTATTCATTTTCAGGTTTTTAATAGTAACTGTAGAAAGTATGCCGACCTCTCCAGCGGGAACACTGGATTTATCGATCACCCTAGCTTTGGAGAGCATTTCTTCCAACTTACTTATTCTTAATTCGAGAAGTCCTTGTGCATCCTTAGCGGCATCATATTCTGCATTTTCGGAAAGATCGCCGTGCGAACGAGCTTCAGCAATCCTTTGCGCCATTTCTTTTCTGCCTCTGGTCTTAAGGTCGTTCAGTTCCTTCTCTAATTCGTGGAGTCGCTCTTTACTTAAATAAACAAAATTCGACAACTTTCTCCTCCTGTTTTTTTTGTGGATATATAAAAGAAAATGCCACCGCATTTCTGCAGTGGCACACCGAAATCTAATGAATTAATCATTAGTTTTCAAGGGTACAAATGCGTTTTGTGAATTCCAATACATCTACGTTCCGAATGTTAAATCATTCAGCGAATCTATTGATGCTATTCATAAGAATATATTTGTTCTTCTTACAAGAATAAGGAGTAATCTGAGAATAGAAATTCTAATTAGTGTGATCCGAGAACTTTCTGCGTATAATATAAAAAAAAAGAAAAGTTTTCTTATGAACGAAAATTAAATACTAATTTTCAGCTACCTAAGTTTTCCTACAAATTCGTTTATTAATTTTGCGGTTAATCCCCATACAACTTCGCCTCTTGCGGGATAAACAAGCACAGTATGATCTCTTATCGTCCATTTATTGTGATAGCGTTTGGGCAAATTCAATTTTTCCGCCGGGAAAAGTTCTATTTTTTCTCCCTTTTTATTATAAGTGTACGGTTTAATTTCAGCTCGCAACTTGTATTCAACAGGCGGGTTTTCTTCAAAAAAAGAGACGGGAATGGTAAATACTTTTTCAACTTCCTTGTCATCGAAGTTTATTTGAGATAAATCGCTAAAATTCATCTTTCCCACATAGGTATGAACAATCACGCCTAGAGGATTAATAAGTATTCCCAACTTAAATTTAATCTCAAAACTATCTTCATCTATTCCCAATTCTTCTACTGTTTCGCGTATTGCGGTATCGAGTGGAGATTTATCTTTTGCATCAATTTGACCTCCGGGAAAACTTACTTCGCCGCCTTGCCTGATATTTTGCGCTCTTTTTTCGAAAAGAAAATGCAGCTCATCCTTTATTTTAATTAAAGGCATCATTACCGCTGACTCCAGATAATCTCCTTCGGGTAAAATACGGCATTCACTACTTAATTTGTTCTTTATTTCAATTAGTTGTTCCAGCTTCATCTTATTATTGCTTTACTTTTGAACTTTACAATGGTTTGCTAATTTAAACGAATATTACTTAGAATCAAATTAGTATTTCTTCCCTTTCTATTTTGATTAGTCGGATTAACTCTTGATTATAACTTGTATCTTGCTTAAGCCGTGAAAAGATTTTAAGAGTAAATTGAGATCAGATTGTTTTATAAAATTATACTTCCTTTCGAAAGGGCAACATTTCTTCGATTGTGCAATTTACACAATCGAAGAAATTTAAGAAGATTGTATACATCCCTTCACAAGCGATCAACAGACATTTTACAATATATACAAGTCATCTTTAGTCGCGATACAAGGAGATACTATTTTAACAGCATCATTTTTCTGCTTTCGACGAAGTTACCGGTCGACAGTCGATAAATATAAATACCACTCGATAACCCTGCAGCATTAAACTCATAATTATGCTCACCGGCCGGAAGTTGACCATTTACCAACTCAACCACTTCTCTACCCAATGCATCGTATACAGTTAGACTAACATGTTCGGCTTTGGGAAGATAAAAAGAAATATTAGTACTTGGGTTAAAGGGGTTAGGATAGTTTTGCCTTAAAGCAAAAGTTTGAGGTACATTTTCAATTTCATCAACTCCAGTCAATTCACTAAAAGTAGCCTTAAACATTCCACGCCCGTGAGTAGCTGCAAAAATTGCATCGTCTAAAACCCTATAATCCAAATCGGCTACTACAACATTCGGCAATCCATTGTTGCGTGCAAACCAATTTGCACCATTATCCATTGTAAGAAATACTCCGAGATCCGTTCCCACTAGAATTATATTATCGTCCTGTTGACTTATGAATACCGAATTAACAGGAATATTTGGAAGGTTTCCGGAAATGTTATTCCAGCTAGCACCGCCGTTAGTGGTTTTGAAAACTTTCATCCCATTACTATAACCGGAAAAAACTGCAACTGCAGTCTGACTGGAAGACCAGGAAACTCTAATTTTAGTACAGTATAAATTCGGTAATCCACTGCTTATGTCTGTCCAATTTGCACCGTTATCCGTAGTTACCTGAACAACACCGTTAGAACAACCGACGTAAATTACATTTGAGTTACCGGGTGCAACTGTCAGCGTAGAGATTGTAGCTCCCGAAGAACCGCTCCCTTCCGTGGTTAAGTCACCACTGATTGCACTCCAAAGAGTTCCTCCGTTAGTTGTTTTGTAAACTTTGTATGTACCGGCAATTAAATTCTGTGGGTTGTTGATATCCATTTCGAAAGGTGCTATAAATTGAACCCGATCTGTAGTACCATCCCAGAATTCTGATCCAGCCGGGATACCGTTCATAATTTTGTTAAATGTGTTACCGCCGTCGGTTGATTTATAAAGGGCAAGATTAACATACTCCATAAAAATAATATCAGGATTATTAAAATTAACTTCCGTTGCACCACCGTCACCACCAAGAATAGTGTTCCATGAAGATGAACCGCTCGACTTCAACGTGCCGTTATCTTGAGTTCCGCCATAAAAATTATCGGACATCTGATCCACAGCACCGTAATAAAATTGGGTTACAGCCAAACCATTATTTTTTGCGGTCCAAGTGCCTCCCCTGTCGGTACTTTTATACACACCGCCATCAGTTCCCAAATAAATAACATTCGAATTATTCGGATCGAAAGTAATTGAATGATGATCAGCGTGAACAAATTGATATCCGGAAGCTGAATACCAGTTTGTAACTTGCTTCCAAGTATTACCATTGTCTGTCGATTTCCAAAAATCAATTCCGCCTGCATAAACTTTTTGCGGATCGTCAGGATCAACGGCTAAAATATTATTGTACCACCCTTGACTTCCAGCGTAATTATCAGAGCCTGTAAAATTCGGACCGGGAACCGTTACATTGCTCCAATTATCACCGCCGTCCGTTGAATAAGAAATTTTTCCCACTCCACTGGTATTTAGATCCATAAAAGCCGCATATACAACATTGGGATTAGAAGGCGCAACGGCAATTTCAATTCTTCCATGATTTGGATGAGACAAATTACTGTCGAAAGTTGCACCGCTGTTTGTGCTTCTATAAATAACTGATTCATTAAACATTCCAAACGAAGCAAAGATTTTAGATGGAGAAGTAGGGGCAATTTCAATATCCGTACAATGCACATTTCCGTTATTTTGCCCTTTAATAACAGCAGTAAAACTTAATCCTCCGTCGGTCGATTTGAACAGCCCTTTTCGAGTTGCAGCCCAGAACGTGTTTGTTGTCGGGTCAATTACTAATTTATTTACATAATAAAAATCTGAATTATCTGTGGATTTTAATCTTATCCAAGTAGAACCCCCGTCGGTAGTTTTAAAAATTCCTTCTCCTCTCTTGGCATCGTAATTAAAGAACCCTTCGCCAGTGCCTGCATAAATTATATTTGGATTATTTGGATCCATCACCATAGAACAAACCGCAAGATTTTCCATATCATCTTTTAACGGAAACCAAGAATTTCCGCCATTAGTAGATTTCCACACTCCGCCGCTTACCGAACCTGCATAAATTCTATTAGAATTACTATGGTCAACAATAACAACTCGAATTCTTCCGCCAATATTATCAGGGCCCAACTCCGTCCAGCTACCCACATTAGAATTATTTTGTTTTTCCAGAACATTAAATTTTTGAATATGTTTCATCGCCTCTCTGCGCCAGTTTTCTGGAATCTTACCATTAGGATACGCCCTTTGTTTATAATAATATTCCATCGCTCCCGTAGGGTCTCCGAATGTAGGTGCGGCATGTTTCTTCTTTTCAATTTTCATTTTCAAAAATGAATTTTCATTTTCAACATTTTCAAAGATTGTTTCGAAGAAAAGGGAGAAGATTACAGCGGTTATTACAAATAATATATTTATACTCTTTCTTCCGTTCATTTTTTCACTCCCATTGTAATACTTTGTTGATTAACCAGCCGTCTTTTCCACTATAGGTAATTTCCAAGTTAATTTTATCGCCCTTATTTAAAGAAGCTAATTCTCTTAATTTCATATTCTTTTCATTGTTAAATGGATTGCCTAATGGGTCTAAAGAATAATTCGGTTTCAATTTATACGTTTCTCCAGCTACTGCAATACTTTCATAATTAGAATTTTCTTTAACTTCCAGGGCTCTAATTTTTAAAATGAAATCCCTCTCATCTTTATTCAAAACCTCTAATATTTCAGCTTTAACAATAGATTTGTTCATTACAATCGCCTGCGGACCCTTGTTCGGAGGGACAGGTTGGACTTTCGAATTGGATTCTTCTTTTGCGCAGGAAATTAACAACACAACCAGCAGGAAAGTTGAAAATATATTTTTCACTTTTTAGCCCTAAAAATGATAAATTCGAATAGATATTACAGAAAGTAAGCCAGAAATTCAACCTAGTCATTATATTATGTGATAAACAACAACTTTATTTCAATCATTATATACAATAAATTTCTATTTGCCACTATTTGAGTTAATTTTCAAGTGTAATTTAATCCGCTTAACTTATTAAAAAATACAGTATAAGAGTACAATTTACTAAGCAGACATGGAAATTGAATCCTAACAAATTTATAATCACACTATCATTTTATCATTTATCATATTCAAATAAATTAGATTGATTTACGTTATTGATAACGTTATTTTTGTTGTTTTTTCAATTTATGATAAACTTTTTTAATTCATTATATTTGTCTCAAAAACAAATAATAACTCGGAGTTTAATATGTTTGCACCTGATATTTATATAACCCGGAGAAAGAAATTAGTAGAAAGTGTTTCTTCCGGAATAATTTTTTTCCCGGGTAACTTTGAATCACCTATGAACTATCCATCGAATGTGTATAAGTTTCGACAAGACAGTAATTTCCTCTATTATTTTGGATTGGATGAACCAAACGTTTACGGAATAATTGACGTAGATAATAATGAATCGATTTTATTTGTCGATAAAAGAGAAGTGGATGAAATTGTATGGAGCGGACCCGATAAAGCTCCAGAGGAAAAAGCCTCTTTGATTGGTGCAAATAAAGTTTTACCGACTAGTGAACTCGAAAATTATTTCAGGAAAGAAATACATACCGGAAGAAAAGTTCATTTCCTTCCGCAATACAGAGCCGAAACAAAATTAATGTTTGCTTCTTGGCTTGGTTTACGGCCATCCAGAATAAATGATTACGCATCTGAAGAATTGATTAAATCAGTTGTCGCTCAACGGTCTGTTAAATCCGAAGAGGAAATCGCTGAAATCGAATCTGCTTTGAGTATAAGTTACGAAATGAATATACTCGCAATGAAAATGACTCAACCCGGAATGTTGGAACGTGAAATTTTCGGCGCTGTTGAAGGAATAGCTCTCGGATCGGGTAACGGTGTTTCGTTTCCCGTAATCTTTTCTGTTCACGGTGAAACTCTTCACAATCCTTTTCATAATAATGAGATGAAAGACGGTGATTTGGTTGTGCTCGATTCCGGTGCGGAATCTTTGGAACATTATGCAAGCGATATTACCAGAACCTTTCCCGTTAACGGCAAATTTACCGACAAACAAAAAGCCATTTACGAAACCGTTCTTAATGCTCAATTAGCAGCAATAGATATGGTTAAACCAGGAGTTTATAATAAGGACATCCATCTAAAAGCTGCCGAAGTTATAACGGAAGGATTAAAAAGCGTTGGCTTGATGAAAGGGAACACTCAAGATGCAGTAAACGAAGGTGCTCATGCATTATTCTTCCCTCATGGTTTGGGACATATGCTCGGATTGGATGTTCACGATATGGAAGGTCTCGGAGAAAATTTCGTCGGCTATAACGATGAAATTAAAAGAAGTTCACAATTTGGATTGGCTTATTTACGCCTAGCTAAAAAACACCAGCCGGGATTTGTTTTTACAATTGAACCTGGAATCTATTTTATCCCCGCATTAATTGACCAATGGCAGAAAGAAAAGAAACTTGCAGATTTTATCAACTACGATAAAATAAATGATTACTTGGACTTCGGTGGAATAAGAATAGAAGATAATATTCTTGTTACCGATGACGGTCATCGTGTTCTCGGCAAACCAATACCAAAAACAGTTGAAGAAATTGAAGAAGCTTGTTCAAATTGAAAATTGATCTATGATAAATAAATTATTACTTGAATTAAAAAACGTAATTCCATCTGAAAGAATTTACACGGATGAATTAAGGCGTTTGGCCTATGGTACAGACGCCAGTTTTTACAGACTGATTCCTAAAGTTGTCATAAAGGTAAAAAATCAGTCAGAAGTAATTAAAGTAATTAAAGCCTGTAATCAATTTAAAATCCCAATTACATTCCGTGCTGCCGGCACAAGTCTTTCAGGTCAGGCTATTACTGATTCGATTTTATTATTAATCGATAGGGATTGGAACGGTTATAGAATTTCCGATAATGCAGAACTTATTTCTCTAGAGCCTGCGGTTATTGGTTCAAGAGCAAATCTATATTTGAAACCATACGACAAAAAAATCGGGCCTGACCCGGCGTCAATTAATTCTGCAATGATTGGAGGCATTGCCGCAAATAATGCAAGCGGCATGTGCTGCGGAACCGCTCAAAATTCATACAACACCTTATCTTCGATGAAAATTATTTTTAACGACGGTTTCCTGCTTGACACTTCCAGCGAAGAAAGCATAAATGAATTCAAAGAGAAAAAGAAAGATTTACTTGACGCAATTAAGAGGCTTAGAGACGATATTATTTCCGATCCCGAATTAGTTGAGTTAATAAAAGCCAAGTACAAATTAAAAAATACAACCGGATACAGCATCAATGCTTTAGTAGACTATGATGATCCAATTGATATTATACAGCATTTAATGATTGGCTCTGAAGGGACTTTGGGATTCATTTCCGAAATTACTTACAAAACTGTTCCTGAAAATAAATTCAAAGCATCTGCGCTTGTTATTTTCAAAAACATAGAACAAGCCAGCAACGCAGTACTCAAATTAAAACAACTTCCCGTTGATGCAGTTGAAATAATGGATAGAGCATCATTGCGTGCTGTAGAATACAAACCAGGAATGCCTGAATTTTTACGTACTCTTGATGATAATGTCTCTGCATTACTTATTGAAACCTCAGCGTTAAATAATGAGGAACTTTCGAATAATATAAATTTACTTACTGAATCATTAAATGAATTTGAACTTGTTATAGAATTAAAGTTCACTGCTAAAGCAGAAGAGTATTCGAAGTTGTGGAATATAAGAAAAGGGTTATTCCCTTCAGTCGGTGCAATGAGAGATGCCGGCACTACAGTTGTAATTGAGGATGTATGCTTTCCACTTGAACATTTAGCTGATGCAGTTAAAGAGCTTCAATCGTTGTTCTTAAAATATGGATATAAAGAAGCAATAATTTTCGGACACGCATTAGAAGGCAATCTTCATTTTGTTTTCAATCAGAATTTTAACGACAGTAAAGAAGTGGAGCGTTATAAATCCTTTATAGAGGATGTAGTTAAAATGACCGCCCACAAATATAACGGTTCTTTAAAAGCGGAACATGGCACCGGCAGAAATATGGCTCCTTTCGTTAAATATGAATGGGGCGAAAAAGCATACGAATTAATGCAAAGCATCAAGAAAATTTTCGATCCGGAAAATATTCTCAACCCAGGAGTGATAATCAATAAGGATGAAAACATTCATCTGAAAAACTTAAAACCTATGCCCAAAACTCACGATATAATTGATAAATGTATTGAGTGCGGCTTCTGCGAAAATGTTTGTCCTTCGAAAGATTTAACTTTAACGCCAAGACAAAGAATTGTACTGCTGCGTGAATTGGGACTGAAAAATTATCCTTCTAAAACCCTTACCAAATTTGCCAAACAAATTGATTATGACATCAATACAACTTGTGCAGTTGATGGTTTATGCAAATTAAAATGTCCCGTCGATATCAATACCGGCGATATTGTAAAGGTTATCAGAAATCATAACAAATCAAAAATGCAAAACTCCATTGCAGATTTTATTTCCGGCAATTTTGCACTTACCACTAACGTCATCAAATCAGGATTAAATATTGCAAATTTTGTCAGCCGGGCAATCGGGAAGGAAAACTTAAAAAGTGCAACAGCATCTTTAAGAAAATTCACAAATCAAAAAACGCCCCTATATTTAACGAGTTTACCGAAAGCTAATAATCATTCCTTCCCAATTTTAACTTCCAAAACTTCAAAGAATAAAGTTGTTTATTTCCCCTCGTGTATTAATAGAACTCTTGGACAAAATAATTCAGGTGAAAACAAGGAACCCTTATCAGTTGTTTTTATTAGACTATTAAACAAAGCTGGCTACGAAGTTATTTACCCTGATAACTTAAATAACCTTTGCTGCGGAATGCCCTTTTCCAGCAAGGGTTTTAGCAAACAAGCAAAATATAAAGCAGAACAACTAACTGAATCCCTTAACGTAGCCTCCAATAATGGAGAGTACCCTATTGTGTTTGATACAAGTCCCTGTTCTAAAACCGAAAAGGATTTTCTAGCATCCACCAATTCGAATTTAAAAGTATATGATTCTATTGAATTCATTCTTGATTTTATTTTACCAAAAATTCGTATAAACAAATTAGACAAATCGGTAATGTTGCACCCGGTGTGCAGCGCTGAACATATGGGATTAACCGAAAAATTAAACCAAATCGCAAAAGCTTGTGTTACCAATGCTTATTTGCCCGATCAAGTTTCTTGTTGCGGATTTGCAGGTGATCGAGGATTCACAGTACCGGAATTGAACGAATCGGCTTTACATAATTATAAAGGAGGTATCCCATCTGAAGTTACTGAAGGTTATTCATCCAGTAGAACTTGTGAAATTGGGTTGAGTGAGCAAACCGGTATTGATTACAAATCAATTATTTATTTGGTTGATGAAGCTTCAAAAGATATTCAGGAATAACAGAGTTAGTAATTTCTCTTATTGTTAATAGTTACATTTATTTATATTCAATATAATTCGAACAATAAAGTATATGTAAATCTTGAGATTATTAAGGAAGGGATCAAGGGATTACAATTTTTTATAGATGGCAATTTCCTTGCTTATAAAAAATTTAAGAGGATTACCGCAGATTAAATAATTTATTAATAAGATCCCTGACGCAACTCCAAACAGTATCAACAGACCGCCTTCCGGACCAAAATCACCGCCCGTAACTAACAACGAACCCGTTTGAGAAATATTAATAAAGCTTATCTGGGGTTCGATACCACTTACGGGAAAGCCAAATATATTTCCTTGAATAAAATTCCATGCTGTATGAATGCCTATTGGCAAAGCGAGAGAACCCGTAGCAACGTAAGCATATCCGTAAAATCCTCCAATTAAAGAAAGATTAACAATACCTATAATAGTAATGTTGGGATTTGCTGCATGCATTGCTCCGAAAAGAATTGAAGAAATTAACAGCGCACGCAATACTGCTTTTGATGAAGAAGTTGATTTTGTAAACAATCCTTCGCTTATGTTTTTTAACTGATAACCCCTTGAAAATGCTTCTTCCATTACAGCAACACAAACAAATCCAAATAAGCGACCTATTAACTTTAAACTATATTCTACAGGAGAATCTAAATAGGAAAATTTATCTATACTAATCCAACTCAATGATAACTCTATTAGGAATACAATGAGAAAGACAATTGTACCAATTAAAAAGCCTTGGAATAATTCGGCAAACCAATTTCGATTAAATTTGAAACCAATATCACTGAATTTACGTTTATCAAAAAATCTTGTCGAAATCCATATTGCTAAAAGTACCAATAAAAGTGTAATTACTTCGTCAAAAAGGGTTTTATAAAATCCGGAATCAATTAAATCGAGAAAAAAAACAGGTAAAAGGTAAGCCCCTAAGAATAAAACAAACTGGAAACTTATTCTCCAAAAGGCTCTCAACCTATTTTCAGATGAATTAATAAATATGTTTTGCCCTGTTCCCATTCACTCCTTTCTAATTAGCTCATTAAGTTAAAACTAATTGGAATAAATTACCCGAAAATGTTTTTGGTATTGATTTAAATCACAGGATGATTTAGCGAATAAGTCAATAAAATCAGTATGAATAAATGGTATGAATATAGAATAACAACGGCTTGATTAAGAATAAAAAAGCCCCATCAATCAAAAATCAATGGGGCTTTAAGCATTCAATCTTTAATTTAAATCCGCTCTGAGAGATTTTACCTTTTCGAGCGCCACAGTCCAATCTTCTTTTTTCTTCTTTTCTCTCTCAACAACTTCTTTAGGAGCACGATTAACGAAATTTTCGTTACTTAGTTTTTTGGTAACTCCGGTTAATAATCCTTCCAATCGTGCTATCTCCTTATCGAGTCTGTTCCTTTCAACGTCGAGGTCAATCAATCCTTCGAGGGGAACAAAGATGTTGATACCATGAACAACAGCTGCAGCAGAAGCTTTCGGTTTTTCAACGGTTGTTCCGGTAAATATATTCTCAATTTTAGATAATGATTTAATGTACAGAATTTGCTCTTCGGTTAATTTATCTGTTTTAATGAAAGCATCCACCCGTTTGGAAGGAGGAATATTCATTTCGCCGCGGATGTTTCTAATTGCAGTAACAATTGCTTTAACCAATTCCATTCCCTCTTCGGCTTCTGAATTTACTGCAGAAGCGTCATATTGCGGGAATTCGGAAACGGAAATGCTTTCTCCGTCTTTGCGTTCTGAAATCAACTGCCATAGTTCTTCGGAAATAAAAGGCATAAACGGATGAACTAATTTAAGCGTTTCTTCAAATAGATGAATCGCTCTGGTTAAAACAGCAGATTTAACCTCTTCGTCTCCGGAATAGAGACGGTTCTTAATGATCTCAACATACCAATCGCAGAAATCATTCCAGATATAACCGTAAATAATTTTGGTAGCGCCGGTTATGTCAAAAGAATCCAAAGCTTTTTCAAATCTTTCGACTGTCTGGTTGAATCTTGAAAGAATCCACTCATCAGCAAAATCAATATGTTTCGACATCAATGATTCATCAAGCTTAATATTACCAGCATTAAGTAAAAGGAATCTACCGGCATTCCAAATCTTATTTGCAAAGTTTCTGCCTATCTCGCATTTATCAACACTGAATAAAACATCTTGTCCAAGCGGAGCGATATATGTAATTGTAAATCTCAATGCATCGGCGCCATACTGTTCAATAACATCGAGAGGGTCGGGAGAATTCCCGAGCGACTTACTCATCTTGCGCCCCTTGTCATCCCGAATGATGGAAGTAAAATAAACATCTTTAAATGGGATGTCGTTCATGAATTCCATTCCCGCCATTATCATTCTTGCTACCCAGAAGAATATAATATCCGGTCCGGTAACAAGCAGATCGGTGGGATAAAAATATTTTTGTTCTTCTTCGCTGGTAAATACATCCTGCGCCCAAAGCCAACTGGAAGCCCAAGTATCGAGCACATCATCATCTTGTCGCCAATTTTCAATATCTTTCGGCGGTTCAACTTCGCAATAGATTTCACCGGTTTCTTTATGATACCAAACCGGTATTCTATGGCCCCACCATAATTGACGTGAAATACACCAATCTTTAATATTTGTCATCCAATGCTCGTATGTTTTAACCCAATGAGCAGGATGAAAATTAACCAATCCCTTAAAAACAACATCCAAAGCGGGTTTTGCCAATTCATCCATTTTCATGAACCATTGTTCCGATAAATAAGGCTCAATGGGTACATTTCCCCTTTCGCTGTAACCCACTTTGTTAGTGTAATCCTCAGTCTTGTAAAGCAAACCGAGTTCTTCAAATTTTGCCACAACCTTCTTACGGCATTCGTATCTATCTAAACCTCTGAATTCTTCCGGTACATTATTATTCGTTGAAGCATCTTCGTTGAATATATTTATTATTTCAAGATTGTGACGTTGACCCATTTCATAGTCGTTAACATCATGTGCCGGCGTTACTTTAACAGCACCGGTTCCGAATTCCATATCAACATATTCATCTGCAAAGATTGGTATTTTTCTGCCAACTATTGGAAGCTCTATCTCTTTTCCTATTAAATGCTTGAATCTTTCATCATTCGGATTTACAGCTACACCAGTATCACCGAGCATTGTTTCGGGTCTCGTAGTTGCAACAATAACATATTCATCACTTCCCGCAATTGGATATTTTAAATACCAAAGTTTTCCGTTGACTGTCTTATATATTACTTCTTCGTCTGAGATAGCAGATTTTGAAGCGGGGTCCCAGTTGACCATTCTATAACCGCGATAAATGAATCCCTTCTTATATAATTTTACAAACGCTTCAATTACCTTGCGGTAATAGTGATCATCCATTGTAAATCGCCGGCGATCCCAATCACAGCTAACTCCAAGTTTTTTTAACTGACTGATTATAATACCGCCGTACTTTTCATTCCACTGCATACAGTGTTTCAGAAATTCCTCTCGCCCTATAGTATATTTATCAATCCCTTTATCCTTAAGTGCTTTAATTACTTTCGATTCCGTTGCTATGGAAGCGTGATCTGTTCCAGGAACCCAGCAAGCATTAAAGCCTTTCATCCTTTTGTATCTTATATAGATATCTTGAATTGTATTATTTAACACATGCCCTAAATGAAGTATCCCGGTTATATTCGGAGGAGGAATAACTATCGTATAGGGTTCTTTGGATTCATCCGGTTCGGAATGATATAACTTGTGGTCGTACCAATACTTATACCACTTATCTTCTACATTTTTCGGGTCGTATGCTTTTGGAATTTCTGTCATTTTTCATCTATTTAAATTATTTAAAATATTGAGTGCAAATATACGCATTTTGAAGTTTTGGATAACTTAATTTATCAATCAATTTTATATAAATAATTTGGGAGTTTAATTTTAATACCTGTATTATCTCCTTCAAGATCGCTTAGTTGATCACCGATGGTTGCTATAATTTTGTATCCATTGTCTGTTAATTCACGGCGTTTTATGTTTTTATAAACGACTGCAGATAATTTTTCTTCTTCCAAATTTCTGCAAATCAGAGTATCGTAGTTATTAAATCCATTTCTTTGCAAGTTTATTTTAGTTGCATTGTAGAACACACTACTTCTTCCGGTAATAAAAACAATTTTAAGTCCTCTGTTAAGAATAAAATCATAGAACTCCTTTATGTGCGGAACGGACTCTTGCTCTGCTTGCAGTATATGATTTTTCCAGGTTTCAAAAGTAAAACCGAAACCCATCGATTCCGTGTATTCGTAACCGGAAAGTATTGTATCGTCAATATCAAAAACAACAACAGAATTTTTTGCGAGCCTCAACTTTGCCAATTCGTTTTCTGCCGAATCGATAACAGCTTTAACCTCCTCAGCATAAGCTCCGCTTTCATAATAATTTTTAACAGCTTTCTTAACATCATCCAAATTCATTAAGGATTGAGCAAACAAACTGCATGATAAGAAAACCAATAACAATGTTTTTTTCATAATACCACCTCAAAACAAAGAAAGGCTGAACAATTCAGCCTTTCAATAATAGTATTTATTCTTTCAATTACAATATATATTTACTTAAGTCTCTATTCTTAACAATTTTGTCGAGTTTTTCGCTAACGAGTGCACCGTCAATTTCGATTTCACTTTCATAGAATTTATCCGGCACATTAAATAAAATATCTTCCAATAAAGTGGTTAAAATAGTGTGCAATCTTCTTGCACCGATATTTTCCACTTCTTCGTTAACGATCGCAGCAACCTTGGCAATCTCTTTAATTGATTCCTCGTTAAAATGAATTTTAACATTTTCTGTTTCCAGCAAAGCTGCATATTGCTTAAGTAAAGCGTTTTCGGGTAATGTTAAAATTTTGATAAAGTCTTCTTCGGTAAGACTTTGCAGTTCGACCCTAATGGGGAAACGTCCCTGTAATTCAGGTATTAAATCCGAAGGCTTTGCAACATGGAAAGCCCCTGCTGCAATAAAAAGTATGTGATCAGTTTTTACCGGACCATATTTCGTATTCACAGTTGTTCCTTCAACAATAGGAAGTAAATCACGTTGAACACCTTCGCGGGAAACATCCGGACCGTGAGATTTACCCGAACTGCCGGCAACTTTATCAATTTCGTCAATAAAAACTATTCCGGTTTCTTCTACTCTTTTGACCGCTTCTTTCTGAACCGCATCCATATCTATTAATTTTTGCGCTTCCTCGTCAGCCATTAATTTTCTGGCTTCTTTAATTGTAGTTTTTCTTTTCTTCTTTTTCTTTGGAATCATACTGCTGAAAATTTCCTGCAGATTTATTCCCATTTCGTCTCCGCCAACCGGACCGAGAACTTGCATACCAACAGCAGGAGTGGTAACATCGAACTCAATCATTTTATCATCCATTTCTCCTTTACGCAATTTCTCCCGCATCCATTCTCTTGTTTTCTGGTTCTTATATGCTTCACTGTTCTCATCTTCAGAATTAATACCAACGGGACTTTTAACCGGAGGAATAAGAATATCCAGAATCTTGTCTTCAGCCATTCTTTCCGCTTTTTCTTGAACGGTTTTCGTTTTTTCAGCTTTAACCATACTAACGGCTAAATCCGTTAAGTCGCGAATCATAGATTCAACATCTCTTCCTACATAACCGATTTCGGTAAATTTTGAGGCTTCAACTTTTACAAATGGAGCGCTTGCCAATTTGGCCAAACGTCTTGCAATTTCCGTTTTACCCACTCCGGTTGGCCCAATTAGAATAATATTATTCGGCATTATTTCTTCGCGAATACTTTCGCTAACCTGACGTCGGCGCCATCTGTTTCTTAATGCAATAGCAACCGCTCTTTTAGCATCGTTCTGTCCTATAATAAACTTATCCAACTCACTAACTATTTGGGAAGGGGTAAGCGTTTTCATTATATCATTATTATTACTCATAACATTCCTCAAGATTCAATTTTTTCTATTACTATATTTTGATTAGTGTAAATACAAATTTCTCCAGCAGTAGATAATGCTTCTTTCACAATCTCTTCGGCAGAAAGATCCGTATGCTTAAGCAGCATTTTGGCTGCGGCTAAAGCATACATACCACCGGAACCGATTGCTATTATATTATCTTCCGGTTCAATTACATCACCTGTTCCGGAAACTATAAATGCATTTTCCGAAGAAACAACCGCAAGCATTGCTTCCAATCTTCTTAAATATTTATCCGTACGCCAATCTTTTGCAAGTTCAACAACTGCTCGACTAACATTTCCCCTGTAGGTTTCCAATTTCTCTTCAAATCGATTTAACAGCGTAAATGCATCTGCAGCGGAACCGGCAAAACCGCATAACACTTGATCGTTATATAGTTTTCGAATTTTTTTAGAATTTTGTTTCACTACCGTGTTGCCGAGTGTAACTTGCCCGTCACCGCCTATTGCAGCCACACCGTCTTTTACCACGCCTAATATTGTTGTAGATCTTATTTTCTTTGACAATTTAATCTCTCCTAAAATTTTATAATCAAACTTTCAAATATAATTATTGAGCATAACTATGGTAATTGCGAAGCATTCTTCCAAGGAACAACCCATTCGGTAAATTCGGGAGTTAAAGGAAATGCAAGCATTCTTCCGCCGAAACCAAAATATTTATAAACCAACATTTGAAGATTTTCAACGCGTAATGCTTTTAATGCTTCTTCGTTAATTTTAACTCCGAATTTGTTTGCCAGCTCAACAGTTTTATTAATTAATTCTTTCCTTATTTTTTCAGCTTTAAGTTTTTTTATGAACTCATCTTTAACATTATCGAAATCCTTATGTTCCACTTCATCCTCTTTTACTCCAATCAATTGAAATATAGAATAACCATCGGGTGTTTCAAGCGGGCCATAAATTTCCCCTATCTTCATTCCGGATGCAATTCTACCGATATCACCATACAACGATACGGGAAAAAATCCAAACTCACCATTATTTTCTTTAACCCATTTTCTCTTGGTGTATTTTATTGCAAGCGGACGTAATTCCTTTCCAGCCGATAATTCACTGAAAACTTTGTTAATTATATCCAAACTATCGGTTAATAGCTCAACTATATTTACTTGTTTAACCTTATTCCCGCGCTCTTTTTTATAAATATTTTCGGCCTCTTCTTCAGTTACCTTTACACCAGCCAGCAATTCGGACTTAAATAAATCAGCCAAATATTTATCACGCCAAATATTTATATTCATTTTTACATCCGGCAATTCATCGTAACCTCTTTTATATCCCTCTTGCGCAAGTAGTTCGTGCTCAATAAATCTTTTTACTCTTGCATTTAATTTTGCTCTAATTATTCTTTCAGTTAAATTATTCGAATAAAAACCTTCGAAGATGAGGGCTCTTACAAAGTCTTCTGTAGTGATCTTTTCAGAGCCTATTTCAATAAAATTCATTTGTAGAGTATCGGCGCCAATTAAGTCAACTAAATAATTGTAATCTTTAGCTTCCAATGAAACTTTTTGACCGTCGGGGATTTTATTTTCAATCTTATTCTTTTTAAGAGCCTTTATTACCGCATTCGATATAGACCAAAACACATAACCGTTAGAGTTAACTTTTTTATTGAGGAAAAATTTTCTGTAGAATTCTTTTTCCGTTTTATCATAGACTCTTTTTTCTAAAATTCCCCTTGCTTTACTTAATGCAGTTCTATACTCCCTATCGTTATTAAATTTTTTTGTTTCAATTTTATATAATTTGAAAATGAACCACCCTCCTGAATTTTTAACCGGATCAGTATATTGCCCCGGTGAAAGTGAAAATAATTTATTCTCCAACGCTTCGTCAACATCACCAAATTCGATATAAGTAAATTCCTTTTGTAATTTATTTTCCTCCCTCCCGGCAAGCAAAGAATCGAAATCAGAACCTGCATTTAATTGATTATAAAGTTTGCTGATTTCATTTTCGTCAAAAGAGACAAGATATTTCAGGTAAAGAATCTTTCCAATTCTCTCCTTTGCTTTACGGTAATTGCTTTCATCAATTTTAATCTTACTCTTTATTTCCTTCTCATATAGAGCATCCCGGACATACATCTTCTCTATTATTTTGAATGTCTTTTTCATAATATCGGTTGATGTAAATCCTTTCTCTTCCGCAGCCAAAGCCCAAAGTTTTTCGGCAATAATGGAAAAGAGATAATCTTCTTTCAGCGTCTCATCGTCTTTGAATTTATTTTTATTAGTTTGGGGAACCATTTCGAAACGGAGTTTAAACTCTTTATCGGTTATTTTTCTATTACCTACTTCTGCTATTACGGAACCTTCCTGCGCCTTTACTATTGCAACAGTAAGAAGCAATAATATTATTACAGATAAAAATTTAATCTTCAATTTTGTACCTTTTTAACTTTAGAGGAAATATTCTCGAAACATTTTTCTGATAGTCAGTATAAAGCTCTCCGAATTTCTCTACAAGCTTTTTCTCTTCATAAATTGAACCGACATAAAAGTAACCAATAATACACAATAACATTGTTAAATAAAACAAATCCATTGAAGGACGAAAGATTAAAAATAACATTGAAAACAAGTAGATTGGATGCCGCGAAAATGCATACGGTCCACTGAAAGTTAACGCAGAACTTTCATCCAAATCTTCATCATTATAACTTCCCAACAAATATCTTTTAACTTGATTAATTCCTAAGAACTCTTTTACACAAATATGAGAAGCAGCCCAAAATAATCCGATTAAACTTATAAACTGTAAAACTACCATCAAGATATCGAATGGGTAATCCAAATCATAAATTACAAGTCTGGGTTTGGGGGATAGTTTATAGAAAAGTAGAAAAGTAAGAATAGAAACAATGTTATAAAATAATCTATAGAACGCAATTGTCCTGCCTGCTTTTTCTTTTATTTTTTGTTTAACTTTGTTCGAAGCTAGTAAAGAATGCGGCAGAACAAATAAAACCACGAAAAGTAGAAAAATAACTATTACGTCATAAAAATAACTCATATCTCTTTTCTTAACCTGGCAACCGGAATACGCATCTGCTCCCTGTATTTAGCTACTGTTCTTCGAGCGATATTTATCCCTTTCGCTTTCAATATTTTTGCGAGCTTATCATCGCTATAAGGAGATTTCTTAGATTCGTTATCAATAATCTCTTTAATTAATTCTTTTATATGCTTGTTCGATATTTCGTCACCGTTGGATGTAGATAATCCTTCGCTAAAGAAATATTTAAGTTCGTGAATCCCTTGCGGACTCTGCACATATTTCCCGTTTACAACTCGGCTGATGGTTGAAATATCCATACCGACCTCTTCGGCAATATCTTTATATATCATAGGCTTTAGCGCTTTGGGACCGTGTTCGAAAAACATGTACTGCTTTTCAAAAATTGCTCTCATAATTTTAAGCAGCGTTTCCCTTCGCTGTTGAATAGAATAGATAAACCACTTAGCCGATTCGAATTTCTCACGTAAAAACTTATGCGTTTCTTTTTCCCTCTGCGATATTTTTCTCTTCCGTTTGTTTGTATTTATCATATCGAGATATGTCTGACTTATTGTAACGGAAGGCATATTTTTATCGTTGAGAGTTATAATATAGCTGTCGTTTATTTTCTCAATAATAAAATCCGGTGTAATTTGATTTGTTTGTTCAAGCTCAATCTTTCCCGCTCCGGGTTTCGGATTAAGCTTTTGAATAAGATGCACAACGGATTTCAAAGTATGCTGCGTTAATTTTAATTCTTTTTGGATTACATCGTAACGCTTATTTATAAAATCTTTATAATGATCGGTAAGAACCTTTTCGGCAATGTACGAATAATAAGGATCGTAAGAAGAATTTTGAAGTTGTACAAGCAAGCATTCCTGAAGATCGCGGGCAGCTATTCCGACGGGTTCGAAAGTTTGAATTAATTTTAAAACCTTTTCCGCATCTTCCAAAGAAATATCAACATGCTCGAACATCTTTAAATCTTCGACAAGCTTCGATAAATCCTGTCGAAAATATCCATCGGGATCCAAATTGTAAATAATTTCTTCACCCAATTGAACCTCTTCGTCCGATAAATCGGAAAGATGAAGTTGTTCAATTAATCTCTCTGTAAGTGTACCGTGGGCAGGAGCAACAGGTTGAATGTTATTGTCATCATCAGGACTTTTATTAATATAGACGTCATCCAAATCAGTTTCATTCATAAAATCTTCTAATTCGAACTCGTCATCATTGCTGTCATACTCCTCAGTTTCATATTCATCACTTTCGGAAGAGTCCTCTTTCTGATCCAAAGAGATTTCTTCATCCTGCTCCATCACCTCTTCCAAAATCGGATTCAATTCGAGCTCGGTTTTAATTCTCTGTTCCAGCGCAAGTGTATTTAATTGCAGCAACTTCTGATATTGAATTTGCTGAGGAGATAACTTTTGCTGTAACGTTTGTTTCTGATGTAACGATAACATTTTTCTACTCTAATCCCTTAATTAATTCGTTATACCATTCTTCACCATAAGCTCTCACCAAAGCGTCCTTACAAAACTCTGCAACGGTTAAGCCGGTTTTTTCACCCAATTCAATTGCGGGTAAACATTCTGAATATTTTTCATATCTAAGAACCGGACCGCCGAAATCAGCAACTCTAATGGGAAATAAATGACAAGAAATTGGTTTTCTAAAATCAATTCTTTCATCGAAATATGCTTTCTCTATTCCGCATTTCGCTACGTCACCTTCATAATAAGAAAATACGCAATCCTTATTATCGATGCTTTTTATCAGTAGTTCCCCTTCTTTTATCTCGGAGAACCCGTTTTTCTCTATTGATTCTTTATTCCCGTCTGACAAATATTCAAATATGATATCTAAGTTTTCTTCTATTATTTCAATTTCGTTTTCAGTAATCGGAGCACCGTACTCGCTTTCCATTGTGCAGCAAGCGCCTTTGCATTTTAATAAATCACATGTAAATTTGGCTTGCAATATTTCATTATTTACAAGCACGGAACCTGTTTCAGATAAATCAAGCTTCATTAAAATTTTTGGAATAATTTTTGTTAAAAATAAATAATTAGCCCCACTAATGAAAGAAAATTAGGTCAAAATTCAAAAAACTAAAGGAATATGAGAAAAGATTTCTGGTACGGAAAGAGAATTTTAATTATCGGCGCTTCTACTGGCATTGGAAAAGCATTAGCATTAAAATTGGCTGAATTTGACTGCACTCTTCATTTAATTGCTCGCAGAACCGAATTAATTGAGCAGTATGCTAACGGTTCTAAAAATATATTTATATACAAATGCGATGTATCAGATAAAAATGAAGTTGCTTCCACTTTTCAAAAAATAAAAGATAATAGCAGCAATATTGATATAGCTTTACTCAATTCCGGCGTTTCCGTTAAAACCGAAAAGAACGACTTTTCGAGTGAAGCTGCAGAAATAACTTTCGGCACTAATTTGATGGGAGTGATTTATTGGGCGGAACTAATGTTGCCTGATTTTATTGCGAACAGAAAGGGGATTTTTGCTGCAGTCGGTAGCTTAGCAGATAATCGCGGGTATTCCGGCAACGGATTTTATTCGGCTAGCAAGGCGGCTCTTAATCTCTATTTGGAAAGCTTAAGTGTGGATTTGAAAAAATACGACGTTAAAATAATTACGATAAAACCCGGATTCGTTAAAACACCAATGACCGATAAAAATAATTTTAAAATGCCGTTTATCATTTCTGCAGATAAAGCAGCAGAGTATATAATTAACGGTATTGAAAATGGAAAGCGATATATCCAATTTCCGTTGCCTACTGTATTGCTCAGTAAACTTGTTGGTGCGTTGCCGGCTTTTTTCTATGAATATATTGCTTCCAAATATGAAATAAAATAATTAATCGTTCTTCAGTTTAAACCGTATTCTTAAAACTCCGTCGTTGTATCCGGTAGATACAAGTTTAAACATTCCTATTTCTCTTGTGTTGGAAACATGCTCACCGATACAGGGACAAGCGTCGTAATCTCCAATTTTAATAATTCTTATTCTTTCACCAGCCCCTTCCGGAAGACGCTCTAAATTAAAATGCTTACGTGCTTCCTCAATATTCATAAATTCCTCTCGCACTGGTAACTCTTGCTGAATTACTTCATTAACCTTTTTCTCAAGTTCCGTCTTTTCATTTTCGGTCAAATCACGGTCAAAATGGTAATCGCATTTAGATTTCTTTCTTTCTATATGCGCGCTAAAAGACCTTCCTCTATTGAACATTCTCACCATAGTTTGATTGAGAATGTGCTCTGCGGAATGCATCCGCGGATCATATTTTTTATTTTCTGCCATATTACCTTTGAGTAATTATTAAACAAAACATCTGTATAAAACGATATAATTAGGCTAAAGTTCGGTAAAATAAAATTATCAAACTTTTATTTAATTTACATTAAACAAAAAGAAGCCCTTATGAACATAAAACATTTTTATTAATTATTGCAACTCTCTTAATAGGCGAATTTCATCCATTTCAATTTTAATTCATCAATTATTCAAACAATATTTCAGTATATTTATTGACTGAAGCCGTTAAATTCCATATTTTCTGATTACAATTTTTAAAACTCGTATGAAACCATATTTCATAATACAACTTGAATCTCAAATAGGGTAAAATTTTTCTGCTTTCATTGGTATTGAGAAAAGATTAGACTTTATTCTATACAACAAAAATAAATTAAGACCGGAAAGACAAACATCTACTTTAAGCAAAATAAATATTGTAAAATTTTATTACATCCAGATGGTTAATAAAAAAGATGCTGTATCCAAACAAATCAAGAAACCGGTATTTTAAATAGATTCGTTACGTACAAGACACACTACTTTTACGGTTTTAATTCGGCAACTATTACTATACTAACTACCGCGTAGCAGTAAAGGATCGTCAGCTAAATAAAGTTGGTTACATACTTATAGGGGAAGCAATGATTAACACAAAGAAATTAATTTTCATTTTAACTTCAATATTAATTACATTTTGCATCTCTTGTTCTGAACCAAACGGACCTAAAATCCAAAATCTTCCTTTTGTTTCACTTACAATTGGTGATGAGAGACAATTCTTTTTATCAACGGATAGTTCAACAATTCTATATGCTGTAAAAGATAAATTGTTAAGGAGTGATGGACTTACGGTTTATTCTTATGAATGGCATTATGGAATAGATACTATCCCATTCATAAGTTATTATGCCATTAAAGATGGTTTTTTCATAGCCACAGAATTAGATACAGTCCGAGATTCGACTATTTATTTACCAAATAATCCTTTTTGTGAACAAAGGCTGGCCAAATTATACCCGAAGGATGGTGACATTTGGCAAAGCATTGCTGGCGATAGCACTTCTCCTTTTTTTTGTTGCTAAAAATATTGGCACCCAATCTACCCCTGCAGGTATATTTGAAAATTCTTTTAGTTTCACTCTTGATAATTTAATTAGTGTAAATTATTCAAAAGGAATTGGTCATATTTCTTCAATAATACTGAGTGATAGCCTTGCTATCCTTTCAAGCTATATAAAAGTAAATAAGAAAATTTATGGCAGCAAATTACCCGCTAAAAATCCAGTGTATCCAAATAGTTATTTTAACAATAAAAAATTGATGAATTATTTAATTGGTATATATTACGAACAATAATCTTCCACCCAGTAATTTTATTATGTAAAATTAAACTTATTAAGTTCTGCATAAAGATTAGTAATGTATACAACTTTATACCCAGAAATAGGGGAACGGCCTATTCAATAAAGTTCCAATACAATCCCAGTACATCAGAAAACAATTAAAAGCTGAATGAAGCTTAAACACTCACAAATCCACTAAGTATTTGTAAGTTATCTTCCCACCGTTAAATCGCAATTGAAAATTCTTTGTTATTTCAGCAGCATCCACCGCCGTCGTAAAAATAGGTCGATTCAGATATGAATATATCTTTTCTTTCCAACGTTTTAAGTGCAGCCGCTGTTTTATCACAAACGGATAATGGCTGATTGTTTAATAATATATGACCTTTGCGATCATCGAAATATTCATCGTCTCCGAAATAGATTGCCGTTTTACCCGTGAATACACAAGGGCCGTCTTCAGGCATCGGATCTTTTATTGCGCAGATTTCAACACTTTCGACAAAAAGCATTTCATTTGTAGCATAATGATTAGGATCCAATATTCTATAAGGTCTTTTTGCTCTTACTTCAACGGTTCCGAAACCAATTGCTGTTATTCTATCGAGATATTCCTTAAGCGGAATAGCTCCACTTAAACAAAGTGCTCTTAACCTTTCATCGTATTTTAATTCGTCGGGCATCTTCTGTTCGCAAATCGGATCCGAAAGCACCAATCTTCCGTGCGGTTTAAGAACACGGTACATTTCACTTAGAGCTTTGGTTAAATCATCTTCGTGAAAGATATTGAACAAACAATTTTGTGCGGCAACGTCAATAGAGTTGTCTTCCACCGGAAGATTAAACGCATCACCTTCTCTTAAATCAACAAATTCTTTTTTAAACCAATCATTCTGATTTTCCGCTTCAATAAAATTTTCTCTGCAGGCATTTATCATTTCCACAACAGGATCAACGCCAATCACGTTTCCCTTCTTGCGACTGAAATAGGAAAATTGAAGCAGCTCCATTCCTCCGCCAACTCCGACGTACAATATTTTCGGATCATTAATTAAATCCCTCGGATGAACGGTACTGCCGCACCCGTAATTCATCTCCAGCATCTTATCCGGAATTTGCAATCCCGGCAATTGCCATACAGGTGTGGTTGTACAGCATAATCCTTTATCGGGCTTTAACGCCGCTTCCTTGTAAACATTTTTAGTAGTTTCCAGATAGTTTTTCATTTTATTCCTTTTATAAATTCCTTAAACATTTAACACTTATTCATTACATAAATCACATAAATCTTGAAATTATATAAATGATTGAAAAAGCCACAAGAAATACAATTCCACTCCAGCTTAATATTTTCAACCAAAGTTTAGGATGATATTCTTTCGGCATAAAATCCGAAGTAACAACTTTATAATTGATAATAGCAAATACCGGTGCCGCAAGAAAAGAAACAATCGTCGCAAAATCGAGCAGGGTTTTTAATCCGCTGGTAAAAAAGAAAATTATCCCAACCGAAAATATTGCCATAGCTATTCCACTAATCCAATAAAGCTTATTTTTAGTTAACGATAAATTTCTACTGACTAATTTTGCACAACCAGCTAAAGTTCTCGGGTAAGCATCAAAAACTGTTAAAGCGGTACTCGCCATTGTTATGAACACAATTGTTGAAATAATAATTTTACTCCATTGACCAATTGTTTTTGTATAAAGAGCAACTAATTGCGAAGAAAATACAATTCCGCTATTAGAAAATTTTTCTCCGGTTCCGTACATTACGAAAGCACCGAGACCGACAAAAAACAGCGCCATTACTGTAGTGCCGATATAGCCAATATGAAAATCAATAAGGGATTCTTTGAGAGATGGCTTATAATTAGTCTCTTTGCTTCTCTCCAATGCCCAAAGAGAAGGCCACACAGATACTTCAATTGGAGCTGGCATCCATCCCATTAATGCTAGCAAGAAGGCTATACCCGCTGCATTCCAAAGTTCTGGTTCCGTCATTGCCTTCTGTTCGTTAACGCTTCCGATTCCCAAAGCAACAAAAACAGTTATTACTGTTGTAACAGCCAACAAACTGACCATTACTTTCATTATTTTATCGAGCGCTTTGTAATGCCCGATAAATAAAAGAGCTAAAGTAACTAAAAGAACCAAAACACTTATCGATTGAATCGAATAGCTCAGTCCAAAAAGATTTCCCGTTAATCCGGCTGTTACCAATGTTATTGCTGCACCGTTAATAACTGCCGTAAAAATATTCAGGATAAAAAACAGAACCACAGCGCTGCTTCCCAATTTTTTATATCCATCAAGTATGCTTTCGCCCGTTACGGCAGTATATCTGTGTCCGTATTCAAAAAAAGGATACTTGAATAAATTGATTAATAAAACCAACGGTAGTAATGATAATCCGTAATTTGCTCCTGCTCTCGTAGATTGGATTAGATGAGAACCTCCAATAGCCGCACCGGCGAACAAAATTCCGGGACCGATAGTTTTAAGAATATTGGATAATTTAGAATTATTCATCAGCATTCTCCATATAATTAAAAAGAATCATTCATTCACATAAATAAAGAACAAAGATTATGCTGTTGCACCGCCGCAACTAGAGCCTGCTCCGGCAGTACATCCATAACAATGAATTCCGGTAATTATTTTTCTCCTTTCCAATTTCTCTATATCAAAATCTTTTAAGTGTGCCGGCGCACCATGATTAACTTTCAATTCAAGCATTTGGTTAAAGTCGCAATCATATAAATAGCCATCCCAGCTAACGGATAAAGTGAATTTACACATAACGCCAATTGCTGCTGCTGGATTAAATGATTCGACCAATTTACTCATATAATTTTCAAAATTTCCTGAAGCCAGCAAATAATCGAGAAAACGGCTAATTGGCATATTTGTAATTGTATACAAGTTATTGAAATAAACACCATGTTTTTTTTCAAGTTCACGTTTGTAATCTTTTTCTAGTCCGTCTTGAGAGGGAGGTAAAAAAGCTCCTATCGGATTATAAACCAAATTCAGCACTAACGATGAATCAGGCATAGCGTAGCCGAGTTCGTTCAATTTTTTTATCGCCTTAATCGATTGTTCGAATACTCCCTCACCGCGCTGTTTGTCGGTAAAACTTGCCTTGTAATAAGGCAGGGAAGAAATCACTTCCACTCCGTTTTCAGCCATAAATTCCGCATAATCTTCAAATCCGTTTGCAACAAGGATGGTTAAATTTGAACGAACTAAAATATGTTTTTGAAGCTTTCTTACTTCGGTAACAAACCACTTGAAATCAGGATTCATTTCCGGGGCACCTCCGGTTAAATCGACTATAGATATATCGCTTTTTCGTAAAACATCCAAACACAATTCCATCGTTTCTTTTGTCATTATTTCTCTCCGGTCGGGTCCCGCATCCACATGACAATGTTTACATACCTGATTACACATCTTACCCAAATTTACTTGCAAAATTTCAATCTTATCAGACCTTAATTCATCTTCTCCCGTTAAAGAATACTTTGAATTGAAATTCGGAAGATTATGTAGTCGTTCCAATATAATTAATTGTTCTATTGGCGAAGCGAGTTCCTCGCCGTAGGCTTTCATACTTTTTGTACGAATTTTATTTTTCATTATGTTTTTTCCTACTTACATAGTTAATTTATCATTGACATTTTTCATCTGCAAGCCGTGAACCAAAGAAGCCCCGCCGCGTATAGCCGAAGCCACATGTACTGCTTCCGTCATCTGTTCAAGGTCTGCACCTTGTTGTAAACTTTCCTGTGTATATGCATCAATGCAATAAGGGCATTGAACCGCATGCGCAACAGCCAGAGCAATTAAAGCTTTCTCTCTCTTACTCAAAGCTCCTTCTTCGAATACGGCACCGTACCACTGATTAAATTTTTTCCAAAGTTCCGGCGCCCCTTCTTCCATTTCTGCAAATTTCGGTAAATCACCGGGGTTATAATATGTTTCCATAAAATTCTCCTAACTTAATTTTTATCGTTAAAATTCTTTCGGTATGATTTATTTTATTGGGGGCGCTTTAAGATAATTGGATATAAATGATGTTTGCTGAGATGTAATAAACTTTTTTATGGCAAAACGGAATAATATTATATTGAATAATTGCTGTAATCTAATCGTATAACAAAGCTGCATAAGATCACAATTATTCAGGATTGAGCAATATTCTTCGTATTCATCCGCATCGTGCATCTTCTTTAATATTTTCACTTTAAAATTGCAATCGCTAAAGTAATTCAGTAATTGATTGAAATCCTTTCCTTTTTGAAATTCAATCTCTTTAATTGATTGCATATCGATCTTTTGAAAAGCAGCTTCTGAAATAGACAAAAGATAAAACCCACCGTCGTATGAGGGACCGATAACCAAATCGTATTCATTCAGCTGTTTAAAACATTTTTCTATTCTTTGAGTGGATATCCCAAAGGTATCGTTTCCGATTATAGTTATCTTTTCATAGCCCAAATTAAATGCATCACTCAATACATTCGTAAACTTCTCACCGAATGAATTGCCCCGTTGTTTATAATTTAATCCTTTGCAGTTAAAATCAGCATCGGAAAAGATTAGAAAATCGAAAAAAGCGGACTGATAATTTTCACAGAAGCTTTCGATAGCATTACTAATCTTTTTCTCGAGTATTCTTCTCTCCGTATTTGTTTTACTCTTCCGCGAGGAATCCTTTTCTGGCGCAGAAGTAAACAATATGAGTGCTTGTTTATTCAACTATATCTTTTCTGTTTTAATCTATATTACAATAAAAATAGTGCAATCTTTAATTATTTGCAATGTCGTTTAATTTCCAATCGTAAGGAAGATATTCCACTTCCCATTTATCGATATTAGATTTTAAATCACTCGCAATTTCACCGTTTAAATATTTAGATAAAAATATTAAAACATCTTTCTCACTATTACCGAAATCACCTTCGTACCAATCGAATATTTTTGATAAGAATGCTTTACGCTTTTTCAAATCGAAGTAATTTTTACCATAGGCGGATATAAATCTCTCTGCTTGATTATCTAATTGTGCATCAATTTTTTCCGCCGAATAAGCCTCATCCCTAAGTTCGGGACAACTAATTGCCGCACACACAAGGGCAAAATGAATTCTTGGTTCATTCAATTCTTTTCTGATCTTCACATGCTCAATTTCATTTAAGCTTATCTTTTCTCCTCCGACTTTAAATAAATCTTTATCCCAAACAGTCGAACTAAAAATATGAGCAAGTATTCTCCCGCCTGTGTGGAGTTCATTTATGCTTTCAATAGGATAATTATCTTTTACCACTTTAAGTGTAAACGCATTATATACATTTATCCAAAACGCCAGTTTTTCATTTTTATCACTCAAAGTAGAAATATCAAAACTTTCTATCTCTTTGATGTAATCTTCAAACTCTTTATCGTTCTTTAAGGCTGAATAATCCACTAATCCATGCTTAACATATTTATGCAAAATGTTGTCGTACTTATTATGTATTCCTTGAGAATAGATAATAATTTGAACCCCCAATAGCAGTATAAATAGTAATTTAACTTTCATTCTTCACAATCAATTTTATTTTATTCTTTAATTTATTCGTACCGTCTTCATCCAGCCATTTTTTCAACGATTTCAAATCATCCACATCGATTAATTCTTCAAAGGAAATGTAATTGTCACCGTTAGCTTTCAAAAGTTGAATAGTCTTTTCATAAACTTCCGAACTACTCCATTTTACATCATTGAAAAGATATTCTTTTAATTCTTTCATTCCTAACAAATAATAACCGCCGTCATTACTTGGACCAATTACAACATCAAAATTGTCGAGTTCTTTAAAAGCATTTACTATTAGGGAAGCATTAATATCCGGAATATCTGTACCGATGATTACTGCTTTTTCATACCTCTTACGAAAGAGAAACTCAAAAGCGCTTTTCATTTTCACTCCCAAATCACCATCAGATTGACGGACAAAATTAAAATCGTATTGCACCCAACTCTTAATTTTCTCGAAATCATCGTTTATCCCGTAAAATAGCCAAACATCACACTCGCTTTCAATCAATCTGGCGGCTTGTTCAAATATATAATGAGAACAAGCATTATAGAACTCGAGTGCATCTGCAGCACCAATATCTTCCGCCAACCTTGTTTTCACCCTTCCTTCAACCGGAAGTTTCGCAAATATTATTAAAGCGTTTTTATGCATAGTATTTATCATAAATTTTATCCGGATCACCGCCCAATAAAAACTTAATTAAGTAAATCAAATTTTTAATCTGCGTTTTTATATAGCCATTACGCACAAAACGTTCGGCAGAAGTAATAATCTTACAATCTATTTTTTTTATTTTAAATTTCCTTCGAGCCGTCCTCAAAAAAGCAACGTCTTCCATCATCCGGTAATTTGGAAATCTACCCAAGCTATTGAAAACATTCTTTTTAACACAAATAATTTGATCGCCGAAAGTCGTAAAGACCGAATCGAATTTGGAAAAGTAAGAATAAACATTCAACAGCCAATTGTTTTTATCAAACCCCAAACAGAACGTTGCAACTTGAACACTTGGATCATTAAATGTTTTAATTAATTTCTTCAGAGAATTTTCCTTCACTATCGTATCAGCATGCACAAAAACAAATATTTCCCCTTTAGCAGCATCTGCACCTGCATTAAGCTGCTCTCCTCTGCTGCAATAATCTGATTCTATTACTTTCACAACCGGGTTCTTAACCAAAGCCTCGTCAATAACACCGCAGCTCGAAATAATTATTTCAAACTTTTCGGGAAATTGAGTCAATACACCAACCAATTCGGATAATTTTTCCGATTCGTTCCTGTATGGAATTATGAAAGAATATTTTATCATATTTTAATTTATTAAAAATAAAGATGCTCTTTTGTCGGCAGGCTGATATTTAATTATTGTTTTTCAGAACAAAAGCATATTTAAATATCGTCGATAATATTATTATGCTTGCCATGAAAGTACCCTTAACTGTTCCGGTTACTTTCGACTTTCCGATTCTCTTTCTGTAACGAACCGGAATTTCAATTGTTTTTAATTTTTTGTGCGCAGCTTTTATCTGCATTTCTATCGTCCAACCATACCACATATCCGTCATTTGTAAATCTAACAATGCATCTTTTTTTATTGCGCGGAACGGTCCGAGATCTGTAAACTTGTACCCCCAAATAATATTCATTAGAAACCCGGCAATAATACTTCCGACTCTCGACTGCAAAGGAAGAGCCCCTTTTTCTCTTTTTCCCATTACTCTGGAGCCGAGAACGAAATCATAATTTTCTTTTTCGATTTTATCTAGCAATAAAGAAGCTTCGGCGGGATAATCGCTGTAATCACCGTCAATAAATAAGATTGTATCGAAGTCCTTGTCTTTACAATAATCTATACCTCTCAAGCAAGCAGCTCCGTAACCTTGTATCGGTTCAAATAAAATAGTAGCCCCGGCTCTTGCTGCAACATTTGCTGTATTGTCGGTAGAATTGTTATTTACAACAATCACTTCGGAAATCCTTGGATCAGTTAAATCTGTAATTACTTTCCCAATCGATTTTTCTTCGTTAAATGCAGGAATAATAACAGCTGTTTTCATTATGGTTGAAAAAATTTGAATAAATGTGAATTATAAGGACCAAGTTCGATAAACAATCCCTTGGTCATTGCTTCCGATTTATTGCGAATATAACGGTGATCATTCAATAAATCAATAAGCCCAAATTCATTATGAAATTCTTCAAGATTCAATTTTATTCTACATCTTGCGGTTTTACCAGAATAATTTACTACAACCAATCTTCTTTCGGAGCCCAAATGCCAGCACCAGGCAAGCATATTATGATAACTTTCATCCCCCGGTCCGGCTGGTATAGGAAAATACATTGTCCATTCACCATCGTGAAAGACATCTTCTTTGGTTATGCCTAATAATTGATCATAAAATTCGACAATCCAATCTACCGGTTTCTCGTCCGGTTCCCTGCCTAATTGAACCGGCAGTTTAGTTCTTTTCCCTTCGAACTGCCCGTCATTATAAAAGCGCATACCCATAATCGTTGATATAATTACTGCAGCAGCACGCGATTTATTTTGACCAAACGAAATTATTGTCCTTTCTTCGTCGTGATTCTCCAAAAATCTCAATGAACGTATTTGATACTCATAATCGGCATTTAAGTGAGCTCTTATTTCGTTAACATTTTCCGACTTCAATCTATCAGTAAGTTTTTTATCGTATGTATAATTGAAGCCTAACTGTTGTAAATTATATTCAAGATCCCAATAAGCTTCCGCAATAAAAATAAAACCCGGACGGTAATCCCGGATATATTCAGTTGCTATTTTCCAAAATTCAATATCGGGTTTATCAATATTTTGATTACTTAATACCCTTCCCCAAGTATTAGCGAACACATTATTCAAAGCCAGCATAGCCATATCGCATCGAACGCCGTCGCAAAGGCGGGAAAGTTTGTACAATTGCTTTATCATAAATTCCCTCGCTTCGGGATTAAAATAATTTACTTGAACTGTATCCTGCCAAGCGGGGAAAAAAGGATCGCGGCCATGAGCAAAAATTCTTCCGCTTTTTTCGTGCTTAAAAAATGTATGCTTGTCTTCTTCCCAAAAATATTCGGGAACATTCAAAAATATTTCCGGATTAGTTTCTAATAACTGAGAACCTACGCTAAAATGATTCGGAATAAAATCGAGAATTAATTTTAGTCCTATTTCATTCAATAGAATCCTAACATTCAACAGATCATCATCACTGCCAATTTCCGGATTCACCTCATATCTATCAATTGCATAGGGAGAACCGATTACGTCTTCGTCCCTCCAATCTTTTAATGCCTTTTTATATTCATTCACCAAACCTTCTTCAAAACAGTAATCTTTTACAATATCCTGATTGGTTTTCCATATGCCCATTAGCCAAACTGCATCGAGACCTTTGTTTTTGAGTTCTTTCCAATAACTTAAAGGTACGTCGGTTAATTTTGCTTTCTTCTCATCCGTATCGAACCGGCGGAGCCAAACCCGTGTATTGATTTCATACAACGAGGGATTGTTTCTTATCATCTCTTCACCTACAAGTCGTTCGATTCTTTTATCGTTTTTTTCTCCAATTGTAATTCCCTAACATAATCCAGCAATTCAATTACTTCATTCTCATCCGCAGAAGTAATCTTTTCGTTCGCTTCTTTTATTAACTCATCAATCCTGGCTATGCGATAGCGTTTTACGACGTCAGCAGTATATTTAAGCAAATCTTTCTTTATAAAACCGTCGGGATTTAACTCACTCCATTTTCTGCTTATTTCTTCTTCGGAAAGAGCAATTGAACGAACAAAATTCTTTAATTCGTCGGTTTCCAAAGCTTCAATCAATTCGGAAGGATTCACAACATCTTTGCGATATAAATCGAATACGGTTTTTGCAATTGATTTGAAATTACCGTCAACAAATTCTTCGGGTTGAATATGATCAAAAATATAACCGATAATTTCTTCATTCCCTTCAAAGAGTAATTCAATAACTTCGCGTTCGAATTTTTCGCCTAAACCGTTTTTATAAATTTTAAATTCCGTAGATTGCGGCAAGGGGGATACGGAAGGGATGGGGTCTTCACTACTCTTCCTCTGTTCCTTGTATTGTTCTTTGCGCTTATTTTGCTCCAAATATTTTTCGAGTTCTGCTTCTATTAACTTTTCTCTTAAGTTAAATTTTCTGGCAATATTTCTAATGTGTAAGCCCCTTTTCAATTCATCATTAATAAAAGCGATATTACGAACAAGTTCGCGTACTGCTTCAGCTTGTTTTGCGGGGTCTTCCAGCATTCCGGCATTCTCAAATTGCTTCATTTGATATTCGAGAAAATTATCTGCCCTGTGCAATCGTTCTTCAAATTCCTCCTTACCGTATTTCAATATGAATGAGTCTGGATCTTCCCCCTGGGGTAGAGTAAGCATTTGAATTTCAAAATCATTTTTCAGCAAAGTTTCAATGCTTCTCATAGCAGCTTTTTGACCGGCTGCATCCGCATCAAAGAGTACAACTATATTATGAGTAAATCGGGATAGTAGTTTTACTTGCTCATCGGTCAGCGCCGTACCGCTTGAAGCAACCACATTTTTAATTCCGGACTGAAACAGAGAAATTAAATCCATATAACCTTCGACCAAGATAGCCTTATCAACCTTCATTATCTCTTCCTTAGCTTGATAAAGCCCGTACAAGGTTTTTCTCTTGGAATACAACTTCGATTCGGGAGAATTCAAATATTTTGCCGTTTTTTGATCTTTTTGAAGGACTCTTCCACCGAAAGCAATTACCCTTCCATTGGTCGAAAATATGGGAAAGATGATTCTATCTCGGAATTTATCGTAAAAAGCGCTTTGATCTTTTCTATCGAGTAATCCCAATTCACCCGCCTTATCGAGATCAACTTTGTGCTCTTCAAAATAATTTTTTAATGCAGACCAGCTATTTGGCGCATAACCGAGACCAAAATTGCGCTGAGTTGCCAGCTTGATTTTTCTTCCTTCCAAATAATCTCTTGCCGGCTGACCTTCTATGCTTTCATACAATTTATTCGCAAAAAACTTGGCAGCCAATACATTTATTTCGTATAAAATCTCAAGTTCGTCTTTAACTGCAGGATCGTAACCTTCTTCATACTGAATAGTAATTCCCGCATACTCAGCTACTTCCTTTACCGCTTCCGGGAATGATATCTTTTTAAATAGCATTAAAAATTGAAAAACCGTCCCTCCCTCGTGGCATCCGAAACAATGGAAAATCTGTTTATCTTCGCTTACAACAAATGAAGGGGTTTTTTCTTGATGAAACGGACACAATCCTCTGTAATTCTTTCCCGCTTTGCGCAATTGTACGTATGCGGAAATGAAATCCACAATGCTAACTGAGTTCTTAATTTCGAGTATTTTTTCCTGAGGTATTTTCATTTCTTATTCGATGAATAAACAAAGATAATCAAACTTCCATAAATTTTTATATCGAATGATAATAATAATTTTATAATCATTTTCTATTGATTTTGGACGGGAATAAATTAAAGCGGAACTAATTTTTTCTTTTTTAATAGAATCCCAATTCAGTAGTTACAACATCAATATTATTGAAAAATTATTTCGCGTTTAACTTCTTGAGTATTATTTTTGCACGATAGCAACTTAGCTTTGTACATATGCCGAAATTCAAAAAAAACATACAATATTATAAATTCTGCACATATGGTTTTCTGAAAAACCTCCGTTTTTTCGAAGCATTTTTTATTCTCTTCCTTTTGGAAAAAGGAATGAGTTACACGGAAATAGGTCTATTATATGCAATTCGCGAAATTACTATCAACTTATTCGAAATTCCATCAGGTTTTATTGCCGATACTTACGGAAGAAAGAAATCGCTTGCAGGTTCATTTATTTTATATATTCTATCCTTTACAACTTTTTATTTATCATCCGGATTTTTCCTTTACGCGGCGGCGTTCATTTTATACGGCATAGGAGATTCATTCCGTACCGGCACGCATAAAGGAATGATAATGGATTATCTTAAACTGAATAAATGGGAAGATCAAAAGATTGCATATTACGGTCACACACGCTCCTGGTCGCAACGAGGTTCGGCAATTTCTTCAATAATTGCAGGACTAATAGTATTTTATACAGGCTCGTATCAAACAATATTTATTTATTCAATTGCCCCATATTTAATAAACTTCCTGCTCATACTCTCCTATCCTGTCGAAATCGATCTTTCTTCGAAAAGGAAGGATCAAAAACAACCCGGACTAATTGATACCTTCAAAGTATTTTTAAAAACGATTAAGAACCGGAAAGTGTTTGCAATTTTGAATTCTTCCGCACTTCATTCAGCTTATTTGAGTGCAATAAAGGATTATATTCAACCCTTAATGGTGAGTTTTGCCGCAGCAATTCCTTTAATGATTAACTCCGAACCGAAACAGAAAAACGGTTTAATTATTGGTATACTCTACTTTTTTATTTATTTAATGAACTCCTATGCCTCTGCATCTGCCGGTAGGATAGAGAAAGGGAGAAAAATAGACCTCACCTTCTTAACTTTGGTAATTGGTTTTGCGGCTGGTATTCTATCCGGTGTGTTTTACAATTTTGAAATTTTTACTCTGTCAATCGGAGCATTTATTCTTATCTATTTAATAGAAAATATACGCAAACCGATTCTTACCGGATATATTTCGGATAATGTTTCCAACGAAATTTTGGTATCCGTTATTTCCGCACAATCCCAACTCAAAACATTAATGACGTCGATAATAGCCTTCGTTTTCGGATTTTTCTCGGATCAATTCGGTATTGGTAATTCGCTAATTATTACTTCCGGTGCGCTTTTACTCTTTAGCTTCTTTATAAAAAGTTTTTCCGTCAACAAACAATAAATCGAGTTATTTTGAGTGTTATCGAGTTCTCTTTTATCATTCATAAAAATTAAAATCTATTTACCTCTTATCCCGGGATAATTAATTTATTATTTACTCTTATTAAAATATTATCCTCATTCATTTTTCATATATTTGCGTAACAAAAAAAAACGGTAAAAGTTGAAAAGAAGAAGCGTATTAATTGTAATTGCATCTAAAGACTTTAATGAAACGGAATTTTTAACGGTAAAAAATGAACTGTTAAAAAACGGTATCGCCGTTTTCGTTGCATCTGATTCCCACGGTTTGTGCACCGGAGATAAGGGAATGAAAATAAAAGCGGATGTTCATTTTTACAACATGAATCACCGTAATTTCGATGCAATCATATTGATTGGCGGTAAAGGAATTATTAATTATTTAGGCAATGAAATATTGCTTAAAACTATTCGTTCATTTTTTAATGATAAAAAAATCACGGCTTCAATTTGCGCTGCCGGTTTGGTTCTTGCAAAAGCAAATATTTTAACTGATGCTTTTATAACAGGTTACACCGATATCAAAACTGAAATTGAAAAATATGGTGTTAATTATGTAGATGAACCGGTTGTAATTCATAAAAATATTATCACCGGAAAAGGACCTTCGGAAGCGCTTGAATTTTCCAATGCATTAGTGAATGCATTGAAATAGTTTGCCGGTTAACATTTAATCAGAAAGAAAATTATGTCTAAAATATATTGCAGTAGTCTTACAAAATATTCGCGTTTCGTAACGAGAGAAGTAAAAATTGGCGATATACCGCTCGGCGGCAATAATCCCATTCGCATTCAATCGATGACAACAACCAATACGATGGATACTATTGCCACGGTTGAACAAACTATTAGAATGGTAAACGCCGGATGCGAATATGTAAGAATAACTGCTCCGAGTAAAAACGAGGCGGAAAATTTACGCAATATAAAAAACGAACTGAGAAAGCGTGGATATAACGTTCCTTTGATTGCGGATATTCATTTCACGCCAAATGCTGCAGAAATTGCCGCTCGAATTGTTGAGAAGGTCAGGATTAATCCCGGGAATTATGCGGACAAAAAGAAATTCGAAATTATTGAATATACGGAATCGCAATACAACGATGAACTCGAGCGGATAAGGGAAAAATTTCTGCCGTTGATTAAAATATGCAAGGAATACGGAACCGCGATGCGCATCGGAACAAATCACGGTTCGTTATCAGATAGAATTATGAGCCGTTACGGAGATACACCGCTCGGAATGGTTGAATCCGCTTTGGAATTTATTCGAATTTGCGAAGATGAAAATTACCACAACATTGTCCTTTCTATGAAAGCAAGTAATCCGAAGGTAATGGTTCAAGCCTATCGCTTATTAGTAAATAAAATGATTGAAGAGGGAATGAACTATCCACTACATCTTGGGGTTACTGAAGCCGGTGAAGGAGAAGACGGAAGAATTAAATCTGCTGTTGGAATAGGAACATTGCTCGAAGACGGTTTAGGAGATACAATAAGAGTCTCTTTAACCGAAGAACCCGAAAAAGAAGTACCAGTGGCTATTGCCTTGGCAAGACGTTATGAAAATAGAAAGGCGGAGCAAACTATTCCCGATGTAAACACAATCCCTTATAATCCTTTCGAATATAAAAAACGGCAAACTGTTTCAACCGCTACTGTAGGCGGAGATAACACGGCAAAAGTAATTGCTGATTTTAGCGAACTGAAAAAATTATCCTTTTCGGATTTCGCTCAAATCGGATACGATTATTCTGCCGAATTGGATAAATGGCATATAAACGATGTTGCAGCGGACTTTGTTTATTTGGGAAGCGAATCCCACTCCTTCCCGTTGCCGCAAGGTTTAAAACCGATATACGATTATAACACTTGGATAAAATTACAGGACGAAGATTCATTCCCACTACTTTATTATGGCGATCTTAGCAATGTTTCTGAACTTCATCCGGAACTCAATTTTATAATAGTAAACATCGATGATGTATTTACAGAAGAATTTGAAGAAAAAATAAAACAGAACAATTTCTGTTTAGTATTGGAACCTAAAACCACAAATGTAATGCCCGAACTTAGGCGCATTTTTATAGAATTAGTCAACAAAAACATTACTAATCCAGTAATCGTTAAACTCAAATATGATTCTCTCACATCGGATGAATTTATGCTTTACTCCTCCACAGATATCGGTGGATTACTGATTGACGGATTCGGTGACGGGGTATGGGTAAAATTCGGTGGAAGAGAAGATCTGAATTTAATCAATAGAACATTATTCGGAATCCTCCAAGCTGCAAGAGTAAGAATATCAAAAACAGAATATATTGCATGTCCATCGTGCGGAAGAACTTTATTCGACTTGGTTGAAGTAACAAATAAAATCCGAGAAAGAACCGAACATCTTAAAGGTGTTAAAATCGGTATTATGGGATGTATTGTTAACGGACCGGGCGAAATGGCCGATGCAGATTACGGTTATGTCGGTTCAGGACCCGGGAAAATAACTCTTTATCGCGGTAAAGAAGTTGTAAAACGTGCCGTTCCTTCCAACGAAGCCGTTGATCAATTAATTCAATTGATTAAAGAAGACGGAAATTGGAAAGACAAAAACTGAATAATTATGGGATGTAAGTAAAATATTCAACAATCAGTGCATAATTTGTTTTTCACACAATTTGTAATTTGATATATTTCGACTCCAAAAAATAACGAGAGAAAAATGAATATTCCTAAAGTAAGCGTAGCAATACTGCAATCTGAAGAAATTCGTTTTGAGTTATACGGTGATTTCAAATTAAACAACAATAGTAAAATCTACAGCGGTAAATTCGTTGCCCGCCTAATAAATGATAAAATTAAAATCATCGGCAAAAACGAAGAATTTTATTTGAATGATGGTGAAGGATTTTATCCTACTGATCCGGACGGAGATACATTTGTAATAAAAGACGTTGTAATTGGTATAGACTTCCATTGGGAACAGAAAAAAAATCAACGATATAAAAGCACATTAAAATTTATAATAGAAGAAAATAAACTCACCGCAATCAATGAACTCAATGTTGAAGATTATTTAATCAGCGTTATTTCGAGTGAGATGAGTGCAACAAGCTCAATAGAACTATTAAAGGCTCATGCCATAATTAGCAGAAGCTGGCTTCTCACTCAGATAAACAGAAGAAAATCAAAAGAAAGCGCAAAGCCTAAAGCAAATTTATTTGTAAACAATGAAGATGAAATCATTAAGTGGTACGACAGGGAAGACCACACCAATTATGATGTTTGCGCGGATGATCACTGCCAAAGGTATCAAGGTATAACAAAGTTATTTGCACACAATGCACAAGAAGCAGTGGACTACACCCGCGGTATGGTACTTATGTACGAAGACGAAATTTGCGATGCGCGGTTCTCTAAATCTTGCGGTGGCATTTCAGAATCATTTGAAAATGTTTGGGAGCCGGAAGAACATCCTTATCTAACTGCGATAGTGGATTACAAATACCTCCCCGATGAATTAGAAATTGATTTGCGGAAAGAAGAAAATGCAATAAAGTGGATAAAAGCCAATCCACCTGCCTTTTGTAACACGACCAACGAAACAGCTTTATCTCAATTCTTAGTTGAATACGACAGAGAGACAAAAGATTTTTACCGTTGGCGCGTAGATTATACTCAAGAAGAGATTTCCGAACTAATTAAAGAAAAATCAGGGATCGATTTCGGTAAAATAAAGAAACTCATTCCTGTTGAGCGTGGTCTTTCCGGCAGATTGATTAAATTAAAAATTGTCGGAACAAAGCGAACTTTGACAATTGGAAAGGAACTTGAAATCAGGAAAATACTTTCCCCTTCTCACCTCTACAGCTCGGCAATAGTAATTGAAGAACACGATATAATCGATGAGATTCCCCAATCGTTCTCTATATTCGGAGCCGGCTGGGGACACGGCGTTGGCTTATGCCAAATCGGAGCTGCAGTAATGAGCGAAGAAGGATACAAGTTCGACGAAATATTGGCTCACTATTTTAAGAACACCCAAATTAAAAAGCTGTACTAATGAAAGTACTTTATTCCTGCCTCTCGCAAAGCTGGGGCGGAATGGAAATGTTTACCATTACAGCAGTCAATCAACTGCTTAAAAGAAATTTAAGCGTTGATTTGCTCTGTTATCCAAATTCCCGCATTCACCGGGAAGCCAGTAAACAAGGAATAAAATGCCATACAATAAAAGCTTCGTCTTACTTTCATCCTTTACAAATAATAAAATTGTCTTCACTCATTAAAAAAGAAAAATTCGACCTTATACATTCGCAAGCATCAAAAGACTTATGGGTAATAGTCCCTGCCTTAAAACTAGTGGGGTTAACCATTCCTCTATTTATCACAAAGCAGGTTGGTTCTTTCATTGTAAAGAAAGATGCCTTGCATAAATTTATTTATAATCGTGTCACAAAAGCTTTCGCGATTAGTGAAGTAATAAAAAAGAATTTAATTGATACTACTCCTCTTTCTGAAAATAAAATCGAAATACTTCACAACGGAATTGTAGTTGACCGTTTTAATCCCTTAAAATCGAAACGGAATGAAGTAAGAAAAGAATTTAATATTGAAGCTAACGATATTGTAATCGGTATGTTAGCTCGATTTAGCTGGGGTAAAGGTCACGAAGAATTTCTATTCGCCGCCAAAGAGTTAATTAAGAAATATGATAACTTAAAATTTATGATTGTTGGCGAACCTTCCCGTGGTGAAGATGAATATGCACAAAAAATAAAATCTTTAGCGGAAGAATATGGATTGAAGGATACCGTAATATTTACAGGCTATAGAGCGGATACGCCAGATGTTCTTTCGGCAATGGATATATTTGCATTTCCGTCACATTCGGAAGCATTCGGCATCGCATTAGTTGAAGCAATGGCAATGGGGCTGCCAAGCGTTTGCTCCAATAGCGACGGCGTTCTCGATATTGCGGTTGACAATGAAACGTCTTTCCTTTTTCAGAAGAAGGATGGAAAGGATCTTGCCAAAAAATTATCCGCATTAATTGAAGACCCTCAACTTCGTTTACAGTTCGGTACAAAAGCAAGACAAAGAGTTATTGATAAATTCGATATTGAAATTCTAACCGATAAAGTAATTAACTACTACCGCGAAGAACTAGCTAAGTAATTATTTACATTTCTTAAAGCATTGAATTACAATATAAAATCCTTTATTTTGAGCACCTCTTTTTTGCTTTATCTTTTTCCGTCTATCGAATGCTATGATAAGAAAAATTATTTCAACAATATTGTTTGCATTTCTAATTTTCGTAATAATCACTTACGATAAGATGCAAGAAATCGGCGCTGGAATTGCCATAATTCTTATCGGCATGATATTCCTGGAAAAAGGATTTAAGTTTTTTACCGGCGGACCCTTAGAAGAGATATTAAAGAAATCATCCAATAAACTTTGGAAGAGTATCACTCTCGGAATTTTCTCAACAGCCATAACACAATCGAGCGGATTAATTTCAGTTATAGCAATATCTTTTATTAGTGCCGGCTTAATGGATTTATCCGGTGGTATAGGCGTAGTATTCGGCGCTAACATCGGAACAACAACAGGCGCTTGGTTAATTTCTCTATTCGGATTAAAATTTAAAATTTCCGCCTTCGCAATGCCATTTATAATTGTGGGCGCCGTTTTTCTACTGCGCAGCAGCAAAAAGGAAAGAAGCGTCGGTTATATATTGGCCGGTATCGGATTCATATTCCTCGGTATCCATTTTCTTAAAGAAAGTTTCGATACATTTAAAGAGACAGTTAACTTAGCCGAATATTCAATGACCGGTTTTGCCGGATTGATTGTCTATACTATCATAGGAATAATCATAACCGTAATCATGCAATCGAGCCATGCAACACTTGCGTTGGTTCTTACAGCTTTATCCGTAAATCAAATTACTTATGAGAACGGTCTTGCCCTTGCGGTTGGCGCTAATATAGGAACTACGGTTGTCGCAATAATCGGTTCAATCAGTGCAAATGTTGACGGGAAAAGACTTGCAGGAGCGCATCTTATTTTCAATGTGATAACTGCCATTATTGCGATTGCTTTTATGCATCACATTAGTCTGTTGGTCGATTATTTATCACTTCAAGTTGGCATTGCCTCAAACGATTACACGTTAAAGTTATCCATGTTTCACTCCCTCTTTAACGTAATAGGAATTGTAGTAATGATTCCCTTTATGCCGGTTTTAGTCAAGGCATTAAAGAAACTTATTAAGGATAAACCGGAAGGGGATATCGATCAACCCAGATACATAAGCAAATCAACAGGAAAATATACTCAAGCTGCATTAGCAGCATCCTATAAAGAAGCAATGCATTTGTTCGACAATGCATTCGAAATAATAGCACACACACTTAACCTTCACCGGGGCGACATTCTATCGGATAAGAAACTAAAGAAAATTGTTCGTGAGTCTTCCGCTCCTATGAAAGTAAATATAGATGAACTTTACTTCAAAAAGGTTAAGGGTATTTATAGCCAGATAATTGAGTTTACAACACTTGCTCAGTCGGAAGAATTACCTGAAGAAGACGTTAAAAGATTCCACGAAATTAAACTTGCGTGCAGATATATTGTCGAAATAATTAAAAGCCTTCGCAATTTACAATCAAATATGGCTAAATACATCGCCAATCATAACGAGGAAATGAAAAAGCAATACAATACTTTCCGTGTAATTATTTCCAAAATCATACGCGAAGTATATAAAGCTAAGTATGGCGAAGAGCTCGAAAAACGCAAAGAGAAACTCAGAAAATTACTTCAAAAAGCGGAAGATAACGACGTACTTGTTAATGGTATGCTCGACCATCTGATAAGGGAAAAACTAATCACCTCGGAAATGGCTTCCTCATTAATAAATGACAGTGCAACCGTAAAATTCATCAGTAAGAATTTAATTAAAATCGCCGAACTTCTTTACTTAAGGTATGACACAGAATTATTAGGCGAACCTGTAAGAGACAGCAGAAGATTTGAAATTACACTGCTCGAAGAACCGGATGTAGTTGAATAACACAAATAAACAAATTGAGGGTTATACTTATTTTAACTATTATTTGCATGTCCATTTAAACTTTTTGAGAGGAAAAATTTTTTATATATGACATTTTTAAATCCAGCTCTATTGTTCGGATTGTTGGCGGCTGTAATTCCGATCTTAATACACCTATTTAACAAACGCAAACTTGAAAAAATTGAGTTCAGCACTCTCAAATTCCTGAAGGAATTACAAAAGACAAAAATTAAAAAAATAAAATTAAAGCAATGGCTGTTACTGCTGTTAAGAACCTTAATTATTATTTTTTTAGTAGGCGCATTTTCACGACCAGCAATAAAGTCAGTGTCAGCAGCGGGTGCTGCTTCCTCTGCAAAAAGCAGCGGTGTGTTTATTATTGATGATACACCGTCAATGGGAATAGTGGGAAGCAATGGCACATATTTTAGCAAAGCATTACACATTGCAAAAGAAACTCTCGATAATTATCAGGACGGTGATGAGATAGAAATAATTAAATTATCGTCCCCGGAAAGAAGCGTAAAATTCACTTCCCCCACTGCAGCTTCAAATTATTTGGACAATATTACTCCCTCAAATGCGGAATCTAATTTTTCTTCTGCAATTAATACAGCCCTTTCTTTCCTTGAAGCTTCTCCTAACATAAATAAAGAAATTTATTTATTCTCCGATCTGCAAAAAACATCTGCAGTAATTTCAGATTCCATCAAAGGAGATGCTGGAAAAAATAATAACATCAATTTTTACCTTGCTGATATTAACAAGAACGATATTAAGAACAATTCATTGCTCAATATAAAATTATCGAATCAAATCTTTGAATTAAATAAAGAAATTAAATTTACACTTACCGCAGCCGGCGAACAAGGTGAAAGTGTTGTTTCCGTATTTATCAACGGAATACGTTCTGCACAAAAAAGAATTAATTTTTCTAAAGGATTGGTGGTAAACAATAGTTTTAAAATTACATTAACACAAACCGGACTCCTTGGAATTAAAGCCGAATTAGAGGATGATTCATTCAATTATGATAATAGTACTTACGAAGCAATATTTGTTCCGCCTCAAATAAACGCAGCAATATTTTATTCTTCCTTGTCGGAAATTGAATTTTTAAAATTAGCTTTACTGCCCGAAAGTAACAAAACACTCAACTTGAAAGTTATCAATTGGAATCAGATTAACTCCATTAATCTCAATAACTTTGATGTTTTAATTTTAACGGACATCAAGCAATCCCCCAACAACAGAAAGATTGTCGACTTTGTGGAATCGGGTAAAGGGATTATTATTTTTCCAACAAACGGAACTTCAATTGAAGGATATAACCAATTAGCCCAACTATTAAACTTACCGAAAGCAGAAAAAATAATTGAGAGCAAAGAACCGCAATCAATAAATGGATTCGATAAAATCGACTTCGAACATTTAATTTTCGATAATCTATTCGGGGAAAAGAAAAAGAATATCCCATCGCCTGAAATTTATAAATACGTTAAGTTTAATAATAAAAGTATAATGCGGAGAATTATCGGACTGAAAGACGGCTCTTTCTTTTTGGCAGAAAAAATTAATAAAGGAAAAATAATTTTATTCAATACATTCCCTGCATTAAACTGGTCGTCCTTCCCTTTAAGCGGATTATTTGCCCCACTCCTTTATCGATCGGTTGTCTATTCGGCGCAACCTTTATTGAAGGAAAGAAAATATATAGTCGGGCAATCAATTCCGGTTAATGTATCGCAAGTTAGCATCCCGATATTGGAAATTGTAACCCCTAAAAATGAAAATGAAAAAGTTGACCTTACAAAACAAAGCGGTAGAATATTTTTATATAAGAACACCTTCACTCCGGGAATTTATAAATTTATGAACGAAGGGAAATTAATTGATTTTGCCGTTGTAAATCCGGTTACAAGTGAATCCAAAATAAATTATTTCGAAAATGATGAATTCATAAGTAAACTTGAAGAAGCCGGTTATAAATTTAATTTTATTGTGTTGAATGAAAAAGACAATCCTGATGAGATAATTTCACAAGCCCGTTTCGGGATTGAGCTTTGGAAGTATTTATTGATTGCCGCATTCGTATTGGCGGTAATAGAAATGTTAGTTGCAAGAAATTCTAAAAAAGAGATAATGAGCTTTAATAATGACTGAAATAGTAGATTTAAATAAAACTGTACTTGAAAAGTGTATAATAGTCGGTGTTAAAACACAGGAACATACAAGAGCACAAATCGAAGAGAACTTGGATGAGTTGGAAAGATTAGCCGAAACAGCAGGCGCAGATATTATCTTCCGTATTGTTCAAGAAAAATCGAGAATAGACCCCGCATACTTTATCGGAAAAGGAAAAGCCGAAGAAGTTGCCGAGTTGGCAGAGATGAATGACGTCTCAGCTGTTATATTCGACGATGATTTAAATCCCACACAAATCAGAAACCTCGAACGCTTGATTAACAAGAAGATAATTGACAGGAGCGGATTGATATTAGATATATTTGCTTCTCACGCAAAAACAAAGGAAGCGAAAACTCAAGTTGAACTCGCACAATTGGAATATATGCTGCCAAGATTAACACGTGCTTGGACTCACCTATCCAAGCAATACGGCGGTATAGGCACTAAAGGACCTGGTGAAACACAAATTGAAACCGATAGAAGAATAATCAGAACAAGAATAAAGAAATTGAAAGAACGTCTGCAAAAATTCGAATCGCAGCAATTAACGAAAAGTATGCAGAGGAAAAATTTCTTCACAACCACACTCGTCGGTTATACAAATGCTGGCAAATCCACACTGCTTAATCTACTAACGGATGCAAATACACTCGCGGAGGACAAGTTATTCGCCACTCTCGATTCGACAACCCGCAGTTTTGAAATTAAACGCGGTAAACAAATTTTAATTACAGACACAGTCGGTTTTATTCGAAAACTGCCGCACAATCTTGTTGCTTCGTTTAAGAGCACACTGAATGTTGTTCGGCAAGCGGATCTCATACTTCATGTAATTGACATCTCACATCCATTTTACGAAGATCATATAAAGGTAGTTAACGATACCTTGAAAGATTTGAATTGTCACAAAAAACCTGCTTTAATTATTTTCAATAAGGTAGATGCTTTAGAAGACAAGACGAAAATCGAATTTCTATCTAATCAGTATAAAGATTCGGTAATGATTTCCGCGGCAAAGGGAATAAACATCAAACAATTAAAATCCAAACTACTCAGCATTATAGAGGATGAATTTGTGGAAGCATCTGTTACATTAAAAAACGACAGGTCGAAAGAAATTTCACAAATACATCAACTTGCCGAAGTATTGTCTATTGATTATGAAGATGATTTTGTTTTAATCAAATATAAGACCGGCAAGTATAATCATAATAAGATATTAAAGTTAATCAACAACTGATTTATCAACATATCTTTTTTGCTCTTCACAGCTTACTTATTTTTCTATTTATAGTTAAATACAGATATTTATATTTTAATTTAAACGAAATATTATACATACATATTTCATTGGAAGGAAATATTTATGCAGAAGAATTTAATAATTGACGGTAAATCATTAACTCTCGATAAAGTTGAATCATTTCTTAATGAAAACGTAAAAGTAAAGTTATCTCCCGAAGCAAAGAAAAAAGTAAAAAAAGCACGGCAACTCATTGATAAGTGGGTTGCAGAAGAAAAAGTTATATACGGCGTAACAACCGGCTTCGGAGAATTTGCGAATGTAAAAATATCCCCAAAAGATAATTCGAAATTACAGGTAAATCTGATTCGCAGTCATTCTGTCGGCGTTGGCGAACCTCTACCTCCTCACATAGTAAAGTTAATGATGCTATTCCGTGCAAATGCCTTAGCGGCAGGGCATTCGGGAATTAAATTGGAAACTCTGCAATTACTGATTGATATGATGAATCTAAATATTATTCCTGTAATACCTTCGCAGGGTTCAGTCGGATCGAGCGGAGATTTGGCGCCCCTCTCCCATTTGGTTCTTGCTATGATTGGAGAAGGACAAGTTCAGTTATTCAAAAACATATTTGACGAATCCGAGAATCCGAAAAAATTGAATTCGAAAACAGTATTGAAAAGATTCGGTCTTTCGCCCGCAAAACTTTCAGCAAAAGAAGGTTTAGCCTTAATCAACGGTACTCAAATGATGACCGCTTTTGCTTCTTACATTTGCATTCGGGCAAAAAAATTAATTAAAGTTGCAGATATTGCCGCTGCTTTATCACACGAAGCGTTAAGAGCAACGGACAAAGCATACGATAAAAGACTTCAGTTACTTCGTCCGTTCCCCGGACAAATAAATACCGCACAGAATATGTTAAATTTAATTAAGGGGAGTCATATACGTAAGTCACATTTGGAAGATGATCCGCGTGTACAGGATTCTTATTCGATAAGATGCATTCCTCAAATTCATGGCGCTTCACGCGATGCAATAGATTATGTTTGCTCACGAATTGAAATTGAATTAAATTCCGTTAATGACAATCCCTTAATATTTCCCGATGACGGCGATCATATCGAAGGCGGAAATTTCCACGGTCAACCGGTTGCCCTTGCAATGGATTTCATGAAAATTGCTCTATCGGAATTAGCGAATGTTTCGGAAAGAAGAATCGAACGGCTTGTTAACGGTTCTTTAAGCAGTCTGCCTAGATTCCTGACAAAAGAAGGCGGATTAAATTCCGGATTGATGATAGCACAATATACCGCTGCTTCATTGGTATCGGAAAATAAGACCTTGGCGCATCCCGCCAGTGTAGATTCAATTCCAACTTCAGCTAATCAGGAAGACCACAACTCTATGGGATCTATTGCCGCAAGACATTGTTACCAAATTCTTGAAAATGTTAAACGCGTTATTGCAATTGAAATATTAACGGCTTGCCAGGGAATAGAATTCTTGAAACCATTGAATTGCGGTATTGGTACTTCCGCAGCTTATAATCATGTGAGAAAATTCGTAAAACCTCTTGATAAGGATAGAATTTTATTTGAAGATATAAATGCCGTTACAAATCTTTTAGACGACGATTCATTATTAAAAGCAGTCGAATTGAAAATTAATCTTAATTAAGGAACAGCTATGAAGTTAAAATTTATTTCTCTGCTATTTTTATCGATCATCTCTTTTGCTCAACAAGTAAAAATAAAAGTAATAGAAACTACAGACACTCACGGTGCAATTTATCCATTCGATTTTGTAAACAATAAAGAAACATCATATTCACTTGCGAATTTTTCAACTTATTTAACACAGCAGCGCGAAGATACAACTCAAGAAGTAGTGCTTTTGAGCGGAGGCGACCTATTACAAGGAACGCCGGCTGTATATTATTATAATTTCGAAGAGACTTCCGCACCCCATCTTTATGCCGAAGTTATGAATTACCTTAAATATGATGCGGGCACTGTTGGTAATCACGATATCGAAACCGGTCATAAAGTATATGATAGTTTCAGGGAGCAGCTTAACTTTCCCTGGCTTGCTGCAAATGCGGTTAAAGAAGATGGAATCACTCCTTATTTCGAGCCATATACAATTATTCAAAAAAAAGGAATAAAGATTGCCGTACTCGGATTGATCACTCCCCACATTCCATATTGGTTGCCGGAAAAACTTTACAAAGGTATGGAATATAACGATATGATTGCTTCGGCAAAATATTGGGTCAACAAAATTAAAAAGGAAGAAAAGCCTGATATTTTAATTGGTTTGTTTCATGCAGGAGCCGACTTTACTTACGGCGGACAGACGGCAAATACATATAAGAATGAAAACGCATCTCTGCTTGTTGCCCGAGAAGTTCCAGGCTTTGACGTTGTTTTTGTGGGTCACGATCACCACGGTTGGAATAAAACAATTATTAATTCCGAAGGTAAAGAAGTTCTCTTTTTAGGCGGGACATATTCCGCAAAAGATTTTGCTGTAGCGGATTTAACAATCAATTTCAATAATGGCGTTATTAGCGTTGATAAAAAAGGATATTTATTGAATTCCAAAAATTTCAAAGCTGACGAGAAATTTCTGAAAACATTCGAAAAGCAGTTTAAAGTAATTAGCGATTACGTTTCCCGTCCTTTAGCAAAAATAAATTCATCAATTTCAACCAGAGAATCTTTTTTCGGAGATTCTCCGTTTATTGATTTAATTCATCAACTGCAGCTGCAAATCAGCAATGCACAAATATCATTCACCGCACCCCTTTCATTCGATGCGGAAATTGAGGAAGGGAATATTTATGTGAGAGACATGTTTAAGCTTTACCGGTATGAAAATTTTCTTTATACAATAAATCTTACCGGTAAAGAAATCGATGCAGCTCTCGAATATTCTTACGCACTTTGGTTCAACCAAATGAAAAACGAAGACGACCATTTATTGAATTTCAATACCGACGAAAGAGGAAATCTTATTTTCGATGAAAGAAGTAACTTCCCTATACTAAAAGAAAGATTCTACAATTTTGAATCCGCTGAGGGAATTACTTACACAGTTGATGTTTCCAAACCGGAAGGAGAGAGAGTTGAAATATTGAAATTCAATAACGGCAGTAAATTTTATCCCGATTCGATTTACACGGTAGCCGTAAGTTCATACCGCGGTAACGGCGGTGGCGGGCATTTAACTAAAGGTGCCGGATTAACAAAAGAAGAGTTAACTTCACGCCGTATTACATCTACCGAAAAAGATTTACGATATTTTATGATGAAGTGGATCGAAAAGATGAAAGAAATTAACCCTGTTACAAATAACAACTGGGAAATTCTTCCGAAAGCCTGGGTGGACAAAGCAAAGGAAAGAGATTATAAATTACTGTTTGATAATAAAGAATAATATAATTCCGGTTTTTATAAAAATGAAAAATGCTTTTGCTCAAACGGAAGAAAGAATTATCATTCGATCAAAGATATGCTTCAACAGCGAAAACCTCTTTAAACAAATTCTTCAAAAGATTGAGAAACCTGGGGTTAATCTCTTAACCCCGGGTGCATCTTTACTACAGCCAACTACCAAATACATAACATAAACGGTTCCTCAATCAACAACCGGAGAATACTTGAATAGACATTCAAATCAATAAAATGTGACAATAAATTTACCGTTCTTTCCCATTCCTGTTATTACAAGAGTTTTTGATTAGTAATCTTTTTAATTTATTTTTGAGACCGCTCAGTGTAACAAATCATAATTTAAAACAACTAAATAATTCATATAAATAATTCACATAAATAATAAAGGTGTTAATATGAGATTTATTCTTGTCTTATTTCTTTTACTTTCACAAATAGCTGTTAACGCTCAAAGCAATACTGTATATATGCCTTTAAATGTTAGAAACTCTTACGAAAAAGGGGTTCGTAACTATGATGGCACACCGGGTATAAATTATTGGCAGAATCATTCTTCTTATAAAATAGAAGCGGAATTAATACCCGATTCCAGCATACTTATAGGTAAGGAAACCGTTGAATACTTTAACAATTCTCCGGATACGTTAAACAGAATTGTTGTAAGATTATATCAAGATATTTATAAGAAAGGTGCAACACGCGACTGGTATGTTAGCCCTTCCGTTTTTACCGACGGAACTCAACTAGATTTAATAACGGTAAACGGCGATACAATAAATACTCAGCCGGGAAGCAAACAATTTAAAAGAGGTTCTACAAACTTTTTTATTAAACTAAAAGAACCCTTACTGCCAGACAGTTCAATAACATTGAGTATCAATTACCAAATAAGTATTCCAAGAATTTTACGTCTTAGAATGGGTAATTACGGTGACGGCGATTTCTTTGTCTCTTACTGGTATCCTCAAATCTCCGTTTATGATGATATAGACGGATGGGATACGAAAGACTATCAAGGAAGCGTTGAATTTTATAATGATTTTGATGATTATGATTTCAAGATCACCGTTCCAGACGGTTACACTGTATGGGCAACCGGAGAACTGCTTAATCCGACAGAAGTATATCAAAAAGAAATTTACGAAAGATATTTAAAAGCCCTTGAGAGTGATGAAACAATACGAATTATTTCTGCCGAAGACAGGGCCGCAAACAGAGTAACAGTACACAATCCCAAAAATACTTTTCATTTCTCTGCTAAAAATGTGGAAGACGTTTCTTTTTGCGTTAGCAATAGTTACATCTGGGATGCAGCAAGTGTGGAAGTAGATCCAGCTTCAGGAAGAAGAGCTTTAACAGACGTTGTATTTCCAGACAGCACATATTTTCAAGATGAACTCGCACAATTTGCTCGTGCATCAATAGATTATTTATCAAACGAACTGCCCGGTTTTACTTATCCATACTCGCATCATACAACCTTTTTTAATAAAGGTCGCGGTGGCGGAATGGAAACCCCGATGATGGCAAACGACGGAGCTCCGGAAGTCCGTTCCCGTTCTCTTGGATTAGTTGCCCACGAAATCACTCACACTTATTTTCCTTTTATAATGGGAACAAACGAACGCAAATACGCCTGGATGGACGAAGGCTGGGCAACTTTCTTTCCACGTGAATTAGTCAATAGAATGGAACCGGAATCGGACTATTGGGCTAGAATTGTAGGCACATACGAAAGAAGTGCAGGATTGGAAGAAGAATTGCCACCTATAGTCCTTTCTTTTTCGAACAAAGGTAGTCTTGCAAGAATTGCCTTCTATAATAGACCCGCCTCGGCTTACCGTGAACTTGAAGAATTATTAGGCAGGGATTTATTTAAAAAAGCCTTGTTGGAATATATGAGAAGATGGAACGGAAAACATCCGTTACCTTGGGACTTTTTTAATACGTTCAACAATGTAACAGGTGAAGATTTAAGCTGGTTCTTTAATCCATGGTTTGCTGAATACGGTTATCCTGACCTTGCTATTAAAGATGTTCAAAAAGTAAACGGCGAATATGATGTTACCATCGAAAAGGTTGGTAACATTCCTACCCGTTCTGTAGTTAAATTTATTTTTGACGACGGTTCTTCAGAAGAAGTAAAAGTAAGCGCGCGCGTTTGGAAGGATAACAATCGCTTTACACATGTAAAAATTAAATCAGATAAGCAGCTTACCGAAGTGAAAATCGGTAATGCGCATATACCTGATGTAAACAGGAAAAATAATTCATTCAAATTTTAAGTTACGTTATATTATCTTATACCTTGGCACCGTAAAGAGTGCCAAGGTATAATAATAATTTCAACGGATACAATAACCGCTCGATATTTCAGCTTAAGAAATTCTAATTCATACAAACTCTAAATTCAGTCTATTTCCTATTTCCCAATAAATACAGTTTATTCTATTCTTTAGTTAAGAATCAATTTACGACTAAAGAAGAAAGAAACCGACCCTGTTGAAATAAATAATCCGGCTTAATTCGATAATGTATATTCTTTTTAATACATTCTATCTTAATATTTTTGAAATATGTAATGAAAAATATGCCGATAATAAAATTATTACTGATATTCCTGATTGCTGCTGCATGCGGAAATAACGGCAGCGGAGATAAAAAGATGAATGAAAAAAAATCAAATAGATTAATCCACGAAAAATCACCTTATTTATTGCAGCATGCTTACAATCCGGTTGATTGGTATCCCTGGGGAGAAGAGGCATTCCAAAAGGCAAAAGATGAAGATAAACCGATATTTCTTTCAATAGGTTATTCCACTTGTCACTGGTGTCATGTAATGGAACACGAATCTTTTGAAGATTCAACCGTTGCTGAGCTGATGAATGAGGTTTTTGTTTCTATAAAAGTTGACAGAGAAGAACGTCCCGATATTGATAACATTTATATGACAGTCTGCCAAATGATGAGCGGACACGGCGGCTGGCCTTTAACAATAATAATGACGCCTGACAAAAAACCCTTCTTTGCGGGTACATACTTCCCCAAAGAAAGCAAATACGGACGAATAGGATTGATAGACTTAATTAACAGAGTTAAAGAAGCTTGGAAATCTCATCGCGATGATATACTTGCTTCGGCGAATAAAATCAGTGATTACTTAATCGAAAGCCGTCCGGTACCATCTGAATCCATTCTAGATAAATCCACGATGGATAAAGCCTTTGCGTCATTCTCATCTCAATATGACGAAAAATACGGTGGATTCGGCAACGAGCCTAAATTCCCATCTCCGCATAACTTCCTTTTCCTTTTAAGATATTGGAACGGAACGGGAAACGAAAAAGCATTAAACATGGTTACAAACACTTTATCCTTAATGAGATTAGGCGGTGTATACGATCATATCGGCGGAGGGTTCCACCGTTATTCGACCGACAGGAAATGGTTTTTACCTCATTTCGAAAAAATGCTTTACGACCAAGGAATGCTTGCATTAGCTTTTACGGAAGCTTATTCTGCGAATAAAAATATTCTATTTAAAGAAACAGCAGATGAAATATTTAATTATGTATTACGCGATATGACTTCCCCTGAAGGCGCTTTTTATTCTGCAGAAGATGCCGATAGCGATGGCGAAGAAGGGAAATTTTATGTTTGGACTACAAAAGAAATAAGGGATATATTAAGCAATGATGACGCTGACTTGTTTATTGATGTTTATAATTTAGAAGAAGAAGGGAATTATTTTGATGAATCCACACGCCAAAAGAACGGCACTAATATTCCTTACTTAAGGAAATCCCTTGAAGATATTACTAAAGAAAAGGGTTTTGATACAAATACGTTTTTGAGAAAGATTAAAGACATTAAACAAAAACTATTCAAGGAAAGAGAGAAAAGAATACATCCGTTAAAGGACGATAAAATACTAACCGACTGGAATGGATTGATGATAACCGCATTGGCATCGGCGGGAAGGACTTTCGAAAACGGTTCTTATATCGATGCAGCGAAAAAAGCTTTCGGCTTTATTGAAAATAATTTAATTAAAGAACATCTCTTACTTCACCGCTATAGAAACGGAGAAGCCGCAATTGACGGGCAACTTGATGATTATGCTTATTTAATAATGGGAGCATTGGAATTATATCAGAGTACTTTTAATCCAAGATATTTAAAAATAGCAGTGGAACTGAACGAAACAGTACTCGAAAAATTTTATGATAAGGAACACGGAGGATTCTTCCTTACTGCAAATGATGCTGAAAAATTATTAATGCGTCCGAAGGATATTTATGACGGGGCAATACCTTCAGGCAATTCTATTGCTTATTATAACTTGCTAAGGTTGTATCAATTAACTGCAAACGATAAATATTTAAAATACATCGAAGAATTGGAGAGATTATTCAGTGGAATGGTAGCAAAATCCCCAACCTCTTTTTCGATGTTTCTTTCCGCACTTTCAGGAAACATTTACTCGGCGAAAGAAATTGTTATTGTCGAAGGTGAAAATGGCATTGAGGAATTTATTCATCCACTAGCCAATTATTACACTCCCAATTCGACTGTGTTAGTAATCCCCAGCGGTAAAGAAAAGGAAGTAATTACTGAATTAGCTCCTTTCACGAAAGAACACACCGCTGTGAACGGCTTAACGACAGTTTATGTTTGCAAGAATTTTGTTTGTAACCTGCCAACTACCGAGCCGGAAGAAATGATAAGAGAAATAAGCATCAAATAAGCTTAAATCAATTATCTTCTTTTCTTCTTCTAACTAAATCTTCGAGAGCAATTCTCGGATTTATATGATCGCGTATGAACTTCATCATTCTTGCCGCCAAGGCTCTCACGCGTTGTTCTATCGCATCGTCAGTGCAATTATCTTCAGCATCAAAATATTTATCGACATTTGCAATTGACACCGGACCGGGTAAAACCAGTGCACCAACGTGTGAGCAGACACTTCTAAGATGTTCCAAAGATTTTACCGCACCTATCGCACCGGATGCAACGCCGAGCAATCCGACCAGTTTCCCTTGCAAAGCAGAAGGATAACCAAGGTTTTCTATCACTAATTTTAATAATCCACTGAATGTACCGTGATATTCCGGTGTTGCCAAAATAATGCCGGAAGCTTCCGTTACTATTCTTTGAAGTTTTTTCGCATCTTCGGGATCGCCTTTCAATCCCGGAAAATTGATTTTATATTTCTCAGGTCGAATAATTTCTACTGAAATATTTTCGTCTTTACGAAATTCGTCTTCTACTAATTTTACTGCTTTTTCAGTATAATTATTTTTACTTGCACTACCGATTATAATTACAATTTTATGCGACTGATTATTAAGATCAACCATTATTACTCCATTTCAAAAATCTACCGACCAAATTTAAGAATAAATTTTGCTTGTTGATAACTAATAGAGGAATTTATTTTTTATCAAGTTCACAAACCGATTTGAATTTTTCTAATGCTGCTCTTTGTTTTTTACCGAACATCATTTTGAATAATTGAAATTTAATTTTAGCTAGTAATTTCATAAATAAATTTTTATCAATATAATTTTTATCCGAGTCCGTAATTCTATATTGCAATAAAGTAGAATTCCCCTCCCGTACCAACAAAAATTCATTGCGGAAATAAATTCCGCTAGCTGACAACCCTTCTTCCGCAAAGAACATTCTCTCATTATCCGAAGCGTTATTAACAGTATTTAGTTCCAGGCTGCCATCTTCGAAAATACAAGTATGTTTATGATTTATTCTATTTATGTTCGATTTTTGAATTATCTCTTTTATTCCCGGAATCCATTTAAGCTTTTTTTCATTGTCGATTAAATTTTGATAAACAAAAAGTAAATTCTTATTTATTGTAATATTTATAAGAGGAATAAAATTATCCGGAATCTTTTCTTCTTCCACCGGCATTTTACTCAGCTTATTCCTTAAATCCTTTAATGAAACATAAGACAACTTTACTTCGCCGAAGTTTTCATATTCTTCTATATGTGGACAATATTCTTTTATCGCTTCACTATCTTGTGTCGACAAATATTTATCGGTGAATAATATATAT
>CAZNJB010000024.1:0-53008 GCA_964573255.1 uncultured Melioribacteraceae bacterium
GAATGAAAATGAATGCCTTCATTATTACAATAGGCGATGAAATATTAATCGGTCAGACTTTAAATACTAACGCAGCTTACATCGGTAGTAAACTAACGGAAATACAAGTTCCCGTGATCAAAACATCTGTTGTAGGCGATGTTGAACAAGCGGTTCTTGATGAATTTGAATACGCATTTAATATTGCAGATATTGTCATTGTTACAGGTGGATTAGGACCTACGCATGACGACATCACAAGAAGATGCATCGTCAAATTTTTTGATACTCAACTCGTTATTAACGAAGATGTTCTGGCTGATGTTAAAGCAATTTTCGAAAAAAGAAAAAAAGAAGTTACAAAGGTAAATGAAGATCAAGCATATGTGCCCGAAGTAGCGGAAGTAATCAGAAATTACAAGGGAACCGCGCCCGGAGTGTGGATAGAAAAGAATAATAAGATATTTGTTTCGATGCCGGGTGTACCTTATGAAATGAAAGCAATGATGGATGATTTTGTAATTCCTCGCTTAAAAGAGAGAACGAAAGATTCCGATAGAATTATTGTAATGAAAAATCTCCTTACTACTGGAATACCGGAATCTACTCTTTACGAAAAACTTGATAACTTAAGTGAGATATTGAACGGTTCCAAATTAGCTTTTTTACCTAGCCAGTACGGCGTAAAAATGCGAATTACTGTTGAAGCAGATGATGAAAATTCGGCCAACGATAAATTAATTGAGATTGAACAACTTATACGTGCAAAAGTTGGCAGATATATCTACGGAAAGGATGACGAAACTCTTGAAGAGATTGTCGCGAGATTGCTTACCGACCGCGGATTGAGTTTGGCTACGGCTGAGTCGTGTACAGGCGGATTGATAAGTAACAGGCTGACTAATGTTAGCGGCAGTAGCGTTTATTTTGAAAGGGGATTGGTTACATACAGTAACGGAGCTAAAGTAGAATTATTAAAAGTTGACGAAGACCTCATCCAAAATTTTGGTGCGGTATCTTTGCAAGTCTGCCGCCAAATGGCAGAAGGAGTCCGGGCTGTATCCGGTACTGATATCGGTCTTGCTGTAACAGGCATTATGGGACCTACCGGAGCTTCGGAAAATAAACCTGTTGGATTGGTTTTCATTGGCGTCTGCGACGGAAATATTTGTACTGCAAAAGAATTCCGGTTCGGGAATGACCGTATTCTCAATAAAGAAAGAGCATCTCAAGCAGCGTTGGATATGTTGAGACGTCATTTATTGGGAATTCCCTATGATGAATAGACTTTTTATCGCAGCCGAAATTCCGGATAAAATACTTGAACAGATTATCAGGATTAGAAATGAAATTTATCCTGATGCTGATGTTCGTTGGGAAAAGAAAGAAAAACTTCACTTAACACTTAAATTTTTGGGTGATGTGAATGTTGATTTAATTCCTGACTTGAAGAGTTCTTTGGAAGATATTTTGAATTCTTTTAATAAAATTGAGTTGAAATTCTCTCATTTCGGAATGTTTTATTTTAAGAGGAAACCGCGGATTTTATGGCTGGGATTAAATTATCCTCCAGAATTATTCGATATTTATTCACGTATAAATTCGGAATTTATTAAGTTTGGGTTTGAAAAGGAAAAGAGAAAATTCAATCCGCATCTTACAATACTTCGCATTCGTGGAAACGAGAATATTGGTTCGCTGAAAAAATTTTTAGATGTGAAAATTGATCTGCCGGAATTTGATTTGACGTCAATTATCTTATTCAAAAGTACGTTGATGCCCGGCGGTTCTATATATGAGAAATTAGAAAGTTTTGAATTGAAATAAGGAGTTAAATAATGGCAAAAGAAGTAGACAAAAGAATAAAAATATTGGAAGATACTATTTACAGTATCGAAAAGACTTATGGCAAAGGTGCCATAATGAAATTAGGCGACGGAGTGATTAATAAAGTAGAAGCAATTTCTACCGGTTCGGTTTCGCTTGATAACGCACTCGGAATTGGTGGTGTGCCGAGAGGAAGAATTGTTGAAATATACGGTCCCGAATCTTCCGGTAAAACTACGGTTTGTCTTCATATTATTGCTGAAGCACAAAAATTAGGCGGAATGGCTGCATTTATAGATGCTGAACACGCTCTTGATATCAATTATGCTCAGCGTCTTGGCGTTGATGTTAAAAATTTACTCCTCTCTCAACCCGATTATGGTGAACAAGCTCTCGAAATTGTAGATACTCTTATTCGAAGCAATGCATTGGATGTAATTGTTATTGATTCTGTTGCTGCATTGGTTCCGCGTTCTGAAATTGAAGGCGATATGGGAGATGCGCAAATGGGTGTGCAAGCTCGCTTAATGTCGCAAGCGCTCAGAAAAATTACCGGCGCAGTTAACCGTTCGAAAACCTGCGTTATTTTCACCAACCAGTTGAGAAGTAAAATTGGCGTTATGTTCGGAAACCCGGAAACTACAACCGGTGGTAATGCGCTTAAGTTTTACGCTTCGGTTCGATTAGATATCAGAAGAATTGCCGCGATTAAGGATAAAGAAGAAGTTGTCGGTAATCGCACTAAAGTAAAAGTTGTTAAGAACAAAATTGCGCCTCCTTTCAAACAAGTTGAATTCGATATTATGTACAATGAAGGTATTAGCAAAGCCGGCGATTTGATTGACCTTGGTGTGGATACCGGAATTCTGAAGAAAAGCGGCGCTTGGTTTACATTCGGTGAAGAACGCTTCCAAGGCAGGGAATCTTTCCGCCAGACATTGAAAGAGAACCCCGATTTAATGCAATCTTTGGAATTGCAAGTTAAAAAAGCACTCGGGTTAATTGAAGATGATACTGCCGATTCAGCAAAAGAAGAAAAGGATAAATAATAGCCGAAGATGAAAATAGTTCGACTCGTTAAGCGGGGGAATAATGTATTCGTCTATTTTGACGAAGGTGACCGCATAAAAATCAGTTACGAAATTGCCGTTAAGAGAGGACTGAGAAAAGATGACGAGTTGAACGAAGAAATTATTAAGTCCATACTTCAAGAGGACGAAAAATTCAGAATTAAAACTAGCGCCTTTCGGCTTCTTGCCCGAAGGGCGCATTCGGTTTTTGAACTCCGCAGAAAACTGCTCGCCAAATGCGATGATAAGAATATCGTAAATTCTATTGTGAATGAACTGATTGACAGGGAATATTTGAACGATGAAAAATTCGCATTCGATTTTACCGAAGAACGTTTGGGCAAAAAAAAGAGCGGATTAAATAAAATAAAAGCGGAACTGGCTGCGAGAGGTGTTAAGAGGGAATTCATTGAACGTGCAGTGCAAAAATTTTACGATCGCGAACAATTGGTAGAAATTGCACGACAGTTGGCAGCTAAAAAAGTAACTGCGCTGAAAAGAAAAGAGAAAGACGGTAAAAAGCTAAAATTAAAACTTATGAATTTTCTGTTGGGCAGAGGATTTGATTACGAAGTTGCGCGCAGCGTTGCCGATGAAATATTTAGCGAAGAAACAGAATTTTGATTACATAGCAAACTTAATAGACCTCAAAATTTTCTTACTTCTACTTAAAATAAATCTTGAAAATAGTTTTGAGTGAAGAAATAAGTATTCCAATTTTCTCAAAGAAACCTTTTTGTGAGTAACTTAATTTACTTTAATATGACGACAGTTTAGTCACTAAGATTGGTAAAAATTCAGCAGTGCATATTTTCTCAAATTGAGTAAACTATCTTAGTAGCAATCAATTGAAAACTTTTAAAAAATTACCATTTATCGTTTTTTTTCAGTATTATCAATGTATAATACGAGAATCTTTAGCCTATTTTAAGGTTTATAATCTTCTTATAATTGGTTAAGTAATCACTGTTTATTACATTTCCATCTAAAATTTTTTGAAGGTTGCAATTTGAGTAAATTCAAAGGAGTTGACTACTATTTAATCGAAGATCTCCTCACGGAAGACGAGAAACTTGTGCGTGATTCCGTAAGAGAGTTTGTGGATGATAAGGTTATTCCGATAATTGAGGAACACTACCAAAACGCTACTTTTCCCAGAGAACTCATTCCGCAAATGGCGGAGCTCGGTTTATTAGGTATAACTCTGCCGGAAGAATACGGATGCGCTGGAATGAACAGCGTTGCATACGGTTTGGTAATGCGTGAGTTGGAAAGGGGAGACAGTGGAATCAGAAGTTTTGCTTCGGTTCAAAGCTCTTTGGTAATGTATCCGATTTATACATTCGGGAATGAAGAACAGAGAAAAAAATGGTTGCCCAAATTGGCGTCCGGGGAAGCTATCGGATGCTTCGGCTTAACTGAACCAGATTACGGATCCAATCCGGGCGGAATGGTTACTACCGCCAAGGAAGTTGACGGCGGATTTATTCTCAACGGTGCGAAAATGTGGATTACCAATGGTTCAATAGCCGATGTTGCGGTTGTTTGGGCTAAATTGGATGGCAAAGTTCATGGCTTTTTGGTGGAGAAGGGTTTTAAAGGTTTCTCTGCGCCGGAAATGAAAGGAAAACATTCCTTGAGAGCTTCCGTTACTAGTGAACTTATTTTTCAAGATGTCTTTGTTCCGAAAGAAAATTTATTGGAAAAGAGTTCCGGATTAAAATCTGCTTTGATGTGCTTAAATCAAGCTCGATACGGCATTGCGTGGGGAGTAGTCGGTTCTATGATGCAATGTTACGAAACAGCCCTCGATTACGCCAAATCCCGCGTTCAATTCAGCAAACCGATTGCTGCATATCAATTGACGCAGGAAAAATTGGTTTATATGCTGACTGAAATTACAAAATCACAGTTGATCGTTTACCAATTGGCAAAATTAAAGGATGCGGGGAAACTAAAGCATACGCAGGTTTCTCTGGCAAAACGTAATAATTGCGAGAAAGCGCTCGAAATTGCTCGAATTGCACGTGAAATTCTAGGTGCAAATGGAATTTTAAATGAATATCCTATAATGCGGCATTCGGCTAATTTGGAATCGGTAAAAACATACGAAGGCACGCACGAAATGCATACATTAATTGTCGGTGAAGATATTACCGGCTTCCCGGCATTTGATTAGAGGAGAAAAATGGAAGGTAAAATTTTATACGAAGGATTAACTTTTGACGATATATTACTTGTACCGGCAAAATCGAGTGTTTTGCCAAGGGAAACGGATTTAAGAACCAAATTAACTACAGATATTTATTTGAATATTCCGTTCCTTTCCGCTGCTATGGATACGGTAACGGAAGCTAGGATGGCAATTGCAATGGCTGCACAAGGCGGAATAGGAATAATTCATAAGAATATGAGCATTGAGCAGCAAGCCGATGAAATAGATAAAGTTAAGCGCTCTGAAAGCGGAATGATTGTGGATCCGATTACTCTTGACGAGACAGCCACAATTAAAGACGCGCTCGATCTTATGGGAAAATACAGAATATCCGGTATCCCGATTATAGATAATAACAGAAAATTAATCGGTATATTAACTAACCGCGATTTAAGGTTCGAGCCTAACGTGAATTTACCCGTTAAAGATGTAATGACAACCGAAAATTTACGTACGGCTCCCGTGGGAACGACATTGGACCAAGCTGAATCTCTATTGCAGAAGTATCGTGTAGAAAAATTACCGGTTGTTGACGAAAACGGTATTTTGAAAGGATTGATTACTTTCAAAGATATTTCGAAGAAGAAGAAATATCCGAACGCATGCAAAGACGAATTGGGACGTTTACGCGTTGGAGCTGCGGTAAGCGTTACATACAACACTATGGAGCGTGTAGAAGCCCTTGTGGCAGCCGGTGCAGATGTAATAGTGGTGGATACTGCACATGGTCATTCTGAAGGCGTGATTAAGACAGTTAAATTAATTAGAGAGAAGTTTAAAGATATTCAATTGATTGCCGGAAATACAATAAGTAAAGAGGCTGCACTGGATTTAGTTGATGCCGGCGTTAATGCTGTTAAAGTAGGAATTGGTGCAGGAAGTATTTGCACAACTCGAGTTGTAGCCGGTGTAGGTGTGCCTCAAATTACCGCTGTATATAACACATATTTAGCTCTCAAAGACAAAGGTATTCCCGTAATATCCGACGGGGGAATCAAACAAACAGGAGATGTAGCAAAGGCAATTGCTGCGGGAGCGGATTCGGTAATGATTGGCGGAATGTTTGCCGGCGTTGAAGAAACTCCCGGTGAAAAGGTTCTTTACGAAGGAAGAAGTTTTAAAGTTTACAGAGGAATGGGCTCTATCGGCGCTATGAAAGAGGGAAGTAAAGACAGATACTTCCAAGATATGGAAGACGATATTAAAAAACTCGTTCCCGAAGGTGTGGAAGGGCGTGTTCCATATAGAGGTGCTTTAGCCGATACAATATATCAATTTATCGGCGGTTTAAGATCCGCTATGGGATATTGCGGCGCTCATAATATAGAAGAAATGAAAACAAAAACTAAATTCGTTAAAATAACTAATGCCGGATTGAGAGAATCTCATCCGCATGATATTATTTTAACACAAGAATCGCCGAATTATCAGTCTAAATCAATGAAATAATAAAAAGATAGTTGATTATGTTTAAAGTTTTGGTAATTTCTTATTATTACCCGCCTATGGGAATGAGCGGAGTACAACGTACTCTAAAATTCACTAAATATATGAAGGATTTTGGGTGGGAGCCTACGGTAATTACTACCGGAAAAGCAGGCTACTTTGCTCACGACGAATCCCTGCTTAAAGAGGTGGAAGAAAATAATATTCGAACTATCCGGGTTGATGGTTGGTCGCCTAACAATGCATTAGCCCGCAAGGGAACGATAAAGATACCAAGTGAATTTATCCGTAAAACATTCGATAGAGTTAGCAAAACCATATTTATACCGGATAATAAAAGAGCTTGGGCAAAAAGCGCCTATAAAAGGGCTCAAGAATTATTGCGTAGTGAAAAATTTCACGCGATTTTTGTATCTGTACCACCATTCTCTACGGAAATAATTGCAGCCCAGTTAAAAAGAGAGTTTAATCTTCCGTTGTTCGTTGATTACCGTGATTTATGGTTCGCTAATCAATATGCCTTTTATCCTACGCCTTATCATAAATTCAGGCATAATAAATTAGAGGAGACCTCAATTAGGGAAAGCGACAGGGTAATAGCTGTAAACCGAATGGTTAAGGAAAAATTACTGTTGCAATATCCATTCCTGAATCACGACGATGTAAAAATAATTACTCATGGATTCGATTCCGCCGATTTTGAAAATATTGAGGAAGAGGAAAGAGATAAAACCAAATTAAGGATCACATATTCGGGTATTTTTTACGAAAATATAACGCCAAAATATCTATTGAAAGCTTTCCGCAACTTGCTAAAGACGAATCCGAATTTAGCGTCTAAAATTGAATTGCATTTTGTCGGGCATTTTAGAAAGGAAAACCTGAAGATTGTTAAAAAGTTAAATCTGGAAGAATACGTATTCGTACACGGATATTTAGAGCATAAAGAAGTAATCCGGAAATTAATATCATCCGATGTGCTTTGGTTTACTCTCAGAAAAGAAAATATGGAAAATGTTGCTCCAGGTAAATTGTATGAATACATCGGAGCAAGAAAACCTATATTCGGTTCAGTATCAGAAGGGATTGCGCGCACAGTTTTGAAAGAATATAAAGCATCTTTCATAAGTGAAGTTGACGATGTAGAACAAATTCAGCGGACTTTAATAGAAATTGTTAAATTGTTTGTAAATAATAAGTTACCTGTACCGGAAGAAGAATTTGTACAAAAGTTTGACAGAAAATATTTAACAGAAAAACTAACTACAGATTTTCAATTTTTTTTACGGGGATAGTATGAAAGTTTTAGTTGTTGGGAGTGGCGGAAGAGAGCATGCATTAGTCTGGAAAATAAAACAGAGTGAAAAATTAACAGAATTATATTGTGCTCCAGGAAACCCGGGTACTGCAGAATTGGGAATTAACGTCGAATTGCAAAATGATGATGAAATAGTTCAGTTTTGTCGTGAGAAGAATATTGATTTGGTAGTTATCGGACCGGAACTTCCTTTGGTGGACGGACTAGCCGATAAATTGGAAGAGGAAAATATTGCGGTATTCGGTCCTTCAAAATCTGCCGCGAGAATTGAAGGGGATAAATCCTTTTCCAAGGATTTAATGAGAAAATACAATATTCCAACCGCAGAGTATAGAGTATTTGATTCAGCAGGAAAAGAGGATGCAATAAAATATTTGAAAGAAATGCAGCCTCCCTACGTGATTAAAGTATCCGGATTGGCAGCAGGAAAGGGAGTTATAATTGCTTCAGATTTAGAAGAAGCGGAAATTGCTTTATCAGAAATTTTCGATGAAAACCGCTTCGGTGAATCGGGAAACAAGATTGTAATCGAAGAGTTTATGACGGGACAGGAAGCATCTATTTTTGCAATTACGGACGGGGAAGATTACGTATTGCTTCCTGCTTCGCAAGACCACAAGCGAATATATGATGGGGATAAAGGAAAGAATACCGGTGGAATGGGTGCATATGCTCCCACACCGTTTGTAACAGACGAAATTCTGGAAAAGGTAAAAACGGATATTATTGAACCGACACTTAAAGCTTTGAAAGAGGAAGCGGGAGGATACAAAGGTTGTCTTTATTGCGGATTGATGCTGACTGAAAACGGTCCGAAGGTAGTAGAATTTAATTGCCGATTCGGTGATCCTGAAACTCAAGCTGTCCTTCCGATTATTGATGGTGATTTTTTAAGCTTGCTCCACTCTTGTGCACTTGGAAAACTCGATAAAAACGCAGTTTTTTATAATAATAAGTCCGCAGTTTGCGTTGTTGCTGCTTCTTCTGGATATCCTGGAAGTTATCAAAAGGGATATGAAATTAGCGGTATAAAAGAAGCTGAAGAAGCCGGAGCAATTGTTTTTCATGCAGGAACGGATATTAAAGAAGGAAAACTTGTGACTTCAGGCGGCAGAGTTTTAGGCGTTACATCGGTTATTGAGCAAAATGATTTAATCGCTTGTAAGCAAAAGACTTATGAATCTCTTGCTAAAATTAATTTTGAGGGGATTTATTACAGAAAGGATATCTCTGATAAAGGGATAAGTCAAAATCATTGATTAAAGCCGGTTTAGTTTGAAAGAACCTGATTTCAATATTATAATGATTTTCATTCAGTTATTTTATTGGAATGAGTAATCGATAGAATGCTCCCGGATTGATTTAGATAAGATAAAATTTCTGAAAACAATAATATTCCATTTCAAAATACAAAGGGCTGAATCAATAGGGTATTCTCAAAAATATATCCAGTTCATTCTTGAAATAAACTATTTACACATGAGGAATATATAATCCAAAAATTCTCATGATTTCTTATAATGGTATCCGTCGCCTGAAGACGACGGATTATTCAAAATAAGTTAAAATGTTTTAAAATAATAACTTAATTTATTCTTTTTGAAATTAAATCAGCCCGGAGGCCATTTCATTTTTCTTCCACCGAGCAGATGCAAGTGTAGATGATAGACTTCCTGTCCACCGTTTTCTCTGCAGTTGAATACAAGCCGGTAACCGTCTTCCGCAATACCTTCCCGTTTCGCCAATTCATTAGCTGCGTCAATCAATTCGCCAAGTAATTGTGCGTGCTCCGCACCCTTGACATCTGCGATTGTTGGAATTTCCTGTTTCGGTATTATTAAGATGTGTGTTGGAGCTTGCGGATTTATATCGCGAAAGGCGAGTACGTTATCGGTCTCGTAAACAATATCCGCAGGTATTTCACGATTAATGATTTTGGAAAATATAGTGCCCATTTATACCTCTCTGGTAATGTTGTATTTTTTCATTTTGCTGTACAAATGACTTCTTTGAATCTCCATAATTTCAGCAGTTTTACTAATGTTCCAGTCATTTGCTTCAAGTTGTTTGATGATATATGCTCTTTCAGCTTTCTCCTTAAATTCTTGGAATGAATTGGAGATGTTAATCAAACTGCTTTCATCAGAATGCTGAACGCCTATTAGCGGACGAATTGCTTCAGCCGAAATATTATCTTCCGGAACCATAATGACGATACGTTCGATAATATTTCGCAATTCGCGAACATTCCCTTTCCAAGGCAAATTGATTAAAATATCCATTGCCTCTTTAGTGAATGTTTTACGCGGATAATTGTTTTTTTTGCTGAACAGATCCAAGAAATGCTCCACAAGAATGGGAATATCTTCACGTCTTTCACGTAAAGGCGGAACGTGCAGCGGGATCACGTTCAAGCGATGATAAAGATCCTCTCTGAAATTTCCTTCGGCTATTTCTTTTTCTAAATCTTTGTTCGTAGCGCTAATAATTCGTACATCGACTGAAATCTGTTTAGTTCCTCCAACGCGTTGAATTATACCTTCCTCAATTGCACGTAAGACTTTCGCCTGAGCTTGCAGTGACATATCGCCGATTTCATCCAAAAATAAGGTTCCTTTATCCGCCTGTTCAAACTTACCGATTCGCTGCTGCATTGCTCCCGTAAATGCGCCCTTTTCGTGTCCAAATAATTCGGACTCAATTAATTCATTAGGAATGGCGGCACAGTTTACTTCAATTAAAGGAAATTTTGCGCGATTACTTTTCTTGTGTATTTCCCGAGCGATCAATTCCTTTCCGGTCCCGTTTTCTCCGGTAATTATTACTCTGGCTTCGGTTGTTGCAATTCTGTCAACTGATGCGAGTATGTTTTGAATTACTTTACTCTTTCCGATAATTTTACGCTCTATTTCAAGATTTTCCTTTAGAGAGAGATTTTCTTTTTTTAGATTGGAGTGTCCCACCGCATTTCTTATGCTGATGAGTAATTTATCCCTGTCAATCGGTTTTTCAAGAAAATCGAATGCTCCCAATTTAGTTGCTTTTACTGCGTTTTCCAGGGAAGAATGAGCCGAAATTACTATTACCGGTACGTCAATTTTTTCTTCTTCCAGCCATTTCAATACTTCGAAGCCGGTCATCTCGGGCATTTGGATATCAAGCAGCAACGCATCGTAATTACTGAATTTCAATTTTTCCAGCCCGGATTGTACGTCTGTTGAATACTCAACGTAATAATCCTCGTATTCGAGAATCATTTTTATGCTTTCGCAAATTTCCTTTTCGTCGTCTATGATTAATATTGATTTCATTAAAAAACTCTCAAATAAAAAATATTGTAGATTTTGAGTAAATCAGACGGCTTCACTCGAGGATTGGTTCTTAAAATTAACCCAAACAAACCGCCGAGATAATTTACCCGCATATCTCTTAAACTAACTTCGCCGTTCTTTTTGAAATTATATTCAAATAGTTCCACAAAAATACCCATAAATTTAGTAATTGTGAAGAAACCGAAATTATACGTCAGGAATGCGTTTCCAAAAAAATGAGGGAGTTTATCCCTGTCTCCGAAACCTGAGGGTGAATCAAATAAAAAATTTGATGGTAAATTATTAAATTTTGAGCTGAACAGATTTATTGGTCCCGTGGGCAGCGGAATATCGAATCGCGTTCCTGTTAAAGGGGTTTTCACAGGAAAAACTTTGAAAGGAAGAGTTGAAAAAGCTGCCGAAAGGAGGGCATCTGAAGTATCGGCGGAAATTTGCAGCGATTTATACCAAATTGTGTCGATTAAACTAAGTGCATCAGTCTGCGTAGCGATTTGCCTGAATTGTTCGGAGGCGATGAACTTAGCAAGAGAATCGATAGCTGTAAAAAGATCTGGCTTGCTTTGCGCAGCCGTTTCAAATTGAACTAAAATTATTGGAGCAATAAATAACAATCGAATCAAACGAACTGTTTTCCGGTTCAAGTTTGAATAACTCCAACTTTGAATTCAGGCATTTCGTAATTATTATTTGCAGCTTCCAAAGCTCTCGAAATATATTTCCTTGTTTCAGCAGGATCGATAATTTCGTCCACCCACAATCTGGCAGCAGCGTAAAGGGGACTGCTCTTTTCTTCGTATGACGTGATGATTTCGTCGAGTAGTTTCTTTTTATCTTTCTCGGATAATTCTTTACCTAATTTTTCCATCTGCTTTATTTTTATATCCAATAGAACGCTACTTGCTTGCGTACCGCCCATTACCGAAATTTTAGCATTCGGATAAGCATAGATGAATCTCGGATCGTAAGCTTTGCCGCACATAGCATAATTACCCGCGCCGAAACTGTTGCCGACGATTATTGTGATTTTAGGAACCACCGAATTTGCAACGGCATTCACCATTTTCGCGCCGTCTTTAATTATTCCGCCGTGCTCGGCTTTGCTGCCTACCATAAATCCCGTTACGTCCTGCAGAAAAACCAGTGGAATTTTCTTTTGGTTGCAATTCAAAATAAACCGGGTAGCTTTATCAGCGCTATCGGAATAGATCACTCCGCCAATTTGCATTTCGCCAGTTTCGGTTTTAACCACAGTTCTTTGATTAGCAACAATGCCCACCGACCATCCGTCAATTCTCGCATAAGCGGTAATTATGGTTTTACCGTATCCGGCTTTGTATTCTTCAATTTCGGAATTATCTACGATACGTGCTATCAATTCATACATATCATATTGTTGGATCGGGTCTTCGGGTAAAATGCCGTAAGTTTCTCTCGGATCGAAAAGGGGAAGGGTGGATTCGGTTCTATTGAAATTGGCTTTTGGATTTTCAGCAATTTTATCACAGAGATTACGGATTTTTTGCAGACACTCTTCATCGTTTTCGCAAACATAATCAGTTACACCTGAAATATTGGATTGAACCAATGCACCGCCGAGTGATTCGTTGTCGATAACTTCGCCTATGGCTGCTTTAACGAGATGCGAACCGGCAAGGAAAACCGAACCGGTGTCTTTAACAATCAGTGCCTCGTCGCTCATGATGGGTAAATAAGCTCCGCCCGCTACGCAAGGTCCCATTATTGCAGCGATTTGTGGAATTCCCATCGCAGACATTTTAGCGTTGTTTCTAAATATCTTTCCGAAGTGTTCCTTATCGGGGAAGATTTCTTCCTGAAGCGGTAGAAAAACTCCCGCGCTATCTACCAAATAAATTATCGGTAAACGGTTTTCCATTGCAATTTCCTGAGCGCGCAGATTCTTTTTAGCGGTAATGGGGAACCAAGCTCCGGCTTTTACAGTTGCGTCGTTTGCCACAATTACGTAATCCCGATTGTGAATTTTACCTATGCCGAATATCGTTCCCGAAGAAGGCGCGCCACCGTACTCCTTATACATTTCGTGTCCGGCAAATGTATTGAGTTCGAGGAAATCGCTTCCTTCATCGATGAGAAGATTTATACGTTCTCTTGCCGTGAGTTTTCCTTTTTTATGCTGGCGTTCAATTGCTTTCTCTCCACCGCCGAGTTTCGTTTTCTCGCGGATGGCTTCTAACTTGCGAACAAGATTTTTATAGAAATCTTCTCTCTTTAAAAATTCAGCATTCTCGTTTAATTTCGTTCCGATTTTCATATCCATAATCTCAATGTTTTAAAAAAGTGAAGCAAAATTATATCCAAGATAATTAATCGCTCTCGGAAGAAAAACATATCTTCTCTTCTTGAATTTCTATTGTGGCTTAAGCCGCTTTATCCGTAAGTTCTCTTTTTCAGTTGACTAGTGTCAATGTGAAAAATTATAAAAAGAAATTAAATCGTAATAAATTCTGCTCTTCCTATCGAGTGGAATTTTTTATATCAAAAGGCAATTTGGCTTTTGCCGTATTTTATTCTTTTATTATTTCTCTTCCGATTACAATTTTCTGCACTTCTGATGTTCCTTCGCCGATAGTGAGCAGCTTTACATCACGATAGAATTTTTCTACCGGATAATCTTTCACAAAACCGTAACCTCCGAAAATCTGAACTGCTTCATTTGCTGCTTTAGTAGCAATTTCACTAGCGAAAAGTTTTGCCATTGCAGCAGATTTAAGATTGAATTTGCCGGAATCTTTTTGCCAAGCTGCTTGAAAAGTTAATAATCTGGCTGCCTCTAATTCAGTAGCCATATCTGCCAATTTGAATAAAATAGATTGAAATTCAGTAAGAGCTTTTCCGAATTGTTTTCTTTCTTTTGCATATTTGATGCTTTGCTCGAGGCAACCGGCGGCTAAACCACAGCTTAAAGCTGCTATTGAAATTCTTCCGCCTTCCAATATTTTGAGTGCTTGTTTAAATCCTTCTCCTTCATTGCCGAGTAAATTTTCTTTCGGCACTTTGCAGTTCTCAAAAATTAATTGAGTGGTCTCGCTGGCGCGCATGCCCAATTTATTCTCTTTTTTACCAACGGAAAAGCCTTCCATTCCTTTTTCTAAGATAAAAGCCGAAATACCGTGACTACCTTTCTCCTTATCTGTAATAGCCATTACAACTGCGGTTTCACCGACGCCACCGTGAGTTATAAATGATTTAGTCCCGTTCAATACATAGTAATCGCCTTGAAGTTCTGCTGTAGTTGACATACCAGCAGCGTCACTTCCGGAACCCGGTTCGGTAAGACCCCAAGCACCTATTTTCTTTCCGCTTGTTAAATCGGGCAAGTATTTTTTACGCTGTTCCTCGTTACCGAACATATAAATATGATTTGTACATAGTCCGTTGTGAGCCGCTACCGAGAGCGCAATTGACGGATCTACTTTTGCTATTTCTTCCACAATCAGCGAGTATTCTTTGTAACCTAATCCGGAACCGCCGTATTCTTCAGGAACTAGAATACCGAGAAATCCCAATTCTCCGAGTTCTTTCATAATGTCCAATGGGAATATCTGCTTTTCATCTAATTCCATTATTACTGGTTTTATTCGGGTATTTGCGAAATCCCGGATTGTATCCCGAATAGCTACCTGATCTTCATTTAATTCGATAAAATTTTGAGTTGACATTTTATGCTCCTTTACAATTCGGATTTATAATCTAAAAGAATTTTTTGTGCAACTTCGTAAGGAGAAATTTTACTGCTGACCACTTGTTTAAGGTAATCGGTCAAACTATTTTCTCTCTGTTCATTCCAGATTTCCGAAGATAAATAATTATGAACAATTTCCCGAACTCTCAGCTTACTTTTTTCGAAACGTTTAGTTCGAAAATTGTTAGAATTATTCAAGTATTCTTTGTGTTCTTCAATAGATTTTATTACCTCTTCAATTCCTTTCCCTTCGGATGCAACAGTTTTAAGAATTGGAGTATTCCACTCTGGATTGTAATTGCTCTTCATCATCAATATTGTTTGAAGAGCCATTACTGCAGTATCGGCGCCGGGTCGGTCGGATTTATTCATAACAAAAATATCTCCTATTTCCATCAATCCGGCTTTCATAGCTTGAATCGAATCTCCCGATTCTGGAACCAGAGTAACTAATACTGAATCTGCTGCATTTGCGATATCCAATTCCGATTGTCCTACACCGACGGTTTCAAATATAATTATGTCAAATCCAGCCGCATCGAGAACATCCGCTGCATCAACGGCTTTCTGACTCAATCCGCCCAAACTACCACGGGTTGCCATACTGCGTATGAACACTCCGTCGTCGTTTGAAATTTGGTTCATCCGTACGCGGTCGCCAAGTAATGCGCCGCCGGTAAAGGGACTTGTAGGATCAACAGCTATGATACCTACTTTCTTATTTTCTTTTCTGTAAAATTTCGTTAACTGATTTGTTAAAGTTGATTTACCCGCGCCGGGAGGACCCGTAATTCCAATTCGGTAAGCGGATCCAGTAAATTGAAAAATCTTGTTCAATAAAGATTCCGTTTTCGTGTTGCTGTTTTCCACAATAGAGATCGCACGCGAAATTGCGCGTTTGTTACCGTTTCTTAATTTGTTAATTATAGCTTCCAATTTTCCTCAGTATTTGTAGAGTTTATTTTGTTCAATATAATCTTTAACTGAATTGGGAACAATTAAATCAATACTCATACCTTTTCGTATACGTTCTCTTATTTCCGTAGAAGAAATTTCTATTATCGGCGTATCCAAGAATTCAACCGCTTCAAAATAACGGTTAAATTTGTTGCTAGTCCTTTCAGGTTTTCTTTTAAGAACCAAAACTTTTGCGAGCTCCAAAATAGCGTTCGGTTCACGCCATTTATCGAAAACGAGAAGATTGTCGTAACCGATTATCAATTCAATTTCATATCCTTCCGATGCGAAATGTTTGATAGTGTCATATGTGTAAGATACGTCGCCTTTACGAATTTCATAATCGCTCACTTCGAAATGCGGGATAGGAGATGTTGCGAGCTTTACCATTTCCAAACGGTCTTTTGCAGGAGCTGTATGCAATCCGACTTTATGTGGTGAAATATTGCAAGGTATAAAAAGGATTTTATCAAGATTTCTCTGCTCATAAACAGATTGAGCTGTAATTAAATGTCCGATGTGAATTGGATCATAAGTGCCGCCGAATATTCCGATTTTTGCCATTATTCCTAGTATTAAAAAGTTAAAAAGTTCTTGATACAATTGTAAAATCCTCAAGCTTCAATTTATTAAAGTTGCGTTGAAAATAAAAATATAATTGGTTTAACGTGATAAATTGTTGGAGAATTTGAAGCTGGTTGTAAGGAATCATTGCTCGTTTTTATGGTTATAAACAGGTTAAATAAATTACATTTTCTTGCTTCATTTTACTGGAGGGAAAGGGGAATAGTTAGTCAAGAAACACTCTAGCGGCATTTTACATTAAGAAAGAGCAAAATTGCTCCAGTGGAACTGAGTTAAGCGGGGAATTATTAAATACAAAAGTAATTGTTGAGCTTCAGGATACCCACCGTAAGGCTATTCCGATCTGATATCATTATAGTAGAAGATGATCTGAGTAGACAACAATTTTTATCACTGTACTTTTACTAGTTGAGTTATTTAGTTCCTATTAGTATTGAAAAAAATATAATAAAAGGATGAATGTAAGTATGAGAGAGCTCGATGATTTTTTATGGAATAGAAATAAATACTATAGAATTGAAATTTAAAATAAAAACGGTGACAGCTCGAAAGCTGTCACCACGAATAATAAAATTCTTTTCAAAATATTACGGTAGCAGAATCGCAGCGGAAACTACCGTTGTCCATAAACCGGATTTATCTCCGCGCGCTGATTTTGTGACGTTAAAAGTACGTACAATTTTACCCGACATTTTGAATACCTGTTCACGTTCGTTCCAAGCTTTATCGGGATCGAAATCAATGCCGAGTGTAGTTGCAAGCATTGTAGCGGCTAAATCTTCCGCATATTCGCCTGCATAATTGCCTGTTTCTCCGTAAGGATGATGTTCCGAAAGATAACCGTACATCGATTTATCCGCCGGAATAGCAGCGCCTATCGATGCAGCAATTAACCTGTTAGGTTCGTTTGTTGCATTGCGAGCCATCACGGCATGTACAATTTGTCCCGGTTGCAATTCTTTCAGACCTTCTTCCAAGCTTACTCTTTTTACGCCAATGGGATAGATGCTGCTAACTGTAACTAAATTGAATTTTTCAATTTGAGCATCGCGTAAAGCCGCCTCGAATGAGGCTAGATATTCTTTATTTTTCCCAACGCCTTTAGTAAAAAATATTTTTTTTGGTAAATACAATTTTAATTCTCCTTAAACTAAACTGATTTAATTTTAGCAAACTTACGTTTACCAACCTTTAAGACAAATTCTCCGTCAGAAATTATTTGATGATTAAAGTCTTCAATTTTTTGCCCGTTTATTGACACGCCACCTTGTTGAATCAATCTGCGTGCCTCGCTTTTTGAAGGAGCAAAATTCACTTTCAGAATTAATTCGATAATGTTAAGTCCTTCGTTTAATTCGGGGAACTCAAATTCCGGCATATCATCGGGTACATCTTTTTTGATGAATATTTTATCGAACTCTTCTTCGGCTTTAATCGCTTCTTTTTTGGAGTGATACATTTCGACTAATTTTCTAGCCAAAGCTCTTTTAATATCGCGAGGATTTATAGAAGGATTTTCCAAATCCTCTTTTATCTTTTTCAATTCTTCCAGAGTTACGTCAGTTGTCAATTCATAATACGTATAAATCAAATTGTCAGGAATCGAAAGAGTTTTGCCGTAAATTTCTTGCGGTGATTCATCAATACCGATATAATTATCATACGATTTGCTCATCTTTTCGGTACCGTCAGTTCCAACCAGCAGGGGCATAGTTAAAATTACCTGAGGTTCTTGTCCGTATTCACGTTGTATGTCACGTCCGACGAGTAAATTAAAGGTTTGATCCGTTCCACCCAATTCCACATCAGATTCAATTGCAACGGAATCCATTGCTTGTGCAAGAGGGTAGAGTATTTCGTGCATAGAAATTGGAATCCCGCTTTTATACCGTTTCGTGAAATCGTCTCTTTCGAGCATACGAGCCACAGTGTATTTTGATGCGAGTTTAATTACCGATTCGAATGTCATTTTACTGAGCCATTCGGAATTGTAAACGATTTTTGTTTTATCAGGATCCAATATTTTAGCTGCTTGTTCCCAATACGATTTTGCGTTCTCTCTAGCTTCTTCAAAAGTTAAAGGAGGACGCGTTTGATTTCTTCCGGACGGATCACCAATCATTCCGGTGAAATCACCGATTATTAGAATTGCCTGATGACCCAATTCTTGAAATTGTCTCAATTTTCTTAATACGACGGAATGACCTAAGTGTAAATCGGGTCGTGTTGGATCGCACCCTAGTTTTATGTTCAGTGGTCTGTTTTCCGCTAACGATTTTTCAAGTTTTTGCTTTAATTCTTCAAGAGGAATTATTTCGGCTGTTCCTCTTTTAATTATTTCCAGTTGTTCGTTTACCGGCAAAAAATTTCTATCACTCAATTTTAATCTCCTAAAATTTTATTTTTCTTTCCATATCGCGCTGTGCATCCCGTTTGGCAATATCCTGACGCTTATCATAAATCTTTTTACCTTTGGCAACGGCAAGTTCTACCTTAACTTTGCCACGTGTAAAATAAAGTCTTAATGGAACCAGTGTGTTGCCTTTTTCATTCACTGCTTTCATCAGTTTGCGGATTTCATTTTTATTAAGCAGAAGTTTCCGTTTACGCAAGGGATCGTGATTGTTGATATTTCCTTGATCGTATTCATTAATATGCGCGTTAAGCAACCACACTTCACCTTTATCAATAACAGCATAACTGTCGCTTAGATTTGCTTTCCCTTGTCTAAGCGATTTAACCTCCGTTCCACGCAATACAATACCCGCTTCATATGTCTGAAGAATCGAATATTCGTGCCGCGCTTTACGGTTAACGGTAATATTTTTGAAATTGTCATTCATTTAAAATTCAAAACTACAAATTTATTCCCGGAAGTTACTAAAAGCAAGAAAATTGATAATAGTTCTTTCTACCGGTAGAAAGAAATTATTAAAAAATCAGAATAGTGCTTTGATTTTATGGTAATGCTTTTTCCTTTGATTCCCACTTGTAAAACCACTCATAAAATTGGTTTGTAAAGGGGACGGCTAAAATTTGTTCACCTAAACCGAAAAACTTCATAACGACCATATTCAATTGGTTTATTTTTATTTTTCCCAATTTTTTATAGTCGATTTTTACACCGTATTTTTCAGCTAATTCAATCGTTTTGTCGTCTAAAAAATTCTTTAACTTTTTGAAATACAACTCTTGTTTTATCCCATCCCGGTTGCTCTTGAAGGAAATTGTATCGATTAAAACAGATTTCTTAATTTCTTTTATTTGAAGTAAATAATATTTGTTCTCTTCTTGAATAGGTCCGAATAAATCTCCCTTTTGAGAGTTATTGGTAACACCAAAAGATTCAAATTTATGTAAAGGTTCAAAATCATTTATATTTAATAATAGTCCGGCTTTATGTTCCATATTTTTATATGCCGTCTCAAGGTCTTTTGTTGTATTTAATATTTTAAGAATACTGTTTATGTCGTCTAAATTTTGTGTGGTTATTTGAACCGTCTTTATCATAGTAGCTGATGAATTATCCGATTTCTCAATGAAATAATTTTCTATTTCTTCATCACTAATTTTTATTGAATTTTTGAATTTTGATTTAGCCATTTGGGCTAGATAATTATCTCTCCAAAGATTTAATTCCGTTTGAACTTCAGGTAATTGATCATAATTTAATTTGACTGCTGCCCGATAAAGGATTTCCAATCTAATGTAGTTCTTTATTTCTTTCGCCAAGAAATTTCTTAAATCAAAATTTTCGCCGATTTTAATTTTAATTCCCTTGAACGCAATAGCTCCTATGTAATCTTTCAATAAAATAGGATTCGGGGAGAAATTTAAGAATACCGATTTTCTTTCCGTAGAACTGAAATTGTCCAGTATGGAATATATATCATAAAAATCGAGTGCAGCTATACCGTTTATATTATTTCCGGTAGTTTTTCCATCAATTTTTTCTTGAAGGATGGTATACAACTTACTAAATAAAGTATCGTTTATTTCAATTCTTTTTCCACCTAAATATTTTTTATTGAACTCTTCGTATAGAGACTTGTATTTTTTTTGTTCTAATATTTTTTTTGCTTTTGAGTATAAAGCATTATTCGTTAAATCAGACTCTATCTGCACTTCTTTTAAGTAAAAAATAACCCAGCCTATTTCTGTTTTCACAGGTTTAGTATATTCACCGGGTGAGAGGGAATTAAATAATTTTTCCCGTTCGGAATCTACTTGTCCGCATTCGACTTTTACAGGATTTTCTTGAAGCAGAGCTTCTTTTCTTCCTTTCAAAACTTGCGTGTAGGATTTTCCACTTTTTAATTCAGAGTATAATCTGTTTATCTCTTTCTCATCCTTTTCAGTTATATAATTCAAGTAGAGAATTTTTCTGCATTGTGGGATTAATTTTTTTATTTCGCTTTCGTCAATATTTACTCTATTCATTACTTCGCGTTTATATAATTCATCGCGAGTGTACATTTTTTTTATTTCATCTAAACTATATTTAATTAGGGGAGTAGTCAGTAAGCCTTCGGATTCGGCTAGTTGAGACCAAAGTTTTTCATGTATCAGCGTATATAAAAAGCGTTCTTTGAATTCTGCATCAGTTAAATTATTCAACAAGTGGGGAGTCATTTCCGCCCGTTTTCTGAATTCTTCGGAAGTTATTACTTTGTTTCCTGCCTTGGCAATTATCTCATTTTTTTTGTGAATTTGCGCAAGTGAATTTTGAGAAATAAATAAAATTATCAAAATAATAACGTGGTTTAATATCTGCTTTTTATATATCTTCATATCGAAAAAATTGGATTCTTAAAAAAAATTAAAAATGGTTGATAAACTTAGCGTCTTAAGGGATATTTTCAAAAACAGTTATTTCCCGTTATTTGTATCAATAATTATTATCGGGCTGATTGTTTCCTATGTGTTAATCATTATTCCTTCGACGGATATTAAAGATAATGAAGTTGTTAAAATTCATTTTGCTGAGAATATTTCAGATTCCCATAAAGAGGTTATAAAACGCTTCAATAAAAAATATCAAGGAAGAATTGAAGTAGTTCCAATTACTCTTCCATTCGAAAAATTCAGTACAAACGAAAGGAAAGAATTATTAGCTAGAACTCTACGCAGTAAGAGTTCCAGGCTGGATGTTTTTACCGTCGATCAAATTTGGGTAACTCGGTTTGCTAAATGGGCTGAGGAACTGGAACAATACTTTCCTGAGAAAACCCGTGAAGGATTTGTCCAGTATGCTCTTAATACTTGCTATTCAGATGGTAAATTATATGCGATCCCTTTATACATGGATATCGGGCTGCTCTATTTTAAGGCAAATATTATTGAAAAAGAATTCGGTAAAAATACTGTAAAAAGGATAATTGAGGGATTGACATGGGATGAATTTATTGAACTTAATCTTAAATTGAAGAAGAAAGGATATGCCCCGTTTTTATTTCCTGCCGACGGATATGAAGGTTTGATGTGTACATTTGCCGAAGTTTTGTACGGTGTCGCGAATAAAAATTTAAGTAATTCAGGTTTTAACATAGACGCACCGGAATTCGAAATAACAGCTAAGTTCATTTATGATTTAATTAATACATTAAAAATTACTCCATTCGAAGTGGTTAATTTTAAAGAGACGGAAAGTTACAATTATTTTTTCAATAAAAATGCCGTGTTTCTTAGAGGTTGGCCGGGATTGGATCATAGTATTTATAAACAAATTAGCCGGAACAATAATAATTTGCAAATCTTGAGAGCCCCTTTGCCAAAGTTTAAAAACTCCGATTTCGGTTCGGTTTTCGGCGGATGGAATTTGATGATTTCCAAATACAGCCGTCATAAAAAAGAAGCTCTGATTTTCATAAAGTATCTGTTGAGTGAAGAATCACAGATGATTTTGTTTAATAAAGGAGGTCATTTACCAATAATCGAAAGAATTTATTTCAAGGATAATCATCAATTATTGAAATTTTACTATCAATTATTTAATAAAGGTATTTATCGTCCTCATCAAGTAAATTACACAAAAATTTCCGATATCATTTCCCATTACTTGAATTTAGCTTTGAAAAAAGAAATCACTCTCGAGACGGCTCTGCAGAAAACAAAAGAAACCCTGGAAAAGAATAGTTTGGTAATTAAGTAATGAAAGAAAGCAATAAATTATTCGAAAAGATAAAGAAGTATCGTTTTGAATTACGGCATGTTACTGTTCTATTTACGATTCTTTTAGCGTTTCAAATTATTATTTCTTTCATTCAAAAATCCTCTTTGGAAACCTTTTTAAGTGATACCCAAAATTGGTATCAAAAAGATGCAGCAGAAAGATTGGCTAATCTTACAACTACTTCACTCGAACTTTTAATTGAGAATATAAATACAGAAATATTTACCGATTCCGATAAAAGACGAAAATTAATCGAATCTTTCAATATAATTTTTTCACAGCAGCTATTACAGCAAAACGTTGAGGAAATTTGCCTGATATTGGAGAAGGGGAATGATGTTTTTGCTGTAGATGACGGGGAAGATCTTCTGAATGCTTTCAGGAATGAGAATATCAAAAAATTGACTAATGATAATAATCACCGGGAAGCTCTGAATCTTTACAGGGAAAATATAAAATCGATAAAACATTACGAAGAAATCATAAGTAAAAGAAGCGGTATTCAAACATTCCACATATTGGTCCCTTTTGTACCCAATGGAGAATTTTTAGGTGCGCTCTACATGCGCAATACACCCGATTTTACTTTCATCACCAATGAAATCATTTCCAGTTACGATGAAACGTCTATTATTTATTCTTCCTTTATACTGCTTGGATTGCTTGCTATGTATTACATTTCTTCCTACACCGTAAAAGAAAGGGATGAGGCACAAAAATTACTGTTTGAAGAACACGAAGAACATATTAAAGAACAGATAATGCATGAAAAAGAATCCCTCTTTACCAAGAGAATTTATCATACTCATCACAAAGCCGAAAAGGTAATGGGATTCATAAAAGAAGATTTGAGAAGTTTGAATCCCGAGAACATTGAGGAAGTTAGATATCGCTTGAATAAATATTCCAATTTTGTATCACGAGTAATTTATGATATGAAATGGTACGATCCGCCTATTTCAACAATCAGAGGACAAATGTTCAATACGGATTTGAATCAAGTAATCAAATTTCTCGTGAATAATTTATTCTTGAGGCTTTCTTCACGTTCGAAGAAGTTTGAATTTGAGTTAAAGTTGGACGATAATTTGCCTAAGGTTCATTTTAATGAGTTTGTAATTTGGGAAATATTGGAACCCTTAATTCAAAATTCTATAGATCATGGAGGCGAAGAAAAAGTTCGAATTACCATAATTACTAAATATTATAAGGATGAAAATAAATCTGAGATTATAATCAGTGATGACGGTAAAGGGATTTGTCCAGAATTATTGGAATTGGATAGTGACGGTGTAAAGAAAATATTCAAGGAAAACATTACTACTAAAATTGCTTCAGAGCCGAACAGGGGTTACGGTTGTTATATTGCTTATCAAATGGCTAAAACAAGATGCGGCTGGTTGTTGGATGTGGAAAATAACGGTTCAAGTGGAGCAAAATTTATTATTGTTATTAAGAATTAAGTCGGAGATGTAATGAGTAATAACCAGTTAATCAAAATTTTATTGATTGAAGATGAAGATTTTGATGTTAGACGAGTTAGGAACACTCTTAAACTTAGGGAAAATATATTTGAAATTGTTGATGTAGTTGCTGATGGTGGAGAAGCGATTGATATACTTAAGGATAAAAGTTCGGCTATTGATTTAATAATTATGGATTATCAAATCGCAGGAGCTCTTAGAGGAGAAAATTTAATTAGAAAAATAAAGTTAATAGATCCGACACTTCAAGTAGTTGTTATTACCAAGCATACGATTAATATAAGTGATTTTGATTTTGCAAATAAATTATTGGAAGCGGGAGCTTTTTGGTATTGCACGAAATATCCGGGCGATATCGAGGAATATATTTATCAACCAACGGATTTTATTCTAAGTTTATTTAATGCATTCGAAAAACGGCAGCTTCAAAAAAGATCTCAAAAAAGCTCGGAAAAATTAAAGAGAAATATTGATGAAATTCTAGTTAGTAAACCGATTATCGGTTCAAGCAAGTTTACTGAAAAATTGAGAAAACAAATTGATAAATTGGCTGCATCTGATATAAGTGTGATGATAACCGGCGCTTCAGGAACAGGAAAAGAATTAATAGCAAATAACATCCATTACAGGAGTAATAGAAGATTTGAGAATTTTGTCCCGATCAATTGCGGAAGCATTCCGGCAGATTTGATAGAATCGGAATTATTCGGTTTTGAAAAAGGAGCTTTTACTGGGGCAACGGCTCCCAAAAAGGGATTGTTTGAACTGGCTAATAACGGAACAATATTTTTGGACGAAATAGCCGAACTTCCACTTAATGCTCAAGTTAAATTATTGCGTGTTCTTCAGGAAGGGGAAATTGAAAAAATCGGTAGAACGGGGGATATAAACGTTGATGTTAGAGTTATTGCTGCAACTAATAAAAATCTTGAAGAGCAGGTAAGGCTCGGTAATTTCCGTCAGGACTTGTATTTCCGCTTGAATGTTGTTCCGATTAACGTTTTGCCGCTTAAAGATAGGAAAGATGATATTAAAGATTTAATTGATTTCTATCTAGATTCTTTTTGTGTCGATATGAATGTCAGTAAACCGCAATTTGATAAAGAGGCTATAGATTATTTAATAAACTACGATTGGCCGGGGAATGTAAGGGAACTTAAAAATCTTTTGCAGAGACTTTTGTTTTTTGCCGAAGATAAAATCACGAAGGAAACAATTGAAAATTCCCTTATCGGAACTTCGTTAAGAAAGGGAAGAAAGGAAAGTTTTGAGAATTATTTTGACGGGAATAATATTCTTCCTTTGAAAGAGATAGAAAAGGAATTCAGAAAAGATTATTTCGAATTTGTGAGAAAACATTCCACTTCCGATGCGGACGCTGCTCAAAAATTGGGTTTGGCACCGCCTAACTATCACCGTATGTGTAAAGAACTCGGTTTAAAATAAAAATTTTTACATCTGTAAGTTTGTCTAAATAATTTGCTTGAAGAAATAACTTAAGGGAGTGGTAGATATATTTTATATAATTATTAATTGAAAAATAAAAAATTGTTTCCCTTTAGGAACCTCTCTTTTGCACCTGTTTCTTTTGGTATTCTATTTGATAATTTTAAGGCAATTACTTGTAATGCTCTTTAGAGGAAAAATGTTTAGAAGGATTATATTATTTACAATATTTATTACATCAGCAATTACTGCTCAAGGATTTTTAAGAGCAGAAGGAGCTGAAATTGTAAATGATGATGGTCCGGTTTTGTTAAGAGGCATAGGGCTAGGAGGATGGCTTGTTCCGGAAGGATATATGTTAAATTCTACTGCTGTTGCAAATAGTCCAACCGAAATTAAAAATGCGATAATCGATTTAATTGGTGAAACTGAAACAGATGCATTTTTCGAAAGATACCGATCTAATTTTATTACTGAACGTGATATTGATAGCATTGCGGCTTGGGGTTTTAATTCAATTAGGCTCCCTCTTCATTATGAGTTACTCATTCCTCGCGATAACCCGAGGCAGTATCTCGAATCCGGTTTTGCTATTATCGATTCTTTACTTAAATGGTGTGAAAGAAAGCAAATATATTTAATATTAGATTTACACGCGGCACCCGGCGGTCAGAACGACGAAGCTATTAGTGATTACGATAGTAATTATCCCTCCTTATGGGAAAGTGAAGAGAATAAACAGAGAACTATTGCCCTTTGGGGTGAAATTGCTAAGAGGTATTTTAATAAGCAATGGATTGGCGGATATGATTTATTAAACGAACCTAAATGGGATTTGGGAGCGGATAATGCCCCGTTGAGAGAACTTTTTATCAGGATTACCGATACAATCAGAACGGTTGATACTAATCATATTATATTTATAGAAGGTAATTGGTTTGCAACATCATTTACTGGACTTACACCACCGTGGGATAACAATCTTGTTTATAGCTTTCATAAATATTGGAACGAGAATAATGTTAGTTCAATAAATTATATCCTTTCTATTAGATCACAATATGACGTCCCCATCTGGTTAGGTGAATCGGGTGAGAATTCAAATTCTTGGTTTACCGATCTTATTAAATTGACGGAAGAAAATAATATCGGTTGGAGTTTGTGGACTATCAAGAAATTTAGTGGAATCAATAGTTTGATGAATGTAAAAATATCACCGCAGTATCAAGCTATTTTGAATTATTGGAATGGGATCGCACCCAAACCTTCGCAGCTATTTTCAATCGTCGCATTGCAAACTATGACTGACGCACTAAAAATTGAAAATTGTAAAATTAATTATGATGTTTTAGATGCGGTTTTCCGGCAGCCGTACGATGATACTCCACGAAAATTCATTGTAAATATAATTCCTGGTTTTATATTTGCACCCGATTACGATTTGGGTAGAAGAGGGATAACTTATCAAGATAATGACTATCAGAATATTGGGGGGAGCAGTTGGAATAATGGATGGCAATACCGGAACGATGGCGTTGATATTGAACTTTGCAGTGATATGTTTTCAAATTCTTATAATGTCGGTTGGATTGATAACGGCGAATGGATGAAATATACATTTACAGCCGAAGAAACAGGAGAATATAACATAATATTGAGATTTGCTTCCCTTGGCGGTGGTGGTAAACTACTTATCTGGATTGACGGTACTCAAGTGGGAGATTTGATTCAACTTGGTAATACAAATGGATGGCAGAATTGGGCAGATTTTTTAGCTGCCGAGAATGTAACTATTTCTGCCGGAGACCACGAATTAATGATTCAGACTCTCATCGGAGGATTTAACCTCAATTATTATCAGTTTGATTTAATCACTTCAAATAAAAAAGAGGAGAATATTATTCCTAATAAACTGGAATTAGAGCAGAATTATCCCAATCCTTTCGGAAGTTATGTTAACGGGGAATTTGTAACGAGATTAAATTTTACCATTCCAGCAGAAAATAAAGTAAATGGCGAAGGAGATTTGCAAACATCCGCAAAGTATACAAATGTGCAATTGGTGGTTTACGATATTTTAGGACGTAAAATTGCAACTCTGCTCGATGAAAGTAAATTACCGGGTACTTATACAATTGAGTTCGATGCTTCCGGTTTGCCAAGCGGCTATTACTTTTATCGTCTAAAAGCGGGTGAAAAGACGTTGACAAAGAAAATGCTTTTGTTAAAATAATGTCAAAAACCCCATTCAATTATTATTATTTTAATAATAACCGATTATGAGTATCATAATATTTTATCGTTTTCCAATCAAAATCCTCCCATTCCTTTGTAAAATCGTGAATTATTTTTGGCATTAAATGTGAAGTTGAATTGAGTTATTTATTGGAAATTCATGATTGGAAATTTAAGCATAATCGACAGTTTTATAATTATTCTTTACTTCTTGATCACTTTGTTGATTGTGTTAATTTATTTTAAATACAGAGAGCAATCAAGTGTGGATTATTTCCTGGCAGGTAGAAATGCCGGATGGATGGCGGTTGGAACTTCTCTCTTTGCAACTAATATTTCGAGTGAACATATTGTGGGTTTGGCAGGTTCGGGTGCTTCCCGTGGATTAGCTGTTGGTCAATTTGAATTATTTGCTATATTTATTTTAATCCTGTTGGGCTGGGTTTTTGCTCCTATTTTTATAAAATCAAAAGTTGTTACAATACCTCAATTGTTTACTCTCCGCTATGATGAAAGGATAGGAAAGTATTTAACTGTTGTTTCAATTATAGCATATATACTTACTAAAATTTCAGTAACACTTTTTGCGGGAGGATTATTACTAAAAGAAGTCCTTGGTTGGGATATGTTCACCTCGGCTATCGTAATGGTTCTTCTGACAGGATTATATACGGTAGTGGGTGGTATGTCTTCCGTGATGTATACTCAAATATTTCAGTCAATAATTATCATTGTTGGATCTTTACTCCTCACCCTGTTTGGGTTAAAAGAAGTTGGCGGGTTGAGTGGATTAGCTGCAAAATTGCCCGCCGATTTCTTCAATTTATTAAAACCGATTAACGATCCGGAATTCCCTTGGACAGGTATGCTATTTGGCGCACCAATTCTTGCTATTTGGTATTGGTGTACGGATCAATATATTGTTCAGAGGGTTCTGGCATCTAAATCGATAGAAGATGCCAGGAGAGGAACTCTATTAACTGCATTTCTAAAACTTTTTTCAGTATTTATCTTTGTTCTTCCGGGATTGATTGCCGTTGCCCTTTATCCTGAAATTACCGGTGATAATGCTTTCCCATTTATAGTTACCAGTCATTTATTACCCAACGGAATAAAAGGCTTTGTAGTGGCTGGACTTATAGCTGCATTGATGTCATCCCTGGCAAGTGTAATTCATAGTACGGCCACATTATATACTTTTGATATATATAAACCGAAACATCCAAACTCGTCCGATAGAAAATTAGTCCTAGTCGGAAGATTGGCTGCCACATTTATAGTTGTGTCTGCTATTATTTGGGTTCCACTCATTAAGATTATTAGCACAAATGTATATATATATTTGCAAAGTATTCAGTCATATATAGCACCTCCGATAGCGGCTGTTTTTCTTTTTGGTGTTTTTTGGCGAAAAGCCAACAGTAGAGGTGCAATTTTAACCCTTTACTTCGGTGGTGTTTTAGGGCTATTAAGATTGATAGCAGATCTTTTGGTAACGAATGGTTTAGTAACACATGGGCTTATTATATGGTTCTCATCGATAAATTATCTTCACTTTGCAATTTTGCTATTCATCATTTCATCTGTAATAATTTGGCTTAATTCATTTCTTACGGAAGACGAAATAAATCCTTATTTACAAAATTCTCGCAATGTGTTTTTCGACACACAATATACAGGTAAAAATATTTCAATAATTAATAATGTCGGAATCAGGAAATCAGAGATTTATTTGTTCGGGTTTATAATAATTACTACGGTATTCTTTTGGGGGGTTTTTGCATGAATTTAAAACAACTTTTACCAACTAACAGAAGGAGGTACGCCTTGAAAAATCTATCCACTATTTTAATGGCGTTCCTGATTTCGAGCAGTTTGTACGCTCAATCGGTAGTACTTGATGACTTCGATTCAGCGCCAACCGACTCGAATTATTGGAACATCGTTATGAATACAAATGCAGATTCAGCAGTAAGTTATTTGCATTTGGATTACGGAACATCAGTTATTCATGACGGAGCCGGAGCATTGAAAATCGATTACAGTGTTCATAATGCCGAGCCATGGGGTGGTTTCATTAAAATGGAACATTGGAATCCCGATACAAATGCATACTTCGATTTTAGTGCTTATCAAAATATTAGCATTTGGTATTACAACGATACTGCTCAAGATAATCCTGGCAGAGTACATGTTCGTTTGCAATTCTACGATGCCAGCGATTCACCGAACGGAGCCAATACATACGATGCAATGCAGACGGAGGTTTATTATTCTTTTCATTATATTTTGGACAATGCGCCAGGGTGGAATCAAATTGTTATGCCTATGGTAAGTAATGGCAGCTGGGATGGACAGGGATTCAATTTAACAGGTTGGGCTGGTATTGCCGGCAACAATACATTAGACCTCGATAAAATAAAAGGATGGGGGATAGAGTTCTCTGTTTCCGGAGAAGGAGAAGGTGATCACGTAACCGGTTCAATTATTTTAGATAATTATTTAGTGCAGGATATAGCACCAAATCCAATTCTTATATTTAACGGAAAAAACACTTTGAATGGATTGACAAGTTTTTCATGGGGGCAATCTCAGTTAAATATTGTTGAAGGCGGTGGAATAAATCCTGCTACAAACGCAATTCAGTGGATTCAAGGAGATGAATGGGGCAATGGTTGGAGTGGCGCAGGCTGGAATTTTGATTCCCCGGTTGATCTAGGTTTTAGATGGAATTTAGATTCGTTAAAATTTGCAATGAAAGCCGATGCCGGTACTCAATCTATTAGAATGCAATTTGAATCCGGTGCGGACGGTGCAGTTGGCTACAGTCTGACGCCTTTTGATGACGGTCAATGGCACGAATACGCCCTTCCGTTAAAAGAATTTTCTGTAATTGATCCGAATAAACCAAATTTTGATTCGACCAATATTACCGTATTTCAATTCCTTGCTGAAGGTAATAGCGTAGTCGGAAATGAAATATGGTTCGATTATATCTGGACTGGAAACCCGGCTATTGATATAATTGCACCAAACGCTCCGGAGGGAGTTACAAGCGCAGCGGGAACTTACATTAACATTATTACTTGGTTTGATGTCCCCGATGAAAGCGGAGAAGTTTATAATGTTTATTTCAGTAAAGACCCTATTACTGACATTAATGCCGATGGCGTTGGATTGGTAGCATCAGGAATACCTGAAGGTACACAAGCAGCTACTCATGTTTTATTAGCGCCTGCAGAGGATCAGTCTGTTACTTATTATTATGCCGTTACTTGCGAAGATGCTTTTGCTAATGTTAGTGATCCGGGCATTGCTTCAGCACCGGTTACAAATATTGCAAGAGGTGTGACTGTTATTTATCCTCAAGCACCGGCATCATTTGTTCCGGATGGTAATTTAAGTGAATGGTCAGAGATTACTCCATTCAGAATGTTCCCTTCCGATGGTTCCGGCACGATTGTTACTAATACATCTATTGACGGTGATGCCGATTTATCTGTAAATGCCTATTTGGCAATGGATGAGAATAACCTCTATTTTGCATTTGACGTAGAAGATGATGTTGTTAGTCACGATACTACTTTTGCTTCATATCTAATCGATTCACCCGATTTATTCATCGGTTTATATGATGGTTCGAAAACTGCTCATGTAAATTATGGACGTGGTGCAGAGCCGGATTATCACTTCAGATTCGGATATAATGCGGTGATAATAGATAATTTAGGTGCTGCTAGAATAGCAAGTAATGGCGATGGCACTTACATTTATAAAGATAAATTCCCATCCGGTTATACTGTTGAAGGCGTTATACCTTTTTCTGTTTTAGCTGCGGTTGGCGGAGATACTTTGTTTACTCCTGTTCCTGGAATGCAACTGCCGATCGATTATTCTATAAATGATAATGATACACCTAATAGCAGTAACAGAGATGGTATTTTAACTTATTCTCCTGATAACGAGGATAAATCGTGGGCTGACGTTTCGAGATGGACGGTTACTTGGATAGGAAACTTAACCTCTGTTGAAGATGAAGAATCATTACCTCTTTCCTTCAAATTGGATCAGAACTATCCTAATCCGTTCAACCCTTCTACAATTATACGTTATAGCTTGAAAGACGATTCCTTCGTTTCTTTGAAAGTTTATAATGTAGTAGGTCAAGAAGTAGCCAGAATAGTAAATGAGAACCAGAAAGCGGGAAGATATGAAGTGAATTTTAATGCTTCAAATCTTGCTAGTGGTGTTTATATTTATCAAATAAAAGCTGGATCATTTATCAGTGCAAAGAAAATGGTTCTTCTAAAATAAATTAATTTGGGCGCGGTATATCTATACCGCGCTTTTCTTAATTTTTATTAGTTCGGAGGAAAAATTGAGAAAAGGTCTGTGTTCATTTGTCCTTTTGTTTATCGGATTATTGCTAGCAGGGGAAAGTATCTATGCCGGTCAAGCAGGTAAAATAGCCGGATATATTAAAGATAAAGATACCGGAGAACCTATTATTGGAGCTAACGTTATTGTTGAAGGTACGTTCCTTGGAGGTGCAGCTGATGTTAATGGCTACTATTATATAAATAATATTCCACCGGGAAGATATACTATAAAAATCAGTGCGGTAGGTTATAAAACAACAAAAATCACAGATGTACTTATTAAAATTGACAAAACAACGAGTATAAATGTTGAACTTTCGCCAGATGTGTTGGAATTGGGGGAAGAGGTTGTTGTTAAAGCGGAAAGGGAGATGGTTCAAAAAGATTTGACTTCTACTTCGGTTACTGTTTCATCCGAAGATATTGAATTACTTCCGGTTGAAAGCGTTGATCAGGTTGTAAATTTACAAGCAGGCGTTGTTGGGGGGCACTTCCGCGGAGGACGATTGGGAGAAGTAGCATACTTAATTGATGGAATTCCGATTACCGATGCATTCAACGGTTCAGTTTCCGTGCAAGTTGAAAATTCATCCATTCGTCAGTTGGAGGTAATATCGGGAACTTTTAACGCCGAATACGGTCAGGCACTCAGCGGTATTGTTAATATTGTTACAAAAGAAGGTTCTAATACTAAATTTGAAGGCAGCTTTCAATCAGCTGTTGGTTCATATCTTAGTTCTGACGGTAATTTATTCCAAAATACTAATAGAATTCAACCGGGAAAATTAAACGATATACAATTTTCAGTTAGCGGTCCCACTAAATTATTGGATAATCTTACATTCTTTTTAACAGCTAGATATTTTTACAATGAGGGATATCTCTACGGTAAAAGAGTTTACAATACTTGGGATACAAATCCGTATTTACCTACCGGTGATGGTGCCTTTGTACCAATGAATCCTTATCAAAAGAAATCTTTCAACGGTAAACTTACCTATGGAGCGCAATCATGGAAATTAAGTTATTCCATTTTCTACGATCAGAGTTGGAATAAATTTTATGATCACGGATTTAAGTGGGTGCCGGATGGAATAATGAATCACTATAGGGATAATTTTGTTCACAATCTTCAGTTTGCTTACTATCCGACAAAAGATATTTACACCAGTCTGAAGGCTTCGTTAAATGTTCATAAATATTGGGGACATTTATACAAAAATGATTTCGATCCGAGATATGTTGACCCAAGACAGGGAATACCAACATCAAATTATACATTTAGATTTGGCGGAACACAAGGAGGAAGATATACACGGAATACCATTACTTCCATAATTCAGTGGGCACTGGAATCTCAACTTTCGAAAGAACACAAAGTCAAAATTGGTGCAGAAGCAAGAATACACGATATGTTTAATCATTATCGTGAAATAGTTAATCTCACCGAAGGACAAGTTGACGATCAGGGGAATCCTATATTTACGCTCGGCTACAGAAATGAGCATTCGGAAGGGAATCAATCATACAGAAAATATCCGTATGAATTTTCTGCATATATACAAGATAAAATGGAATATGATATGATGATCATCAATGCAGGCGTAAGGTTTGATTATTTCAATTCCAATTCCACTCTGCCGGCTGATTTGAAAAATCCCCTGAATAATCCGAATTTTCCCGGTTATAACCAAACGGTCAAATCAGAAGCGGAGTATCAATTTAGCCCCCGACTCGGGGTTTCGTTCCCGATTTCGGATCAAGGCGCAATTTATTTTTCCTACGGTCATTTCCTTCAAATTCCGAGATTCGAAAATCTTTATGTAAACGATGAATATTTAATCAATCAAGGTCAATCGCTTTCTTCAATTACCGGTAATCCTAACTTAAAAGTTGAAAGAAGAGTTCAATATGAAATAGGATTACAGCAGGTAATATTTCCCAATGTTGCTCTCGACATAACGGCTTATTATTCTGATATCAGAAATTTGCTGGGTATGGAAATTATCAATACCTACGAAGGATTTAAGTATGCAAGATTTACTAACAGGGATTATGGTAACGTAAAGGGATTTATAATTTCACTTGATAAAAGATTCGCGAATTATTTCGGTGCTAAAATAGATTATACTTTTCAATTTGCAGAGGGGAATGCATCGGATCCTTATGCTGTTTATAACGACAATCAGACGGATCCGCCTGTGGAATCGGAAAAGAAAGTTGTTCCTCTCGATTGGGATCAGCGTTCAACTTTAAATATAACCGTTGATATTGGTGATCCGGGTAATTGGACTGCCGGAATAATATTAAATTACGGTTCCGGTTCCCCGTATACAGAAGATGTGAGGATATCTAACGGAGTTCGATTTGAAAACGGCGGAAGAAAACCCTCAATTTACAATGTTGATTTAAGAGCCGATAAAAATATTGAATTATTTGGAATCAATATGAAAGTATTTTTATGGGTTTACAATTTGCTTGACGTTAGGAATGAATACGGTGTTTACGGTACAACGGGTAGGGCAAATCAGGATTTGAATACAAAATATGCCGGGGAAATAATAGGGTTGAATTCAATAGAGGAATATGTAAATAATCCGGCGTTCTATTCGGCACCCAGACAAATAAGATTAGGATTAAACTTCAATTTCTAATATTGATCATTTAAGGAGTTTTATGATGTTCAGAAGACTGACATTATTAATTTATTTCATCTTCAGTTTAAGTTTGATTGCTCAAATAACATCGCAAACGCAAGCTTATAGAGACGAGCCGTATGGAGATATTCAATACAGGCGTGAAGGATTGATGGACGGCAATCAAATTCGTACTTTATTTTACAATAACGGCGAAGTAGGGCAATGGCCCTTTCAGCCTTCAGGAGAATGGCCCAAAGGTTCAGGTCACAGTTATCTCGACGGCGTTTCAGTTCTGATTGCAGCCGAAGTTATTGCGCCCGGAAACAATCAGCCAATACATCCGTTGGAAGCGAGTTACAGGGAATGGATGGATAAGGACCCGGTTACAGGTGAAATATGGGGATTAGAACCTGTTCCAGGATATTCAAATCCTGCTGTATCTTCGCCGGCAATTAACAACGATCCTTCTACCTGGCCTACTCAATGGCCAAGGGCTTTGCCGGAGATTGCACAGTTTGATACCACTTGGGATGGACTTTGGTATGGTTACTTCGGTAAAGGGATTCAGAACAGTGATTTCGAAACATTTTTTGTGATGGATGATTCGAAGGACAAAGAATTTGCCAGACCACCATATAATTATTTCCCGATAGAAGCTGATTCCAACAGAGGTGGTTTAGGGTTGAGAGTAGAAGTCCGCGGCTTTCAATGGTCCCACGTATTAGCCGAAGACATTATATTCTGGCATTACGATATAGTAAATATTTCCGATTATGATTATCAAAAAACAGTTTTTGGATTTTATACTGATACAGGGGTGGGCGGAACAGGTGACAGCCAGGATGATAATGCAAGTTTCGATATAAAGCTTGATTTAGCTTACGCATTCGACGATGATGGCAAAGGTGTTCCGGGAGGTTATCCTACCGGTTATTATGGCTATGCGTATTTGGAATCACCGGGTAATGCTGTGAATAATATAGATGACGATGGAGATGGTTTAGTTGATGAAAGAAGGGATGATGGTATCGATAACGACGGGGATTGGGTGCCATTTACAGATTTAAACGGTAACGGCAAATGGGATCCAGAAGAAAACGAACCTTTGAATAATGATGTCGGTCAAGATGGTATCGGTCCTTTGGATCGTCAATACACTGGTCCCGATTTCGGCGAAGGTGACGGAATACCAACTTTAGGCGAGCCGAATTTCGATAAAGTTGACATTGACGAATCCGATATGATTGGTTTGACTTCCTTATCAATCTATCGTTTGGGAGATGGAGGAACCGGCGGCGGATGGCCTAAGGATGATGAACAAATGTGGCAGAGGTTAACTTATTTTAATTTCGATACTTCACTTCAAAGGGCAAATATATCTATGGCTTTTGCATCAGGACCTTTTCCGCTGGAATTAAATAGAAGAGAAAGGTTTTCTATGGCTCTTGTTTTCGGAAGTGATTTTGAAGATTTGGTCTTTAATAAAGAAACTGTTCAGGAAATTTATAATGCTAATTATAATTTTTCCAAACCTCCGCTTAAACCTTTCCTGACGGCTGTGCCCGGAGACGGCAAAGTATTCCTTTACTGGGATGATCTTGCTGAATCTTCAACCGATCCGTTTCTCGGATATAATGTTCCCAACGATCCGTCATCGGGGTATAAAAAGGATTTTGAAGGTTATCTTATTTATAGAAGTCGTGAACCGGAATTCAACGATATTAAAATTATCACCGATTCTAAAGGCGAACCAAAATTCTGGAAGCCGATTGCTCAATTCGATTTGGTTGATAGTATTTCCGGTCCGGACCCTATTGGTATAAACGGTGCTCATTTTTACAGAGGTAATGAAACCGGACTTCAGCATTCTTATGTGGACGAAGATGTTGAGAATGGTGTTAAGTATTATTATGCGGTTGTCTCTTACGATCAAGGCGATCCAAATTTTGGAACAAAAGGTCTTGTGCCTTCTGAATGTACGAAAATAATTACAGAAGATTTTACGGGTAACGTTCAATTCATCGATATAAATTGTGCGGTTGTTGTCCCTAATGCTCCGGCAGCAGGATATAAACCGCCGAGTATTACGGGTAATGTAAACCACGTTGAATATGGAGAGGGTACAGGTAATTTGGTGCTGAATATTTTGAACGCAGACGAAGTAAAAGACGGTGCAAATTATCAAGTGCTCTTTTCGGCTGAAGGTAATATGCCCGATTATAATACTGCATCTGCTATGATAATAAGAAATTATGCAGGCACAACCGATACAATAAGAACAATAACAGCCGATGAATTTGGCCCTCAAAAATTTACGTCTCCCTTCGACGGAATTACTATGGCAATCCAAAATGATACTTCAATTACCGTTATTGATTCTGCTACCGGATGGCTTGTAGGTTCAAGTAATCTGAAAATAAATGTGGTTCCGAATACAAGCAATCCAACAAACCGGAACGTTCGCTGGCCGGCTGACTATGAAATTCGGTTTTTCGATGATATTGTCGATACATCATATATTTTTCAAGGAATGCCGGTTAAATTTAAAATCTTAAATACTACAACGGGTGAATATTGTGAATTTTACATTGACGATAAATATGGCGACGGTGAATTTTCGATTGGTGATGATATAATAATAATGGATTTTATGGATAGTGCTAAGACGGACTGGCGTTTTACATGGAGAATAGAATACAACGCTCCGGGAATTCCAAATGTTCAGCCAATAGAGCCTGTCGGTGGGGATATCTTCCAAATTAAAACCACAAAACCATTTATGGACGGAGATTATTTTTCGTTTACGACTAATTCGGCTGCGGTTGACAAAAATGCAGCAAAGAATGAATTGTCTGATATCGCGGTTGTACCTAACCCTTATATAGCAGCGGCAAAATGGGAAAGGAGAAATCTAAATCAAACCGGAAGAGGCGAAAGGAAAATTGATTTTATAAATCTTCCCCCTGAGTGTACTATAAGGATATATACGGTTTCAGGCGCTTTAGTAAAAACTCTTCACAAAGATTATTCTCCATCGACCGGTGCGCTATCTTGGAATTTAGTGACGGACGATGGTATGGATTTGGCGTACGGAGTATACATATATCATGTTGATGCGCCGGGCATAGGTGAATACATCGATAAATTTGCCATTATCAAATAAGGAAGAGAAGCATGAAAAGATTTAGCATTAATTTGATAATAATAGTTTTAATAAACGGTTTTACTTTTGCTCAGCAAAATAATTATAAGTCGAATGTTTCAAAAAGGGGAACAACTGCGGCGTCCTTTTTGACTATTAGTCAAGGAGCGAGAGCCAGTGCGATGGGAAGTGCGTTTGTCGCAGTAGCAGACGATCCCTCGGCAGTTTATTGGAATGTTGCCGGTTTAGCACGTTTGAAAAACAATGGATTTGTAGTCGATAGAACTCAATGGATTGCTGACATAAATTATAATTTTTTATCTGCGGCATATTCGTTAGGAGATTTAGGAACAATTGGAATTAGTTTCATATCGTCCGATTACGGTGAAATGAAAGTAAGGACAATAGAAGAGCCGAACGGTACAGGCGAAACCTTCAGTGCAAACGACATTGCTGTAAGTTTTGCGTGGGCTTTTAACATCACCGAAAATTTTTCAATCGGTTTTAATCCGAAAGTTGTTTATCAAAGTATTTGGAAGATGTCGGATTATACTTTCGCAATTGATATGGGGGTTCTTTACAACACACCATTTAAAGGTGTAACCCTTGGAATGTCAATTACAAACTTCGGTTCTAAAATGCAACTTCAGGGGACTAACAGCACTGTATTGTATGATCCCGACCTTACAACCACAGGAAATAACGATAGAATTCCAGCTAATTTATTTACCGATGCTTGGGATTTGCCACTCGGATTTAAAGTGGGAATATCTTACCAAGCACTAAAAACAGATATGCACAATTTGAAGTTTGCAATTGATGCATCACATCCGAACGATAATTACGAAAGTGTTAACATTGGCGGCGAATATACTTTTAATAGAATGTTTTCTATCCGTGGCGGTTATAAATCAATGTTTTTACAGGACTCTGAAGAATCTTGGACATTCGGAGGAGGACTAAAACAGATGCTTCTGGGTAATGTAAGTATTAACTTCGATTATGCTTATGCATTTTTCGGCAGATTAAAAGACGTTCAGAAATTCACTGTGGGAATTAGCTTCTAATGAAAAGGGAGTTACCGATTATTCTAATGATGGTTTTATTCAATTCGTCTTTTTACTGCCAGGTTTATGTTAATCAAATCGGTTATCCGACTAATTCCATTAAAATTGTTGTCACAAAACAGTATTCGCCTGCGTTTAGAATTATTGACGCTGTTTCGGGTACACAGGTCTATACCGGTTCTTTTGAATTAACAAGTAATGTAGATCCATTGACCGGATATACTTTATATAAAGGAGATTTTTCCGATTTCAACAGTTTAGGAAAATATTTTATAATTACAGAAAACGGGGACACGAGTCACACATTTTTCATAAACGATACAGTTTATCTTTCTTTGTACAAATCGGCGTTAAAAGGATTTTATTTTCAAAGGTGTGGAATCGCTTTGCAATCGGACTATGCCGGTTCTTATACTCATTATGTTTGTCATTTAAACGACGGAATTTATCATCCTTCAACAGGTATAGCGGGATATAATCAATCCGTTGGCGGATGGCACGATGCCGGTGATTTCGGAAAGTACGTAGTTAATTCCGGGATTACAGTAGGGACACTTCTTACGGCGTACGAATTATTCCCCGACAAATTTTATTTCGACGATCTTAATATCCCGGAATCGGGTAATGGCATACCGGACATTTTGGATGAAGTTCGGTATGAGCTGAATTGGTTATTTACGATGCAAGATACTTCAGACGGAGGTGTGTATGCAAAATTAACTGCCAAAAATTTTGCTGGCTTTATAATGCCGAATCTCGATAACAGCTTACGTTATATATATCAGAAAGCTTCTACCGCTACTGGAGATTTTGCAGCGGTTATGGCAATTGCATCACGCGTTTTTCAACCGTTTGATTTAGGCTTTTCCGAAAAATGTTTAAATGCAGCTTTGAATGCGTGGGAATTCTTAAGAAATAATGAAGGAATTGTTCCTCCTGGCGGGTTTACAAATCCAAGCGATACGAATACCGGAGAATACGGAGACGATAACGATACCGATGAACGTTTATGGGCAGCTGCAGAATTATTTAAAGCAACTAATCAATATGAATTCGAAAATTATTATCAGTCGAATGTGAATTCAATCGGCATCTTTAATAATGTGATGAATTGGAGTGATGTTGGAACCCTGGCAAATATCTCAATTCTCTTTAATGAAAAGAGTGCGTCTTCTATTCTTACATCACACATAAATTCATTATTAGGTTTAGCAGATGCATTAGTTAATAAAGCAAAAGAGAATCAATTTAACGTTACGTTAAGCAATGGTGAATTTTACTGGGGCAGTAACGGGATAGTTCTTAACAATGCTATTATACTGATTTTAGCATATGAAATATCTAAAAAAGCAGAATATTTGAATGTAATACAGCGACAAATGGATTATATCCTCGGTGTGAATGGGCATAATCTTTCGTTTGTAACACAAACTGGAAGTAATTCTGTTAATTTCCCTCACCATAGGCAGTCGGGTGCAGATAATCTTGCATTACCTGTGCCCGGCTTGCTTGCCGGAGGTCCAAATCAATATTTGAATGATCCTGTTTTACAAAATCTTTTTGATTATTCCACACCGCCTGCATTATGTTATGTGGATGATCAAAGGAGTTATGCGTCCAACGAAATAGCAATTAATTGGAATGCGCCTTTGGTTTTTGCTGCAGGATATTTTAATTCAGCTACTGTTGATTATGTGAGTGGTGATAATGAAACGGAGAACATTCCAGAAGGGATTATATTAATGGCGAATTATCCTAATCCCTTTAATAGTCAGACTGAAATTATATTTCTTTCATCAGCAGCGGGAACAGTTGAATTTACCGTTTATAATTTGCTCGGTGAAAAAATATATTCTAAAAATATTTTAGCCGGTGCGGGCTTAAACGAATTTAAATTCGATACTTCGGGAATAAATAATAGGATGTCTTCCGGAGTGTTTTTCTATACAATAAGTAATAAGCAATTTAAATCGTCCAAGAAATTTGTGTACTTGAAATAATATTGAGGGAGGAATGAAAAAAGTCTTAATTGTTTTTGTTTCTATTCTGTTTATGAATTTTACATATCAAAAAGGGAATGATGATAATAATATTGAATTAAAGATTAAAGAATTATTATCTAAAATGACTCTCGAGGAAAAAGTAGGGCAAATGACTCAAATTACACTCGAAGTTATTCAAGAGGAGCGGGGAGGAAATCATAATGATTCCAAAGTAGATATTGAAAAATTAAGGGAAGCCATATTAAAATATCATATCGGATCAATTCTGAATACCGGTGGTGCAGCGAATAGTATTGAAGGCTGGCAAAAAATAATCAACTCCATTCAGAAAATTGCGATGGAAGAATCAAGATTAAAAATACCCGTGATCTACGGAGTGGATGCAATACATGGAGCAAATTACATTCGACGTGGAACTTTGTTTCCTCAGTCTATTGCGATGGCAGCTACTAGAAATGTAGAATTAATGGAGCAGGCAGCTGCTGTTACGGCAAGAGAAATCAGAGCTTCAGGTGTACCGTGGGATTTTAATCCGGTGTTGGGAGTAGGCAGAAATCCACTCTGGCCAAGGTTCTTCGAGACATTCGGCGAAGATGTTTATTTAGTTTCTGAAATGGGTAAAGCCTATGTTCGAGGATTACAAGGTTCCGATATGTCAAGAAACGACAGAACCGTTTCGTGTTTGAAACATTATTTGGGATATAGTTTCCCATTAAACGGACAGGACAGAACTCCAAGTTGGATACCTGAAAGAATGCTTAGGGAATTGTTTTTGGTTCCATTTGCAGAAGCTGTTAAAACCGGTGCGATGACAGTAATGGTCAGTTCGGGTGAAATGAATGGAATTCCCACTCATTCCGATTACCATGTTTTGACAGAAATACTAAAGAATGAATTAGGATTCAAAGGATTTGTTGTATCCGATTGGGAAGATATTAAAAGATTATATTCGAGAGATAGGGTAGCATCTTCACCGAAGGAAGCAGTTAAAATGGCTGTCCTCGCCGGACTCGATATGAGTATGGTGCCTTATGATTATAGTTTTTATAATTATTTATTAGAACTTGTAAAGGAGGGCGAAGTACCGGTTTCAAGAATTGACGATGCCGTAAGCAGAATATTAAGAGTAAAATATTTATTAGGATTATTCAATAATCCATTTGCAGATGAGAAACTTAAGAACAGGATTGGAACTGAAGAAAGTAGATCTCTTAGTTTGGAAGCGGCTCGTGAGGCAATTACGTTATTAAAAAATGAAAAGGTTTTACCTTTAAGTAAAAACAGTAAAGTACTAGTTACCGGACCTGCGGCAGATTTGATGCAAGTTATGAACGGGGGATGGTCTTATACTTGGCAGGGAAACGATGAAACGTTATATCCATCCGAAAAGCATACTCTGCTTGAAGCAATTGAAGCAAAGATAGGTAAGGAATCTGTTGTTTATGTAGAAGGCGCCGGATTCGAAAAAGAAATAAACATACAGAAAGCCGTTGAAGCAGCAGAGAATGTCGACTTTATTATCGCAGCAGTTGGAGAAAAGACTTACTGTGAAACGCCGGGAAATATAAAGGATTTAAGGTTGGATGAAGCACAGAGAAAATTAGTGAAAGAATTATCTAAGACGGGTAAACCAATAATTCTGATTTTATTCGAAGGACGGCCGAGAGTTATTAACGATATCGTAGATTTATCTTCTGGAATAATTATGGCTTATTTACCGGGTAATGAAGGAGGGGATGCTATTGCCGATATAATTTTCGGCGACTATAATCCGAATGGAAAATTACCCTTCACATATCCACGGTATCCTAATGGATTTACAACTTATGATCATAAACCAATAGAAGAATTTGATGTGAATAAATATGAGCCACAGTTTGAGTTTGGTTTTGGATTAAGTTATTCAACATTTGTATATTCCGAGTTAAAATTAAACAAAAATGAGTATAAGGAAGGAGAAAATATTTCCGTTTCGGTTAAAGTAACAAACAAAGGGGACCTCGCCGGTAAGGAAACCGTTGAATTATATTTAACTGATATAATTGGTTCGATTACAAGACCTGTAAGACAATTAAAGAGATTCAAAAAAGTTTTCCTGAAACCGGGAGAAGAAAAGATAGTTGATTTTACATTGACCGACGATGACCTTTCTTTTGTTGGCAGAGATAATAAGAGAATTGTTGAAGCGGGTGAATTCATTATTACTATTGCCAATCAAAAAGTGAAATTTGTTCTTAAATAGTTGGAGTTGTTATGGGAAGTAATACGATAAGTGTATCTGAAGGGAAAAGTTACACTAAAGAATTGGTTGTTTTAACTTCTTTGTTTTTTATGTGGGGATTATTAACATCATTAAATGATATTCTTATTCCGCACTTAAAAGCTGTATTTGAATTAAATTATACACAAGCTATGCTGGTCCAGTTTGTATTCTTTGCAGCATACTTTTTAGTATCAATGCCTTCAAGTTGGATACTCGAAAAAATTGGCTATAAGAAAGGAATAATTGTCGGTTTAAGTGTTGCCGGATTAGGTACTTTAGCGTTTTTTCCTGCAGCAAGTACGAGAAGTTATCCCTTCTTTTTAATTGCATTTTTTATTCTAGCTTCAGGAATTACACTACTTCAAGTAGCGGCAAATCCTTATGTATCTATTTTGGGTAAACCGGAGACTGCCTCGTCACGATTGAATTTGAGTCAGGCATTTAATTCTTTAGGAACAACAATCGGACCTTACTTCGGTTCAATATTGATTCTTTCTGTTGGAATAAAGACAGCAGAAGAATTGAGTAAGATGTCATCGAGTGCAGTTGAAGCTTATAAATTAGCAGAAGCATCTGCAGTTCAAGTTCCTTATTTGGTTCTTGCCGGCGTTTTATTTCTTCTTGCTGGAATAATTGCAATGTTCAAATTACCTGAAATAACTGCCGAGGCAGAGGGTTCCTCAGACGGCACTTCAAGTGATTCGATGTATCCTTCTGCTTGGGGATACAGACATTTGGTATTGGGTGCAATAGGTATCTTTGTTTATGTTGGAGCTGAAGTAGCTATTGGCAGTTTTTTAGTTAATTTTATGCACGAAAGTTATATTGCCGGGTTTACGGAAGCTCAAGCAGGGAAATTTGTAGCATTCTATTGGGGAGGCGCTATGGTAGGCCGTTTTATTGGTTCCGGTGTTTTACGGAAAATTGAACCGGGGAAAGTGCTCGGCTTTAATGCTTTCGTTTCAGCTCTGCTTGTGTTGATCACTATGTTGTCTACCGGATATGTTGCTATGTGGTCTATCTTATTGGTAGGATTATTCAATTCGATTATGTTCCCTACAATATTTACTCTAGGTGTGAAAGGCTTGGGTAAACATACCAAACAAGGCAGTGGAATATTGATTATGGCAATTGTTGGAGGTGCTGTTATACCTGTTATGCAAGGTGCCTTTGCTGATGCTATTGGAATACATTATGCTTTTATACTTCCATTACTTTGTTATTTGTATATAGCTTATTATGGTTTTAAAGGTTCAATTCCGGAATTTGAAATGAATGAAGAGAGTAAAAATGGATAAAAAATATGTGTTAGGTGTGGATATAGGAGGAACGAATACTGCATTCGGAATAGTTGACGAAGCGGGCAATATAGTTTTAAAAAATTCGGTAGAAACTAATTCGCATCTGTCGATAAGCGAATTATTCGGTAAAATTGCGATCTTAGTGAATAATTATTTTGCGAGTAACGGTGATGAGTTAATTGCAATCGGTGTGGGAGCACCGAATGCGAATTATTACACCGGAAAAATTGAAAACCCTCCAAATTTGGGATGGACAAATGTAGATGTTGTAGAAGAATGGAGAAAATTCTTCGATGTTCCTGTTTTCATTACTAATGATGCAAACGCAGCTGCAATTGGTGAAATGATTTTTGGCGCTGCAAAAGGAATGAAAAACTTTGTTGAAATTACTCTCGGTACGGGGCTCGGCAGCGGAATAGTGGTTGACGGTAATTTAGTTTACGGTAAAACAGGTTCAGCGGCGGAGTTGGGTCACGTTATTATAAAGAAAAACGGTAGACAATGTGGTTGTGGAAGAAAAGGATGCCTTGAAACCTATGTGTCAGCAACAGGGATTAAAAGGACAGTTTATGAATTACTCGCTTCTGAATCCAATCCATCTGAATTGAGGAGAATTCCTTTCGAACAATTGACATCTAAAGATATTTTTGATCGTGCGGTTGAAGGGGATAAAATAGCGTTAAAGGCATTCGACTTTACAGCCGAAATACTTGGAAGGGAATTAGCAAATGCCGCTGCTTATTTGAGTCCAGAAGCTTTCATTCTTTTTGGCGGATTATCGAATTCCGGTGGTTTGCTGATGGATCCGCTCGAGAAATATTTCAATGAATATTTATTTAATCCTTTTAAAGGGTCCGTTAAGCTTCTTCGCTCTGCATTGCCTGAAGCGGATGCTGCTATTTTAGGTAGTTCTGCTTTGGCTTGGAAGGAGTTATCCAAATTTGATAAGATGATAATTGAAAATTAATTTTTCTGATTTTGATGCTGAGAATGGGGAAGAGAGATATCTCTTCCCTTTGAAAAATGTTTTAATGAATTAGGCAGTTAAACAGTTACTACTAATAAAAGTACAGAGAACAAGCAATTACTGAGAAAACTTTCGCTCGTATTTTTTTATCTCCTCTAATACAAATTTTGGATTGGGTGAACCGTAAGTTTTTTTACGCTCAAGACATTTATCGACTAAAGATAATTTAAAAACGCTTTCGTCAAAACCGGAAAAGAATTGTTTGTATTCATTTAATGTTAACTCATTCAACTTTTTTTGATTGCTTACAGCATATTTAACTATTTTGCCTACAATCGAATGAGCCTGTCTAAATGCAACTCCCTTCAATACTAACCAGTCGACAATATCGGTGGCAAATGCATAATCGCCGTTCAATTCTTCTGTAAAACGATTCTTATTAAATGACGCTGTCTTAATGATGTCGCTTAATAATTTTAATGCATTCGAATATTGATTAAAGGAATCGATAACCGGATCCTTATCTTCCTGCAAATCTCTATTATATGTTAAAGGCAATCCTTTCAGAGTTGATAATAAAGATAATTGATTGCCGCAAACACGTCCGGTTTTGCCTCGTATTAATTCTGTAATATCGGGATTTTTCTTTTGAGGCATAAGAGAAGAACCGGTTGAATATTCATCGGATAAAATCATAAAATTCCATTCACTGCTGCACCATAAAATTATTTCTTCGGAAAAACGGCTTAAATGCATCATCCCAATTGAGCAGCAGTTTAAAAAATCCAATGCAAAATCGCGGTCGGAAACAGCATCCATTGAATTGGAACAGATTCCTTTAAACCCCAGCAAATCTTTTGTCATTTCTCTATCCAAAGGAAGCGATGAACCTGCGAGTGCACCGCTTCCTAAAGGTGAATAATCCGTTTCTTCAAAAGTAGATTGCAATCTATTTATATCCCTTTCGAGCATTTCGACGTAAGCCAAAAGGTGATGTGCAAGCGATACCGGTTGAGCACGTTGTAAATGCGTATAACCGGGAATTATTGTATCAATGTGTTTTTTCGCTGTTTCTATCAAATTGATTTGTAATTCTCTACAGTATTTAATTAATTCAGAGGACTTTTCTTTTATCCACATTCTAAAGATTGTGGCAACTTGATCATTCCTGCTTCTTCCGGTGTGAATTTTATCGGCCAAGTCACCGATAATATTTTTTAATTCCAATTCAATCGCAGAATGAATATCCTCATATTTATATAAATCTTTAATATCGTTATTCTTGAACTTTTCAACTAATTTATCAAGACCCGAAAAAATTGCATTCAATTCATCATCTGTGATGAGGCCAATAGAATTCAACATTTTTGAATGCGCACGATTCTGTTGGATATCTTTTTCAAAAAGTTCAATGTCGATATTTATCGACGTTGAAAATGAAAAAGCATCGTGCGATAAATTTTTATCGAATCTTTTATTCCACAGCATTGACGGTTAATCCTTTTTTTCTAATTGATGAAAGAGTATGAAAGGGGAGAGCATTTAAATCGATAAATCCTTTCGCAGCAGAATGATCGAAAGTATCTCCGGTTGAATAAGTAGCCAATGACTCATTATACAAACTGTATTTAGATTCACGCGATAATACTGTAATATTTCCTTTATATAATTGAAGTGTAATTTTTCCGCTTACATATTCTTGCGTAGAATCAACAAATGTCATAATTGAATCGAATAAAGGTGAAAACCATTGCCCGTCGTAAATTAAATTTGCAGTTTTTTGTGCAACAATTTGTTTAAAGCGGAAAGTCTCTTTATCAAGAACAAGTTTTTCTAATTGGCTGTGGGCATAATGTAAAATAACTGCTGCCGGGGCTTCGTAAACCTCTCTGGATTTTATTCCCACAACTCTATTTTCGATCATATCAATTCTACCTATTGCGTGTTCTCCACCAATTTTATTCAAAATAGTTACTAATTCTGCAGGAGAATATTCAATATCATTTAATTTTACCGGTATACCGTTCTCGAAAGAGATTTGAAGTTGAATCGGTTGATCCGGTGCATTGGCAGGAGAAGTTGTCATTTGAAATGCATCTTCCGGCGGAGCATTTTTAGTATCTTCCAATTCTCCGCATTCGGTTGCGCTTCCCCAAAGATTTTCATCAATAGAATATGGAGTTGTTTTCGTAATTCCGATTGGAATTTTATGTTTTAGTGCATAATCTATTTCTTCTTCACGAGTTTTGAATTGCCATTCTCTAAGCGGCGCTAAAATTTGAACTTGAGGCATAAGTGTTTTAAGTCCAATTTCAAAACGTACCTGATCATTACCTTTTCCGGTACAGCCGTGGGCAATAATATTGCTGCCTTCTTTAATTGCAGTTCGAACGAGTAATTTTACCAATAGAGGTCTACCAATTGCAGTTGCTAAAGGATATTCCCCTTCGTACAAAGCATTAGCTTTTAAAGCTTTCCAAGCATAATCAGTTATGAATTCTTCTTTAACATCATAAATGTATACTTTACTTGCTCCTGTAGCTAGTGCTTTTTCTTTTAATGCATCCCAATCTTCGTTCTGTCCAAGATTTCCGGTAACGGCAATAATTTCGGCATCATATTTTTCACTAAGCCATTTTACCATAACCGATGTGTCCAAACCGCCAGAATAAGCAACAATAATTTTGTTTTTCATTATTTTTTATCTCCTAATCGTGTTCTGTTGAAATAAATTTCTCAATAAATTTAATTACTTTCTGAACTTTTGCTTTTGATTGAGGTATTACGAGAACTGTATCGTCACCTCCGATAGTACCTAAAATTTCCTGATTATTTAATCTGTCTATATAATGAGCAACGCCTTGTGCACGACCTGCAAGGGTTCTAATAACAATTAAATACTCGCTGTGTTGAATACTTAAAATTTCATAGCCGATTAATTTAGCTATTTGCTTACCAGACTCATCCGGATTTAAAATGTATTGGATACCGAATTCGGTTTTTTTACGGATAACTCCCAGATCGGAAAAATCACGGCTTAGAGTAGCTTGAGTAACGTGAATATCGTCATTTTTGAGCAACCTGATTACTTGTTCTTGCGAAGTGATCGCGTATGTGTTCAATATTTGTTTGAGTTTGGTCTGTCGTTTGAATTTAGATGGCATGTTAACTCCTTTTTATTTTGTTAAAGTATTACAAACATATTTTAATTTATCGGCGAATTCATCAATTTGACTTTCCGTTATTATAAAAGGGGGAAGTAACCTTAGTACATTCCCTTTTGCGGTGCAAGTGATAATATTATTTTCTAAAAGAAGATTGACAACTTCTTTTGCATCAATATTGTCGTTAAATTCTATTCCAATCATTAATCCTTTACCACGGATTTCTAAAATTGGATCTAAATTTAATGAATTTAATTTTGCTATTAAATAATCGCCGGTAAAGTTAATTTTTTCTAGAGCATCCTCATTCAATAACGATAAAACTGCGTTTGCAGCTGCAACAGCTACCGGATTACCGCCAAATGTGGAACCGTGACATCCGGGTTTTATTGCAGAAGCTACTCTTTCGGAACATATTGTTGCCCCAAGCGGAAGTCCATTTGCCAGCGCTTTTGCTGAGGTCACAATATCCGGTGTAATTCCATAGTGCTGATAAGCAAAATGCTTCCCGGTTCTTCCGATTCCTGTTTGTATTTCGTCTATTATCAATAGTAGATTATTGTTTTTACATATTTGTTGGACGTTTTCAAAATAATCATCCGAAGGCATTTTTATTCCGCCTTCGCCTTGAATTGTTTCAAGCATAATTGCACAAGTAAATTCAGTAATATTATTTTCCAAGGCATTTAAATCGTTAAACGGTACATATTTAAAGCCCGGTAAAATTGGCTTAAAATCTTTCCAAAGATTAAATTGGCCGGTTGCTGAAAGACTTCCCATAGATCTGCCATGAAAGCTATCAATGGCAGTAATAATTTCAAATCTTTCACCGCCCCATAATCTTGTGAATTTAATTGCAGCTTCGATAGCTTCAGTGCCGGAATTTGTAAAGAAAACGCCCGATAATCCTGTTAAATCGCATAGTTTAGATGCTAGTTTTTGTTGCCCTTCTATTTCGAATAAATTACTTACATGCCATAATTCATCCAATTGTTGCAGTACTTTTTCTTTTATTGAGGAGTTATTATGCCCAAAATTAGTTACTGCAATTCCGCTTAAGAAATCAATATATTCATTTCCATCGGAATCATATAACTTGGAACCTATTCCGTGTGAAATGTTCACCGGATATTTATTATATACGTTTAATAAATAATTCTTAGTTTCTGCCGATATATTTTTAGTCTGTAGAAACAATTTCGGTTCCTCCGCTATAACAGTTGTTTGAAAAAGTTAAATGATTTCCAATCCAAATTTTTTGAACACCGTAATTCGTTAGCGATAATGCACTGTTTACTTTGGGTATCATCCCTTCGGTAATTTGACCGTTATTAATCCAATATTCAATTTCAGTTTTATTCAGTCTATCCTTAGTTTTCCCTTCGATATTTATTCCGGGAACATCTGAAAAGTAATAAACCTCTTGAATGTCGAATTCTTTTGCCAATTCTTCAACAAAGAAATCGGCGTTAACATTAATCAAATTACCAGATGAATCCATACAAATACTAGAAAAGACTGGGATGAAATTGAAATTGAGCAAATCACTCATCCAATCCAGTTTTCCTGTTCTAATTGGTTTACCCACGTAACCCAATTTAGTGTCGGATATTTCCGCTCTGAAAGAATTCCCATCAACTCCGGAAACACCGATCGCGTTTATCCCATTTTTGATAAGTGACGAGACAATCTTTTTGTTCAGCAGTCCCGCTTGAACTGCTGCAACTACTTCAATCATTTCTTCAGAAGTTATTCTTTGACCGTTAATAAATTTACTTTCAATACCAAGTTTTTCAGCCCAATGGGTGATTTGTTTACCACCGCCATGAACAATTATCACTCTGATTCCCGCTTTAGTGAAATTCTTCAGGGTAGTAATCAATCCGGAACCGTTTGATAGTTCGTCAATCTTTTTCCCGCTAAGTTTAATAATGATGGTCTTCATCTTATGTCCTGTAATAAGCATTAATTTTTATATATTCTTCTGTAAAATCTGTAGTCCACCATTCAGTTTGTTCGTTGCCTTCGTGTAAATCGATAGAAATTGTAAATTCCTTTTTATCCAGAATATTTTTGGCTTCTTCTTCCGAAAAATAAGAACGGTAGCCGCTTTCAAGTATTTTTAAGTTGTCAAAATAAATTTCTGCTGAGTCAGGATTAAACTGAATACCGGAATTACCGATGGCAGATAAAATTCTACCCCAATTTGCGTCAGCACCGGCAATGGCGGTTTTGACAAGAGGGGAATTTACAACCGCTTTTGCTGCTTTATCTGCAGAGTCTTTATCTTTGGCATTCAATATTTGAACTCTTACTACCTTTGTAGCACCTTCGCCGTCGGATATAATAGATTTTGCCATTTTCTTGGTTAAATCTTGTAATGCATCTTCAAACAAATTTAATTTATCAACGTCATCTTCAATAGCAATACCGGATGCTCCGTTAGCGAGTAAGATTACCATATCATTAGTGCTTGTTTCGCCATCAACAGAAATTTTATTGAAGGAATTTGAAACACATTTGGAAAGAATTGATTGTAATAATTCCTGAGGAATAATTAAATCGGTTGCAATAAATGCAAGCATTGTAGCCATATTCGGCATGATCATCCCGCTGCCTTTGCAAATTCCTCCGATATTTGCAGTACTACCGTCGTCAAAGTTTATTTTAAGTGCAAAATGTTTTTTAAAAGTATCCGTTGTCATTATTGCTTCAGCAGCTTCAATTCCACCGTTGTTTGTAAGTTGAGGAACAATTTCAGAGATTCCTTTTGAAAGGACTTCCATATCCATCTGCTTTCCGATAACACCGGTAGAACTGACAAGAGTTTCTTCCGGCGAAATATTTAATTTATTTGCAATCAATTCTGCGGATTTAACAGCGTTATCGAATCCCTGCTTTCCTGTTGCCGCGTTCGCGTTCCCGGAATTGATTAAAACAGCTTTCACTTTTTTCTTTGAGGTAATAAGCTTCTGGGAATAAATAAGCGGGGGAGCTTTAACTTTATTAAGTGTAAAAGTTCCCGCAGCATCTGCCGGTAATTCCGAATAAATTAGAGCCAAATCTTTTCTCTTTTTCTTCAGTCCGCAATGAATGCCGGCTGCTTTTATTCCTTGTACGTCCGTTATACTACCGTTTTCGATATAAGTGTAATGCCCCATAAATACCTCAAAAATTTATTAATCCAGTATTTGGATTAAAGCCAAAATATAAATTCATGTTTTGAACTGCTTGTCCAGCAGCTCCTTTAATTAGATTATCGATTGCAGATGTAATTACTATTTTATTTTCAAACACGTTAATGTTTAAGTCGCAGAAATTTGACATAATAACATCTTTAAGTTTTGGTGGAACGGGTAGAGTTCTTACAAAATATGCTTTTTTGTAAAACTCATTATATAATTCGTTCAAATTATCCTGATCTAAGCCTTCTTCGGTAAATACTACGCTGGTAGAGTATATTCCGGTAGTAATCGGCATTAGATGAGATGTGAATGAATAATCTGCATTAAATCCGTATTGGGATAGCGTCTGCAGTATTTCAGGTTCGTGTTGGTGCTTATTTACTCTGTAAGCAAACAAATTATTCTCCAATTCCGAAAAGAGATATTCTTCCTTTAATTTTTTCCCGGCTCCACTTACGCCGGAATATGCTGATGTAGAAATAGCAGTAATAATCGAATTATATTCTTTTATTATTGGTATTAATCCAAGTGAAACGGCTGTTGGATAGCAGCCCGGGTTGGATATTAGAGTTGTGCCTTTAATATTAGGCTCCAAATCTGCCAGAGAATATTTTGCTTCATTTAATAATTCTGGATGAGTGTGTTCAATTCCGTACCATTTTTTATATAACTTGGAATTTTTTAATCTGTAATCTCCACTTAGGTCGATTATCAATGTTGATTTATCAAATATTTGAGCCACTACATCCATTGAAACGCCATGAGGCAAGGAAGTGAAAATTACATCATGATCGTTACTTAATTTATCTAATGATAAATAGATATCATCTTCAATAACGTTCATAAATTCAGGGTAAACCGAATAAAGGTTTTTTCCGGCATTATTATTAGCATATAACTTAAAGCTTTTCACCTTAGGGTGATTAGCAATTATTTTTGTGAGATATTTTCCTGTGTATCCAGAACTTCCTATTATTCCTACAGATAACATTTGTTTCCTTTTGAATTTTAAAAATTATATGTGAATTTAGTAGTTTAAATACGCGGCAAGCGCGGTCGTCGTGGACGTCGAGGTGAGAGTTTTACGGTATGTAATTTCATTATAATATAC
>CAZNJB010000025.1:0-25963 GCA_964573255.1 uncultured Melioribacteraceae bacterium
GGATTTCGACCATCCAATGGTAATTCCCATTTTTGTCTAAAATTGCGTAATTATTAGGCAGAAGCTGATGCGGGACAATAAAATCATCGTTATTCCCAAAACCATTTGAATTGAGCCATTGTATATGCTTGCGCCTAAGATAAGGCGTTGCGCCAATTGGCGTTTTTGTGCGCTCGCTGTTGGGTACGCGAAATACTTCTTGCGCTGCGATCTTTACGATTACATCATCAACACCTTCCACTCCATTGCCATCGGCGTCTGCCTGTATTTCCAATTGCGCATTGGAAGTAGTCCCGCCTGTACCAACAGCAGCAACACCCGTTAGCTCGGAACCGTCTCCTTTGAATTTTACTCCACTATTAGCAATTATCTTTTTATTAATAGTGTCCACTTGCATCAATATTTGGCCGGAAGCATCTAACACTTCAAGAACATTTGCATTGTCGGCCGAAGGTCTAACTCTTAATTTGCCGGTATTGACTTCACACCATTTTTTAGCCTGAGTTCCTATTTGCCCTTCATTATCTGCCCGTGGAACGATATTTCTAGTCGCCATAATAAATTCCCCTTAATTTATGCTTATTCCTGTTACTTTCGTTATTTTTTTACCTAACTCTCTACTTATTTCGGTTATGACATAATTATGCCCATCTACTTGAAGCACATCAAATAGCGCTATTGTATCGTCGAATATATGCGCTTTTAATCTTCGTCTTTTTACGCTAATTCTAGCATCGACTTTATCCAATAATTGCTGCCAAAGCGATTTTTTTATACCGCTTCCATTAATATCGACAGTGTTGTCTCTAGTGCCGTAGAACCCCTCGTATCCAATTCCAACGATATATGCCGGCAAATATACATATAGATTATTGAAGTTGTTCCCTCCCGGGAGGGAACCGGCAGGGACTTCATAATTATAAACAATATCCTTAATTGGAGGCTTGCTCGTTACTGCGCGATGATCTATTATCTTGTTTTCCCTTGAAGTTCCTCCACTTCTTATAGAAGCGGTCAAATAATCATAAGCGCCAACCCAACCTATCTCATAATCGTGTTTTAACTTTTCGGCAGTAACTATACTAGAAGAATTGTCAAAACGAAAGCGCAATTCGAATTTATCGCCAATAAAAAATCCCAAAAAACCAAAACTACTCAGAATGGCTTCCAATACATCCCACAATGTTTTGTATGTTCCGTCAAAAAAATAAGCCGGGTCAGTGCCCATAGCCGAGAAGTCCCTTTCAACGTATCCATTACCAGAATTATAACTAGATTCCACAGTTAGACACTCTGCCCCTTTTATTGTCCCAAGCGTCACGGAAATCTCCAAGAGAATTCTTCTGATAATATCGAGAATATTTGTTTTCGTATAATATCCAACATATTCACTGATAACATCGTAGCTTTTCGTTTTGAGCTGCTGCGAGAGGTCGACGAACGTAAGCTCATAGATATTCTGCGAAGGAATATAGCCTATCTCTTCCGCGTCAATTTTACCCTTAAAAATCAAAGTATTATTTTCATACAAAAATAATGTAGTATCGGAATTGTATAGATAATCAAAGAGGTTATCGTAATCAGAATAAAACTTAACCTTCACGGCGCCTGGGAAGAATAATGATTCGTTATCAATATTTGCAGTGCCATAACTAAGAGCTGGACGCTCTAAAAATTTTACAACAGGCGTACTGGACGGAGCGATGCCAGTTGGCAAGTAGATACTAAAGTAATAACCGTTATTATCGCTTGTTATTGTATAGCTCATTGGTGCCTTTTCCTAAATTTGTCTTCACGTTCCCAGACTGCATATAAATCACCCCTTGATAATTTGAATTCCAAGCGATCTTTCCAATCCTCTAAACGGGCAATTAAATCGCTTGCAAACTCCCTTGAAATGCCGTTTGCTGACTCGTTAACAGGCATAATAATAGTGTTCGCCACGCTCGCTGCAACTTTCTCTGCGAGAAGCTTTTGCCCCTCTGCATAATCGCTTACAGGAGCTATAAGTTCCGGTCCCTTCTCTCCAATAATCGCCATTCCGCCTTTCTCATAGGCCGTGGCTTGCGGAGTTTCTGTTGACATAATTTTCGCCACATTCGCCAACCCGGCTGCCGTTATAAGCGCGGCTAGCGGAGGACCAACAATAGGCCCAGCTGTAAGAGCTTTCGTAGCTGCTTCGTAAGTATTGATTGTCGCCATTGCGGCAGATGCCAGCTTAGAAACAAGTGTATGTTTAGCATAGGCTCCAGCGATATAGCTAAGCGCTTGCATTGTTGCCTGCTTTTTGCTTTCTGCTTCTGCCTTCTCAATTTCCTCTCGCCGTTTGGCATACACCCCATTAATTAGCGTTTTAGCCTCTTCGTCCTTTTCGTATTTCTTTAACTCTTCAGTTTTCCACTTTTCAAGCTGCCTATATTGTTCCGAATATAGATATTCGCTTTGATTTAACTCATCAGTCAAACGCGCTTTATACTCTTCGCTTGCTGTGCCTTCGTTATTTCGCAGAGCATCCAGTTCTTGAATTTTCAAATTAAGCTCAAACTCAATTTCCATCGCATCTTTTCCATATTGCCTATAAAGCTCTAACTTTTCTTTAAGATATTGAACATCGTTTTCGAGTTTTTGTATATTCGATGCATCATTAAGCTCTAATTGTTTATCCGCTATTTTTTTCTGCAATTCAAGTTTTCTTTCAGCAGTTTTAAGCTCATTTTCATTTCTCTTGATTAATAACTCAGCTTGTTTCTCCTCAATAAGGTTTTCTATTTGTATATAACTTTCTCCGGCGTTTGCTAATATTTCTTTTCGACGATTCAAGTATTCAATTTCCTTTTTCAACAGTTCATTCTCGCTTACGCCTTGCAACTGCATCATTTTAAGTTCATGACTTTTTTCTATCTCAAGCTCCTTAATGAGAGCGGAAGTTCTCTCTTTTTTATTCTTGTCATAATACTTCTTCAATATTTTTGCCCTACCTGCTTCGTATTGTTCTACCAATTTGCTTTGAAGTCTTTTGGCTTCATCCTGGCTAATAATCTGCTCTTCAAGGCTTCTGCTGATTATTTCCTTTTCTTTTTCAAAATTTTCCTTTAAGCGATTAAGCTCTTTTCCCCTTGCGCTAGATATATCGCCCTCGGCTATTTTTGCTTTTACTTGCTCGAGTTGCGAAGTCAGTAAAGCCAGAGCCTCTTTGTTCCGCTCATTATATTCGCTTTGCAAATCATTCAATAATTGCTGCAATTTAGACTGATTTTCAAGCCTTTCATTTATTTCGGCTCTTTTCAAGCTAAGAGTATTGAGAGCCATCTTCCTTTTTTCGATAGTATTATAATCTGCATTGGCTATCCTATTATATTCCTCCCTTAATCTATTAATATTTTCCCGATTCTTGTCCAACTCGATGTTGGTTTCTTTAATCATCTGCTTCAAGCCGGAATTATCCACGTCCTTAAATTTTTCATTCAATTTATCTATGCCATTCGAAGCCTGGTCAGCGCTATCCGAAAAAACATTGAAATAATTAGCCGCTTCCAATAAAACCGAAAGCCCGATCATCGTCCATCCAATAGGACCAAGAGAAACCATAAAATTTTTTGCAGCAACTCCGGCAGCCCTAAACGCAGTGCCAACTCCAGTTATCGGCGGAATAGCAGAGGCCGCCGCTATTCCCGTACTTGCCAAGCTAGGGCCAACTCTCAGAAGTTCAGTTATAGTCTTACCAATACCAGTGACGCGCAACATAATAAAAGCAGCCGTAAGCATTCCCACTGAACCAACCCCTCCGCTTATTATTTCAGGCATTGCGTTAATCGTCTGCGCCAAATCGCTAAGATGCGCAATAAGCGGGCTAATGCCCATTGCCACTGCGCCACCAGCTTTTTCTCTTAGATCGCCTATCAAATTATTAAATTGTTCTAGCTCACCGCTTGTTGTTTGCGCTAAAGCTGCCGCTTGACCGCCGATTCGCTCGTTTAGCATTTCCATGATCTTGTCTAGATCCCCGGACTTTATAATACTCTCTTCCAACCCTTTTATGTAACGTCCTATCTGCCCGGTATTCCCATTAAATAAATCTGCCATTGCACGCCCGGCTGTAGCCAAATCCGTTCCCATAATTGCTGCAAGATTTGCAGACTGCAACGCGGCTTGTTTAACTTGTTTAGTGTTGAGCCCCATTGCCTGCAGTTGAGCCATTAAACTAATATATGCTTCGTCGCCATAAGTAGTGATACTTTGCAGAGACGCTGCATATTGCTTTAGCGAAGTAAACCCCTCTTCAGTATATCGATTAGATGCTTTCAAAGCTTGTGCGAGTTGAATTTCAGCCTGCTCTTGTATTGCAAACATTTTTATCTGATCGCCAAAAAGGCCGCCTATCATACTCCATGCTTCTTTCAATCCTTGTATTGCGTTCCTTGCGTTTTGAAGCGAAGATACCATATTTTCACCGACTGTTCTTCCTTTTTCAGAAGCATTTTTCAGAGAAGCGGTAAGTTTTTCGACATTATCATCAGTCAACTGCAATGTCGCTACGGCATCCTTGCCGTCAATCGTAAGTTTTAACTTTATTTCGTTAAAATTTGACATTGCTTTTCTTTTTCTTTAATATTAAACCAATTATTATGAAAACTTTACTATTAATATTAGCGGCGATAATCGCTTTTTTGCTCGCAAGACTTTTCCCTCCTGCAAAAACAACATATTGGGAATACGAAAAGAACGCTCGCGATTAATAATCATTCTTTTTCCCCGCTTCCACTATCTTCCTTTCATGTATCTTCATTGTGAGCAGTAGAGCTGTGTCCTTCATAAATTCGCAAGCGCATTTCTTATTATTGACGTAATCGAATCGCTCTAAATCGCCTCCGCAAATTAAGAATCGCGCATATTTTGCCTTTTCTGAATAGCCGAGATAATCTCCGGCATCGAAGTCAATATTTTTTTCGCCTGCTCTATCTCGAAAGCAAGCGTTTCGTTGTTGTATTGAAGCTGCCTCAAATAGGCATTCTTTTTGTACCTTAAAAAAAAAGCATATACAGACAGTATCAAATCATAGTCTTGTTTTTTTAGGTCTATTTTATGTATTTTATCATTAAACTCTCTTCCTTTTTCATCGATCAGCAATTTGCTGAAATCTTTTTCAGCATCGCTCAAATCGATTGTAATTTCATCAGCATCGAGTTTAGGGAAACGCGCTTTTAAATACTCGTCTACCTCAAAGTTAAATTCCGCGGTCAAAAACTTAACAGGTTTCCCCTGCGAATTAATCAACGTTATTTCTTTCCGCTTATGTATCATATAATATCCCTCGGCATTATATCTCCGTTTGTGTCAAGCTCATAAATGTCGTCAATATCCACGCTTTCTTTCGGCATCAGATTGCCGTCCGCGTCAACATCGAACAATCCATTTTTAAGTGAGGTATACCCTTGGAACTCTATTAAGCCGTTTATTTCAACAGCTTTTATAAACTGCCCATCCGTATAATCGGAACGCTTAACGGGTATATATTTTTCCGGATCGGTTAAAGTCTGATCGAAAGGCGTTCTAACGTCAAACTTTACCCTCAAATTCCCCCTTATTAAGGTTATTTCGGTTGTATCAGGAACAGTTTCTAAAGTAACGTCGTAAACTAAATCATATTGGATATTGCGCGTTGCCGCGCTTGGCACTATTACGGTTATTGTTGTTCTGTCCGCTGCGCTATCGTAAGACGAAGAGCATTGCAAATCAATGAGCCTGTCTCCGGTCAGCGAATAATCTCTTTTAGCTGTAAAAAAAATTTTCCCTGCCGGTAAGCGTCCTTGCAATTCCCATCTTAAAGTTTCTTCGGACCCGCGAATTATCGTTTTGGAAATATACATAACGACCTCCTAAGCGGGCGGCTGAACTATCGATGGCAATGAAACTGTCTCTGTTGTCAATAGCGTATTAAATAGCTCTCCAGCCGTCATATATCTATCAAAAAATACTTTTAGCTTGCTTTGTGTGCCATCCATAGCTATCGCCAGATCTAAATTCATGATAACGTCGGGGATAGAAATATCACCGCCAACGCCTTGAAAAAGCAAGGTACCTGTGCCTGCATTAGCTGCCGCGCTATAGAGAGTCTGAAGCATGTCGTTATCTGATTGCATGACGTTGAATTCGCCTTTTACTTCGAAACCGCCGTTAACAGTTCTACCGAAGCTGTCTTTCCCAAGCTCGACACCCTTAACACTTAGCTTCACCTCGTTGACTAGTCCGAAGCTAACCGACTGCGAACCGCTAAATTGTACAGTTTGATACCGTAGGGTAATATCGTTTGTATATTGTGCCATTATATCCTCCGTTTAAGCCAAAGTAAAGCCGAATTCTTTCTTCAAATCTTCCTTTCTAGTCGCAATTGTTTCAATATTTAAAGTGATTGGGATCACTTCCAAAGTTCCCATTTTCACGTCTTCGGTAATCTTAACCGTATCACCCTTAAATACAATAACTTTTGCGCCTGATGGGATAACAACATTTGGGTCGCTCAAATCTGCCACGCCATCTGGGATTATAATATTTTTCGGGGCAAGAACTATCGATTGAATTTGCCCGTCTAGCACCGCAAGTGTTGCAGCGTCAAGATCGGAGGCAATCTTTAGATTAAGAGATAGTTTATGGCTGTATATCACCTCAACCCCTATTGAGCTGCGTCCTTTCTGCTCAGGCTCTATTTTATAAGAACTTTCGGAATCGACAACCCCAATTGTTTTAATGGACGCTAAATTAGCCGTCCCAATTGTGTCTGTAGCGGGGTCATTATTATCAAAAAAATCCGGCGGCATATACAAAACGCTATAATTTTTTAATGAGAATGTCATTTGAGTACCTCTTATGTTTATTTATTTTTCATTTTTTCTGTGCTTCTTCGAATCGCGTAGACTCCGGCTACACCTCCCCAGGCAAGCCAGAACTCACTCGGTAAATTTATCGCAGGTATTGTCATTCCTTTGAAGAAAGCCAACCAAGGCAACAGCATATTATTTACGGCTAGAATTAATAGCCCTGCATATAATACAGTTGGACGCGCACGCTTCGTGTAGTTATCGTCCTGCTTTAACTCAGCAATCATTATTTCCTTTTTATTTTCAGCTATCTTAGCTTCATATTCGAGAAGTTTTGCTTTCCCGGCATTTTCTATTTCCATTAGCTTATTCTTCAGAATAGCCTTTTCTTCATCTGATGTAGACAAATCGTCGATAAGTTCTGTTACAGGCTTTACGATTTCGCCAACAAAATCGAACACGCTCATGATTCCCCCACATCAATTCTGTTAAACCATCCAACAAATATTTCGTACGGTTCGTTTAGCATCATCAATTCGAGATAACGCGCGCCCTGATATAAAGTTAATATCTTATAAATTAATTTAACCTGGTTTTTCTTTAAGCATAAAACAAAGGCTTCTTTTGTCTTCCTTCCGAATATACCGTCAACCTTTATATTGGGATATAATCTTTGATTTCTGTTCAAAATATTAATTGTATTTTGAATAAATCTCACCGCTCTTTTGATGCCACAATGTATAGCGGCATCTAATACTCTGGAAGAAATTGATTCCGGATAATTATCAAGCTGCATTTTATCCCAAAATTCCGATTTGTAAAAAGCTTTTACAAAAGAATTTAATTCTGCGTTTTCTTCCAAATTCTTTGGGAAATTATCCTCAGAATGCAATTCATCAATAATTTTCCAACCTTCCCAATTCGGATGAAAATTTCTTGCAATGCCTTTATAGGTTTCGCCTCCACGATCAATTGGGTTATTCGAGTAGCCTCCTTCCAACCAAAGCACTCTCCCAATAGCCTTGTCAAAATTATCTGTTAGGCTTTTTTCGATTGTTTTTTTCATTTAACGTCTCGCTTGTAAATGTCTAAAATCAATTTATTGAGATTCTCAATCTGCTCAGATAACTTCGTCATCTTTTCATTTAACGAAGTAATTCGTTCGTTGAGCAACTCCATTTTGAAAAGTTTTATATTGATCTCTTTTATTGAGGCTTGATTTTTAACCGCCATCTCAGTAGCAGCATTAAGAGCCTCTGCTTTGGCGCCAATGGCATAGACAAAGCCCAATAATTGCAAAACTATCATTAAGATTAAATGCCATACTTTTAGCTTGTCAGTAAGTTTATCCATAGCCTTGTTTTACCTACAGTTCATTTTTAAAATACCCCTCCGCTTAAGCGGAGGGGAGTAAAATTAACCCAAACGAATGCCTTCGAGTCTTGCAACTGCTTTATCGTTAAGCAAAACCAAGTCGAGATCGAAATCAACCGCATAGGTATAGTGAACGCCCACCAAACCAAGGTCTTTGACTTCAACACCCACATTAGTGGCAAAACTTAAATCTTCTTTTTCGCCAAACCTAAATGCATACACAGAAGTACAGTCAGTATTAGTGCCAACGGTTTCATTAAATGGAAGAATTTTATTTCCGGCTTTGTCGAAACCGGCTACAAGAATTGGAATACCGTTGTAAAAAGCCACTTGCTGACCGAATTCATTAATGTCGAAGCGAACTTGATCACGCGCAATAGAACTCAATCTACTTAACAATGTCCCGTCCATGCTTATGGCTTGTGCGCCGCCGTCAATGGATTGAATCAGTGCATCCAACGCTTCCAAAAACTGTTGCTGCGTTTTCTTTGCTGAATCTGTATTTCCTAAGGCCACTGCTAAGCCGTTGGCTGCCGGAGTAATAACTTGAGTTGCCGGCGTAATTTCTTTCAATCCCGCGAATTGCGCAGGGGATGCCTGGGGATCTCCGTTAAAGAATGTCGCCTGAAATTCTTTGCCAAGAGCATAAGCGAAGGAGAGTAAATCGGAAGCTCTTACAGAAGCAATATCGCTTCCACGTCTTTCGTGCGCTCTATCTGTTTGAACTTTATCGCCAAAAATTTTCAGTGTGGGATTTGCAAAAGTCGGGTCAACTTGATTATCCGGATAATCGTTATTGACAGATCTGAATTGACCGCCAGATGCAGCCGATTTTTTTCGTGTATAATCGGCATTGCCAGTCATTTGGTAAAATTCGGCCATACCGAGAACGTTCGATTTTTCAACCATCGCGTTAACAACCGTACTGGTTATTAAATCGCCTCCAAATTCTCTTATTTTCATATTTACACCTCTTATTGTATTAGTTATTAATTTGAGTAACTTTCCATTTGCTCTGCTATTGCCGCCTTAAGAGCGTTCCTATCAACTCTTACAGAAGCAGTTTTTTCCTGCGTTGACGACGACAAAGACTGCGTATTTTTGTTTGTGTTTTTCTCGGCGACAGCCGGTTTTAATTGCGCTGCAACTTTTTCAGCGTTTTCAAAATCTTTTTCGTACAGATTCAGCCATATTTCCTTATCGGCTTCGGTTATTCGTTTTTCTTCTAGAAGTTTTTCAACGGCGGCCGCAATCTTCTGCTTTGCTTCCTTTTCCTGGCGTTCGCGTTCCGCCTTAATTGCAGCTTCTCTTTGTTTTGTCTCTTCAGCTAAAGTTTCTTTGAGGATTTTTATATTGCCCGCAAGCGCTTTATTCTGAGCAATAAGTTTTTCAATTAGCCCGCGTGTTGCCGAGTCTAAATTGCCTGGCAATTGTATGCCGCCGGCAGGCTCGTTATCGTTTAGCAATTCATCTAAATCAATATTATCTAATTGTTCAGATAATTTCGTTTGATTCTCCTCGGTCATCAAGCCGAGTTGCTGCAATATTTTAATTATCTTTTCTTTCATTCCCGTCTCAACCATTTTTTTGAAAAATCTATTGCAATTTTAAAAAAACAATCTCCCATAATTATTGCAAATACGTATATAACAATAATTTACAGCAAAGTTTTAATAATTTAGCTTTAAAAAAAGGCGAAATATGTTTACTTATAATCAAATAGCACATCTTATTAGCAAAACAGCGCGTAGTATTCTGCAAGACGAAGAACAATTTGCGCAAATATCCGAAGCAGTTACAGAGCTAATTGCCAACATTACCGATTATACAGCCGAAGAACTCGCCAAAGAAAAATGGGTTAAGACGCCATTCGTCTTCTTGACTGAGTATTTTGTTTATAACCGGCTCGATGCGCCTACTCAGGAATTTATCAGCAAAGCCGAGAATTACTACAGGAATGCCCTGAAAATTCTAAAGCAGAATAAAAAATCCATCACGGCAAGCAAACTTGGAACAATGGAGGGATTGTACGATGCTGAGTTTTAAAGAGCTAACAACAAGCTTGCTAAGCTATCTCAGGGAAAAACTTCCTGGCGTAAGCGTTCAATTCGGGCAATACGGCGAACTCCCTTCCGTTACGCCAGCAATATTAATATATGCGGAACCTTATGGCGGGGGGAAAGATAGTCGCGGCAAAAGGAAAGTGCGCTTTATTAAATTCACTGTTTTTTCACTTGAGGGTGGCAATGAATCTATCGAAACTTCAATTTTTAAGAGTTTTGAGCTACTTGAGAAAACTGAGGATTTAATCAATGCCTTTGAAATTGAGAAGGGAATTGACTTATCATTTTCAGATGATCCCATTGATTTTGACGCAGTTTACAACAACATAGCCGTCTGTTACCTAGAATTTATTTCCCCTTATAGGAGGCATCAGGATGTCTAAAAGAAAAAATTTAACGCAGGCAGATCTAAAAAAAATCGCAATCTATAAAGCCGAAAATCCGGCTACAACTATTGCTGCAGTTGCAAAAAAATTCAAAGTGCCATACCACAAAGCGCGATACGCAATTGATAAGTATGCCGAAGACGTTTCCCTACTAAAAGGAAATGCGAAAGGCAGAACAATAGCTAGCAAAATTTTAGCCGAAAATTCAGACGAAGTGGAGTTAATGAAAAAACAGGCTGCTTTTATACTTGCGCAAATAGAAGTAAACGATAAAATGCCCGTTCCGCAACGTACTGAAATACTTGCTAAGGTTGCTCGAATCAAAAAAGTAATTCAAGAATTCGAGCTCGAAGCGCATCTAAAAAGAGCCGATGCGGGGATAATTGCCGCGATAGTACGCAGATTTCAACCCGATGCAACAAACGACGACATAATAAAGATTTATAGAGAAGAATTAGCCAAATTAAATGGGCGAGTAGAATAATGGACATAGGCAGTTTTATAGAAGTGTTTAAAAGCCGTTTAAATTGCTCCAGAATCGTTTAACTATTTTTGAACCATCATTTATGTATGCTAATTGCTACAAAGGGCACAGAGCTAAATTATGAAAGAATTTTCCAACATAGAATATACGTTCAAAAACTTCATAAAGGAAGCCGAAGAAAATAGGCTCAAAGCATCTTTAAAAACAAATCCTTTCCCAAAGGGAGAACTAACAGGGAAAAAACAAATTAAGAGAATTAAAGAAGCCTTGAGCAGCTATTGGAAGTTTGACAAACATTATTTTCCGCCAGAGGCTTATGACAACTACGCTAAACCAAACAAAATGCTAAAAGATATTGTCTCCGCTTCTGGAACGCCAGGATACCATCTTTTTCTCGGCCCGCGAAAACACGGTAAAACGGCCACAGGCAAAAAACTCTTGATTTTCCTCCTTGCTTCCGGGAAAATTAAAATTGCCGGCGTTTACGCCGAAACTCTTATTAAATCGTCTAATATTTTGAAAGATGTTTTTGCTTTAATAAACTCAAACGAAAGATTGCAAAACGATTTCACAATTGAATTTACCGAGGCAAACAGCGATCAAATTGCTTTTAGGATTTCGCCTAAGCCAAATGCTGAAGAATTTTCTGAATTCGATAAATCTATGCGCTACTGCGCATCCTTTTCCGAGGGGAGATCTGTTCGCGGGTATACTCGGCTTTTTATGAGGCCTCAGTTTATGCTTGCCGATGATGCGGAAACATTGGAATCTTCTTTTTCCAAAGCAGCCGTACAACTTCGGATTGATAAGCTAATCGAGACTTACCATTCTCTGCAAGACAATTCCAGCATGATTATTCTTGGAAATGATATTGTCGTTCAATCAGCTATGCATCAATTGCGCTTGCAAGCCGAAGAAGGCTTAATGCCGTCTTCCTTTCATCTTTACGTTTATAAAGCTTGGATGCGGAATCGCCCGTTATGGAAGGAGCGTTACCCGGCAAAAAGTATTGATGAGCTAAAGGAGATGGTAAAGCCTCTCAACGAAGCCGATTGGCAAGTAAACTATATGCAGAATCCGATACCGCCTGAAGGATTTTTCTTTACGCGCAATCAGTATAATGAATATAATTATCTTCCAGCCGACGCAAAAGCCGTTCTTTATTGCGACCCAAATCTCTCCAAAAAGGGCAAAGGCGATACTACCGCGATTACTGTTTTAGCTTACTCGCCAAAAACAGACAAATATTACGTTTCAGACGCCATCTGCAAGTCATTCTCAGACGCCAATTTGCTTCTTGATTCTGTTTTTGCATTAAAATTAAAACGCAAGTTTATTTATGCGATAGCTTTCGATGGGAATGTTGCGCAAGAAAGCACTTGGACGCAATTTGTTCGCAACTGGTGTCAAATCAACAAAATCCCATTCCCCTTGATAGACTATAAGCATTATCATGTTAACGAATTAGCAAAGAACGTTCAGCTTGTTTTTAATTCCGGAAGATTGCTTTTCCCAAAAAATTTCGCAAAGACGGAAGATGGGCAGAATTACCTAAATCAGCTTTTTTCTTTTACAGGCGAAAAGAAAAATTCGTTAGACGATGCCCCCGATTCGCTTATATGCGCCTTCGAGTTTCTTCACGAAAGAAAACTCGGACGCAAACACACACAAAAAATTAAAGTTTTCAAAGACTATTATTCCTTATAGGGTGAAGATATGAGAGTATATAAAAAGTTAAATGAATATTTTAAGCTTGTTAAATCAATTGATAATGTAGACGCCAAAATGCGCAACACGAAGGGCTTGTTCGACGAGCTAAAAAAGGCAATGCAAATTAACAGCCGCTTGCTCGGTCATTACTTAACTCGAACAACAGCCTTAAGCAGCTTTGACTGGTCAATTGTTGGAGAAGATAGCTCAAAAATTGAAAGCGTTATAGCGCGCGCACAGAAAGTTATCAATTATATGATTTCCAATCATGCTAACACTCCTTTTTATGGCGCCACGTTATACAGGCTCGATTTCGAAAACTCTAAAGAAGGAACGCGCCTTTATATCGCCGAAACCGTTCCTAACGCCAATTTCGATTACGATCTTGAATGGATTCATTTTTATGAAAACGGGAAATATGTTAAGTCTGTGCCTGAAGAAGAGAATGAATTATATCTTCTGGATGTTTTCAATACCAACCTCAAGGGCGGACTATTGCGCTCCATTATGCCTCTGGAGATCATTCGTTTCGATATGGTTCTCGAAAATGCTAATTATTTAAGAAAGCTTAAGGGAATTTTGCAGATAATAAACAAAGGCGGCGCTTCGCCAGAATCAGAATCTGCCGCCGAAGGAGCAGCTAAAAATGCGATAGAGAACAATTTCTTTATATCTGATGACTTAATTGAGCTTAAGCTAAACGAAATAGCCGGGCAAGGCGGGCAACATTTTCGTAATTTCATAGATATGATAAATCGAGATATTTCCATTGCAATTCTCGGGCAAGCCAATACTTCGGAATTGCCTAACTCCGGAGGAAGCCGCGCGGCGCTTGAAGTGATGCGACTTATTTCTAAAGATATTTTCTATTCCGATATGGTAAGAATGGAGTCTTTAATCAATCGTTATTTGCTGATTGACTATCGTTTAAATTACGATAAAACCGCCGGAAAATTGCCTTATAAATTCCGCTTCGATATTGAGGAGGAGCAGGATATTGAAAAGAATGCCGCTGCGCTCGAAGCCGTGAACCGAGTGCTGCCAATAAAAAAGGAGGAGGCTTATAAATTTGTGAATTTTACTCCTCCGACCGAAGATGACGAAATAATACCTGTGAAGCAAACGATGTTCTAATGAAAAAATTAGTGCAAATAGCGTCTGTTCGCGTTCTGGCATATATTGAGGCTAATATTAAAGCCGGCAAAGATTATGAAGGGAAGCGCTTTAAGTATTCCCAAAAACCGTTCTACCGCCCATACAGCCAAAAAGTAATATCCAAACTCGACGGAAAGAACGGAGCGGGGAAATTATATAATATAGTTACCGGCAAAAACGGCAAGTTGGGCATGGTAATTATTGGCGGCTATGACAGCCTTAAGAAACGACTTTATCCTCAGGCTTACGATAATTTCTTAGTCCAAAGCGGTAAAATGCTGCGCAGTATGTCTATCCTAAAAATTGACGATGGTCACGCTATTATCGGCTTTTCAGAACAAGAACAGGCGCAAAAAGCATTTTGGCTGAATATTTCCGGAGTGGGCAAAAGGCGCAAATTGTGGAAATTCCTTGGCATAACAAAAGGGCAGGAAAAAGAGCTTGCCGAAAAAATTAAAGATGAATTCTATAAGATTAGCGTCGAAAAACTTGCTGAAATCATAGCGGGGATAGGGCGAAATTAATTACTGCATTTCCTTTAAATTAATCTCCATAAAACAATATTTTGTTCCATTCTTCTTCGGTTATGTTGCATATTTTCATCACTTTATCTATTAACGCTTCCGCTTCTTCCATTTGGAAAATACCTAAATCTGCGTATGCGTCTATTCTGCCTATAAGCGAAGCCCCCCGTAATTTATCAGTCCAATTATTTTCTTTGAACTCATTAAAAATATCATCCAGATCCTTTCTAACCCGATTTTCATCAATAGTCATTTTTGAATTCCCTAATTATTTTATCTTCGATAAATAATATAACATTTTTCTCGCTGTTTTTCTTCAACCACGCATTTATCTTGCCTTCAACACGCTCTATTTTATCGGGTAATTCCTTCATTTCTATAATTATTAAATCCGCTTGTTTGCTTGTAAGCGCTGAACCTAACGAACGCATTGTATTCGCCTTCGGCTGTTTAAGTTGAGCATATTTACCTTCAAAAATCAAATCTGTATCTTTACCGGTTTTATTCCTTACCGAATAATTTAATTCAATTGAAAATTTATTCGAATGCTTTCTTGCAAAATCAAGTTCTTTTTCCATTATTTTCCGCTCGTTTTTCGATGCGGTTTCAAATCTATCTTTCCAACTTTTTTCAATAAATAATTTACCTTTTTTTTCCCCTAAAACCGGCGACCAGCGATGCCGGCAGTTATATCCTCCGCAATAGGCAAAAGCCGGCTGCCCAAAATGATTCTGCATTCGGCTTACTTCGTTTAACGAGTACACTTTATTCAAGTGATCAACACAGAATGGCCTTTCGGTGCCGGGGCCTTCGTACCGAAAATGTATCTCGTCATCCTGCGCGGCGGCAAAATCTCTGTATCTTTTCAAATTATTCAAAGCAGCTTTTGTAGTGTCAATTTCCGTGCGAATGTGCCGCTCCTCCAATTTTAACTTTCCGAAATCGCGCCTTGCATAGACTTCCCAATCTCCCCCCTCAACGTAGCTTTTTTCCAACGCTTCTTGAATTATTTTTTGTGCGCGCCCAGCTCTACCGTTAAAATTCCTTCTGGTTCTTTCAATAATGGCTGCAAGTTGGCTCTTTATAACATCATTTATTTTGCTGAGATGCCCGCTTTCAAATTCCGCCTGAAGCTCTTTTGTAACGGAGGAAATAATTTCAGCCATCTGTCGCTTGTATTCTTTCCAATACCCGCCGTTGCGCCAAATAAGACGTTTTATCTCTTCGTACCCATCGCTCTTTAGTTTGTCGGCTTTCCCCTTTGTAAAATAATCTCTTATGATGCGTTTTATTCTATTTAACACTGCAGGGTTCATTCTTCCTCGTCGTCGAATAAATAGTAATTATCGCTATTAAGCGGTTTTTCGTACTTTCGATTTGTCTTTTCGCTAAAATCAATTTCCGAAATCATTCTTGTTTCAGTAAAATAGCGCTGACCGCATACGCGGCATATAACTAATCTTGTGTCATTGTCCGAAACAACCCATTTCCCGTTTTTCCTAGACCGATTGCGGTAAACGCTAATTACCGAAAACTTATCAGCCGCACACTTAGGACAAAACATCAACATACCTCAAATAATGATATACATTAGATGCGACATAGAGAATTATTTTTACAACAATAAATGCCGGACCAAGCTTTATTAACCATTTGTCAAAAATATCGTTCGGGTTATCAAATGTTGGCAGCCTAAACCAGCTAAAACCGCGCAATACCATTATTAAGCCGTCGTGAAAGTTTAAGCGAACCATCAATGATATTACTGTTAGACTGAAGGAATACCAGAATTCGTTTGTGTAGTATAAGATGATAAGACCGAAGCCGATATGCAGTATTGCGAACATAATACCGTCGTAAAATTTTTCGATGCCGTTTATTGTGCGATAATTAATATCGTGTAGAGATTCGAAAAAATAAACAATTATCCAAAAGATATTTGCAAAAATTAGTTCAAGCATAATTTATTCCTCCTATGTCTTAAAATTTACAAGCAAGGGCGGAGGGGCTGAACAAGGCATCCGCCTAAATCCAGCAGTCTTAGTTTCCGTCACCTTGCTCAAATAGTTTTTTGTCAATTAATTTCTTTATAATCCTATTAGCAAATTCAGCCATTAAATCAGCGACTTCATAATCTATCTTTCCCGTTATCGAATCTTGGATATGTGGATGATTTGAAATTCCTTTTTCTTGCAGAAATTTTTCTGCATCCCATCTATCTACCATTAGCAAATCTGATTTTTCTTCCTTCTTGCCTTTGAACAGCAATGTTGCTTTTATCCCTGCTTCCACTCCTTTGAGAAATAGTTCTTTGTCTTTCGGGACATTATTATCATCCCAAGAAAATACTGGCTCATCACCAACATATACTTCAATTATATCCTTGACAAGATTGTCTATGTTTGGGTGCACGTGAATTTCTATAAGTTTAGCTATTTTCTTTTGTAATTCATTTAGGTCTAATGCCATTGTTAAATACTCCACTTTCTTATTATTTGCTCTGTCTCAAAATCTAAAGGTTCATCAACTTTTAAGTCTAATATCATAAGCCTAATTTCGGCGTTAGTTGTTGCCAATAATATATTAAGCGGAACCAACAACAACAAGAAGAAGAGCGATCCCATCACGTAATAATAAGCAAGTCCCCATATCATAGTTATTATAGTTAGCATAATACTACCAAAATTAGGAGGCTTTTTCAATATCTTTTCTTTCTTCAATTTTTTAATTATTCTCTTTATCTGTTTTCGTGTACTGCCATTTTTTATCTGCCGATAACCTTTGTTGTTATGATGTCTACGAAATTTCATTCCGCCACCTCGCTCAAATTATTTAATTTTACCATTTGCGATATATTCCCAAATAACGTCTGCCGTTTTCTTCGCTTCGGCACACTTTTCTTTTGTTTTGCCGTATGATACTAATTCGAAAGTCCCTTTAGCTTCGTCTATGCCGAGAATAATCACTTTGTCCTTGTTAAACTTTTTTCCGTATTCTCTTGCAAATGCTACTTCTGGTTCTGGATTCCATGCCATGTTTTGTAGCCTCACTTATAAATTCCAAATGTCATTTTTAATCCTCTCTTTGAATTCTTGTAATTCTTTTTCATAACTATAAAGTTCAGTATAGTGTGCTAATAGCTTTTTATGAAATTTCTTTAGTTCTTTATAACCACTTCCTTCTAAATCTTCTTCATAGTTACAATTAGATAATATAGCTCTTATCATTCGTGTAGTTTGTTCTAAATAAGCTTTAACCTCAAGATATGTTAGTTGGTCTAAATCAATTGTTACTTTCATTTCGACTCCGTTGTTGGATAGATTTTATGTAGATCGCCTTTTTTACAAGTTCTTTGTGATTCATTTTGGAAATTCCCTAATCTGTAAATGCTTTGGGAACTGGTTAATATCTTTTATTACTTTGCCATTAATGTTTAGCTGTTTAACAAATACTGGAATTTTGGCGCTCCGACATTGCTCAACAATAGATTCAACCCATTCGATTTTACAAGGTCTGCGATTCATTCCGCTTTCACATCCGACAATCACCCAATCAACTTTATTCCAACCTATCTCGCCCATGTGAGTATCTGCCTTTCCGGTTAGTGCATTGATAAGATAATTATGTTCAAAAACGATATTCTGTAATTCAATTGGTTCTAGCATCGGCTCAATTGAAAGGAATTTTACTTTTGCCGGAGTTTGCAATAATAACGGAATCCTTTCGTCTGCTGCTCTTTGATTTTCAACTGATACCCCAAGCCAAATATTTTCAGGTAACCGCCCACCGCTCTGCTCCATTTGAATCCTTATCGATCGGTCTGAATCAATATTATCTTTCACCCATTCGAAAAATTCCAACATCCGATTAGGACGTTTAGTTAAAACTTGATAAGTATGTTTTGCTACTTCTCGATAATCGGATTCGTCCTCACACTCATACCAACTTTTACCGCGCTTAGGAATCAAATCCGCGCACATTACATCGAATATATCTGCAATGTATTTGAATGGAATATTTTCATGAAACAAGTCACTCATGGAATTAACAAATATCATTGACGGTTTTCTCCAAGAGAACGGTTCTCTTAGTTTATGCCAGCGAATATTTACATCCCCATTAAAGCCTTTTGCTATTCCGTTCTCGTTTTCGGAATAATCGAATCGCAAGATGCTCGAAAAATCAGCCCAAGTTTCCATGTGCCTATCCGCAACCATATTGTTTATACGAATGCTTTGCTTTTCCGCGTAACAATTTTTACAGCCAGCGGAAATTTTAGTACATCCGATTATCGGGTTCCACGTTCTTTCAGTCCATTCAATTTTAGTTTTCATTTTTTAGCCTCTTAACTTCGCTGTATAATTGTTGAGCATCGACCAATAATGATTTAATTAACCTTATTTCTGCCATAAATCCCTTCGGAAAATCCTTTCGCGACCTTTCTGCTGCAGAAGCTATTCGCCACATAACATTAAACAGTTCGTCAGTTAAACCTTGTTTTAATCTTTTGTTTTTAATTTCTTCTAATTGTTTTTCTGTCATTTTTTTAGTCTCCGTTGTTTAAGTTTGGATATTCCCTATTTTGCTGAGTATTATCCTCCAAATCCAACTCATCTTTCCAATAATACAGCAATGAAAAACAGATTACCCCGATAAGTGAATAGTATATAAATAACGCTAAGAAAATTATTATTGCTTCGCTCATTTTAACCGCCTTTCATTTTGAATTCTTTTAATAATTTTAGAGCCGATTTAAGAGAGTTCCAGTTTTTTATTATTTTATTCATCAGTTCCAAATCTTCGTAATTTGCCGTGTTAGCCCATTCGGAAATTAGCGCTTTGAATTGCGCCGTTTTTTCTTCCCTTTTCTTTTCGGCTGCTTTGTTGTAATATTCGGAATAATGTCCCATTATAATTTCATCCTTAATTGCTCGTTTAATTTTTCGGCGCGCCAAAGGGATATAGTTTTGCCGGTTGTTTTTGATTTTGCTTTGCCGGCAAAGGCAATAAGCCCTAGTTCGCGCAATTCTTTCACTCTGCCGGTGATGCAATTGATTCTTTTATTCAGTATATCGGCAATATCTTCGTTGCTTACCGGTCCAACTTCGCTAATTACCTGATAAACTATGGCGCGGCTATGCGGTAGTTTGTCGAGAATATCGATATAGGCAAGGTCTCTAATTTGTTCTGAGTTATAGCCTTCTCTTGTTCTCACTTTTTCCTCCTCATTTTTAAAAGCGCTAATTTTACTTTGCTTACATCGGTTTTTTCCATAAATGTTATATGGCTTTTCCCGGTGATTCTCTTTATAAATTTGTTTAAGCTAGCGGCGTTTTTGCTTCGGCTTACTTCCTGCCAAAGTCCTTCAATCATTCGCAGTTGACCTGGCGTGGCATAGTTTTTAGCCCGGTCTCTTAGCTCTTCATATTTGTTTTTTTGCGTTGTTTTTGGTGGGCGAGGCTTAAAGCCTAATTCAATAAATTTATTGATTAGGCTTTCGGCATCGCTAAAGGATAAATACTTAGAGGAAGTTACATTATACGCGCTCAAAATAGCTCTGTACTCTTCGTCGGTAAGTTTAAGCTGTTTTTTTGCTATGTGTATTTTTGCTAATTGCGTTTTTGCTGCCATCTAAAGCTTCCCAATCTATTTTATAAATAAATTTTTCGTCCTGGTCTATTTTTAGCCCTACGGCTGCGAGCTTGTCGTCCGTAAGTTCTTCAGCTGCGTAATCAGTAAGTATTTGCTCTTTGTCTATCTCTTCTTTTTTGCGAATGTACTTGCCGGCGAATAGTTTTTTAATCAATTCCAAAGAAGTTTTAACTGAATATTTTCTATTTAGTTGATGAACTTTTGGCGGGGTGGTTCGGAAGCCAATTTCTCCGAACAATAATTTAACGTTCCTTGTTTTTTTGAACGCGCTTTTATTTAGCATTGCGAAAGCTTCTAGCTCTTTTTCCAACATCTCTTTTGCTATCCGCGCCTCTTCGGTTTCTTCGTCGTATTTTTCTTTCAGCTTATTGATGCGCTCGTTTAGCATCGCTTCTTTTTTGGCAATAAAGGAATCGTGCTTTGCCAGCTCTGCCAGAACGTGATTTACGTCCTCGAATGTTTCTATTTTCATTTTATACCTCAATTATTTTAGTTATTATTTTGTTTTTTAATTCGGCTATTTTGCCTCTCAAATTCCGTCTAATTACTTTGTAGAAACCTTTTAGAAGAGCCTTGAACGGGAATTTAGCCTTTTCGCTCCAGGCTGTGTTTTCCACTATGAATATATTCCCGCATTTTATTTGTACTGTGGATATGTTCTTTGCCGTAGTAATAGTTACTATTATTGTTTTCATCGCTTAACCCTTAATAATGCATTTATTAATGACGTTATTACGTGCTTATGATTTGTTAAAAGCAGCGTTTTGCATAGTTCGGCAAGCACGCGTTTATCAAGTTTCATTAATGCGTCTGTTAGTGTTATTTTTTCCATTAGTTGAACCGCTCCGGCTTTATTACCAATAATCTACTTAAGCGTATTCTTTCAACAGCTTTTTCTTTTTGCGGAAGTGGAACGAAGTTGTTAAACAGTATCGCTTTCTGCAAGGCTATATATTCCGATACTTTCGTATCGAGACTATATTCCTTGTCGTATTTTTCGTTTATTTCCATCAAAACTTCTTTGAAAGTCATCTTTCTTATCTCGCCTCCCATTATATAAGCAGCATATCTGCTGCAGCTTTAACTATTTTTTTATCTATTTTGCGTCTGTTGTTTATTTGCGCAATTCTATCGGCGCGGTAAATAAGTTTGGTTAAGTGCCTTGCGTTTTGCCTGCTGTGTTCGTAGAATTCTTTCCAAATTCCGTTGCTTTCCGGGAGGTAACTCTTAACTATTTTTTCGGTGTCGCTTTCGGAAAGCGAAGCAACTTTGCAGGCAATACCAACGCGGCTATAGAGCTGAGCGTATTCCCCACGGCGCCCGCGCAGATTGAATACCAACCGAGGCATTCCTACAAGCGCAACCGCTATGCCGGCTTTATCGTATAATCTCCGGACCATTTCCAAAGCTCTGTATGGTAAATGCTCGGCTTCGTCTATTACAAGCATGCGACCTGTATCGCTTAGTTTTTGCGTAATGTCCTCAAACATATCGTGGATGCTTCCTTTTCCATCGTAGCCAACTTTTTTGTGAAGTTCGCGGAAAAGGATTTTTGCAGTGTAGCCGAGATCGGCTTCGATAAACAGAACTTCCGGGTGTTTTTTAGCGTAGCGTTTTACGGCTGTTGTTTTTCCGGTTCCCGCTTCGCCATAAATTACCGCAATTTCGCCTTCTAAGTGAGCCATTCTTAAGGCTTCGTATATTCTTTTTGCTTGCTGCGTTGCAGCGTATTTTGTCGCTTTTTTGCCCAGGAACAGCTTGTCGCGTTCACGGTTTAAAAAATCTTCCACTAGTTCGTCTACGCGCTCGTTATCTCCGCCGTAGCTTCCGCTTAAGTATTGCGATAGCACGGTTGGCGATATGCCCAAAGCGGCAGATATTCGATTGTTGCTTATTCCGCGTTCTTCGCGAAATCTTTTTAATTGCTCTTTTAATTGTTCTCTTTTTTCCATAATTTTGCTCCTATGTTTGTTGATTGTTTAGCCGCCTTAGCGCATTTTTCAAGCTTCGGCGGCTTTTTTGTTTTCGTCTTCTTCCTTATCTGCAAAAAAAGTATAAATCTTTTCTTCTTCGGTTTCTTCGCCAAGTTCGTAGGCTTTTGTTTCCGGTAATTGATAGAATTGTGTTCTTTCGTGCCTTTTCATAAGCTCCCGCCCTTGCTTCAACGCTTCTGCTTCGAGGCGTTTCTGCTGTTTTAATTGCGCTTTCAGCTCTTCTACGTCTTTTGGCGTTCCTAAGTGGTATGCCATTGCGTGTACTGAGGCTCTGCGCTGCGCGCGGCATATAAAACGCCCAGCAAGGTCGGTTACTACCACTTCGCTTATATCGCTTAATGAGTATTTTACCCAAACTTTTTCTCCCACAAGAGGCGTTAGCGCTTCAGAGTAGTAATCTCCGCTCAATATTTTTACTCCGTTGCGGCGCACTGGCAGAGGTTTATCGCCCCACTTCATCATCAAATCGTTTAGCTCGCTTACGTCTACACCAGAGCCTCTGCCCTCATTAAACACTTGCCCAATTGTTTTTTCTTTTTTATGCGGATGGGGTTGACTGCGGTAAAATTCCAGCCATATTTCTATTAGCTCTTTTGCCTCTAAAAGCGTTGGAACATAATTGCCGGTTAATACTTCGTGGTAACGTTTATGGAATTTTTCGTTCCGCATCATATAGGCGGGCTTATCGACAGGGCTTGTTCCGGTAAAGCTTGGCAGTAGTTTTTCGAATGTTTCTACCATTTCTTTCCAGCGCAATTCTATCACTTTTGCCCGCGCATTGTACGGGATAGAGTAAACAGCCGTTATTCCAAGCGAGGCGAAAAGACCGCTCCAGCCAAGTTCTTCGAAATTGATTTTGGAACCGTTAAAAAATCTGTTCCTGAAGGCGCGTCCATTATCTTGATACGCTATTTTCGGCTTTTTGCCAAGGCGTATTATTCCGTTGCGTAATGCCGATGTTACCGATTGTGTGCTTTCTGTTATCATCAGTTCCCAGCCGGCTATATCGTAGCTTGCCCAGTCTAAATACGCTACAAATGTTGCTTTGCAGCGTTTTCCCGTGTGTGGGTTTATTACGTCGAACGTTGTTTTTTTGCCATCTGCTACAAATACGTCGCCTACCTTTAGCATGCTTGTATCGCGCTTGATGTAGGGCAGTATAGTATCTCGCAAGGCTTTTTCGCCGCGACGCATCAAGGTGTATAATTCCTTGTTTCTTCTTTCGAATTCTTTGGCAAAACGCCTGTAGGTAGCTTCTGAGGCGGTTACTATTATGCCTTTCTTTTCCAGCATATATTTTGTAAGCTTGTACGCCTTGCTTATTTTTATTTGCTGAGGCTGAAGAAGAAGATCCAGAAAAATTCGTTTTTCGTATTCGCTAAGGGTTGTTTCGAAAGTTTCTTTGTAGTTATAACCAGGCGCTAGAACCATCGGCTGCCTTTCGGCTTGCCGCCATTCTTTAAGCCATCTTTCAATCGTTTTGAATGAACGTTCCCCGAGTTTTTTGAAAACGCCCGGCATTAATTCCCCGGTGTTGTAAGCTTCTACAAATTGAAGCTTTGCCGGTTTAATTGAGCCATGTTTTAGCCCTTCGAAAGACGCTTCGTAAGCCCTTAGCAACGCGTCTTTTGCCAATGCTATTTCTTTTTGTTTGTCGGTTATGCTTTGTGAAATGCAAGCAGTTTTAGTTTGTAGCAGTCCCGCCTTCTGCAGCAACTGTACTTTTTTAATTGGTTCAAGAGTCTTTAGCACACTATCTGCTTTTAAAAGCAGCCTAAAACCGCCAGGGCGTTTTACAGTTTTATATTCAAATAAAGCTTTCTTTCTCCTGATTGTACGCTCAGAGACACCTAATAACATAGCTGCCTCTTCTGTAGTCAGATAGTCTTTATTAAGTTGAATATTCATAGCTTCTGGATTTATGCGGGGGGCTCCTCCCACGAAATTTCCGTCTTTCATAGATCCAACTCCAGTTGTTTATCTGCTTTTTTATCGCAATATTTTTTAACGGCAAGCCCTTCGCGAGTGGCATGCATAAGTTTGTTGGAAACTTTTTCGTAGTTTTCTCTTGTGGGTTCCTCAAAATAGCGCAAAACAGCCTGCAAGGCTTCGGAAGTGGCTTTTTGGTAATTAGCGGCTATTTCGGTTTCCTCTTTTTTGCTTTTTGCCGGTTTAGGCATTTTTACCAGCGCAAAGCCGCACTCCCAAGCCATAAGCTTAAGTAAACCATAGTTTTTCTTAATTTTCATTGCCGGCAGTATAATTTCGAGCGGCGTAGGGAGTTCTTCGTTAAGAGAGGCTATACGGCAAAGGTAGGAATAGGATTTGTTTACTTTGTCAGCCAGTTCAAAAACGGTAATGCCTTTGCCGTGAATTAGTTTTTGAACTTCAATTTTAATGCGTGATGTTAAATCCATTATAATTTTTCCTGATAATTATAATTGTAAACTATCAGCCGTTTCGTTATATTTAAAGAAACGGCTTTAAGCGGCTTTGGAAATATTTCTGATTATTTGTTTAATTTGTTCTAATAAAGCGTCGTTTTTCCGTTTGCCGCGTAGTATGTAGCTTATATAGCTTTCGCTATAGCCAGTACGCCGCGCCAATTCGCTCTGTTTAATTAATGCGCGGTCTATGTTCAAAGGCTCTTTGCAGTTGTTTTTTTTAATGGGATTCATAAGAGTTCCATTTTTTTATTATAAATTTTGTTAATTATTCTACACAAATATACGAATCAGAATATACTTTGTCAATATTCCAATGAGAATATTTTATGGATAATAAAAAAATACGTGAAAATATCGCAAATTATGTAAAGGCGTTAATGAGATTTCTAATGCTAAATCAATCGCAACTTTCGAAGGCGATTGGAATACCCCAGGGTAAATTATCAAAAATCATCAACAAGAAAGAACTAACAAATCTTTTAGTATTAAGCAAAATCGCTCAATTAGGAGGACACACAATGGACGATGTAATTAATGGAGAATTTAATTTTAGCGAATCAGATGATGGAAAAAATGAAATTACTATTGGAGAGAACAGCAAAATTAACAATTCTACAATCCTGCAAGGAAATAAAGATGTAAGCATCTATAATAACACAAGTATTATTAGAAGGAATAATTATGTCCCAAATGAGGACGATATTTCAGCTGAACAGGCTTCTATATTAAAAGCTTTAGTTGATGAAATAGTAGAGCTCGAAGAAAAAGTTAAACAAAAACCAAAATCTTATCCAGCAGTATGGCAAGCTCTAAAAAGACATATGAAAGTAACATATTATCGTGAAATAAGAAAAGAAGATTTCGAAAAGGCTGAAATATATCTGAGGAAATGGAAGGGACGCTTAATGAAACAAAAAACTTATGTTAATAAGCATAATAGTGAATTTAGAAAGCAGAGAATAACAGCCATCTTTACTGTCGCAAAAAAACACTTCAATTTAACAAAATCTGATGTAGATGATTATATTTATGAATCATTTGGGAAAACATCAATAAGAGAACTTAGCGATAGCGAGCTAGATAAGTTATATCAAAGATTTATGAATAAGAAATATAGGCGCAAATAATAGAGCAGTACGACATAATCCTGTCCGCCTGCTGTCCGCATGATGCGAAACTAATCGGACACATAGTGGCGTGCTTGTCAAATTTGATGCGTAATATAACCCTTTGTAATATAATATCTTATGGCTATTTAATAATTGCTTATTGTTTATACAATATTTGTCCGGCTGCTGTCCGCATGCTGTCCGCATGATGCGAAACTAATCGGACACATAGTGGCGTGCTTGTCAAATT
>CAZNJB010000025.1:26063-45977 GCA_964573255.1 uncultured Melioribacteraceae bacterium
TGATGCGTAATATAACCCTTTGTAATATAATATCTTATGGCTATTTAACAGCTTATATTAGCGCTTTTAAAAAATCTCAAACTATGTGCAAAAAACAGTAAAAAACTGCGAAAAATCTCAAACTATAAATTTGCCAAGGAATATTTATAACTTATTGTAATTAAATGTTTTATGTGTAAATAACGCCCTCTTTAAAAATCTCAAAGTGTGTGATAATTTCTAGTTCGGATCGCAATAAATAACCGATTTAATATCTTTAGGGAGATAATCATATTCGGAATAATGCTCCCGGAGGAAAACAGTTCCCTTTTGAATCTCGCTCCGGTTCCCCTCTCCGTAAATTTGCCATAAATGAGGATCAATCAATTTTAGCCTTTCGATCTCCTTTACTTGCTCACGAGGGAGAAAAGGATTGTCTTTATACGTCGAAATAATGAGCTTAACGTCGTTCCTCGTTAATACGTTTTTAATGATCCAATGATCCTCCTCAATACTCGGGTTATAGTCGAGGAAAATTTTCTTTGTGGTTCTGAAAATCAGCTGTTGAAAATCCTCCTCAGATATTTCGTTTGCCTCGTTAATCCATAAATAATCACGCTTACGGCCTCTTACTTTCTGCTGATCGTCAATAGAGAAATAATCGATCAGGTTCCCGTTCAGTTTGTAAGTGTGATCTGTCTTATTGTGTGCTGCTTCGGAGTATAGGTTATAACTCTCGAGCAGCTCAAAAAAATCTCTCATTACTGAGGCCTTGAGAGCCGGGAAAGACTTTCTAACTATCGAGAAAGTTTCCCCGTGAAACTGTAAAGCTAAATAAATATATAACTGAGCAAGAGAAATTGTTTTACTGCTTCGCGTTCCTCCCTGATTGACAATAATTCTTATATTATCGTCTTGAAACGCCTCAAGAGTCTGAGTAAATACCTTTGTATGTCTGATCTCAAGTTCCCTCATTATCTCTTATCACTTCGACTAATCTGATTGTATTGATTTTTTCTCCCCCGGTTGTAATATCGAGATGAGACTTTTCAGTATATCCCCGCTGTTTCCCTTGACATTTCAGAAAGAAAATGAGAGAGGTTGTATCTCCGGCCTTAATGTTCTCTATCAATTTGAACTCAGCAATATCGAGTTTTTTGTTCTTAATATCCTCATAAACCTCTTTCATTTCGGGATGTTTCTCCATATACTTATAAATTGCCATACGAGAAACGCCGAGGATCTTTGCCGCATAAGTGACAAATCCATTTGCTTTGTCGAGTGCCTCGGTTAAGGTCTTTTTTGTGATCTTTCTCTTTGCTGCCATTTCTGCAAATCTCCCTTAATTCTTAAAACAATTTTATCCGGGTTATTCCGGTTAATTTCACGATTGAGCGGTTCGCAAACTCCGCAAAAAACTCAACAAAATCGTTTTGAGGGAATTGGATCCCGGGGAGTAAGTTTCTTAATAGCTTCATTAGTTCGACAGCTATATTCAAAGCATAGCTTTTCGCCTCTGCTGAGGATTCGGCCTCGTGTCCGACGAAAAACTCGATTATTAACTCAGCCATGTAACCCTGTTGAGCCTTTGAGGCTCCTAAATCGAAATGAACGTAAATAAACGGAGCAGGAATATTAAAATCCACAACGGCCCCGGCCTCTTGTACCGTAATATCCGGAACGTTTAAGGTGCTCTTATTATTCTCGATCGTGTTGAGAATTGCTGCTCTTGTATTATCGTAATTTTCGACTGTCGATCTTAAATTTACCATTCGTTAAGCCCTCCCAATGTATCAATAACAGTATTAGCACGGTCCGGGATATTGGCCTGATCGGCCTGAGGGTGCTCTTTGAGTATTTGCAGAGCTCTTTCGAAATCGGCCTCGATCTGTCTGTCGAGTTCGTCTGATATTTCGACTAATAATCTCTTAGCCATTTTAGCAATAATCAGAGCGGCCGGATATTTAACCCAATCCGGGGCGTCTGTAATTGCAGCGGGAACGGTTATCCCTGTAATATCCGAAATGAGCTGAGCTGCCTGAGCCTCAATTTCAGTAAAATAGTCTGAATTGTTCCCCGTCTGTTTGCTCAAAATTGCGTACATACTAGGGGAAATAAACGGTTTAATATTGTCTAGTGATACGAACGGCATTTTATTTATCTCCTTTTTGCAGAAAAATATAAACTGAGCCTTACTAAAAAAAGTTATATACACCGACGCCAACGCATACGACTTTTAACGACGGCCCTCAATTCTTATTTTTTTACTCAGAAATTCAAACAAAATAATTCGGGAGAAAAAAGAACTATGGCAAGAACAATCAAAGTAAATATCGACGGTAAAGAGCACGAGATCGAAGTTCCGAAAGAGTATGTATTGCAAACGGAACTCTTATCAAATGACGAGCTTTTCAAAGAGGCTCTTGAGATGAGAGGAATAAAACTCGACGGAGGCTCGAATCCAACGCCTAACAACGCAAACAACAGCGCAAACGACGAAATTATAAAACAGCTCGCTGAGCAAGTAAAAGCCCTTTCCGCTGCATTGCAGGAGGAAAAGAAAGCGAGAGAGGAGGCAACTCAGAGACTACAACAGGATGCGGAGAGACAGAGAGCTAAAGAAATTGAAAATACATTGGCTCAGGCAATTAAAGACGGCCGAATTACTCCGGAACAGAAAGACAGCTGGAAAGCTCGACTCGAGAAAGATTTTGAAGCCTTTTCTCAGACTCTTAACGAGCTCCCTCCGAATCCGGCTCTTAATAATGACGGTAAAGACGGAAACAATAAGAGTCAAGATCAGCAGCCCGGCGGAAATCTCAGCACCGGGGATCCGATCCTCGACGCTGTTAAACAGCATAACGCCTCGGCAGTAATACCGGAATTAAATTAAAAAATAAAAGGAGTATAAAAAAACAATGGCAAAGAAAGACGCTAAAAAAGAAGAAATAAAAGCAAAAGAAACTCAGGTAAAAGAAGAAACAAAAGCCGAAGAAACAAAGGTCGAAATACAGGAAACGGCGGAGAGCGAAAAGCCGGAACAGATCCGAATTGAAATCGGCAAAGGAGAGCACGGCTTTTCATTCGAGTTCGACATTATCGAAAATAACGAAGTTAAAGAAACGATCGAGGTCGCTGTTTATGCAGAAGACGAGGCCGAGGCCTTGGAGAAAGCAGTTGAAGGATTGAAAGATAAAAATTTCAGATATACTCAGAAATTCAAAAAGTTTTAATCAAAAACATAGGAGTTAAATAAGATGTTAGTTTCTCAAATATCGCAAATGTCCGGGAGGGCTCAAGGTTTACTCGCAAAAATGGTAAACATTGCCCCGATTTTCCAACATGCTCAATTCCGCTTAGATGCGAGCGAATCGATTCACGTCGCGGACAAAGATTCATTCTCCGGCTCGAGTGCAAGAGCTGAGGGACAGAACATTCAGAAAGACGCTCAAGTCCCAAGTACGGACACGATAAAATTAGCTTTGTACGGTCGTGAAATTTCAATCGACGACGTTAGAAAGTTAGACGCTAATGTAACCGGTTCGCCTAACGGTTTGCGTCTCTATGCAGATAGACGTCTCGGCGGTTTGGCCGTAAAATTAGCAAAAGAAATTCAAGATCACATGTTAGCAGGAACCGGAGCAACTAATCAGATGCTCGGACTTTCCAACTTTGTGAAAGATGCGGCCGCGGCCGGACAAACTGCTACATTAGGCTTTACTGCTGACGAAATCGCTGCTATGAACGTTCAGGCAGGTTTGAAGTTAGACACGACAGCAAATCAAGACGCCTTTATGGAACTGCTCGAAAAAGAAATCGGCAACGTTCCGGGCGCAAATGCTATTCTCTGTAATACCAATTTAGCCGCTCGTTTGACTACAATTGCAAAGAGAATCGGCGCAGCAGGCGAAACAGTAAACTCTTTCGGAGTTCCTGTAAAAACTATTAACAATATCCCAATTGTTAAACTGCCTGTTTCTGCAATTTCTCAATCAGAATCCGACGGTACAAACGCCGACAATACATCTCTGTATGTCGTGAGATTTGCCGAAGAGTTGGGAGTTGCGTTCAACACTAACTCAGGATTCTATTTCCAAGACTTCCAAGATTACGAAACTAATCCTAGCGGAGTTGCGAGATTACAATTTTTCTTAAATCTCGCTGTTGACACTACTGACGCATTGAGAAGAATCTCCCGAATCAGACTTTAATTAGTCTCCGTCTTAGCCGGGGCGGCTGAAATGTCGCCTCGGTTATAAATTAAGGAGGAAATTAAGAGAATGGCAGAGTATCAAAAAGAATATAAAAAGCTGTTAGGATTCGAGGGAGGTTATATCAATGATCCCGACGATCTCGGAGAGGAGACTTACAAAGGAATTTCCCGGGCAAATTTCCCCGATTGGAAAGGTTGGGTAATTATTGACGAGCTCAAAGAAAATCCCGGATTCCCCGGAGTATTAGACAGAACTAATATGTTAGATGAGGAGGTCCAAAAGTTTTATAAAAGGGAATTTTGGGACAGGTTACAGCTAGATATTATCGGGGGCATAATTGCGGGGGAGATATTCGAGCAGGCGGTAAATCTCGGAGTTAGGACCGCCGCAAAACATTTACAGAGAGCCCTTAATCTGCTCAATAATAATGAGAAATATTATAAAAATATAGATGTTGACGGACAAATCGGGAACGTAACTCTTAGCACTTTGAAAGTTTGCTTGTCAATCCGAAACGAAAAACTGATTTATAACGTTCTCAATTTCTTACAGGGGGCTCGATATATTGAGCTAATGGAGAAAAGGGAAACAAACGAAAAGTTTATCGGCTGGTTTAATCGGGTTGAGGTTACTAAGTGATGACAGATATTTTTTTGAATTACGGAGTTTTAGGAGTGTCGGTTATAGCTATGGCCGGATATATAATGTTTTTGCATAAAGAAGCCCGGAAAGACCGAGAGGAGACTAGGAAAGAGTTTAGTGCCGCACTACATAAAAACACCGAGGCAATAAATAACAATACGAATTTAATTTATAGACTTATCGGGATGTTAGATAATATTAAGGAGTAATGCTGAAATGACGGTTTTATATTGGTTATCCGCTTTTATGTCCTTTGGAATTGCATGGATTATTTATAGGAGCGAGGGGAACGGGCTCAGAAAAGTTTTATTGTTCCTTTTCACTATGTACGGCCTTGAGTTATTTCTTACGGGAGCGACTGCATTTTTGCCCCCGGAAATACTCGGTTCGAATTATGAAAAATTAGGATATGGAATAATTCTCGGAACAGCAGTCGGAACGAGTATCTCGTTCTTTTATATGCTTTTCAGATTTGTACTTAAAAACAAAGAATTAAAATGAGTTTTTTAGATTTTATATCGAACAATGCAAGTAATTTAATTAGCTCGATAACCGGGCTGATTGATAATATTACTACAACAGACGAGGAAAGAGCTCAGCTGAAAAATGCTCTCGAAAAGGAGATCAACAGCTTTATTTTGGCAATGGCTCAAAAGCAAAACGATTACGAAAGAGAGCTCACTCAGCGACAGGCTAACGATATGAAAAGCGATTCTTTCCTCAGCAAAAATATCCGGCCCTTTGTGCTGATATTTATTCTAGTAATGTTTACGATTTTAAGTGTTGGAAATTGGTTCGAATTAAAAGTTTCTCCCGAATATACGGAACTGTTAAAGACTTGGGGAACTCTTGCCTTTACATTCTACTTTGGCGGGAGAACATTTGAGAAAATTACAAAAATTAGGAGTAAAGACTAATGGCAGCAAAAGACGAATTTTTATTCGAATATCAGAACGGCCCCGCAACTTCGGGTTTTTCAATCACTCCCGACGATGTAAACGAGTTAAGTTATGTAACCCGCGCAATATGGATCGGGAGCGGCGGGGATTTAGTCGTCGTAATGAAAGACGGCTCTGAGGTTACTCTTAAAAATGTCGGTTCCGGGATTTGGCTCCCTCTTAGAGTGAAGCAAATTAAGGCAACAGGAACGACAGCGGGCTCAATAGTCGGTTTATATTAAGGAGATCAGAGCAATGAAAATCGGTATTGATTTTAGCATACATGGAATTTTTCAACTGATTAAGCAGTTGCTTAACAAGAGAGTTACTTCGAGCGGGGCTTATAGAATAACAAGCTCCGGGAAATATAGAGGAACAATATAAAAGGAGTTTAGAACTATGCCAATAGACGTAAGAATTAAAGATTTAAGCCCTGAATTATCGGCTGATGACCTCAAGAATAATGAAACAACAATCTTTATGGAGACTGACGACGCAAGTCTAACGCCCCCGGCAGGAGAGGGGAAAGTTCGGATCGATACACTTGCAGAATATAGCAGACGGAAAATGTCGGCCCTTTGGGGAGTCCCGAGAGGGGGATATTACTTTTACGGCTCTAATTATGTAAAAGTACCCGATAATAATAATATCGATTTCGGAGTTAATAATTTTTCTTATGATGTATGGTTTGAAACCGGGGATGATGTTACAACTATACAGGAACTAGTTGAGAAAGGCTCTCCAACAAATGCTGATGTATTGGGGTATGGTTTGTATATATCGTCTGGAAAGCTATACGCAAAAGGTAGTTATACCTCCGCTTATAACGCCTATCTTTTTGACTTATCTGCCAATATTGCCCCGAATACTAAATATCATGCATTAGTATCTATTGATAGAAGAGGCAATGCGGCGTTATTTATAGACGAGGTAAATGTAGCTACGGATATAATATCTACGATGAGCGATGTTTCCGTATCTCAAAACTATGACCTTATCATAAGCAGGAGGTCTTATTCTGATTCCAACTATTTCAAAGGCAAAATATTTTTATCTCGTTTTTGGAATATGGACGTCTCCTCTTACGTTTCCCAACTCTACAACAACGGCCGCCCCGATCTTGCAGAGATCCCCGACGAGTTGAGAGGGGCAAGTATGACGGATTTATACTCTTACTCATCTTCACAAGCTGGTTGGTCGGAGCCGACAACTAAAAATGTAGTCTATGACGGAACAGGCGTAGCCTACTCAGGAGCTAAGATTGTGCCTTATCCAACTATGTTGAAAATGGCAGGGAAGAAAATTAGAATCCCTTATACAGTTAATTCATACACGGGAACGTTTACCCTAAGATATAGAGATAATACAGGAACGTGGATAACTTTCGATACAATATCTGCGGTTGGAAGCAAAGTTATCGAATTGGATGTCCGCGAAGATGTAGGACCTTATGATCTGACTTTGCTTGTAGGTGGAACGTCAACAGACACAATTGATATAACATTCGGAGATATTACCCAAATCGGCTGCACCGCCGAATACCGCCCCGAAAATGCAACAGCGGACATTTGGTATGATTCTTCTCCGAATGGCTTAAATGGCTTTACCGTTGGTAATCCGAGAGTCTTGTTCACCGATGAAATGAAAGACGCACAAGCTAAGGCTTTGGATTTGGTGAGGACTATTGCTTGGAGTGAGCCGAAAGGTGGATATAAATTTGATGGAGTTGATGATGAGGTAACTAGAAATAATTCTGACCTACAATTCGGAGATGTTGACTTTGCAGTAGAGGCATTATGCTATGTAGAGTCTCTAACCCCAAGTGCTGGGACAGCACAAGTTATTTATACGGACAGAGAAAATGTTAATTATATGAACTTTAAGATATACTTAGATGTCAATGGTAACATTGCGTTTGTTTTAGGAGATGGAGTTTCTTCAGAACTTCACACAGCACCAATAAAGCCAACACCTAAAGAATGGTTTCATATAATAGCCATATACAATGCTTTGAATAAAAAAGTGTTTATATACTATAATGGAGATTTAGTCCTATCCGAAAACGTTACAATAACGCCAGCTTATGTCTCAGGAGGGAGAGCTATTGGAGGAAACTATTCTACGCACTTTTGGAAAGGTGGAATAGCAATGGTGCGTTTATGGAATATGGATGTTACTCCTATTATTAGCAATTTATGGAACAACGGTTTACCAGAAAAAGCCGTTATCCCCTTTGAGCTGAGAGGGGCAAATATGACGGAGTTAGCTATAAATGGGGATTTTACAAATTATACAGGGACTCCCGACGATGGGATCTCCGATACGATCTCTGATTGGAACTCAGTTTTATATGGCGGTGATTTAATCGAAATCACTAATACAGCTGTAAGCGGAACAGCTGTAAAATTAACAAAGGGAACTTCAAGCGATACGAGGATAACACAATCTATTGCAGTCAAGCCCAATAAAAAATATGTTTATAGTTTTTACACACGAGGGGACGGAACTAATGACGGGGCTTATCAAGTGTATGATAATTCAAATGGTGCCTCAATAACTAATAACCGTGTTTCAACAGGCGTTAAAGGGACTTCTTATACTAAAATAGAATATCAGTTCATAACACCTCCGGGCTGTACGTCAATAACTATATATTTCTTTGTTTCTCAAACAGCTGGCGCAGGTGCTATTGCATATATAGATAAAGCATCATTAAGGCAAATCGGCCTCACCGCCGAATATCGAGGCGAAAATATGGGCCCGAACGGCTGTCTCGATAGTTCCGGTAACGGATTGCACGGCGTAACGGTCGGCTCTCCAACTGCAATGGATTTTGTTGCTGATTATTCTGAGGTTGCTGATGCTGCAACTACTAAGGCAATGACAAAGAGCTGTCAAGGCGGCAAATCAATTGAGAAAATCCTTATCTACAACACCGGAGCAGCAACTCCGACTCTTAACGTCGGAACGTCGGCAGCTGGATCTGATATTGTAAGCGGAAAAGCTATAAACGCAAACGGCTGGACTGAGATCAGAGGGGCCGATCTGCTCAAGACTTTCTTTTCTGAAAGCACCGATCAAGACATTCATTTTACTTTCTCGGTTGCCCCGGGAACAGGCGAAAAATATAAAATAAAAATTAAGTATGAGGACTAAACAAAATGATACTTAAACCTTATAAAACCGACGGGGAGACTGACACTCTCCATATAAGAGAAAAAAAAGATAAATATTATCTCGTCGATTTTGGCAAAATGGTAACTGATGAGGAGGGGAACGAGACTTTTGAAGTTATCTCCTCAAATGCTACTTTCCTAATAGGAGAGGAGCCGTTTCAACTTACTCAGGCCGAAATTGACGAATTAACCGGGAACAATCAAAATCAAGTTTAATTAAATAGGAGTTTATAAAATGGCAACAGGATTCGGAACCGTAAACAGTAATATTGCAGGCATTAAGAGCATTATCTTAATGAAAAAAGGCTCGTTTGCAGCCCCGACAAATCTTTTCGTCGCTGGATTGAGAGCCCCGGCAACTATGGAAATGGATTACTACAATCAAACGAATGATTATCGAAACAGAGTATTAACACGAAAGAGAAGTTTTAAGCTAGAAACAAAAAGCTATCAGACTTTAATGACTGATCTCAAAAACTTTATGGAGGTTTTCGCTCGAGACGGCGGAGTCGATGCTCAAGTCGCTGCTGAGGGGCTTTATACTGATGTTTCGGACACTAAATCCTATGGCGGAATATTTAATTTTTCCGGCAGCAATTTTTTCGGTCTCGATTTTGAGTTTATGATCGACAACACCGAGAGAGGGATCTCTTTCACTCTCGAGAATGCTTTGCAGGATTTAACCGCTAAGAACATTATTAAGTCAGCAGATACAAACACCTTGCTCGATATTAGCTCCTATGCGGGGACAAATAATCCCGGAGGTTATCTCTTTGGGAACGTTCATCCTCCATTTTTGACAGATGTTTCAATACAGGAAACAGCAGGCGGGGCTTTTACGACTTGGCTCAATGCTGAGAACATTATCGAGAGAAAGCTCTCAATCAAATCTAAATCCGTTAAGAACGAAAGAACAAACAGATCTAGAATATACGGCTTAACTGTTGACTTAGAGATCACGACGGATCAGTCCGGAGTTACCGACTTAGGAAATTTCCTCGATAAGACTGATTATATCGGCGTGCAACTTACAGAGAGCCTCAGCGACGGCTCAACTGATAAGTATATTTTTGAGATCAACACTTTGACAAATACAAAGATTATAAGTCTCGGAGACGAGGAAAGACTATTTAAGTTCAAAGTTTCCGGGGATGTGTCGCTTTACGATTATGCGTTTGACACCATAAATCAAAAATTAACATTCTCAATTTAATGGAGCTAAAAGCAGATGAAAGTTAAATTAAAAAAAGATGCTAAAGTGGTTAAAGTCGTTTTTCGTAAGAAAGACGGAACTTGCATAGTTATAAATGATAACGAGATCAAAAAGGATAAGGGCTCGATCTCTTTCGAGCTTAACGAATATCAAAAATCCTTGACTCAAGATGCTGAGCTCGAGGTTTACGATATGACAGGCAATATTCCAAAAATAATAGAGACGGGGGACAATGAGGCCGGAGATAAAAGTAAAAACTGATTTAACGATAAACGAATCGAAAAGAGTCGCGGAAATATTAAAAAAAATGAGTTCCCCCGATCCCTCGACGATAGTCGCCGAGTTGACGGGGGACGACTTAAAAGAGTTCCTTGATATTGTTACTGAAAAGCCCGAGGGATTCGATGTCGGGGAACTGAAAGAGAGTGAAGCTCTTGAGATATTTAAGGATTTTTTTTTAAGTCGAATCGAGTTCGCAAAGAATACGATTCTAAATTCAAGGTTTTAGAGAAAGAAACAAAAAAAGCACTTGACGAATATGTGAGTTTGACAAATTTTAGACCGAAAACGTTTCAATCCGAAATAACCCTCGATTATTTCGATGCAATCCTTTTTTATATAACGGACGGGGATCCCGGGGCAATGCTAGAACTCCGGAACGCCCCGACGAGCTTTATATATGATGTTTATTACACTAAGAGAGTTAATTTCCTTAATAATCTTTACGCACAAATCGAAAATTTCAAGAGGTTAAATAAATGAAAGAGATTAAACTAAAAATTATTATTGACGGGAGAGAGGCGGTTGCAACTCTGAACACAACAGAGGCCGAGATAAACGATAATATTAAGGCAATGCAAAAACTTGCTCAGGCAAGTCAGCAGGTAACCTCCGAGAATAAGGCACTCGCTCAAACGTCTCAATCAGTTGCAAAAGGCTCTAAGACTATGGAAATGGCTCTCGGGCAATTTGGTTGGGTATTAGGCGACGCCTCGACGTTCTTAGTTTCTTTTCGCATGGGATTGATGTCGATTGCGAATAATATCCCTATGGTAGTTCAATATTTCTCAATGGCTAGTCAAGAGGCTAAGAGCATGGGGCAATCAATCGGGCAAACGCTAGTAAACGCATTGAAAGGCCCCGGCGGTTTAATGCTGGCAATTAACGGAGTGATGCTATTGATGCAAGTTTTACCTCAGATGTTCAAAGATACGACCGAGGAAATAAAAGATCAGGCTGACGAAATAGACAGACTGACTCAGAAATATAAAGATTTTACAGTTGCACAAATCCGGGAGACGCTGAGAAAGAAAGAGGACGAGCTCGCAAAGCTAAAGGAAAGAGTAAAGAAAGAATATAACCTCGCTTCAAATACGCTCGTTCCTCAGCATAAAGACCCGGAAAAGGATCCGGAGGTTTTGGCATTAAAGGCACAAATAGAGGAATTAAAAACGGTTCTTTTTAATACCGGATTAATCGCCAACTTAGAGAACAAAATCCGCATTAACAGAGAGAAGCTCAAAAAGCTGAATCGTGAAAATTATGATATTATTGTGGAGGAGGCCGAAAGTTACGAGGACGCTGTTGCTATTCTTAATAGAGTTATTGCAGCAGACGAGAAATTTCTCAAAATAGAAAAGGAGAGGGGAAAGGTTAAAAAGAGCAAAGCTCCTGAATATAACCTCGACGAAACTCAATTCGCTCCGAACAGTCAACTAGAGGATATTGAGGGACTGTTCAAAGAGAAACTTTTCGCAACTGAGGAGGATCTTGCTAAATTACGCTCCCGGGGAGTTCAGGACGAAATCGAACGGCAGCAATTACTCCTAGACATAGAGTATAATATTGAACTCGAAAAGCTCAAGAATTACGAGAACTTTACAGAAGCAAAGGCCGCACTCGACGAGCAGTATATTAGCAGAAAAGCAGCACTCGAGGAAATGAGTCAACAGAGATCAATTCAAAATATTTCTCAATCTTTAGCAATGGCAGGAGGTTTATTTGCCGAGCATACGGCCGCTTATAAGGCTCTAGCTGTCGCTCAGGCGATATTTGACACCTATAAGGCCGCAAACTTAATGCTCTCCTCAGCTCCGCCGCCGTTTAACTTCATAATGTCCGGGCTCGCAATAATGCAGGGTTTGAGGAACGTTCAGGCAATAGCAACAACAACAATCCCCGGATATGCAAAAGGCGGCGTAATTGTCGGGGAAAACGGTCCGGAAGTGATTGCTCCGGCTCAGGATTACGCGTCAGGACAGGCTCAGCTCGTACTTCAAACAATTAGGACAGTCGAGGCTAACTTAAAGAATCGGCCGGGCGGATCTTACGCTCTGGATAAAAAGCTCGATCAACTAAATCAAAACATTCTCAAATTAGCAGAGAGGCCTAATCAAATCAATTTAACAGACAGAGCCTCGAAAGATATTGCAATTGTAGGATTGAGAGAAATTCGGAGGTCTAGCTTATGAGGTTCAAAATAGAGTTTCAAGAATATTCTGTTAGTAATTGGGTCGATTGGACTGATTATCTAGTCGATATTTCAGACGTGGAATATAAGCTCGAAAGTGAGGACGTAACCTCCGGCGGAATTATGCTTTTTGATTCGCTTAAAATGTCGCTGAAATATGAGTATAACAACGCCGTTTATAATAAATTTTACAATCTTACAAATGCGGGGATATATTTAATTAAGGTTAAAATTTTAGACTCCGTTAATACAGAACATCAGATTTTTGAGGGGATTGTAGATTTTGAATCCCTCGAAATGAATGAGGGGGAGGAGATCATTCACCTCGAGTTGCTCGATAAATTGAGCGCATTAAGAAAATTAGCAGCAACAAACGCCCGAGCGAAAAATATCTCAGTCGCAACGCGTGTAAGTTTACCCCCCGGTTATGATGTTTATTTTATGAAAAGCGGAGTCAACATAATTGACGTTAATGTTTTGCAGGGCCCCGTTAACAGCCCGACGGCAATGGCAAACACTCCGGCTAATGCGTTTACTCCCGGGGAAATTATCGAATATTATGACGGATCCTCAGCGGAATATCGTTCTTTGCTCGTTAAAGAGTTCTGGACGGAAACGGACGATTACAACAATGACCCGAATTTGAGATATACAAAGGGAGTCATTCAATACGTCGATAATTACTCGTTTCCGACGTCTCCGGTTCTTATGAACTCCGCTCAGGGTTGGGAAAAGAATTTTTATTCTGTCGATTGCTACAAAGCCGGAACCGGAGTTTATGGGCCGAATGTAAGGGGCTTTGATGCCGTGAAAATGATTGAGGCAATCTTAAAGCAAAAATGGAACGTTACTTTAACATTAAAGGGGATTACAGAGAAAATAATTCCCTTAGAGCACTATGAGGACACCCTCGACGATAGACCTCTCGGGAGTGATTTAGTCTCGGCTCTCAAATATTTGGCCGAAACTTGCGACTCATATTTGTACTTCGGGCAGAACTCATATCCGACTTTGCAGGCGCGGGGATCCTTAGCAACGTCGGGGACTACTAGAACGCTGATAGATGAGAGCATTTTGAGTGAGAAATTACAGTATTATTTTGCAAGAAAAGCCGACGCTGTCGAGGTTACTGTTAAAAGCTGGTTAAAGGATTCTAACGGAAACAAGCTCGAGGGCTCCTATACTTGGCAAGAGAACACCGGAGCGACTCCCGTCAATAAAATGAGCAGGACAATAATTTGCGACGATGCGACAGCGAGCTCTCAAAGTGATTTAGATAACTTAGCAATGCAAAAGGCCCTCTCACTTTCTAGCTTTTACGCTCAGCATCATAGGGCTTTTAAGTATAAATATAAGATCGACGATAACTCAATCAGCTTTAGCCTTTTAGATAACGTATCAAATGACAAGTATTTCGATTCGCTGAGAATTGACTTTGTGAAAGGAGTTGCTGAGTTCACTCTCGTTGAAATTAACGACGTGAAATTTTTATATAATTTATCCACACCTCAACAATAGGAGTAAGAAAATGAGCTTAATCACTATTTTAATTCTATTGGGTTTAGTCGGATTTATAACCGGGGAAAGAGAGACGATCCGGCATTTCCAAATCAATGAGAATTGGCAGAGAAAGCCTTTGCTTTACCGACTGAGAAAGAAGTTCCCGGAGCTTTGGAGCTGGTACGTCGGGAATAAGTGGAAATATAAAAACAGGATCGTTCAATTTTTAATGAGATACCCTTTAGCAATGTTCAAAGACGGTTGGCACTCTCTAAAATCGACTGAGATCCTGATTGTCTGCTTTATTATTGCCGATTTAACGCCTTACGTCTTTAATTTATGGATTATCCCCCCGGTAATTACTGAGGGATTGCTTTATTATATTGTGATAGGGATCACGTTTAATATTAGTTATCACACCTAAAATTTACGGGTTTGTTAATTTTTGTTTATTTGCAGACTTGTTAATTTTCCGGAGTTCGTCAAAATCTTGACGGAGCTCCACAATTGCCCTTTGATAGAATTTCAAAAGGGAGTCTTGCCGTTCAATTATCCGCTTTAATTCGAGGATTATTTCCCGGGCTGAAATGTTCTCAGAATCGTCTAAGTCCTTGCTGTAAAAGTAATTAAATAGTTTATGCTCTGGAAATCCGGCCCTCGTTAAGTTTTGCCTGAGTTTAAGGTTCGGGGTCCGTTTGCCCCGGCATATTTGCGAAAGATAAGCAGGAGAGCAATCGAGGAACTTTGCAGCACGTTTAAGAGTCTGATATTGTTCTTTTAAGAAAATTCTCAGCTGCTCGCCTAGATCTCGCCTTAATCGTTCAACTTGGGGGTCGTCAGTTGAATCTCTTGCTAAAGTAACGTACCGATAAGACTTGTAATATTTATTTTTAGCTGTCATTCCTGAAAATCGAAAAATTTAATCAAATATAAAAAAAAGACTAAAATGTGTCGCATAATCTATATTATGTAAACTATCATTTCCCCCGATATCAGATTATCCACTGAATTTATAATAGATGAAAATGATTAGTAGAAATAACAAAAGATAAACAATAAGTGAATTACTCTTTTTTCTAGTTGAACGTTGGTATCTGAATTTCAATCTGCGTTTACGACGTTCGCGTTCGTCTTCTTCAGGATTGTAAAACCGAGGCGTATAATCAAAGATTCTATGTTGTTTTTGTTTGTTAAATATCATAATTCATTATCCGCAAATCATTTTTAGTTTATGATCTACAATAGATATTTTTCCTTCGTATAACGAAGTTGAAATAATTTCTCCATCTGCATGAGCATAATAACCATTTTCCAATGAAAATTCGCATTGATCCGTTGTATAAAATGAGATTTCCGGAATTCTATCTATTTTATTGACTAATGCCATCGGTAATGATCGAATTAATTTTAATTTACCTATTTTATCAATTATACCAATATCAACTAATTTATCGTCAATTTTAGCGTAAGGGGTTAAATAGAAACCTCCGCCTGATCGTGGTGAATTTCCAAAAGTGACTAATAGTTTTTCACCATTAATCACTGAATTTGAATCAATCTGCATTTTCAAATTGATGTATTTCAGTTGTGAAAGAGCCTTAAAAACTGATGCGATATAAGCCGTAACTCCCGGTAATCCTCTAAAAACACTCATTTGATGGGCTACCAATGCATCGAAGCCAATACCGAATACATTAACAAAAATACAGCTGCTTTCCCCTTTTTTATCCTTATATTTTAGCTCAAAAAGGTCAAAATCCCTTACTTTTTTGTTGTTATCCGAATAATATTTTAACAAAAAGCGGATATCGCTATTCAAATTCATACTTGCAAAAAAATCATTACCGGTACCAACCGGAAAAATACCTACTTTAATCTCTTTATCCTTTGGCAAACCATTCATCATTTCAAATGCCGTACCGTCTCCACCGGCAGCAAAAACATTATCATAATTCGGAGCAAGTTTTTTAGTTAATTCTAAACAATGCCCCTTGTATTTTGTTATTTCGACATCGAATGGATAATTCTTAGCCTTAATTTCATCCAATAATATTTTACTTAACTTCTGTCCCCTCTTACCTCCCGAAACTGGATTAACGATAAGTAAGTTTTTCATATTTATATATGATTCCTTTTAATCTAATTTATTTTGAAACAATAAGTTACAAATATTAGCTGAATAATGCTTTAACATATTCTTGAGGATCAAAGGTTTGCAAGTCTTTTATGCCTTCTCCAACACCTATATATTTGATTGGAATTTTTAGTTCGGAGCAAATGCTGAAAATCATTCCACCCTTAGCAGTACCATCCAATTTTGTGATAATGATACCCGTTATGTCGGTATATTTAGAAAATTCCTTGGCTTGTACCAAAGCATTCTGCCCCGTATTCCCGTCAACCACTAAAAATACTTCATTGGGAGCATAATCCAATACTTTAGCAAGAACCCTTTTGATCTTACGCAATTCTTCCATAAGGTTATTTTTGGTATGGAGTCTTCCGGCAGTATCTATCATTACGATATCGGCATTTTTATCTTTAGCTACTTTTAATGTTTCGAAAGCTACCGATGAAGGATCCGCACCATGGGCACGTTGGACAATCTCCACCCCTACTCTATCGGCCCATACTTCCAATTGTTCGTTTGCAGCAGCACGGAATGTGTCCGCTGCGCCAACCACAACTTTTAATCCAGACTGTTTATAAATATTAGCCAATTTCCCAATTGTGGTAGTTTTTCCGGCACCGTTAACACCAACAATTAAAATTACGAAGGGTTTATATTTATCTATTTCCTCAAATTCGGATTCAGCGGTATACTCATCCAACTCTGAAATCAATTCTTTTTTAATCACATTAATTATTTCTTCGTAATTTCTATCCGATTTGCCTTTCAATTCTTTTCTGGCAGCTTCAATAATTCTTTCAGTTACATCATAATTTATATCGGAAGTAATTAAAATCTCTTCAATTTCTTCCAGCAATTCTTCATCAATAATTGCTTTACCGCTTACAGCTTCTGAAATTTGATTAAATAATTTTTCTCTGGTTTTATTGAGTCCGCTTTTTAATTTTCCGAAATCAAAATTTTTAAACAGTTTCATTATTACTCCATTGTATTGCTTCTTTGGCTCTAATTCCATATCCGATTATGGATAAGAAACTCATTATCATACTTATGTAATAGAATAAGTTCTCTGCAAATACTAAGTAATCAAGTTTTAGAGTGGCAAATATAAGATAAATTCCTATTGTTATAACAGTAATTTTGCCCAAAAGATTAGAAGGCAATACTTTTCCTAATTTTTTTGTTACGAATATTCCGCCAATAAATATAATTATATCTCTTAATACAATAACGTAAAAGTAAAAATCCGTTATTATACCTTTGGCAAACATCATAACAACAATTGTAATTATCATAACCTTATCCGCTAAAGGATCGATCACTTTGCCTAATTCGGTAATCTCGTTGAATTTACGCGCGAGATAACCGTCGAGTAAATCAGTAATTGTAGCAAAAAGGTATAATGCAACTAAATAGAATCTTACATTCTCATTTGAATCGTAATTAGAGAAAAGATAAATCACGGGAATAAATAGTAACAATCGCAAAAAACTAAGTAGATTGGATTTTGTATAAAATTCTTTTAATTCATATTTCATTTTACTACCGCAAATTTTTTAATAACTTCTTGTATTACAGTTCCGTCATTGTTAATGGCGGAAATTTTGCAAAAATAAATGCCTGAAGCAATTTTAGAACCATTATCTGTTCTAAAATCCCAAGAAATACCTCCGCCTCCGGTTCTCTTATGGAACACCTTAACCGGTTTTCCGGAAATATTAAATATATAAATATCTACTTTAGATGGTAAATTTCCAAAAGTAATTTTTTGATTTTCTTCAATATTAGCTGGATTCGGATAAATTATAACATTATCGAGATTATTTGATATCTCAGAAATAAGGATGTAAGAACCGGCTCCTTCCTCAATTTCCAGATAACCGGTTTCAGGCGAACTGTGCAGTCCGCTAATTTTCAATTCATACTCTATGCCTATAGAACCTATTGGATTTTTTACCTCGAGTATAATTTTACTATTCTCAACCGGCGAGTATTGAATATTTTTGATTTCGTTTGCCGGCGTGAAAGAGTAGTATTGAAACTGCAAAGCCGATAGACTATCGACAGGAAGATTAAATTTTATAGAAATATGCTTTGCATCCTTTAAGGAAAAACTCTCAACATAAAAGCGATCCTGTTGAATTACCGGCGTGAATGTGAATGTTAAGCTATCTTCATTAATTGGAGATCTAAAATAATCTTTTAAGCTTTTAATTCTTAAATTATTTTCACCCGTATCAAATGATTTGCCGAATGTTATTAAATAGGAATAAAAATCTTTTGGGCGAATTGACTGTGGTATATCACTTGAGTTCAAAATGAATGAATTTAAATTCGGGATATTTTGGTCAATTTTTGTATCGAACTTAAGAAGCAGATTCTTTTCATTCAGAGCAGTTAATTCAACTACTTTTGCATTTGGATGCGTATAAACTGATTTTATCTCAGATAAGTTTGAATACTTTGACTCAAACAATGGATTAACAGATTTAAGTGCATAATAATAATGAGTATTATTTGATAATAAGGAATCGATGTAAGTGTTATTATTAGTTGAATCGATTGGAGTTAATTCGTCAATTGTTTCCCCTCGGTAGATTATGGTTGAAGATCCTTTGTGCTCCCAATTCAGAAAAACTCTTGCAGTATCAATTGAATAGCAACTTATAAATATCGGTGAAGTTGGTTTATTCCCTTCTTCGGATTGTAAAAATAGAATCCCATCTGTAGTTTGATCGGTAAATTCTATCATCCCGTCGCCGTCAACATCCCCTGCAAATTGATACTTGTTATTGCTTATTTCGTTAAAATATGTGTATTCGATACTCTCATTATTTTTTTCGAGAATATATTTATAAGGAAAGGTATTTATAATCAATTCATCTCTGTCATCATTATCAATATCAACAAAACGTAATGAATGATATTGATTGGTAAAAAGAATTGAACCGAATTCCACTGCCGGATCTATTAACAATTTTTCATATAAAATATTTACGGTTGAATTGGAATAGTTGAAAATTATTAGATAATTATAACTTCCTATGCTCCGGGATTTAAAAAGTACGGCATAATCTTCGAAGCTATCTCCGTCAAAATTACCGCTTACCAATGTATTCCTGTTATATGTATTAAAGGAAGTTTCCAGAATTGTTGTTTGATTATTTGCCCCGGCTGGGAATTTTTGCAAAATCACATCTCCGTCAGAGTCAACAAAAAGGATATCTTTTGATCCGTCGGAATCTACATCAGTTGAAATAATATTATTTAATAGATTATTATTTAATGAATTATTTCCATTTATTTGAGAATAATTATCAATAGTAGTTAAGAGTGATGGAGTTAAATCGGAATTGATTGAATAAATCAAATATTTTTCATCATTTTCATTGCAAATAATTTCGGGTGTTTTGTCACCTAATAAATCAGTTACTAACACAGGATAAAATTTCCCGGAAGAATCCGCATAAGCTTTTGAAAAGTTAAACTCCCCTGCTGTATTTTGAGAAAGAATGTATCCCTTTCTTTGAAAATTACCGACTATTTCAATTAATCCGTCATTATTTAAATCCCCAATATAAACCGGGATCACGTTTTTAATTGAATCAATGGGAGTTAAATTATTATTCGAATATTTGTAAAAAGTATAAT
>CAZNJB010000026.1:0-45465 GCA_964573255.1 uncultured Melioribacteraceae bacterium
AAGTAATGAAATATTTTAAATTTCTCTTTTGCCTATTCTACAAGTTTTATATATTTGCATTTCAAATTTGAAAGATGTTCCTTTGAAATATTGAAAACAGAAGTTTTATTTTAGTCACACTACTTGGTTGGAGAGGTGGGTGAGTGGCTGCCATCGCCTCCGGCGAGGTCCCGCTTTGGCGGGAAAACCAACGGTTTTCAAATAAACAGCTACTATGTTTATATATTGAAAAGTTGTTCGAAAGATAGATTTTATATTGGTCATACTGCCAATTTAGAAAAACGTCTTTCTCAGCATAATAGTGGAAAAGTAAAATCCACGAAAGCATTTGTTCCTTGGGAAATTGTTTATTTCGAAAAGTTTTCATCTAAATCTGATGCTTTTCGTCGTGAAATGAAAATTAAGAGTTTTAAAAGCGGAGATGCATTCAAAAGACTTTTAAATAATTATCAAACGGGATAAACGGTTATTGATATCCCCTGCTGCAACTCCCGAAAAGCTCAAAAATAAATCTGTGTTTGTTCTTTTGAAATATTGAAATTAAAGTTTTATTTTAGTCACACTACTTGATTGGAGAGGTGGGTGAGTGGCTGAAACCAACGGTTTGCTAAACCGTCAAGCTGGGAAACTGGCTTCGCGGGTTCGAATCCCGCCCTCTCCGCCATTTATGGCCGTAACTTGTTGTCTTACAATGCGTTACGGCTTTTTTATTTTTAAATAATACTATTCCCCTTCCGTTAAGCACATATACATTTAGGAGTAGGTGCGGAGCTGGATTTTGGATGCTGGATGCTTGTAACTTGATACCGGATGCCGGATACCGGGCCCGGTGGTTGTGTGTTTATCTGGTATGTAAGTTTAATTGTTATGCGGGCATAAATTCTTAAGCATTAATTAATCATTCAATCATTCAATCATACAGTCATTCAATCATCCATTCGTCCAATCATCCATTCATACAACCATCCAAGTTCCTACTTCTTTTTAACAATCTCCTCCCCAATTCATCACTTCATTAATGAATTTAATATTTATAATTTTGTTGAAAGGAATTAATGGTTCACAGGAAGATAAAGAGTGAATAGAGAACCTTCACCCACTTTACTTGAAAGTGTAATTTCTGCATTAATTAGTTTGGTTAATTTTTTAACTATAGCCAGACCAAGACCGGAACCTTGGAATTCTCTACTGAACCCTTCACTCACTTGACGAAATTCATCCCAGATAACTTTTTGTAAATTTTCCGGGATACCAATTCCCGTATCCTGTACTTTTATTGCTATATAATCAGAATTATTTCGTTTTACAAGATCACAGATAACATCAACTCTACCTTTTTCAGTATACTTAATAGCGTTCTCTACAAGATTGTTGAGTATTTCATGTAAGATATTTTCATCTGTTGAAATAATTGTCGATTTTGAATTGACTGAGAAGTTAAAACTCAGGTTTTTCTTTGACGATGTAATTATAAATTTGGAAGCAAATTCATTAATAAAATTATTTATATCCACGTCCGAATAGTTAAGTTTTATTTCATCCAATTCTATTTTAGTAAGATTTAATATTTTATTTAATGTTCCAACCATTCTTTCCGAAGAATCTAAAATGGCTTTTGCCATTTCTCTATCCTCTTCGTTTTCTAAAGATTCAGTTAATATTTCAGCATATCCGATAATACCGATAAAAGGAGTCCTGAGTTCATGACTCATATTGGCAAAGAAATAGGATTTCACCCTGTTCATCTCTTCTGCTTTTTCTTTAGATTTAATTAATTCCTCAATCAACTTCTTTTTTTCTGTTATGTCTTCTTTAACACTAATAAAATGTGATATATCACCATCATTATTTACAAGAGGCGAAATTGAGAGTTTAGCCCAATATAATTCACCGTTTTTCTTTTTATTAATTATTTCCCCTTCCCAGTTTTTTCCTGAGAGGATAGTATTCCACATTTCCTCATAATATTTTTTTGTTTGTTTCCCCGAACTTAAAATATTGGTGTTTTTTCCTTTTACCTCTTCAAGAGAATAACCGGTTATCTGAGTAAACTTTGGATTTATAAATTCAATATTGCCATGCGGATCGGTTATCAGAACGGCGGCGGGACTTTGTTCAATGGCAGTGCTCAAAAGTTTCCTTTCTTCCTCAACTTTTACTCGATCTGTTATATCATTTATTATTGCTACAAAAACTTGTTGACCGGTATAATTATGTAACTGTAAGTGAACTTCAACAGGGTATAAAGATCCGTCCTTTCTTAAATGAACCGTTTCATAAACTAAAACTTTTTTTTCTCCTTTCACTAAGGGATTGGTCAAAGCTCGGAAAGAATCATAATTGAATTCCGGTTTCAAATCGATAGGAGTTAGCTTCTCTAATTCCTCAATTGTATAACCCAAATTATTTCTACCACCGTAATTCACTCGTATAAATTTCAGCGTCTCGACGCTGAACATATAGACTTCATTAAGAGATTCCTCAATAATTCGATTTAGTCCTCTCGATTTCTCTTCCGCCAGTTTACGTCCGGTAATATCTGTGAATGTTCCGAAACCACCAATATAATCCCCCTCATTATTAAAGAGCGGACTTGCAGAAACCAATATCCATAGAATTGTTCCGTCTTTTCTTAATAATTTACTTTCAAAATTTTCTGAAATATTCTTTTTCAAGTTTTCTAATCTATATATATAATTTTCATTTTCATCTTCCGGCAAAAGATCGATTAAATACATTTGAAGAAGTTCTTGTTGAGAATATCCAGTCATTTCAACCAGACGTGGATTTACCAAAACTATCTTTGCATTAGTATCAATTTTTACTATACCCTCATAAGACTTCTCAAATAAAAGCCTGAATTTTTCTTCACTCTCTTTCAACTTATCTTGCGACTTTTTCTTCTCAGTTACATCCCAAACAAAACCTTCGATAGCTAAAAACTCACCGCTATCCTCATCAAATACAGCAACACCATTTTCATTTACCCATTTAATTTTATTGTCAGCTGTTATAATCCGGTAAGAAAGTTCGAAGGGTTTTTTGTTATTTATGGCATTTTGGACTTCGTTCCATATTCTGTTTTTATCATCGGGATAAATTATATCACTATAAGATATTTTTTTATTAAATAATAAATCATCCACATTATACCCTGTAAGTTCTTTACAGCCATTACTCACAAATTCCTTAGTCCATTCTTTAACGTTTTTGCTACGGTAAGCCATTCCTTGTAAATTATTGAAGAGGGTATTTAATTTTCTATTATTTTCACGAATTTCATCCTCAGCTTTTTTCCTATCCGTAATATCACGAATAATACACGTATAATATCTTTGATTTTCACTTTCCCAACTTGATAAAGACAACTCAATAGGGAATTCACTTCTGTCCCTCCTTAATGCGGTTATTTCGAAAGTACTGCCAAGTAAATTTTCTTTATTGCTCTCTATTAAACTCTCAAACTCCAACTCATGTTTTTTAAGAGATTTAGTAGATAGTATTACAGAAAAATCTTTATCGAGCATTTCGGAGGATGAATAACCGAATATTTTTTCAGCGGTTTTATTCCAGGTTAAAATCACTCCTTTGGAATTAAGAGTTATAATTGCATCAGATGCGGTTTCTGTAATAGATCTATTTAATTTCTCACTTTTCCTTAATGCTTTTTCCGCTTCCATTTTTTCCGCAACAATATCTTTTTGAAGAAGTGCATGAAGAACAGCCGAGCCCAATCTTTTAATATGTTCTTTAATTACATAATCGGTAGCTCCTGCTTTCATACACTCTACAGCTGTCTCCTCATTTATCGAACCGGTTAACATTATGAAGGGTGTCACAGGAGAATATTCAAGCGTTAATTTCAATGCCCTTAATCCGTCAAAACTTGGGAGAGAATAATCTGAAATAATAAGATCTGGTTTATAGTCATTTAGCGCTTGCAAAAAGTCACCTTCGGTTTCAACAATCATCGTATCAATGCTTTTTAGAACCTTCTTCAATTCCATTTCGGCGAGTGCGGCATCCGAAAAGTAATCTTCAACTATCAATATTTTTATATTTTCTTGCATTCAACCTTCCCATTGTAAGCAATGAGAATTATTCTCTCTTCCTAGTAATTAAGCTAATAGATTTCACTATGTAACTTTTATTTATTCAAGATTGAAAATAAAAATTATCTCGGTGCTTCATTTACAAGCAGCCAGTATAAACCTGTATTTTGAAGTGCATCAATAAAATCCGTGAAATCAATAGGTTTAACTATATAGCTGTTGGTACCTAATTCATATGCTGCCTCAATATCCGGATCCTCTTTTGAAGAAGTAACGATAACAACCGGAATCTTCTTCGTTTTGGGATTTGATTTAATCTCCTTAAGAACCTCAAGACCGCTTAGTTTAGGTAATTTTAGATCGAGAAAAATTATTTTTAGCGCTTTGCTCTGATTTCTAAATTCAAAATCCCCTCTGCAAAAAATAAAATCGAGGGCAGCTTGACCGTCTTCAACTACATATAAATCATTTGCGAGATTTTTCTTTTTTAATGCTCTAACAATTAATTCAGCATCGTTAGGATTATCTTCTACCAAAAGGATATCTACCGGATCGTAATTTTTCATTACTTACTCCTATTAAAATTGTGCGATATATATTGGATTGTTGCACAATCAATTAATAATACTTAAAGTTGATAACTATAATATACAACGAATGAAAACGTTCAAATATCAAAGCTAATTCCCTTAATTTTACTTAAATAAAATTTTACTATTCTTCTTCTTTATCGGGTATAGAAAAATAGAAAGCAGCACCCTCATCAACTTTTCCTTCTGCCCACACTTCACCACCGTGTCGTTGTATAATCCTTTGAACAATAGCTAATCCGACTCCGGTTCCGGAAAATTCCTTTTCACTATGAAGCCTTTGAAAAACACCGAATAGTTTATTTAAATAGCGCATATCGAATCCTGCACCGTTATCTTTTACACTGTAAATAATCATATTATTTTCCTTTTCGAAACTGATGTTTATTTCGGGCATCTTTTTTTTAGCAGAAAACTTTACTGCATTTGAAATCAAATTAAACCATACCTGTTTTATCAAATTCGGATCACCGAAAGCATCACAAAGATCATCAATTATAATTTTAACCTTGTTACTTTTATCCGGAGGAATAACTTCGAGACATACCGATTTTACTAACCTGTTCATATCAATAACTGTCTTATTCAATTCTTTCCGGCTTAGCCGCGAAAAAGTTAGAAGATCGTCTATCAGTTGGCTCATTCGTTCTGCATTTTTTTTAATTACCGCACATATTCTTTTCCCTTCGTCATCCAATTTATCTGTATAATCCTCAAGTAATATTTCAGTGAAACCATGTATACTTCTAAGTGGTGCACGTAAATCGTGAGAAACGGAATATGCAAATGCTTCCAGTTCTTTATTTGCAAATTGTAATTGAGTTGTTCGCTCGTGAACACGTTCTTCCAATTCGGTTGTGTGATGCTGTATCTGCTCGTGGAGATAGGATTGTTGTATAGCTAATGCCATCTGCGAAGCAATTGTTTCCAAAACTCGCTGATCAGATTCAGTATAAGCGTCCGGTTTGTTTGTTTCCACATTTAGAACACCGATAACGCGATTTCCGGCTTTCAAGGGTACGCATAATTCGGAACGTATATCTTCACCGCGTAAAGTATAGTAACGCGGATCGTATCGAACATCACCCAATCGAACAGTCTGCCCTGTTTCCGCCACCCAGCCTGTAATTCCCTTACCAACTGTTAAGCCTTTACTTAAAATGAATTCTTTATCCGCTTTAATAAATTCTTCTCCTCTTCCCTGATCGCTTACAGCAAAAGGAATTAGTCTACTTGTTGCTTCATCAATCAAAAGCACTACTCCGTATTCAAAAGATAGATTCTTCTCCAAAATGGCAATCAATTCCTGTGCTAGTGTGTCCGGTGTGTGGAGATACTGCAGTTTTCGTGCTGCATCATAAATAGTTGTTAGTTCTTTTATATTGCGTCGAATTCTCTTCTCATTCTCTTTGTTTTCAGTTACGTCTTTCCCAAATCCGGCCATTGCAACTGGCTTGCCATTCCTATCTTTCAGTAAAGTTATTGAATAGAGAATAAATGCTATGGAACCGTCTTTTCTTTTAAGAGGCACTTCCCAATTTGAAATACTTCCGTTTTCTAATACCTCCTTAAATTTTCTGGAAAATAATTCCCGGTCAACCGCAAAGTCAATTTTAGGTTTCCCTATCAATTCTTCTTTTTCATAACCCAGTTTTTCAGTTACCGCTTTATTTATAGAAAGAAATTTGCCCTCCATATCTATTGTGCAGACTAAGTCGGAAGTTTTGTCAATTACATTTTGCAATAATTCCTTAGTGGTTTCTATTTCTCTTTCAATGTCAATATTATTCATCGCAAAGGCGATATCCTGACTAACTTCTAAAAGAAGATCCATTTCCTCCAAATCAAAAGCATCCGGTATGGATGCATATACATTTAGAACTCCGAATGATCTCTCACCATAGGTTAGTGGTATGGAAACCATTGAAGAATATCCGCGTTTTATTGCTTCCTTTTTCCAAAGTTCATAACGTGAATCCGTGGAAATATTCTTCATTATAAATGGCTTCCCGGTTTTGAGAGCTGCTTTCGTAGGATCGCTGTCAGTTCCGGAATCATCCAAAGTTATATTAAGTGATTTTAGGTATCCGTTTTCAAAACCCGCTTGCCCAACCGGCAAAATATTTTTATTGTCCCCATCGATCATACCAAACCATACCAGCTTATAATCACTAGTTTCTTTGAGAATATCACATGCTGTCTGTAAAAGTTTTTCTTTATTCTTTTCCTGAACAATAAGCTGATTGATCTTTCTAATTGACATAAGAGCACTCTGAAGATGTTTTATATGCTCCTGAGCTTGTTTGCGTTCCTTTAACTCTTTCTGCAAATCAATTGATTTGTTTTCTAGATCTTGTTCCAGATTGACCATCCTACCGGTGAGAGGACGCATCAGCATTCCCATACCAAAAACTCCGAGTAATATTAAAACTAAAATTATACTTCCGATAGGAACCATCTGCCCCATAACGGGAGCATAAAGTTCATCCTCATTCATCTGCACAACTATAGCCCATTTACTCCCTTTTATAGGTCCAAAAGCCAAAACTTCCGGGCTATCATATTGTTCACCGGGTTGCAATATGCCTTTTTCTTGATGAAATGCTGCTTTTTCCAGAGCTATACCTATAGGTGAACTAATTGAAATCTCTTTGATTAACTCATCCCCTCTTCGTAATGGAAAAAGGGAAAGAATTTTGTTGTCTCCGCTTATCGCTGCTAAGACAGTCTCCCCATATTCTCCCAAACCTGTATAATCTTGAATAATATGCTGCAGGCGCTCAAGTTTAAATAAGACGATATCTGTGCCAACTCGTTCAACTTTCTTATTTAGAATCTTAGACACAACTACAATGTATTCCTCGCCTTCCACATTTACCGATCCACTAACATTTGTTTTGATTGACTTGGTATCCGGAATTGACCAAAACTTTTTTGGTATTGGCTTTCCAACATAAACAACCAAATTACCTCCCTTATCGAGGCGACTGATGCCAGCAACCTCCTCAGAGTGATTCATAGCATCTAAAAGCTTATTTTCAGTAAATTTCACCAATTCTTTAAGAGTTATCTCCCCTCGATTGTATACCTCCAAAACCTCACGAATTCTTGTTCGACTACTGATTTGCGAAGCGATATCCTTTGCTCTTGATAAATATTCCTCTACGGCTCTTGTTTTTGTATTTTGGACAAGTTGTAGATTTCTATCTGCATTTTCTTTTAGATATTTATACAATGGACCAATACTTACCAAAGCAACGATAACCCCTATGACAAGAATCCCCATAGCAGAATAACCTACTATAGATTTTTGCAGTCGTTTTGAGAGGTTTTTGCCTGTCATATCTTTCCTTTTCTAGTTTTATAAATGTTTAAGATGAATCAATTAATACTAAACTGTTTTGATGAAAACGGGATAAAAATATTTATGTCAGGATATCTTATCATTCTAACCGTTCAAATATTAAAGGCTGTAAATACAACATATCGTTTCGTCCTGTCTAATCACACAAATTTCTAGCCTATAAAGAGAAACTTCCATCTGCTTATGCTTGTTGCATTTGTTACTTCTTCCTGCCCCAAATGATTGTGGAACAGTCCGGATAGTAAATTATCCTTTATTTCCGGCAACAGGATACAATCCAGGTAGGCTAAAAAAGAAATATTTCAGAAATTCAATGAATGAGGAATTGGATATATCTTGATAAGTATTCTTAATACTTTATCAATAAAGCTAAACTAAACCGGTTGCTTGGGAGAGAGATGGAGGTAGAACACATTTGAAAATAAATAATTTCAGGATGTTCCTTTGCTATTGAAACAGAAAAATCAAAAACTTAGAGAATTTATATTTTAGTAAATAAGACAATCAGTTCATTTTTTTAATTAAGATAGGCAAAATATTATAGTATGTCAACTAAATGTATGGCGAAGTACTATATTTAGCACATATCCTTACAATCTGTATCTAATTTTCAAAATTTTGCTATAATATTTTTACAATTCAGTTTCGAGTGGACTTTTTTTTGTTTTCATCTGGAGTAGAACAGAATCATCAATCTCATCTTTTACCATCTTAAGTAAAATTGACAACAGCTATTCAGGTCACTTATTCATTGCTTTTCTTACATTTTTCATCCTTTCATCAGTTGAAGGATGGGTGGAAAAATATTGTGGAAATAGGGAATCTTCTTCTTTCAATGATTTCATTCTTTCAAAAAATCGAATCGCTCCTTGTGGATTATATTTTGCGGCTTTCATCAAACGAATGCCAAACTCATCCGCTTCGAATTCATTCTCCCTCGAATATTTTGAGGATAAATACTTTCGTGTAATTTCTTTTGCAGCTTGTTGAAAAACTCCGGTTACTCTAATAAACTTGCCGATTGTAGCCAGTGAATATTCGGCTAGTAATCTGTTGAATGAATGTCCTTTGATAATATGAGCAATTTCGTGGGATAAAATAAAAGCTATTTCTTCCTCATCATAATTGCAAAATTTTAATATTGATTCGGTAAAAAAGATAAATCCGCCTGGCAAAGCGAAAGCATTAATTTCACTGGATTCAATTACGAAAAATTGAAATTTTCTTTTCGTATTTAATCTGTCAACTAATTTATCAGCTACGGCGTCAAGTAATTTTGAAGAAGCTATTTTTCTCTTCTTCATTAATTCCTTGGTCATCTGTCTGCCGAAAGTATATTCAGCTTTAATGGCTTCCTCTTCATCACCGAATATTGAAGAATAAATCCACTTGGATTTATTATATGTTTCTCCGGCTTTTCGACCAAGATATTTGAAAAACTTCTCCATCGATTCTCTTCTAATAAAATATAATGTATATAATAATATTATTGATATTCTACATCTTTAACAAAAGTAGACTAATAAATTTAGTTCTATTCTTTTAATAGTTTATTAGTATTTCACAGTCTAAGCCTAATTTATAATTTCTTAGATTCAATTGTTGTTAAATTGTAGGGTAATCCTCTCTTTAGATTGAATGATTTTTCACCCAAGCACAAAAAAAGCGCCCCGAAATGGGACGCCAATGAGCTTTCTACTTCTTACTCGCGTTTTGCTCATTTACTATGAAATTTCCTTCAAATATTTATTTACATAATCAGCTGTCTTTCGTCCTTCATTTATCGCCCAAACTACAAGGGATTGCCCTCGTCTCATATCACCGGCAGAAAAAACACCCGTTTTACTTGTCATCATGCAATCATCAGTTTTCACATTTCCCCTTTCATCAAGTTGTACATTAAATTGCTCAAGTAATTTCCCTTTTGCAGGTCCGATAAATCCAAGGGCAAGAATTACCATATCCGCATCAACTTCAAAATCCGAATCCGGAATTTCTTCCATCACCATTCTGCCGTTATCATTCCCTTTCGTAAAATTCACACGTACAGCTTTTAATTTCGATACTTTTCCGTTTTCGCCGATAAATTGTTTAGTCAAAACACAGTACTCTCTTTCACATCCCTCTTCGTGGGATGTAGAAATTCTTAAAATTCTTGCCCATTGAGGCCAAGGATTATCAGGCGTTCTTTGTAACGGAGGTTGAGGCATCAACTCAAAATTTTTTACGCTTTTTGCTCCTTGCCGTATTGCAGTTCCGATACAATCAGCTCCGGTATCACCACCTCCGAGCACAATAACATTTTTCCCTTTGGCGGAGAGTTTTTCATCCATTTCTTCCAATCCTAAATTAACTTTTGCCTGATGACCGAGGTAATCCATCGCGAAATAAATACCCTCCAGTTCCCTCCCATCGATAGGCAGATCCCTCGGTTGCTCGGCACCACAAGCAAGCACAACAGCATCAAAATTGGAAATTATCTCCTCAGCTATTATGTCTTCGCCAACAGTAATATTTGTTTTGAACTCAATCCCTTCTTCCTCCATTAATGATATTCTTCTTTTAATATACTTTTTATCGAGTTTAAAATTCGGAATACCAATCGTTAATAATCCACCGGGAATTGAATTCTTCTCAAAAACCGTAACGAAATGTCCTCTCTTATTTAATTGATCAGCACAAGCTAAACCCGCAGGACCTGAACCGATAATAGCCACTTTCTTTCCGCTCCGAACTGATGGCGGCATTGCTTTCATCCACCCTTCATCGTAAGCTTTTTCGATAATAGCCAATTCTATATTTTTTATTGATACAGCAGGTTTGGTTATTGCCAAAACGCATGAATTTTCACAAGGAGCCGGACAAACTCTTCCCGTAAATTCCGGAAAGTTATTTGTTTTCATCAATCTATTGAATGCATTAAACCAATCCCTTTTATAGACAAGATCATTCCAATCGGGAATTAAATTATTTACCGGACAACCATTATGACAAAACGGAACTCCGCAATCCATACACCTTGCAGCTTGATTCGTTAGATTACTTTCCGGCAATAAGGACGTAAATTCATTCCAGTTGGAAATCCTCTCTTTTACATCCGCTTTTAACAATTCCTCTCTATCGTATTTTAAAAAACCGGTAATATCACCCATTTTTTCCTCGTAAACATTGATTATACACTAGTTTCAACTATTTGTCTAATTTCTGTTTCAGCCATAACCCTTTGCAAATCCTTAGGGAAGACTTTTACGAATTTTTTTACTGAGTCATTCCAATTAGACAAAATACGTTCTGCCACTTTGCTTCCGGTAAAATGCAAATGATTTTCTATTAGTTGTCTTATATCGATAATATCTTTTTCTTCTACCAAATCGTATAAATCAACCATCTCGCTATTGCATAAACTTCTGAAAGAACCGGAATCATCATATACAAACGCTAATCCTCCGCTCATTCCGGCAGCAAAATTACGCCCTACATCACCAAGAATCACAACCTTTCCACCGGTCATGTATTCACACCCGTGATCACCAACTCCCTCAACTACAGCCGTTGCTCCGCTATTCCTCACGGCAAATCTTTCACCTGCTTTGCCTCTAATAAAGAGTTCTCCATTTATTGCGCCGTAAAGAACCACATTTCCAGCAATTATATTTTCTTCGGGGACAAATTCTGCCGTTGGATGTGGCACAATAATGATTTTTCCGCCTGAAAGACCTTTTCCGACATAATCGTTCGCATCACCTTCCAATCTAAATGTTATACCTTTTGAAAGGAATGCTCCGAAACTTTGTCCTGCGGTACCTTCAAAATCTACGTGAATTGTATCATCCGGTAAACCGGTCAATCCATATTTTTTTGCAATTACAGAACTCAGCATTGCACCAACTGTTCTGTCGGTATTTTTAATTTCGCAGCTAAATCTAGAAGGAATTTTTTCATAAATTGCCTTCTTTGCTGTTTGAATCAATTTTACATCCAATACATCGTCAATTTGATGTTCCTGTTTTTCTGTATTATAAAATGGAAATCTTACAGGAATATCGGGTACGTAGAGAATATTAGTTAAATCAAGATATTTAGCTTTCCAATGTTTAATATCATCACGCATTACAAGGTAATCTGCATGACCGATCAATTGATCTAACTTACGGACTCCAAGTAATGCCATTATTTCTCTTACTTCCTGCGCAACGAATGAGAAAAAATTGATAACGTGCTCCGGCTCACCCTTGAAGTTTTTTCTTAATTCGGGATTTTGAGTTGCAACTCCAACGGAGCAGGTATTTAAATGACACTTCCGCATCATAATACATCCCATACTAATTAGAGCGGAAGTAGCAAAACCAAACTCATCTGCGCCAAGTAAAGCAGCAATTACTACATCCTTTCCAGTTTTTAATTGACCATCAGCTTGAACTCTAACTCGATTCCGTAACTCATTCATTACAAGAACTTGCTGAGTTTCAGCTAAACCTAGTTCAAGCGGTAAACCGGTATATTTAATGGATGTTTGCGGTGAAGCTCCGGTTCCACCTTCATATCCGCTGATTAATATGTGATCCGCCTTTCCCTTTGCAACACCGGCAGCAATAGTACCGACACCAATCTCAGAAACCAATTTTACACTAATATCTGCTCCCGGATTGGAGTTTTTCAAATCAAATATCAATTGTGACAAATCCTCTATTGAATAAATATCGTGGTGAGGAGGTGGAGAAATTAGTCCGACTCCCCGAGTAGTATGCCTTGTAGAGGCAATTTCCTTGGAAACTTTGTGTCCTGGCAACTGTCCACCCTCACCGGGTTTAGCCCCTTGTGCCATTTTAATTTGCAGTTGATCGGCATTTACAAGATATTCAATTGAAACTCCGAATCTTCCCTGTGCAATTTGTTTAATTCTGCTCCGCTTTGAGGAACCGTCAGGCAGAATTTTAAATCTTTCTCTCTCTTCTCCTCCTTCGCCTGTATTTGAATAACCACCTAATTTATTCATAGCAAGAGCAAGAGTTTCATGTGCTTCTTTAGAAATTGAGCCGTAACTCATTGCTCCTGTGGCAAATCTTTTGACAATCTCAGATATTTGTTCAACTTCCTCAATAGGAATAGGTCTTCTTTTTCTGAAGCTCAGGAGTGAGCGTATTGTAGCTGAATTATATTTTGGGTTATTTACTTTTTCAGCGTATTCTTTATAAATCGAGTAATTATTTGATCTAACTGCATGTTGCAACAGCGCAATAGTATCCGGATTCCATTGATGGAATTCACCGTTTTTTCTCCATTTATATCTTCCACCTAAATCAAGGTTAGGATCATCACCTTGCTCCGGTTTAAATGCCGCTTTATGTCTCAATAATTGCTCTTTTGCAATAATTTTTAATCCAATTCCTCCAATTCTTGAGCTAGTTCCTGTAAAATACTTATCTATCACTTTAGAACTTATACCAACAGCTTCAAAAATTTGAGCACCACAATAGGACTGAATAGTAGAAATACCCATTTTAGATATTATCTTGTAAAGTCCTTTTTCTATTGATTTTACGTAATTTGCTTCAGCTTGTTTATAGCTTAATTCTCCTTTAATTTTCCCATTTTGATGTAATTGTTGTATAGTTTCGAAAGCAAGATAAGGATTAATTGCATTTGCTCCATATCCAATTAACACTGCAAAATGATGCAATTCTCTTGCTTCCCCGGTTTCCATAACAATACTAACCTTAGTTCTTGTTCCTTTTTTAATTAGATGGTGGTGCAATCCGGAGCACGCCAGCAAGGATGGGATTGCCACCGTATTTTCATCCAGCCCTTTATCACTCAATATTAAAATTGAGTATCCGTATTCAATTGCTTTATCAGCTCTTTTGAATAACCTTTTTAAAGCCTTCTTTAAGCCTTTTTCTCCATCTTTTGCAGAATAAAGTATTGATAATTCTTTTACTCTTAATACTTCATCTTCTAGATTTTTGATGGATTTAAGTTGAGAATTTGTAAGAATTGGAAGGTCTAACTTCAATCTTCTACAGTGTTTAGGAGTTTCATTTAAAAGATTTTGTTCAGGACCTAAATACATATGTCCGGACATTACTATCTTCTCTCTAATCGGATCTATAGGAGGATTAGTCACTTGTGCAAATAACTGATGGAAATAATTAAATAATAGTTGAGGTTTTTCACTCAAAACAGCTAAAGGAGTATCTGCTCCCATCGAACCTATTGCCTCTGCTCCATCGGAAACCATTGGGAGCATAATGAGGTTTATATCCTCTTCTGTATAACCAAATGCTTTTTGTAATTTAAGTAATTCTTTCTCATTTTGACTTTCCTGTTTATCAACCTTTTCCAAGTCATTAATATGCAGGAGGTTTTCTTTTAACCAATTTTTATATGGTTTTCTATGTATTATATTCTCTTTTATCTCTTCATCTTCTATTATTCTACCTTCCTCAGTATCCACTAAGAATATTTTCCCGGGTTGTAATCTCCCCTTCTGCACTATGGAAGATTCATCCACTAACAATGCTCCCGTTTCCGAAGCCATTATTACTCTGTCATCTTTCGTAACACAAAATCTCGATGGTCTTAGACCGTTTCTATCTAGTACTGAGCCGATATATCTTCCGTCAGTGAAAGAGATTGTTGCAGGACCATCCCACGGCTCCATTAAACAGGAATGATATTCATAAAATGCTTTCTTATCTTCATCAATATTTTTATCATAAGTAAAAGCTTCCGGAATCATCATCATAATTGCATGTGGCAATGACCTACCGGCTGCAACAAGCATCTCCAGAGCATTATCAAACGCCGCTGAATCACTCTTAGAAGGTGCAATAACCGGAAAGATCTTTTCCAAATCATTTCCGAATATATCACTCCAAAAATATTTTTCACGAGTATTAAACCAATTTTTATTCCCTTTAATAGTATTTATTTCGCCGTTATGAGCAATCATTCTAAATGGGTGCGCCAGCGCCCAGGTTGGGAATGTGTTGGTGCTGTATCTCGAGTGTACCAATGCAATTGCAGATTTCAGTGTTGATGAAGCCAAATCGGGAAAAAATCTATCCAGTTGATCTGCTTTTAGCTGTCCTTTATAAACCAAAACCTTCGACGAAAGACTACAAATATAGAAATACTTTTTCTGTACCAGTTCGGTGATTCTTATTTTGAGCCCTAATTTCTTCCTGATTATCAATAATTTTCTTTCAAAATCTTCTCTGTTTGTTTTAGCTCCCCTGCCGATAATTAGATGCTTCATCACAGGCATCACAGAACGAGCAATCCTGCCTATTTTAGAGTCATCATACGGAACATCCCTGAATCCAAGGAATTCTTCTCCTTCCTCTCTTACTACATGCTCAATTATATGCTCAACAATATGCCTCTCTTCCTTCAAAGTTGGCAGAAAAACAAGTCCAACACCGTAATCGCCCGGCTGAGGCAAATCAATATTTCTTATATTACATTCGGATCGAATAAGTTCATCCGGCATCTGAATCAATATACCGGCACCATCGCCGGTTTCGGGATCAGAACCGGAGGCTCCTCTATGACTTAAATTTTCGAGAATTTTCAGACCGTCTCTAATAATTTCGTGTGATTTTTCGCCTTTAAGATGAGCTATAAATCCAACGCCACAGGCATCATGCTCGTATTCAGGATCATACAATCCTGTCCTATTTGAAAAATAAGTGTTCTTATCCATCAAAGAACTCCAATCTTTTAGTAAATGGATTCTATTTAATATCGAATATCAGTTTGCAAGCGTAGCTTTGGTTCGCGAAAGATTAAATAGCTTGTAATTAATACTATCGCTTAAAGCCTTGAAACTTGCTTCAATAATATTTTCAGAAACCCCGACGGTACTCCAAGTTTTTTCACCGTCGCTGGATTCTATCATAACTCTCACTTTTGCTTCGGTACCATCTTTTTCGTCCAGTACGCGAACCTTATAATCAACTAATTTGATGTTCGATATTTCCGGATAGAACCGTAATAAAGCTTTTCTGAGTGCGTTATCGAGTGCATGAACCGGGCCGCAGCCATCTGCAGCAGTATGTTCTACTTCATCTCCCACTTTTACTTTAAGAACGCCTTCACTTGTCGAAAAACCGGAATCGTCAAAAAATACGTGCACTTTAGCATCAATTACTGAAAAGAAAGGCGAAAATTCCTTCAATTCTTCACGTAATATTAATTCGAACGAGGCTTCCGCTCCATCGAATTGATAACCTTTGTATTCTAACGATTTAATATGATTAACAACTTTCCTACTCAACTCTCTATTGCCGTTTAATTGAATTCCCAACTCCTCTGCCTTGTACCTAATATTACTTTGTCCGGAAAGATCCGAGACTAATACTCTCTGTTTGTTTCCAACTAATGAGGGAGCAATATGTTCGTACATTCTACTTTCTTTCATCACTGCACTTACATGTATGCCACCTTTATGTGCAAAAGCAGATTTTCCGGTAAAAGCAGCACGTGTGTTAGGAGTTAAATTCATTACTTCCCAAACATAATGAGAAAGAGATGTAATTCGCTGTAATTTTTCGGCTTGATTAGTATCTTTATTCATTTTAATGACTATATTCGGGATTATACTGCATAAATTTGCATTTCCACACCTTTCCCCTACACCATTAATTGTACCTTGCACGTGCGTTGCACCGGAATTAACTGCGGCAAGAGAATTAGCAACAGCAAGCTCGGAATCGTTATGGGCATGTATTCCGATCGGTAGAGAAAAAGAAGATTTCACTTCTCTTACTATTTCTTCTATTTCAAAAGTTAAGCTTCCTCCGTTTGTATCGCACAGCACCAGCGTATCTGCTCCGCCTTCTTCTGCTGCACGGAGCATCGTCATCGCGAATTCTTTATTATCTTTATATCCGTCGAAGAAATGTTCGGCATCAAAAATCACTCTTTTGTTATGGGATTTAAGATATGCAACTGAAAGTTTTATCAACTGAGCATTCTCTTCCATATTCAATCCCAAGCCCTTTTCAGCGTGAAGTTTCCAAGTTTTGCCGAAAATCGATACAACCGGAGTATCTGCATTTATAAGCGCATTTAAATTCGCATCTTCCTCAATCGCATTGAGTGACCTCGCAGTTGAACCGAAAGCACACAGTTTAGCGTGAGTAAATTCAATTTCTTTTGCCTTTTGGAAGAACTCCTCGTCTTTCGGATTACTTCCCGGCCAGCCTCCTTCGATAATATCGATTCCAAATTGATCCAGTTGCTTTGCAATCATTAATTTATCTTGAACCGAAAGATTTACTCCTTCACCTTGTGTTCCGTCTCTTAAAGTTGTATCGAATATTTCTACAAACATTTCTTCCTCGTTAAATAATTAAAACATATTATTCTGTTTTGCGTATTCGAATATATCCCCGGCTTCGATGATTGGCAGAATGTCTCCAAGCGGTTTGAGTGTATAGATTTCGCCGGTAGTCAAATTTTTCAATTCATCCTTCGTCAAATCAATTTCCAATTTATCTCCGGTGCGAATCTTATCCTTTAACACTCCCTCACACTCATAAGGAATAGCGAATCCACCGTCCACACAATTACGATAGAATATTCTTGCATACGATTCTGCAATAATTACTTTTACGCCAGCTTTATTTAAGGCGAAAGGCGCGTGTTCACGTGAAGATCCACAGCCAAAATTTGAACCGCCAATTATAATATTAAATTCCGACTCAAAATTATCACCGGATATAAAAGGTATGGAACCTTCCGGTAAACCAGATACTTCCGTTGGAACTCCGGATAAAGCATATTTTCCATAAAATTTCGCCTCGTTCTCGTCAGATAAACTGTAAACCAAATGTTCGGCAGGAATAATTTGATCCGTATCTATATTATCACCTAATACAAAAGCTTTCCCGCTAATTGTTTTTTCCATTTTTCCCTATTCTCCGTTAATATTTTTCATTTCATATTTTAATCTTCCAAAAGAATTAAAAGAATTCCCTTGGATCCGTAATTACACCGTTAACTGCCGAAGCCGCCACGGTTAATGGAGAAGCTAAATAAACTTCAGATTTTTTACTTCCCATTCTTCCAGGGAAGTTTCTATTTGTAGTGGAAATTACTACTTCACCGTCCCCGGCTCTTCCAACCGTATCACTCGGTCCGCCAAGACAGGCTGCACACGATGATTGAGCAATTTCGCATCCAGCATTTTCAAATATGCTTTTTAATGTAATTCCATTTACAGTTTCCACTTCAAGTGCAGCAGCAACTTGAGTACTTGCCGGAACTATGAATGTGGGAACCTTGACCTCTTTACCGAATAGTATTTTTGCAGCATTTATAAAATCGCTCAATTTTCCGCCTGTGCAAGAACCGACGTAACATTTAGTTAACTTTGTCCCAGCAACATTCCGGACCAAATCTTTGTTATCGGGACTATGAGGCTTTGCAACTACCGGTTCGAGTTTATCCGCTTCATAATTGTACACGGAATGATATTTTGCATCCGGATCGCTCTCGAACACATCAAATTCCTTATCCGTCAGATTTTTCACATATTCGATAGTCTTTTCGTCTGCTTTAATTATACCGTTCATTGCCCCGGCTTCGATTGCCATATTTGTAAGTGTCATTCTCTCGTCAATACTCAGTGCGAAAACGGCATCACCGTCAAATTCCAATGCCCTGTAGGTACCGCCGTCTGTGGTAATATCACCCAAAATCTGAAGAATAAGATCTTTAGCAGTAATGTAAGGAGGCAGTTCTCCGTGAAAATTGAATTTCATACTCTCCGGAACTTTTTCCCATATCTTGCCGGTTCCTAAAATAAAAGCAGCATCCGTATTGCCTACACCGGTGGAAAATAATCCGAATGCGCCGGAAGTACACGTATGCGAATCCGTACCGAATAACACTGTACCCGGAATATTATATCCCTCCTCAGCTAAAGCAATGTGACAAACCCCTTTATAACGTTCGGAACCAACATCATAATAATTCGGCAGAGATTCTTCAGCCGCAAATTTGCGTAGAATTTCCACATTTCGATTTGCTTGAGCATTTGCAGTAAATATGTAATGATCCGGAAAAATAACTAATTTATCTTTATCCCAAATTTTTGCATTTTCACCAAACTCCCTTTTCCAGATTTCAATTGTCGGCGGTCCGCATACATCGTGAGTCATCAATACGTCCACATTTAACCAAATATTTTCGCCCGGAGTAACTTTTGCTTTTTTTGCTGACTTTGCTAATATTTTTTCAGTAATTGTCATTCCCATAATTATATCCTAAACAACTTGTGAAAGTGATTCATTTACGTTTTGATTTTCTCTATTAAATTGTCTTTTTAAGTCCAGAGCTGAAAGATATGCCTTTGCTGAGGCTTCAATAATATCTGTCGAAACTCCCCTTCCGGTAAAAGATTTAACGGAATTCCTAATACGAACAAGAACCTCACCCAATGCTTGTCTGCCTGAGGTAACAGAACGAACTTGATATGATTCTATTTCAGATTTTATTCTTAATGCCCTGTCAATGGCATTAAAAACAGCATCTACCGGACCATCGCCGATTGCGGAATCTTCGAATATCTCCTCTCCGTCAGTTATTCTTACAACTGCTGTAGGAACGGAATTCGAACCTGATGAAACTTGAATGTATTCCAAGTTGTAATTTTTTTCATCACTATTTGCTTCGTCTCCCATCAATATTCTAAGATCGTCGTCGAATACTTCTTTTTTCTTATCCGCTAATTCTATAAAAGCTGCATAAACTCTTTGCAATTCTTCTTCGGATAAAGTATATCCAAGTTCTTCCAAACGTGCTTTTAAACCATGTTTTCCAGAATGACGTCCCAGAACTATTTTGTTCTTAGGGATTCCAACACTTTCCGGAGTCATAATTTCATAAGTTTCCCTGTTCTTCAATACACCGTCCTGATGAATTCCGGATTCATGAGAAAAGGCATTTTCACCGACTATCGCTTTATTCCTCTGAATAACGATTCCTGTAAAGGCGGAAACCATCTTGCTTGTATTGTAAATTTCTTTAGTGTTTATATTTGTAATGTAATCGAACAGGTCTTTTCTGACATTGAGCGCCATTACAAATTCTTCTAAAGAAGCGTTCCCCGCACGTTCTCCAATTCCATTAATGGTACATTCAACTTGCCGAGCTCCGTTTTCTACTGCTGCTAGAGAATTCGCAACAGCCAATCCCAAATCATTATGACAATGCACCGAAATAATTGCCTTGTCAAAACTTTTAACTCTTCTTCTCAATTCTGCAATTTTCTCACCGAACTCACTTGGCATTGTATAGCCAGTCGTGTCTGGAATATTTATTGTAGTGGCTCCCGCCTCTATTGCCGCCTGAACAACATCAGCAAGATAGCCTATATCAGTTCTTCCGGCATCTTCGGCTGAAAACTCAACGTCGTCAGTGAATGTTTTTGCATATGCAACAGCATCGTAAGACATTTTAATTACAGTTTTCCTTTTTTCCTCTAACGAGCGTCCATATTTTTCGTGACCGAATTTGCCTAAAATATGATAATCGGAAGTGCTATTGAATGTATGGATACGAGGTCTTTTAGCAGGAGCAAGTGCATCTGCCGCTGCCTTGATATCCTTCTCATTAGCACGCGACAGTGCTGCAATGATAACATCAACTTCTTCTGCGATTCTTTTAACCGCCTCAAATTGTGCCGGAGAAGATACAGGGAAACCTGCCTCAATAACATCAACTTTCAGTCGTGCAAGTTGATGTGCAATCTCAACCTTTTCATGAACATTCAATGAAGCACCCGGAGATTGTTCCCCATCTCTCAATGTTGTATCGAATATAATTATTCTGTTATTCTCCATTCTTATACCTCAAAACTTAAAGTGTGAATACCTGTATTGCTTCGTCGGCATAAATTTTTTCGAAACTTTCTATAATCATAAAAGTCATCTCTTTGGTAGTTACCAATTTATCGCCGTCATTGTATATATCCTGGGTCCTATATCCTTCCGAAAGAACCGAATCAATTGCTTTTTCAATTAATTCCGATGCTTTATCCATTTGGAAAGAATATTTAAACATCATAGCAACAGATGAAATTGCCGCAATTGGATTTGCCTTACTCTGTCCGGCAATATCGGGCGCACTGCCGTGCACAGGCTCATAAAGAGCATATTTTGAACCGATGCTGGCAGAAGGAAGCATTCCCAAACTTCCGGTAATCATTGCTGCGATATCACTTAAAATATCGCCAAACAGATTTGATGTCAGAATAACATCAAATTGCCTTGGGTTCCTAACCAATTGCATAGCAGCGTTATCGACATACATATGAGAGAGCTGAACCTCAGGATATTTTTTATGCACTTCTTCTACGGTTTGACGCCAAAATTGAGATACATCCAATACATTAGCCTTATCCACCGAAACAACTCTTCCGGAGCGACGTTTGGCAAATTCAAATGCTTTTTCGGCTATACGAACAATTTCATCTTTGGAATAGATCATCGTATTCCAACCTTTATTTTCATCTATTCCACGAGGTTCGCCGAAATAAATTCCTCCGGTGAGTTCGCGTAATATCAATATATCTGTATCTCTCAACACTTCCTTTTTAAGTGAAGAGGAGGATAACATTGATTCATATACCTTAGCAGGACGCAAATTTGCATAAAGCCCTAATGCTTTTCTAATTTTTAGCAGAGCCGTTTCCGGCTTTTTATCATGCGGTAAGTTTTCCCATTGTGGTCCACCAACAGCACCAAGAAGAACCGCATCACTATTATAACATTCTTCTATAGTATCATCAGTAAGCATTTCACCGAATTTTTCGTAGGATGCGCCGCCTATTAATTTTTCCGAAAATTCAAAACGAACGCCAAATTTTTCTCCTACATATTTAAGAACCTTTACAGCCGAAGCCGTTACTTCCTGTCCAATTCCGTCGCCCGGTAAAAGAGTTATCTTATACATTTTTTTCTCCTATTTACCTATTAACCAACTCATCATTTTACGCAATTCAGCACCAACCTTTTCGATAGGATGAGATTTAAATTCCTCTCTAAGTTTATTGAGTGTAGGTTGACCTTTTTTATTCTCTTCAATCCATTCTTCAGCAAATTTTCCACTTTGGATTTCTTCGAGTAATTTTTTCATTTCTTTTTTAGTTTCATCTGTAATAAGCCTTCTTCCTTTGGTTAAACCGCCATATTCTGCAGTATCGCTAACAGAATAATTCATACGGGATAAACCGCCTTCGTAATAAAGATCTACGATTAATTTTAATTCGTGTAAACATTCGAAGTATGCAAGTTCGGGTGGATAACCGGCTTCTACCAGAGTCTCGAATCCGGCTTTAATTAAATATTCAGAACCGCCGCATAACACAGCCTGCTCGCCGAATAAGTCGGTTTCTGTTTCATCTTTAAAAGTAGTTTCGATTACACCGGCTTTGGTTCCTCCAAGACCTTTAGCCCAAGCAAGAGCAGTATCCAAGGCTTCTCCACTATAATTTTGATGAATAGCAATCAAACAAGGAACTCCACTACCCTGTTCGAATGTTCTGCGAACCAAATGTCCTGGACTTTTGGGTGCAATCATAATAACATCCACATTTGCCGGTGGTTCAATTTGTTTGTAAAGTATATTGAAACCATGCGCAAATGCGAGAGTTTTACCTTCAGTCATATATGGAGCTATTTGAGATTCATAAACTTCCTTCTGATTTTGGTCTGGCAAAAGGATCATAATAATATCAGCCCATTCTGAAGCTTCTGAAACTGTCATCACTTTTACTCCCGCTTCTTCGGCTTCTTGCCATCTTGAACTTTCTTTTCTTAACCCTATTGCAACATTCATTCCGGAATCTTTTAAGTTTAGTGCATGAGCATGACCTTGGCTACCAAACCCAAGAACTGCAATTTTCTTGTCTTTCAATTTTTCCAAAGATGCATCCGAATCGTAATATACTTTCATCTGTTAAACTCCTATTTTTTCTTATTTATATTGAATGAATTTATTTGTTCACCTCGTTTGAGTACAACATTACCGGAACGTGCCATTTCTTTAATACCAAAAGGACTTAAAACATTTATGGCAGCGTCAATTTTATCCGGAGGACCTGTAATTTCCAGCATCATAGTTTTATTGTTGATGTCTACAATCTTACCTCTGAATATTTCACAAACATCAATTATTTCAGGGCGTGTACCCTTTTGATAGTAAACAGTAATTAGCGCTAGTTCACGTTCAACCTTAGATTGATCAGTTAGTTCAATCACTTTAACGGTTTCAATCAAGCGGTTAAGCTGTTTAACAATTTGCTCAATTAATTTATCATCTCCCTCTGTTACAATAGTCATACGTGATATTTCGGGGTTTTCTGTTTCACCGATCGACATCGAATGAATATTAAACCCTTTAGCGCTGAACATTGTAACAACACGATTAAACGCACCGAAATTATTTTCTGCAAGTACGGAAATTATATGTCTCATAATTACATCATCCTCCTTGGATCTAATCTGCCAGTAATCATATCAGAAAGAGAGGCACCTGCAGGAACTATTGGGAATACCATATCTTCCTTCACTACACTAAATTCCAGAAAAACAGGACCTTCATTATATTCCATTGCTTCATTCAACATTGCATCAACTTCTTCGGGACGATCAGTTCCGAATGCTTTTAAGCCGTATGCTTCCGCTATTTTTACGAAATCAGGATTACTGTCGCTCAAATCTGTGAATGCATATTTCTCTGCATGGAATAATTCCTGCCATTGCCGAACCATTCCCAAAAAGCTATTGTTCAAAACAATAAATTTGATTGGCAATTTATAATATACAGCCGTCGCCAATTCTTGTATGTTCATTTGGAAACCGCCGTCACCATTGATAGAAATAATCGGTCTATCAGTATTAGCAAAGGCTGCTCCAATAGCAGCAGGGACAGAGAATCCCATCGTTCCCAAACCACCGCTTGTTAAAAGAGATCTGGGATGGTTAAATTTATAATATTGCGCCGTCCACATTTGGTTCTGCCCAACATCGGTAACAATTATTGCCTCACCTTTAGTAAGTTCAGAAATACGCGAAATCACATATTCACTGCGGAGTTTACCGTCACCAGTTTCAAAAGAAAGAGGACATTCATTTTGCCAAGTTCTTATTTCTTCCCACCATTCTTTTGTATCAGGTTTTTTATTTATTTCACTGGCTAATTCAGCGAGAACGTGCTTTACGTCACCAACTATCGGAAGATCTACTATAACATTTTTATCAATACAGGTTGGATCAATATCCACGTGAATTTTTTTAGAGTAAGGAGAAAATGATTCAACATCACCGGTTACTCTATCATCAAATCTTGCACCGAGTGAAATGAGCAAGTCGCAATTATTAACTGCTTGATTAGCCCAATAAGTACCATGCATTCCTAACATACCCAGCGACTGTGGTTCAGTACCCGGAAAAGCACCCAAACCTTGTAATGTCATCGTCACAGGTAAATTATTTTCTTGAGCAAGAAGTCTTAATTCTCTGTGACCGCCCGACATAATAACACCACCGCCGACATACAGTAATGGTCTTTTGGATTCCTCAATCATTTTAGCGGCTTTTTTAATTTGGTTTAAGTGGCCATGATATTTTGGTTTGTAACCTTTTAACTCAATATCATCTGGATAATTAAATACAGTTTCATCCTTAATCACGTTTTTGGGAAGATCAACCAGAACAGGACCCGGTCTTCCTGTTGAAGCGATATAGAAAGCTTTCTTGATTGTTTCGGCAAGTTCCGAAATATCCCTTACCAAAAAGTTATGCTTCGTAATTGGTCTTGTAATACCTACAATATCCGCTTCTTGAAAAGCATCATTTCCAATCAATTGAGTCGGTACTTGTCCCGTAAAAACTACAATAGGAACCGAATCCATATAAGCATCAGCTATGCCTGTAACCGTATTTGTTGCACCCGGACCGGAAGTAACAAGAACAACACCCGGTTTTCCGGTAACTTTTGCATAACCTTCTGCCATATGAGTTGCCCCCTGCTCATGACGAACAAGAATGTGTTTAATGTCCTTCACATCATACAATTTTTCATAAATAGGAAGCGTTGCTCCTCCCGGATAACCAAAAATTGTATCAACTTTTTCTCTGCGCAGGCACTCAAAAAATATTTCTGCGCCGGACATTCGTCTTTTTTTGCGTTTCATTTCTCTTCCCTTTGTATTGGTTAATATTTTAATATTCCACCTGTATTAGCTGAAGTAACCATCTTTGAATACCTCGCTAAATATCCTTTTTTAATTTTCGGTTCGAATTCTTCAAGTTCGTTTAATCTTCTTTGTATTTCTTCATCGCTTAATTTCACTTCCAATTTTTTATTTGGAATATCAATTGATATAATATCTCCTTCTTTCAAGGCTGCGATAGGTCCTTTTTCGGCAGCTTCCGGAGATACGTGTCCAATACAAGCACCACGGGTTCCACCGGAAAATCTACCGTCGGTAATGAGAGCTACTTTATCTCCAAGTCCCATTCCCATTATCAAACTTGTCGGTGCAAGCATTTCGGGCATACCCGGACCTCCCTTAGGTCCTTCGTACCTAATAACAACAACATCCCCCGCTTTCACTTTGCCATTAGCAATACCGCTTAAAGCTTCATCTTGAGAATTGAATATTACTGCCGGTCCTTCGTGAACCATCATTTTCTCATCAACCGCACCGGTTTTTACTATGGAACCATCAGGAGCTAAGTTTCCGAATAGAACTGCCAATCCACCGGTTTTGCTATAAGGATTCTCTACTGTACGTATTATATTGCTGTCCAAAATTGAAGCATCCTTAATATTATCGCCCAATGTTTTGCCGGTAACGGTTAAGCAATCTTTATTTAACAATCCGTCTATCTTTGATATTTCATTCAAAATAGCTGATATTCCTCCTGCTCTGTCCACATCCTCAATATGAACATTGCTTACCGCAGGTGATACTTTGCATATATAAGGAACACGCTCAGCAAGACGGTTTAATTCTTTCAAATCAAATTCAATTCCTGCTTCGTTGGCAATAGCTAATGTATGAAGTACAGTATTTGTACTTCCTCCCATTGCCATATCAAGAACGTAAGCATTCATTAAAGAATCTTTTGTGAGTATATCGGATGGTTTTATGTCGTTTTCAATTAATTCCAATAATTTAAATGCTGCTTGTTCAGCTAATTCTTCTCTTTTTTCAGATACGGCAAGAATAGTTCCGTTACCGGGGAGAGCCAGCCCTAGAGCTTCCATCAAACAATTCATTGAATTAGCAGTAAACATTCCGGCACAAGAACCGCATGTAGGACATCCTGCTTTTTCCAATTCGGTTAATTGTTGTTCATTTATTTCTCCGGTTTGATATTTACCAACTCCCTCAAAAACAGAAATTAAATCTATTGACTCCCCTTCCGAACCGATTCCTGCTTTCATTGGTCCACCGGAAATGAATATAGTTGGGACGTTTACCCTTATAGCTCCCATTATCATACCCGGGACAATTTTATCGCAATTAGGAATACATATCAATCCATCTAATCTGTGTGCATTCGCAACGGTTTCAACTGAATCAGCAATTAATTCCCTGCTTGCCAAGGAATATCTCATTCCTAAGTGTCCCATAGCAATACCGTCGTCAACACCAATAGTATTAAATTCAAATGGAACACCTCCGGCTTTGCGAATGGCTTCTTTTACTTTTTTGCCAAGTTCCTGCAGATGAACATGCCCTGGTATTAAATCAATATAAGAATTGCAAACACCGATGAATGGTTTATCAAAATCTTCGTTGCTTTTGATTACACCTGTTGCCCTTAGCAAACTTCTGTGAGGGGCTTTGTCGTATCCTTTTTTAATTAAATCAGAACGCATATTACTCCTGAAATTTATAAACAATAAATCTCCGGATATTCCTTTAGGGTTTGGTCAACCCCTAAGAAATTTTATTGCGTTTTGATTTATATTTGGATTTAGGGATTGACCATTATGTATTAGCCTAGAATTATAATTAGGCTAATAATAATAATTATCCCTAGTAGTAGAATATCGTTGGAGAGAATTTCGTAGTTGATAATATGCTCGGTTTTTCCGAGAGCTCTTCTCGAAGTGTCGTTGATTGGGACGATATTTAATTTTCTTCCAAGCATATCAAAATTTTATTGATGGCAAAGTTACGGCGGAATATTTTTAATGTCAAGCATACAAGTAAATTTTTTTACAGTTTTTATTTTTGCATATTTTTTTATGCATTCCACCACATTGAGAAACCCCTTATTTTATAAGGCTAAAATGCATACCCTAAATAACGATAAAAAATGGATAAAATATTTTTCTGTATATTTATTCATTCCCATATTGATAATAGAATAATAAAGTAATATAATTCGCATCAATTTTTGAGAGATTAATTATGAAAATATTAAAATTTGGCGGTTCATCGGTAAGTAATTCTGAAAGAATAAACGAGGTTATTTCAATTCTGAAGGATTATCACAATCGGAATATCTCGTTTGCCGTTGTATTTTCCGCATTCGGTGGCGTAACAAACGACTTGATAAAATTAGCCGAATCGGCAAAAAATAACGACAAAGAGTTTCACAGTTTGTTTCAGAATATCAGACTTCGCCATTTTAAAACTATCGATGAGCTATTTGATGAGAATGAGTTAAAGTTTGTCAAAAATAGAGTGAGTGAATTATTAGAGGAATTAAATCAATTCTCACTTGGTATTAATTTGCTCGGAGATTTATCCAAACGTACTCTAGATGCAGTAATGAGCTTTGGCGAACAGTTGTCCTGTACTATTATTGCGGAAGCAATGAATAAAAACGGCATTCCGAGTGAATATGTTTTTAGCGGAAAATTAATTAGAACTAATGATGAATTCGGAAATGCAAAAGTTGATTTTAACGTAACAAATGAGAAAATTAAAGAGCATTTTTCATCCGTAAGTAAAGTACAGGTAGTAACCGGTTTTATTGGTTCGACAGAAGATGGAAAAATAACTACACTCGGAAGAGGCGGTTCCGATTATACAGCTGCAATTTTAGGAGCGGCTTTAGATGCCGAAGAAATTGAAATCTGGACAGATGTGAACGGAATAATGACTGCTGATCCTCGCAAGGTAAAAAATTCAATTCCTTTAAAAGCAGTCACTTACAACGAAGCAATGGAATTGTCCCATTTCGGTGCTAAAGTTATTCACCCTCCTACTATGCAGCCGGCAATGGAGAAGAAAATAAAAATTAGGATTCGCAATACATTCAATCCGAAATTTAAAGGAACTGTTATTTTAGATAAAGAACCCGAAGTGAAATTTAATGCTAAGGGGATTTCTTCTATCGACAATATTTCTCTATTAAGAATTGAAGGCAGTGGATTAATCAGTGACCGTAATGCATCTTCAAGAATTTTTGATACATTGAGTAAGGAAAACATTCCGCTTTTATTCATTACTCAAGGTTCATCCGGATACAGCATTTGCCTTGGAGTTCTTCCCAAATTCGGCCACAAAGCTAAGCGAGCAATTGAGGAAGAATTGAAACTTGAACAGCTTGAAGGGCTGATAAAGGACTTGGTACTTGAAGAAAACCTGTCATTGATTGCAGTTGTTGGTGAAGATATGCGCGCTACTCCCGGTATATCGGGAACAATATTTAACAGCTTAGGAAAGAATGGTATAAATATCAAAGCTATTGCTCAGGGTTCTTCGGAATTAAATGTTTCTTGCGTGGTAAGAAATGAGGAATTACGTAAAGCATTGAACGTAATTCATAACGCAATGTTCTTATCAAAGAGTAAAGTTGTTAATTTATTTATGGCGGGTCCGGGATTAGTCGGTTCCGCATTATTGGATTACTTTAATAAAAAATTGGAATTTTTGAATTCCACTTTGTCTACAAAGTTCAGATTAGTTGGATTGATAAATAGCAAAAAGATGCTGTTTGATCTAAACGGCATTGAATTTTCTGATTGGTCGAATTCACTTAATTCTAAGGGTAAAACATCTGATCCCGAAGAATTTGTGAAGGAAATGATCAAAATGGATTTAGCGAATTCGATCTTTATAGATTCAACAGCAAGCGATTTATTCGTTAATCATTACATTGATATATTGGAAGAGAGTATTTCAATTGTAACTCCGAATAAAATCGCGAATACAAAGGAATATGATTTTTATAAATCATTGAGAAAAGTTTCAATCGGTCATCATACACAGTTCAAATATTCAACTAATGTAGGTGCAGCACTGCCTGTAATTTCTACAATAAGTCAGTTGGTAAATTCAGGTGAGACAATTCATAAAATCGAAGCTATTCTTTCCGGTTCATTAAGTTATATATTTAACAGCTTTGACGGAAGTAAAAAATTCAGCGATATAGTATTAACCGCTAAAGAAAACGGTTTTACCGAACCAGACCCGCGCGATGACTTAAGCGGACTGGACGTTGCTCGCAAGCTTCTGATATTATTGAGAGAGGCAGGGCTGGCTTATGAGCTTTCAGATATTCAGATTGAAAACTTAGTACCTGAATTTTTGAGAGAAATAGATGTAAAAGAATTTTTAGAAAGATTGCCGGAATGCGACGAACAGTTTGATAGACTTCTAAAAGAAGCAGAAAATAAAAATGCAAAGTTAAAATATGTTGCTAGTTTTGACGGGAATAAAGCTATTATTGGACTAAAAGAAATCAGTAATGATCATCCATTTTATAATTTACAAGGAAGTGAGAATATAATTTCAATACACTCGGATAATCATTCTGATTTCCCACTTGTATTGAAAGGAAAAGGAGCCGGAGCAGAGTACACTGCATTCGGTATTTTTAGTGATATAATTGAAATAACAAAATTCTTAGGATAAGGAAAATGGAAAAGATTAAAGTTGCAGTTTTAGGTGCTACGGGTAGTGTAGGACAGAAATTTGTTGAACTATTAGGTAATCATCCTTGGTTTGAGTTGCATGAATTAGCAGCTTCCAGTCGTTCAGCAGGTAAAACTTACGGCGAGGCTGTAAACTGGTTTATGTCAACTCCCCTAACCGATAAAATAAAGAATATTGAAGTAAAAGAGTGTGTTCCTAATTTAGAAAGTAAAGTAGTATTTTCTGGATTGGACTCGAACGTAGCGGGAGAAATTGAAACGGAATTTGCAAAAGCGGGTTACATTGTAATTTCAAATGCTCGTAATCACCGTTTCGATGCAGATGTCCCGCTGATTATTCCCGAAGTGAATTATGATCACTTGGAATTAATCAAGCATCAACCTTACGGTAAAGGATGTATTGTTACGAATCCAAATTGTTCAACAATTGGAATGGTTACTGCTGTTAAACCATTATTCGATAAATTCGAGATTGAACAATTGAATGTTTTCACTATGCAAGCTATTTCCGGTGGCGGTTATCCGGGCATTCCATCTTTGGATATTCTTGGTAATGTAATTCCATTTATTTCCGGGGAGGAAGAAAAGATGGAAACAGAACCACTCAAAATATTGGGTTCTGTTGATAACGGAAAAATTAATTTTGCTGAAATAAATATATCTGCCCAATGCAATAGAGTACCGGTGATTGACGGTCATACCGAAACAGTTCAAATAAAATTTAAAACCAAACCGGAGAAGGAAGAAATAATTGAAGCTTTGAAAAGTTTCAAATCTCTACCGCAAGAGCTATCATTACCAAGCGCTCCAGCTGCACCAATAGTGTATATGGAAAAAGTAAACCATCCACAACCAAGATTACATTCTAATTTTGGAAATGGAATGACGGTTACAGTAGGTAGATTAAGAGAATGCTCATTATTCGATTATAAATTTGTGGTACTTTCTCATAATACTATTCGCGGAGCCGCGGGTAATACTATTCTTATTGCTGAGTTGATGAAAGCACAAGGATATATTGAATAATCCTTTAGTTTGACTTAAATGTATAAATATTCATACAAGTAAAATATTTGACATTAATTCGAAAATTAATCGTAATTTTTGTAATGCTACTTGACAAGGCATATAAATTAATTTAAGTTTACTTCCAATTATTTGCAGATAATTGTACTTCGAAGTGCAAACGTTCTTTACATAACTTGAAAACAGGACTCTTATCAAGAAAGGCTGAGGGATCAGGCCCGATGACGCCTTGGCAACCGCCCATTATGGGAAAGGTGCCAATTCCTGCCCTATTTATTAGGGAAAGATGAGAGAGTAGGCATTTTTATATAAAATATTAAAACCTCCTCTGGAATCTTTCCTTAGGAGGTTTTTTTTATTTAAATATTAAGGAGGAAATAATGAACACATTTTTGAAAGACAAAAAATACAGATACGAAACACTTCAGTTACACGCTGGACAAGAACCGGATGCAGCAACAAACTCACGTGCTGTACCGATTTACCAAACAACATCGTACAATTTCAATGATGCTGAACATGCAGCAAATTTATTTGCATTAAAAGAATTCGGGAATATTTATACTCGAATAATGAATCCAACAACTGATGTATTCGAGAAAAGAATTGCAGCACTTGAAGGCGGTGTTGCTGCACTTGCAACAAGTAGCGGACAAGCCGCGGAGCACCTTGCAATTACCACAATTGCTCAAAACGGTGATAACATAGTTTCGACAAGCTATTTATACGGCGGAACGTACAATCTTTTTAAAGTTACACTTCCCCGCTTAGGAATTGAAGTAAAATTCGTAGATGGAGATAACCCGAAAGATTTCGAAAAATTAATTGACGATAAAACAAAAGCATTATACGTGGAAACTATTGGGAATCCCAAATTGAATGTACCCGATTTTGAAGCGATTGCTGATGTTGCTCACAAACATGGTATTCCTTTAATAGTGGACAATACCTTCGGTGCGGCAGGTTACTTGGCTAGACCAATTGAATACGGAGCCGATATAGTAGTAGCATCTGCTACAAAATGGATTGGCGGACACGGAACCTCCATAGGTGGAGTAATTGTTGACTCAGGTAATTTCGATTGGGGCAACGGTAAATTTCCCTTATTTACCGAGCCTTCTCCCGGTTATCACGGATTAGTCTTCAATGATGTTTTCGGAAAGGATTCTGACTTTGGAAATATTGCTTTTATTATAAGAGCAAGAGTTGAAGGCTTGAGAGATTTTGGTGCTGCACCTTCTCCCTTCAATTCATTTTTATTTTTACAAGGACTTGAAACATTATCTTTACGTGTTGAAAGACATGCACAAAACGCTTTGGTGCTTGCCAATTGGTTAAAAACTCATCCTTCAGTTGATTGGGTTTGGTATCCCGGTTTGGAAGACCATCCATCATATGAAAATGCAAAAAAATATTTGCGCTCGGGATTGTTCGGTTCAATTTTGTCTTTTGGTATCAAAGGCGGAATTGAAGCAGGGAAAAAATTCATCGATAATGTTCAGTTAGCCAGCCTGTTAGCAAATGTTGGTGATGCAAAAACTTTGGTTATTCATCCAGCATCAACAACCCACCAGCAATTAAGTATCGAAGAACAAAAACAATCCGGTGTTCTTCCAGAACAGATTAGAGTCTCGGTAGGTATTGAGCATATCGATGATATAATCGAAGATTTCGATAACGCATTAAAAAATATTGATGGATAAGGGGAAATAAAATGAGTAATACATTAGCAAATAAAATAAATTCATTAGCTGAAAATATAAAAGGCAATCCGGATAATTCCATTGCCACCTTCTCGATAAAGAGTCATCTTGTTGATAATCTTTTAACGAACGTTACTGTAAGAAAATTTAATTTTAACGTTGACGAACCAAAAGAATTGGGCGGCAGTGATATAGCCCCTAATCCGGTTGAGTTGGTACTCGCTGCATTAGCGACTTGTCAGGAAATTACAATAGCTGCTTTTGCATCGCAGTTAAACATAAAAGTTGACGAGGTAAAAGTAAACGTAAAAGGTAATTTAGATTTACGTGGTTTCCTGGGGATTGATGATTCCGTAAATCCTGGCTATCAACAAATAGAGTATGAAACTATAATTCATTCACCAGAACCGGAAGATAAAATTCAACAACTATTAAAACTTGTTGAAACTCACTGTCCAGTTTTAGATACATTAAAACGCCCGATAAACGTTACAGGAAAATTATCATTCAAACAAACGACTGCTGCTGCATAAATGTATATAGATGAAACATACGGAAAAACAGATACAATTGTAGCAACGACAAAATTCATTAAGCTGTTCTCCGAAGAACCATTCGAGTTCGATTCCGGAGAACGGCTTAAAAATATTGAAGTTGCTTATCAAACATACGGCACTTTGAATTCTTCCCGAAGTAACGCAATTCTTATCTGCCATGCATTAACAGGTAACGCCCATGCCGCCGGAATTATTACTGAAGAAGAATTAAAGAACAGTACCGATTATGAATTTCTTTACAAGTATAATGAAATGTATTTAAATAAACCCGGCTGGTGGGATGCTCTTATAGGCAAAGGGAAAGTATTTGATACGGATAAATACTTTGTCATTTGCTCGAATATTTTAGGAAGTTGTTACGGTACTTCCGGGCCTGCAAGCAATACCAATAATTCGAGCAATAAATTTGGAATGCACTTCCCTTCCGTAACAGTACGCGATATGGTCAAAGTTCAGCAAGAATTGATTAGATATTTAAATGTTAATAAGATAGTTGCTGCTGTTGGAGGTTCACTCGGCGGAATGCAGGTTCTTGAATGGGCTGCTTTGTATCCAGAATTATTAAATTCCATTATCCCAATTGCAACTTCACCGGCTCATTCAGCTTGGGCTGTGGCTCTCAATAAAACAGCTAAAGACGCTATAACAAATGACGTTGAATGGAAGGATGGGAATTATACATCTCAACCGGTAAAAGGTCTTTCACTCGCTCGCCAAATTGCTATGGTCTCCTACAGAGCTTTTAATTCGTTCAATTCTAAATTTGGTAGAGAAATTCAAAATACCCCTTATAATTCAAAAAAATTTCAGGTTGAGAGCTATTTGGATTATCAGGGGAATAAATTGGTTAATCGCTTCGATGCAAATACTTATTTATATCTTGCCAATGCAATGGATATGCATGACATCGGTAGAAATAGAGGAAGCGTAGAAGATGTATTGAAAAACATTGATATTCCCGCGTTGTGCATCGGAATTGATTCGGATATACTTTATCCAGCTCAAGAACAGAGGTATATTGCTAACCATTTATCAAATTCGATTTACAAGGAAATAAAATCGCCTCATGGACATGATGCATTCTTAATTGAATTTGATCAATTGGAGAGTTATATCAAGCCTTTTCTGGATGAACTAAATTTATAATTCAATTATATTAAAGAATAGATTACTATTACAGCGAAAGGGATAATAAGATTATCTAAATCTTTCGGACTGAACGCTTCGAGTATTGTTGTAATAACAACTGAAATAAAAATAATAGCAAAGTTAAGTTCCCCACCAATAAAGTAGTTAAATATAGTTGCACCAAAAATTCCGAAGATAAAAAATGCCAAACTTCCTTCTATAGATTTTTCGGTAACAAAATTGTATTTATGTTTCCCGAATCTGCTTCCGAATACAGGAGCTAAACCGTCTCCCCACCCTAATATTCCCATTGCTGTAAACGCGATAGGATTATAATAATAAATCGTACCCATCAAATTCATCACAAGTGTAAAATATAAAGGGCCTTTGAGTAACTCTTTTCTATTACCGGTTCTTGTCATAGTTTTAACAGCTTGATCATTCTCATCAGCAGTAAAACCTTTTACTAATAAAAGAACCGTCCAAATAAAGGCAGGTGCAATATTAAAATATTTTGACCAGTGTGTGGAATCGAAAAGGGGCCAAAAGATTAACCAAGAACCAGCAGCAATATGCACTACTTTTCGGGATAAGTCCTGTGGGAAACCTTTTTTTACGGCATAATCCATAATCCCAACAACTGCGAAAACATAAATGAATCCCGCAGTCATAATCAATATATTATGTATTAATGGCGTCATCTATTCTTGAACTGTAACAATAAAAGCATCTTTGAAGGTATCAATCTTCCAAAGCTCATCTCTTACTTTTTCCGCTTCGAGCTTTGTATCAAATTTGGGCAGACGTACAACCCACAAATTAACTTGATTACTGAATGAAATTTCAAGAGGGTATTCAATCTTTTCTTGATTTATTAACTTAAATCTTTCGGCTCTTTCCTGTGAGGTAAATGCGCCGACTTGAATAAAATAAATAAAATGTTCTTCCGATAAATTTGAGAGAGGCTGCTCAGTTAAAAGAGTATCTTTTTTTATAGTATCATTGTCATTTACCGAATCTTGAGGAACGGATGAAACATCATCAAAAACATAAATTTGTTCCGTTCCGCCTTCGTCTTCTTTAACAGTTTCTTTCGAAAGTGAACAACCAAAAAGAAGAGATAATGATAGAGCGACAATAAAAAGATTTTTCATAATGCAACCATCGTAATTAAATAAAAAGGGGTGGAAAACCACCCCTAAATAATTTAAAATTTAATATTATCGAAAGTTCCCGGTGCAGCAATAGGAATTCCGAATTTGTTAAATTCTACTTTCTTTGCAAATTCTAAACTACCGGGAATAGTAGAAACGTCAACCAACGGAATTGAAGCATTGAAATTAGAATTAATAGCTTCAATAAATTTGTTTGCTACAATAGCATAACCTTGACTTGTTGGATGAACACCGTCAAGACTAAATAAACCGCCGGTAACATATTCAGTAGTAAATGTAATTCCGTTAGCGGTATATCCGTTTGCGGCAACTTCATTAAAGAATGAATTGATATCAACAACGCCATATCCGTGAGCAGCAGCGATTGCTGAAATCGCATCATTAAAGCCTTGGATTTGAGTAGCAATTGTTGCTAATTCATTCGGATCCAAAGTGAATGCATCCGGCCAAGGATTAAGAGGATGAAGACCAAACGCTTGTGTTGTATCAATACCCAATAAGGAAGGATCTGATATTCCGTTATCTCTATAGAATTTACCGGTCGGTTGACCAATAAGTGCAGCATAAGGACTGGAAGCTAAAGTAAGCAAAACTTCACCAGACAATAAAGCTGTTGGAGTTGCAATACTTGTTAAATCAGCCGGGCCCATTTGACCGTTAGTATTATAAAATAGTCCCATTGCTAAACCGGCATCAACTGCAGGTTGAATTGCTAAAGCAACTCCAGGACCAACAGTTTTAAAGAATGGTATAGCTGTAACGGAAGGAATATTCGCACAAAGAACTTTAGCATTTGTTTCAGCTAAAGAATCCAACATAGCATTATACAAAAATTGGAAAGTCGGAATATCCGTATATGGTTTGACACCACCACTAGTAGCATGACCAAGGATGTCATTATTACCAATCCAAACTGTAGCGAAAGTTGCGTTTAATGCTTTAGCTTGTTCAACAGGTGTTCCGATACCTCTAAGGATTAAGTCGAATAAAGGATTAGCTGTAAGTGAAGTTGCAGTGCTCGAAGTCATTGTCATTTCTGCGAGTAATGCACCAGGAACACCAAGGTTATTATAAGGAGCCGCATAGTTTAAATTTAACGGCGTACCTTCATTTGTATTTCTTGTAGTTGCAAATGGAGAAAGAGATACTACCTCAATTCTTCCACCAACACCCGGATCGCTTACTAAAGGCTGCTCATATTTTGCACCTACTTGTTTTGCGATCAAGTTTCCGAATGAATATTCTTGTGCACTTTGATATAAAGCGCCACTTTGGTAACCAGCAGTTAAACTGTTACCGATGGTTACAAAACTAGCGAAATTAGCATCACCAGTTGAAAATGCTTCGGGAGCAGTAAGATCGGTTCTATCCTCACACCCGGTAAGCACAATAAGTAATGCCAGTAGTGAACCGCTTATTAATTTTAATATATTTTTCATATTCTGTTTCTCCTCCCGTTAAAACTGATAAGATACGTTAAAGCCAAATAAATGTGCAGATGAATTATAAGTACCGTTGAATGGTGTATCTCCGGCAGTATAGGAAACCTGCGAATTGCTTATTGTTCTTTCATCGAATCTTAAGAACATGTAGGCTAAATCAAATTTAAGATGTTTTGTAAGGTTTAATCCTAAACCTACATTGAATCCCCAACGATCGGAATCAGGTAAAGTAGGATCTACCAAAACATCTTTAACGGGATTGTTATCGTATAATATACCGCCTCTTAAATCAATTGCATCACTCATATTGTATTCAACACCTAAACGGTGAATAAAGGTATCACCATAGTGACGAGCAGCTGCAAGATCAGAGAAATTAGGATCTTTAAAATCAACAGCTAATTCGTCGTAACTGCTCCAACCGACATACTGTAAATCACCGGTAATAGTCAATTTATCAGTAGGCATAAAAGCCATACCGAAAGTAACGTTTCTTGGAGTAGTTAATGAAGCGGTAATATCTCCTTTCGGAATTCTTCCTGCATTTACTAATGCTGCAGGAGCACCTTCGGTTTCTGCAGTACCGTTGAAATCAAATTTCACTTGACTACGGTAAGAAATTCCTACTGAAAATGATTTGTCAGGTTTGTAGAAAATACCGCCAGTCAATCCCCAAGCTGTAGCATCTCCCTTTAATTTAACATAAACATCTCCGCTAAAAGGTGCTAACGAATTATATCTTTCAATTCTAACATCACCGAAAGTATAAATTGGGCCAACACTTATAGAAAGAGCATCTGTTAATTTATAGCTGAATACAGCCGTAACGAAAAATGTTCTAAGTTCTGTGTCGACAGCTAAGTATTTACCAACCCAATCGTTGTCCCATTTGGTACCCAATCCGTATTGGTTATTTAAACTCAATCCAACAACAAATCTATCGCTGAATTGATGAGTAAAATAAAAATTGATTGGAGTGAAAACTTGACTTTGCATAGTATACTCGGTTACATCGGGCGCTGGACCCCTGAAGGACGCTTTTGGAGAAATAAGCGTTGAACCAAATAACAAATGCGTTCCTTGCACCTGAGTTAAACCGGCAGGATTAAAATAGATTGCCGATGGATCATTAGCTAAACCAGCAAATGCTCCTGCCATAGCCATAGCACGAGCACTATGCTCGTTAATTTGAAATCCACCTGCTAATGCTTGTACGCTGAAGACAAATAAGAATGCAGCGTTGAGTATCAGTTTTTTTACCACGTATCCTCCTAAGATTTGTGATTAGTGAGTAGAAATAATTTCAATTTTTAAGATAATATGAATTTTTTTCTTATTCAATAGTAATTAACAGTTGATTTTTTTCTACAGAGATACCTTCGTTAACATAAATTTCTTTGATTTTTCCCGATGATGTAGCTCTAATTTCATTTTCCATTTTCATAGCTTCCAATATTATCAGGGATTCTCCGATAGCAATTTCATCACCAACCGACTTATTTATTTTCAATATTAATCCGGGCATCGGTGCTACTATTTTATCGCTGTGAATTTGTTTGGCTTTGTTCTTAAGAAATTCATGTGCTTTCTCTTCTAATTGAGAACGAACAGTAATAGCATACGTTAAGCCTTCAATTGTAACTGAATACTGATCTCCGTTAATTTTCTCTACAACACTTTCGTAGATTTTATCACCAAGTTTCAAAATGAATTTGTTTGCACTTATCTCAATCAATTCATAGTCATTGTATTCAGTATTTCCAATTGTAATTGAAGAACTGTTTACTTTGGATTCAAGTTTCTTTCCGTCAATATTGACAATGTAATTATTCATAACGAAGCGACTCCCAAGTATTAAGAGGAGTAGAAATTTTATCCGGTTTTAATTGTCTGTTCTTTTCTTTTAACAGAACCGCTAAGACTCCGGCAACATTCAAATATTCTGAGTTCAATTTTTCCTTCCATTCATTTGGTATTAATTTCATCAAATATTCATCGACGAAATTAATATTGAATGAACCATTAACAAATTCAGGATGATTTAATATCCAAATAAGTATATTAATATTTGTTTTAACCCCGGCAATTTCATAGGAAGCTAATGCCGAATGCATTCGCCTAATTGCTTCTTCCCTACTGTTATGCCAGGTTATAACCTTTGAAAGCATCGGATCATAATAAACTGATACTTCTGAATTTACGTCAATGCCCCCATCCACTCTAATTCCTGGACCGTAAGGCAAAGAATGATGAATGATTGTACCTGTGGAAGGCGCAAAATTATTATCAGTATCTTCTGCATAAACACGACATTCGATCGCATGACCATTAATTTTAATATCACTCTGCTTTATCGTTAATTCTTCTCCTGATGCAACAAGGATTTGCTGTTTTACTAAGTCTACACCCGAAACCATTTCCGTAACTGGATGCTCGACTTGCAACCTTGTGTTCATTTCCAAGAAATAAAAATTCCGGTCTTTATCCATAAGGAATTCTACTGTACCGGCATTAAAATATTGGCAAGCTTTTGCGGCTTCAATTGCAGTTTTAGTAATTCGTTCCCTTAATTCTTCATCAACTGAAGGAGAAGGACATTCTTCAATAATTTTCTGATGTCTTCTTTGAATGGAACATTCCCTTTCAAGAAGATGAATATAATTTCCTTTTTTATCTGCAAGTATTTGAACTTCAATATGCTTCGGATTTTCGATGAACTTTTCCATATAAACGGAATCATTGCCGAAAGCTTTTAATGCTTCGTTTTGCGCACGTTCGAATGAATCAATGAATTCATCGGGTGTATTTACTTTTCGCATTCCTTTACCGCCGCCGCCAGCAGAAGCTTTTAACATAATCGGATAACCGATTTCCTCGGCAATCTTCTTCGCCTCTTCCACATTATTAATAGGCTCTTCTGTACCCGGAACAATCGGTACATTATGTTTCTTCATAAGGGAACGCGCATCTGTTTTACTTCCCATAAGAAGCACAGATTTTGAGGATGGTCCGATAAACGTCAACCCACTTTTTTCAACTTCTGATATAAAAATTGGATTCTCGGATAAAAATCCATAACCCGGATGAATTGCATCGGCGCCAATTTCTTTAGCCAAAGCAATAATTTTTTTAATATTGAGATATGACTCAGCTGCGGGTGCTGGACCAATTAAATGAGCCTCGTCGGCAGTTCTTGCGTGAAGTGAAGTTTTATCGGCTTCGCTGTAAATAGCTGCAGAAATGATTCCCATTTCCCTGCAAGCTCTTGATATTCTTACAGCAATTTCGCCGCGATTAGCAATCAATATTTTTTTGAACATACTTTATTCAATTTAATTCGATAACCGTTATACCTTCTCCCCCCATTTCTATCTTAGCAAAATAAAAATCTTTAACCTGATCGCTCTTTTTTAATATTTGATGAACAGTTTGTTTTAGAGCGCCGGTTCCTTTTCCATGTAATATCTCAACCCTTTCAACATTTGATGAATATGCATCATCTAAAAATTTTATAACTTCATACTCGGCTTCTTCAGGTTTTTTACCACGAATATCCAAACGAGTACTTACTAAATTACTAATTAATTTATTAGTATCATAAATACTTTTTTTAATTTTTTTCGGCCTTTTTGCCTTTGCAATATCCTTTATTTTCACCTGAATTTTTAGACTTCCCGATACTATAGACACTCTTCCCTTTTCTTCATCTATTTCTATAACTTCCCCTCCGGTATTAGAGTTTTTAAGAACCACATAATCTCCAATACTGATTTTACCTTCAATAATTTCCGGTTCTTCCTCAACTTTTATCTCCTCCATTTTTTTAAGCTGCTCAATCTTTTTCTTTTCTTTCTTTATAACCTCTTTACTTGCATTTGATTCCCGGATATTCTTTATAGTAGCTTCAAATTGTTTATTTATATCTTTCAAGTAATTTTCGGCTTTTAATTTTGCTTCTTTTAAGATCTCCTTCTTTTGTTTCTCCAATTCGGATATTTTCTTTTCGTATAGTTGAGAAAGACCTTTCAATCTTGTATTCTCAATTTCAAGTTCATTCAATCTTTTGTTTACAGTAAAACTTTTCTTCTCAATATCAATTAAGAATTCCTCTAATTTTATTTTATCATCATCTAAATAATACTCCGCCTGTTTAATCACTTCATCCGGTAAACCAATACGCGAAGCAATTTCAAATGCATAACTGGAACCTGGCAACCCCTGACGAAATCTGTAAGTAGGTATTAAATTTTCAGTATCAAATTCCATTGATGCATTCTGAAATCCTTCTACTTCATTAGCCAATATTTTCAAATTACCGTGATGAGTAGAAGCTAAAACAACGGCATTTTTTTTATTCAATTTTTGAAGTACCGAAGCAGCCAAAGCAGAGCCTTCTTCCGGATCGGTTCCGGTTCCTATTTCATCCAACAAAACCAATGATTTCTTATTCGCCTTTTCCAAAATCCTTTTGATATTGGAAAGGTGTGAACTGAACGTCGAGAGATCATCTTCGATCGATTGTTTATCGCCAATATCAATTAGAATTTGTTCAAAGAAATGGATATTGGAATCCGGACTTGCGGGAATATGGATTCCTGATAATGCCATCAAAATTTGTAAACCGAAGTTTTTCAGTACTACAGTTTTTCCTCCGGCATTCGGACCCGTTATTATTATTACTTTTTCCTTATCTATTTTAATATTTAATGGAATTGTTTTTTCTCGTCCCATTCTCTTTAATAAAATCGGGTGACGAGCATCCATCAATCTTATCGGTTCGTTTTCTTCAAAACTTGGAAATGAACCTACTATTTCGATAGAGTACTTAGCTAATGCAAATATTTCATCGATGTAGGTAATAATTTCATAACTACGAATCAATTCGTCGCTTACTTCTCTTACTTTTTCCGTTAACCTCCTTAGTATTCTCTCAATTTCTCTGCGTTCTGAAAATTTGAGAGATAAAATATCATTGTTCAATTCGAGAGTTTCTTCCGGTTCAATGTAAACCGTTTGACCAGTTGCAGATTCCGAATGAATAAAACCTCTTACATGCCTTTTATGCTCCGCTTTTATCGGAAGAACCATTCTTCCGTCTCTCTGTGTAGTATATTCTTCCTGAACCAAGAATGCTTCGGATAGTCTCTTAAGAATCCTGCTTATAACTGTCCTGAGATTATCACTCTTCTCATTTATTTCTCTTCTAATCTTTCTTAATTCTTCCGAAGCGTTGTCACTTATCTCTCCTGTTTGTGTGAAAATACGACCGAGGTGATTTTCAAAATTTTTATCTACAAAGAGTTTATTTGCATAAGCGTTAAAAATAGATTGATGAGATTCAATCGATTTAAAAAATGAAAATGTTTTTCTGGATATTTCTGCAAGGTTTAATATTTCTTTAATTTCATCTGCGGTAAGAACGGAATTTTCAATCTTACTCTTATAAATTATAACGGATAATTCTGGCATGTAGCTCAACGGAGGGATATCTCTATCGATTAAAATATTCTTTGCTTCCTCTACCAGACTTCCCTTCTCAACAGCTTGACTCTTCGATTCCAAAGGATGGATAGATAATACAAGCTCTTTCCCTTTTTCGGTAATAGTGTACTTAGATATATATTCAAGTACCTTTGAAAATTCTAACTGCTCTAGTACGCTTTTGGTTATCATAGTAACGGATTGAAATAGTTTTATTTGTTATCTATATATTCATTTAAAAATTCTTTTGCTTTCGAATTTTCGCCCATAAGAAAATCTACTGTTAAAGGTACAACATCGTGAACCGGCTTATAAAGAATTGATTTTTCAATATCCTTTTGAGATGGGAAATTAAAAATACCGAATAAAATCGTTATAGCAGAAAGGAAAAACACCATCTGGATCAATCCCGAAATACCGCCCAAAAATTGATTAACGAATCTATTTACTTTATCAACGGGATGCAGAATACGCTTAAGAATTGCAACTATTAAAATAGCTAAAAAGAATATAAAAATTCCGCCGATTGTTTTAGCCAAAGAAAAATCGTTATTGAAAAACGGTTGTAATAATTTTCCGGCAGAATCGGAAAACTCAAAAGCTAACCCGATAGAAACGAAAAATCCGATCAATCCAATTATCTTTCGAACCAAACCGTCTTTAAAGCCTAAAATAAAACCAATCGTAAGAAAACCGATTATTATGTAATCAATGAAATTCAATTTTAATTCAATACTTGTTCAACAGCATCTTTTACGGTTTTTCCGTCGGTTTGTCCTTTCAATTTTTTAATGGCAATAGGCATAAGTTTAGCGAAATCAGCCTTAGACTTTGCACCAATTTCTTCGGCTATTTCTCTAACTTTTTCAACAACCTCTTCGGGTGACAATTGTTTGGGTAAATAAGAAAGGATTACATTCAATTCAGCAGATTCCTTCTCAACTAAATCAGATCTACCGGCTTTTTCAAACTGTTCTATGGATTCTTTTCTTTTTTTTACCGCCGAAGTTAAAATCTTCATTTCATCTTCAGCCGTAATTTCATCAATTTTTCCGCTCTTTTCCAATTCAAGTATAGCAGCACGCAATGATCTAACCGCTGCCAATTTCACTTTATCACCGGCTTTCATTGCCTCTTTAAGATCATTATTAATTTTTTCTTTTAAAGCCATAATTCACCTCGCACAAAAAAAAAGGCAGGCTACAAAAAACAACCTGCCCTTTTTAATTAAAGATCAAATAATTACTGAGTCTTAAGCCTTGCCGAATAGTTTATACGACGGCAATCGGCTTTTCGTAATTCTTGCTGAATATCGGTAACAATTCCCATATCGGAATTTTTATCGACACGAAGCGAAACGATAACATTAGGAAGTTCGGTTCTTTTTTTATACATGATAGGTTTAATCTCTTCCAATTTAACAATGTTATCATTAAGCTGAATTCTCATGTCGTTACCGACCCAGATGTAAGAAATCAATCTTTTATTTTCAATTTTTTCTATTGCATCGGCTTCAGGCAATTTGAATTGCACCAAAACATCAACTTCTCTCAAAGTTGTAGTTACCATAAAGAACAAAAGAAGCATAAATACGATATCCGGCATAGAGGAAGTTGGTATTTCTTGTTTTGTCGATGCTCTTTTCTTTTCAAATTTCATTTAACGATCCTCTAATTATTTTTTTATTGATTCAGGCTCTGCAATAGAAATAATTATTGGAATCTTTTCCCTTAGTTCTTTTGTTTCTTCCTCATTCAAGTCACTTACCTTTTTACCGTAGTGAGTTTTCGAATATTCCTCACGAACAGTAAAGTAGGCAGCTTTAACTTGATCCAAGGCCTGAATGTAAAGGTTATAATTCGTTTTTCTATCGGTTTTAACCGAAACCACTAATTTCTTATTCTTAGGCAAATTAATTTTTGATCTAATTCTATCCATTAGTGTTTCTTTAATCTGAGAAATCGCGATTCTTTCTTTATTAAGAAGAACGTCGCCATTTTGGTTAATAAGCAAGGCAGCCATTCTGTCTTTAGAAAGAGGTACGAATTCTCTATCTTGTTCAGGAATATATTCCGGCAAGGTTAAACCGATACCGGTATCAACGTCAATAACAGTAGCAACGAGGAAGAAAAGCAAAAGCAAGAAAGCAATATCCGCCATCGAACCGTTAGGAATTTCAGCTTCTCGTAATTTCCGCTTTTTTAATTTAACCATTTTAATCTTCTCAATTTTTAATGATAATTATTTTTTCTTCATTTCGTAAAGAGCGTCAATCAATTCGATTGAACTCTCTTCCATATCTGCTACTATTCTATCAATTCTATTGATGAAATAATTGTAAAATACTTGTAGAATCATTGCAACTATAAGACCGAACAATGTAGTTAACAATGCAACTGAAATACCACTTGCAACGATACCGGGAGAAATTTGTGCAGCTTCGGCAATAGCGTCGAATGCTTGAATCATACCTTGTACAGTTCCGGTAAATCCGAGCATTGGAGCCAAAGTAATGAAAGTGGAAATCCAGATCAATCCTCTTTCAAGAAATCCCATTTCAATAGCGCCATAAGCCATAATTGCTTTTTCAGCTGCTTCAATACCTTCGTCAGCACGAAGTAAACCAGCATGGAAAACTGAAGCGATAGAACCGCGAGTATTTTCGCAAACTTCCATAGCTTTTTGAACGCCGCCTTCTTCCAAAGCTTGTTTAACTTCTACGATGAATTTTTTTGTATTCATTGAAGCACGATTCAATGTCCAGAATCTCTCTAAAGAGAAAGCTAAACCTATTACCAAGCAAACTAAGATAGGCCACATAAAGCCGCCACCTTGTTCAAACTTTGCTTGTAAATAGCTCAATACACCTGCATCTTGCGCTTGGGTAATGATATTATTATAGAATCCTATAACTGCTGTAATTTGCATGAGAGTAAACCTCCGAAATTATTTAATTGAATTCAAGTTCTATTGGATAATTTGTTTAAAATAAGTTTTCAAGAATACGTAATTAGCCTAAAAAAGTCAATAGA
>CAZNJB010000027.1:0-41494 GCA_964573255.1 uncultured Melioribacteraceae bacterium
GTGTAGCAAATTTAATTTTATTATATTTTAATTGATTTGAAATTATGCTCGAAGAATTAACTCTGAAATTTGATAAAGCGCTAAAAAAAGTTACCGGACAAGGGCGCTTAACGGAGAAAAATATTTCAGATACACTTCGGGAAATTCGACGTGTTCTTTTAGATGCTGATGTAAACTATAAAGTCGCTAAAAAGTTTATAGACGATGTTAAGCAAAAAGCTTTGGGTCGTGAAGTACTTGCTTCAGTTTCTCCCGGTCAGTTGATTACTAAAATCATTTATGATGAACTTACCGAATTGATGGGAGGTAAAAGCAAGGAACTTACTCTTAATCCCAGTGGAATCACTGTTATTTTATTAGTCGGATTGCAGGGTTGTGGTAAAACAACATTTAGTGCAAAGCTGGCAAAAATGTTGACCCAAAAACAGAGAAAAGTTTTATTAACTGCGGCTGACGTTTATCGCCCTGCGGCAAAAGATCAATTGAAGCAATTGGGAAGTCAAATAAACGTTCCTGTTTTTTCGATTGATGATAGCAAAGATGCCGTAAAAATAGCGACTGAAAGTTTAAATTATGCTAAAGAAAATGGATTAAATACCGTAATTATTGATACCGCCGGAAGGCTGCACGTTGATGACGAATTGATGGAAGAAATCGTCAATATTAAAAAAGCGGTTAATCCAACTGAAATTTTATTTGTAGTCGATTCAATGACTGGTCAAGATGCCGTGAATTCGGCAAAATCATTTCACGACCGGGTTGATTTTGACGGAATAGTTCTTACAAAACTTGATGGCGATTCGCGAGGTGGTTGTGCCTTATCGATTCGTGCTGTAGTTGACGAACCTGTAAAATTCATTTCGTTGGGTGAAAAACTTGATTCAATTGAGATTTTTCATCCAGACAGATTAGCTTCCAGAATACTTGGCAAGGGAGACATTGTTTCTCTCGTCGAAAAAGCTCAAGCACAAGTTGACGAGAAGGAAGCAGAAGACCTTCAGAAAAAATTGATGTCGAATAAATTCGACTTTGATGATTTTCTGAAGCAGATCAAAATGATAAAGAAAATGGGTTCGTTAAAATCATTATTGGGTATGATTCCCGGTGTCGGTGCTCAGCTTAAAAACATCGATGTTGATGATAAGCAGTTAGTTAAGGTTGAATCAATAATACAATCTATGACTAAAGCCGAACGGAAGAATCCCAAAATATTAAACGGCAGCAGACGGAAAAGAATCGCACGCGGAAGCGGAAATAGTATACAAGATGTAAACCGCCTGCTTAAACAATTCAAAGAAATGCAGAAAATGATGAGAATGTTTAAGCAAAAAGGCGGAAAAGGAATGATGAACTTAAATAATTTTAGATTTAACTGATTAATTAATTTAGGAGGATTTAGAGACTTGGCTGTAAAGTTAAGATTAAGACGAATGGGAAAGAAAAGACAGCCCATATTTAAAGTAGTGGCTGCCGATTCGAGATCCCCGAGAGATGGTAGATTTATTGAAGCGATAGGATTATACAATCCTAAAACCGATCCTGCGACTATAGAAATAAATGAAGATAGAGCTTTATATTGGTTAGGTGTTGGTGCTCAACCTACTACTACCGTAAAAGGTTTGTTGAGCAAAAAAGGCGTTATGTTGAAATACGACCTCATTAAAAGAGGTGTCTCTGAAGATAAGATAGAAGTACAAGTAAAAGAATGGGAAAAACTTCAGGAAGCAAAAGCTGCTAATTTAGCTAAAAAGAAAGAACAAGCTAAAGCAAAAGCTGAAGAAGAAGCTAAGGCAAAAGCCGAAGCTGAATCCCAAAATGAGCAGAATACCGAAAATGCCCCGGAGGCTGAGGGTACGGTTTCCGAAGAAAACTCTGCTGAAGAATCTTAATTTTTTTTAGCTGGGTTGGGCTGTTCAAAATATAGTACCCGTGTTCTCAAAATATATTAAAGGTTAATTCTATGAAAGAATTTATTGAATTTATTGCGAAACACCTTGTGGACAACCCCGACAGCGTGAGTGTTGAAGTTAACACTCCCGATGAGAAAACTGTTGAGCTTACTTTGCAAGTTGGTGACTCAGATGTAGGCAAAGTTATCGGCAAGCAGGGTAAAACTGCTCAATCAATGCGCACTCTTTTAACTGCAATTGCTGCAAAGGACGGTAAAAGAGCAATACTAAAAATACTTGATTAAGCAAGAATTTGAATGACTTTTTTCTCATTGGTAAGATAAAGTCGGTTGCGAACGAAGACGGGTTTCTAAATATTCTGCCTTTTTCGGATTCTTTGGATCGTTTTTTCGATCTGGACATGGTATTTATTGATGTTTTTGGTGGTATGCGGAAGTTCTTTGTTGAAGATGTTGAGATTGTAGAGAAAAGTATTGCTTTAAAATTTAAAAATTTTTCTTCCCGAGAGGATACTGAATTCCTTGTCGGAAAGGATTTATTTATTTCTTCTCAAGATTCTGTTAATCTTGACGAGAATTCTTTTTTTATTCATGATTTAATAGGTTGTGAAGTTTTTAGAAATGGTTTGTTCTTTGGATTAGTGATTGACGTGCTAAATTTACCTGCAAACGACGTAATTGTTGTGAGAAAAGAAGATGATGAAGAAATTCTTCTTCCTCTGATTGAAGATTATGTGATAGATATTGATGTAGCGAATAAAAAGATTTTGCTTTGCAAAGGCGAAGAGGATTTGTTTGATGATGAGGATTGATATTATTTCCGCTGTTCCAGATTTATTGGTTAGTCCTCTTAATAATAGTATTGTTAAGCGTGCTCAAACTAAAGGGCTTGTCGAAATTAAAATTCATAATTTACGCGACTATGCTTACGATAAACATAAGCAAATAGACGACAAACCTTTTGGCGGCGGACCGGGAATGCTCTTAAAACCGGAACCATTTTTCGAATGTATAGAAAAATTGAAATCAGAAAGGAAATATGATCATATAATTTTTACGACACCGGCAGGGCAAATATATGATCAAACGGTTGCAAATAGATTTTCATTAGCGGAAAATATAATAGTTGTTGCAGGGCATTACAAAGGAATTGATGATAGAGTTAGGGAAGCATTTGCAACTGATGAAATATCTATCGGAAATTTTGTATTGAGTGGCGGTGAGCTTCCGGCGTTAATAATTGTCGATTCAATTGTTCGACTTGTGCCAGGGGTTCTTAATGATAGTGAATCAGCTTTGAATGATTCGTTTATGGATGGTAAAAAAATTGAAGCACCTTATTATACTCGTCCTTCCGAGTATAAGGGGATGAAGGTTCCGGAAGTTTTACTTTCGGGGAATGAAAAAAAAATTAGAGAATGGAAAGAACAGCAGTCGGAAATTTTAACAGAAAAATGGAAAAAAATAAATAGAGTGGAGTAAAAAATGGACAAATTAAGAGAACTCGTTGAAGACCAGTTTCGTACGGACTTGCCAAAGTTCAAAGCTGGTGATAGAGTGAAAGTATATGTGAAGGTTATCGAAGGCGATAAAGAAAGAATACAGCCTTTCGAAGGGGATGTGATTGCAATTCGTGGTGCCGGAATTAGCAGAACTTTTACAGTTAGAAAAATATCCAGCGGTGTAGGTGTTGAAAGAATATTTCCTTTGAACTCACCTAAGATTCAAAAAATTGAAGTCCTCCGCGAAGGTAAAGTTCGCAGAGCTAAACTTTATTATCTTCGTAATCTTTCTGGTAAAGCTGCGAGAATTAAAGATAAAAATCTCAGATAGGTTTTTAATGATTCACAAAGCCGCTTTCAAACGCGGCTTTTTTTTATTTTAAAGGAATACGAAATGAAATTATTCATACCACAATCTATTTTTGCAGGTATTGCAGTCTACAATTTAGATGGGAAAATTTTATCCGATCTGGAATCCAGGCCGGCGGCAAATATCGTTAATGAACTCGAATCGGGTAACTGTGATGCTGCCATTATTCCTGCATTCGATTTATTACGGCATCCGGAGTTATTCATAAGTAGAAAAACTTGTATTGCTTTCGATGGAGCATTATGTAATTCATTTCTCTATTTTCAGAAAGGTAAATTTGAAATAGAAGAATTGTTCTTTTCCGGAGATGTAACCAGTAATGAGCTTTTCCTTTCGAAAATTATTTTCGAGGAAATGTATGATGTTGATGTAAATATAACTCTGGAAACTAAAGAACCGGATTTTGAGAGACATAATTACTTAGTTGTCGGAAATTCCAATTATGATAAAGATTTATTTCGTAGAGGAATAAGTTTTGCTGAGCAATTATCAGAATTCTTCAATTATCCGTATGTTAATTTTATACTTGCCGCTAAAAATGAAGAAATACTTAAAGAATTAAATGAACAATTTAATAACATCGATGAAACAATTGAGGATAATTTAAGTACAATTTTGAATAAATTAAATTTATCTGATGAGTCGAAAGAATATATTCATGCTAATTTTAATCAGGTTTATTTCGAAATGACAGAAAACGAAATTGAAGGATTGAACGAGATGCTCAAGTTCCCATATTATAAGGGGATAGTAAAGGAGATGATTGATCTAAAATTGGTATAAAAAAAGCCGGTGTTGAAACCGGCTTTTTAATTACAATTCTGTGTAGGTGACCGTAATTACATTTGGATTATTTTTAATTTCTTGTAACAATTCATCGGTTACATGTTTTTCTAAAGCCATTGTACACGAAGCCACATACCCGCCGTCAAAAATAACATTTTCAACTTCTTCGACATTGATGTTATCCTGCCGTAATACATCGAGTATAGAAGCTAGGACGCCGGGTTTATCGAAATGTTTAACGACTAATTGATATTTATTTTCAACTATTTTAGAACGGTTAACCCAATTATTAATTTTTCCGGTTGAAATAAAGTTTCTGATAATGTTCAATACTTCCTCAGCTACGGCATCTTGAGCTTGCTGAGTAGAGGCTCCGATATGATGGGTAACATAAATCCCTTCAACATCTTGAAGTTTGGATTTAACTTCACCCTTCTTATATTCGGGCTCATCGGAAAATACATCAAGACCGGCACGAATACCCTTAGTTTTAACCGCATCGATGAGTGCGTCTTCGTCAACTATTCCGGGTCTAGAAGTATTAATGAATAAAGCGCCGTCTTTCATCAAATTGAACATATCCTTATCAAATAAATTTTTAGTTTCAGAATTAAGAGGTAAGTGGAGTGAAACAACATCTACAATAGGGAGAACCTCTTTAATATCTGAAATTTCTATGAAATCGATATCTTCGACTTTGGATTTATGAGTCTTTCCGTAAACCTTCATACCGAGAGCAGAAGCTCTTTTCGCAACTTCTTTCCCGATATTTCCCATTCCAATAATTGCAATCGATTTACCGTAGAGTCCGTTAGCTTTAGAAAATCCCGCTTTATTCCAGATGCCATCTTTGAAGTTAATTACATTATCCGGAATTCTTCTATCAAGCGAAATCATAAGTCCGATAGCTAACTCAGCAACCGCAATTGCATTTTTGCCGGGACAGTTGGCAACATAAACACCGCGTTTATTTGCAGTAGCTACATCAATATTGTTGTAACCGGCACCCGCTCTAATAATTAAATTAATTCTGTCAGACCCATTAATTGTTGCTTCATTAACTTTAGTAGATCTAACCACAAGAATATCAACATCTTTCGCTGCTTCCGGTAAATCATTCTCACCTAAACCAGGGTCGAAAATAACTTCTAAATCCATTGCTCTTAAATCATCAATATACTTCTCAGGTAATTTGTCGGCTACTAATACTTTCGTTTTCATCTCATCACCTTCATATTATTATTTTAGCATAGGAATATTAACATTAAACTTGCGAGCATTTTCAATTGCTCTTTCGTAACCTGCATCGGCATGGCGAACAATTCCCAATCCGGGATCATATGTGAGAACGCGTTCAATTCGTTTAGCAGCTTCCTCCGTTCCGTCTGCCACTACAACCATACCTGCGTGAATAGATTTGCCGATGCCAACTCCTCCGCCGTGATGTACCGAAACCCAACTTGCGCCTCCTATTGCGTTCATTAGAGCATTAAGGATAGGCCAATCAGCAATAGAATCACTGCCGTCTTTCATACCTTCTGTTTCACGGTTGGGTGATGCAACTGAACCGCAATCTAAATGATCACGGCCAATAACAATGGGAGCCTTAACTTTTCCTTTCGCTACAAGATCATTAAATATCTTTCCCATCTTTGCCCTGTCACCGTATCCTAACCAACAAATACGGGAAGGTAATCCTTGAAAATGTACTTTTTCTTGAGCCATTTTAATCCAGCGAATTAAGGCTTCATCTTCTGGGAAAGTCTCGATAATTGCTTTATCGGTTTCATAAATGTCATTTGGATCACCTGAAAGAGCTGCCCATCTAAACGGACCTTTCCCATCGCAGAAAAGGGGACGAATATATTCCGGTACAAACCCCGGGATATCGAAAGCATTTTCGACACCGTTTTCCTTTGCTTCCCCTCTTATGTTATTACCATAATCAAAGGCTATTGCTCCACGCTTTTGAAATTCCAGCATAGCTTTAACGTGTTCAACAATAGTTGCTTTAGAGCGTCGGATATATTCATCCGGATTTTCTGCTCTTAACTTAAGAGCATTTTCAAAACTCATTCCCATCGGAACATAGCCGTTTAGTGTGTCGTGTGCCGAAGTTTGGTCGGTAATTATATCTGGTATAATATTCCTTTCCAATATTTTAGGTAGTATTTCACCCGCGTTGCCAACCAACCCTACAGAAAGTGCTTCATTTTTTTCTTTAGCTTCCAATACCTTGCTGAGTGCTTCGTCCAAGTCATAAGTCATTACATCGATATATCCGGTACTTATTCTTTTCTCTATCCTGGATGGATCGACGTCAATTCCTAAAAATGCAGCTCCATTCATAGTTGCGGCAAGAGGTTGAGCTCCACCCATTCCTCCTAAGCCGGCAGTTAATAGAAATTTTCCACTCAAACTCCCGCCGAAATATTTATTGGCACAAGCAGCAAAAGTTTCGTATGTACCTTGAAGTATTCCTTGTGTACCAATATAAATCCAACTTCCTGCGGTCATTTGGCCATACATAGTTAATCCGAGAGCCTCGAGTCTGCGGAATTCATCCCACGTTGCCCAATCAGGTACAAGCATCGCATTGGAAATAATCACCCTCGGTGCATTTTCGTGTGTCTTGAATACGGCAACCGGTTTACCGGATTGCACTATCATCGTTTCATCGTTTTCCAAATTCTTCAGCGTTTCAATAATTGCAAAATACGCATCCCAATTCCTAGCTGCTTTACCGGAACCGCCGTAAATAATTAACTCTTCGGGGTTTTCAGCCACTTCGGGATCGAGATTATTCATTAACATTCTCATTGCGGCTTCTTGAATCCAACCTTTACAACTAATTTTAGTTCCGGTTGGCGCCTTAATGTTTTTAATCGCTTCCATTTTACTCACTAAATTTATTGTCTAATAAATTTGAATATTGCTTATACAACGATTTTAAAAGCCATTTTTTAAAGAACCAGGCTTTTTCCATCTGTGTTCTGATATGTTTTACATTCTCTTTAAGTTGAAGAACTAACTTTGTCTTCTCTTCTTTGGTGAATTTTATCTTTTCATCCGTAGAACTCAATTTTTCAATTATTGAGTTGAATGTTTTAATTTCTCTGAAATATTGTTGATTTCCTTCAAGTTGATTTACAAATTGTTTGCAAAAAGTTGTAAGTATCTTTTTTTCATTCTTATCCAATTCAATTTCATAATTTCTAAATAATTTTTTTGCCATATCTTATTCCATTTTTAGTGATAATAACTTGTCTCTCATCGCGGCATAACCGGGTTTAATTACATTATAGATGTAGTGAAGTCTTTCATCGTAAGGAATGAATGCCGATTTCATAGCATTGATATTCATCTTTTCGATATCATCAAGACTAATATCCCAGTATTTTGCCGCAGTAACATATTCATTTGTTAATGTTGTATCGCTCATCAAACGATCGTCAGTATTTAAGAAAACTCTAAATTTAGATTTGAAGAAAGTCATAAAAGGATGATTCTCCAATTTATCAATTGCACCGGTGTGAATGTTACTTAGCAAGCAAATTTCAAGCGGGATACGTTTATCTAGAATGTATTGTGCCAAGTCGCCTAATCCGATGATATTACCTTCGTCATCTAAGGTAATATCTTCAGTTAGTCTTGTTGCGTGACCTATTCTATGAGCCCCGCAAATTTGAATTGCCTGCCAAATAGATTCTTTACCGAATGCTTCTCCGGCATGAATGGTAATGTTAAAATTTTCTCTTTGAATATACTGAAAGGCTTCGAGGTGTTTTTTAGGTGGATATCCTCCTTCTTCCCCTGCAAGGTCGAAACCAACCACTCCGCGTCTTCTATAATTAACGGCTAACTCAGCTATTTCAAGAGAATTAGCCATATTACGCATTCCGCAGAGGAGTAACCCGTAGCCAACTCCGAAATCTTTTTTACCCTTTTCTAATCCGTTAAGAACGGCATTAATAACGTCATCGTAATGAAGACCATTTTCCAAGTGGAGTATCGGTGCGAATCTCGTTTCTACATAGCATACTCCGTCGTTCTTCATATCTTCCATCATTTCGTATGCTATTCGTTCAAGTGCTTCTTTGGTTTGCATTACAGCACATGTATGTTCAAATCCTTGAAGAAATTCGACTAAATTTCCTTTATTCGCACCACGATGAAACCATTCACCCAGCTCAACCGGGTCTTCGGTAGGTAATTTGTTGTATCCGATTTCTTTAGCTAATTCAATGACAGTTTGGGGTCTTACCCCGCCATCTAAATGATCATGTAACAGAACTTTAGGAACACTTTTTATTATTTCTTCTCTAGTCATAATTTACCTCTATTTGATTCGCCAAAATATTCTTTTAAACTTGGAAAATCAATAAAATTGACCCTATTCAAGGCTAAAAATATTAGTTTTCCAGTTACCTTGACTATACATTATTAAAATAGTTATTTTTGTCAGATAGATTCAATTTATTTTTATTTAATTTAACATAGGAGACTCCATGAGAAGGTTAGTAAGTTATTTGATGTTGATTGCGATGACTTTCGGGTTTTTGGCCTTTCAATGCCAATCTACAGAGATGACGAGTGCTAAGTTGTATATCCAACAAAAAAATCTTCCTAAAGCAAAAGAATCATTGTTGAAGGAAGTTAAAAAGAACCCAAAGAGCGATGAAGGATATTATCTTTTAGGATACATATACGGAGAAGAAGGCAACTTCAACGAAATGCTCGATGCATTTGAAAAATCTTTAGCAATTTCTAAAAAATTTGAAAAACAAATTTCAGAATCTAAAAAATATCATTGGGCACAAAATTTTAATAAAGGTGTAGGATTCTTCAATAAAGGAACCAAAGCCGATAATCAAGATTCAGCAAAAGTATTTTTCAAGAAAGCAGTTGAAGCTTTTAAAAATGCTGTAGCAATTGAGCCTGATTCAGTTGTGAATTATAAAGATTTAGCTTTTACTTATCTTAGTATGGGTGAACCGGATAATGCGATTGAACCCTTAAAAACTTTATTGGAAAAAGATAAGTCAGCTGATATTTATGTGAAATTGGGAGAAATCCATTTTAATAAAGGCGTTAATTTCATTAATAGTTTCTTCGAAACAAATAATGCAGAAGATAGTGTAAAAGCAATGGCCGAATACGAAGAGGCTATAAAAGTATTGGAAGAAGGAAGAAAAGAATTTCCTGAAGATACTGATATCTTATTGCTTTTATCCAATGCTTATATTAAGGCAAACAAAATTGATGTTGCTAAAGATGCATTCAAAGCCGGTGTTGAACAAGATCCGGAAAACAAATATTATAGATATAATTATGGTGTGTTGTTATTAGGTGCTAATGATTTTGAAGGTGCAATAGAACAATTTACTAAAGCAATTGAACTTGACCCTGAGTATGAGAATGCAATTTACAATTTAGCTGTTACTTACGTTAAGTGGGGGTCGACTATGAACGAAGAAACTATTGCAAAAGGGGAAGACAATGATGAGTATAAAGAGAAATTTAAAGCTGCTCTACCATATTTGGAAAACTATTTGGAATTAAATCCTGATGATATTTCTTCCTGGGAACTTTTAGGTAAAGTTTATGCTAACTTAGGTATGAATGATAAATCAATGGAAGCTTTTCAAAAAGCTGATGAATTGAGATAATTTTTATAGGCTGCTCAAATTTTTGAGCAGCCAACTTTTATATGGGAGTATATAATGCAAAACGAAAATAAACAACAACAGATCAAAATTGAATTGGGCGATAAAGAAGCTGAAGGTATTTATTCTAATTTAGCAATTATTACCCATAGTCCTGCTGAATTTATCATCGACTTTACCAGAGTTGTTCCCGGTGTTCCCAAAGCGAAAGTTCATTCAAGAATAATCACTACTCCACAGCATGCAAAAATGCTATTACGTGCTCTGGAAGACAATATTAAAAAATTTGAGTCTAAGTTTGGTGAAATTAAAATTGATAACTTTCCCTCCCCCAATATGGGATTTATGAATTCTGACGGCGGAAATCAAGTTAACTGATTTTTGCCCTGGCAAAAGATGGAAAATTGGATACGAAATTAAAAAATATAATTTTTCTTTTTTTTATATCAGCATTTCTTGTTAATGCTCAATCGCTTTTCTATGAAAAATATGATACAGAAAGCGGTCTACCCCTAAATTCTGTCTATTCAATATTACAAGATAATAAAGGATATATGTGGATTGGTACCGAGGGAGGCGCTGCAAAATTTGACGGTACCACTATGATCAATTTTCTCCAGAGTAATGGTCTTCCTTCTCCTCATGTAAATAATATTTACGAAGATAATGACGGGAATATTTGGATTGCTACTATTGCGGGAATAGCCAAATATGACGGCAAGAAGATGGAGGTATTTACTACCAAGGACGGTCTAGCCGATGATTACTGTTATGCAATCTACGAAGACAAAGACGGTGGCATTTGGTTCGCAACGGGAAATAAAGGGGTTACCAGATACTATAATCATTCGTTTAAAATATTCGATTCAAGCAACGGTTTTGTAAGCAATAAAGTTTGGGATATAGAATCTGATACGGAAGGAAATCTTTGGTTTGCTACCGAAGGTAACGGTGTGATTAAAATGGAAGGGGAAGAATTCAAAAGATTTACGAAACACGAAGGTTTACCAAGCGATAGTGTATATTCAATTCTTGTTAACTATAAGGGCGAGTTGATTTTCGGTACTAATCACGGTCTGTCTATTTATAACGGAAAGTTTAAAACTATCGGGAAAAAATATGGGATAAAAGATTTTGTAATTAAAGATATTGTAGAAGATAAGTATAGAGACCTTTGGATATGTTATGACGGTGCAGGAATAGCACAATTTGATGGTTCGGGAGTTACAAACTATACTGAAGACAGCGGTATTCCTAGTAATGTTGTGCAGGTAGGGCTGGAAGATTTAAGGGGTGATCTTTGGTTCGGAACTCAGAACGGACTAATGAGAATTAAAGCGGAAAGAATTCAGACTGTAACAAAGGTTAATGGGCTTTCGGGTAATGTTGTATATGCCATCTGTCAATTGGATAATGATGATTATTTATTTGCTCCTTTTGGATTTGGTTTGAATCAAATTCATAACGGAGAGATTAAGCAATACACTACTGCTGATGGATTACCGAGTGAAAATATTGCCGCAATACTTAAAGCGAGCGATGGAAGAATTTGGATGGGTACGGATAATGGAGTTTGCGTATGGGATGGCAAAAAATTCAAATCCTATTCTGTAGATGACGGGCTTGTTGGTTATATAATATTTTCGATTATCGAAGATCGTGACGGAAGAATTTGGTTCGGGGGTGAAAATGGAGTTTCCGTTTACGATGGTAAAAAGTTTACAAGTTACACTCATCAAGATGGAATAGCTAAAGAATGGGTTTATTCCCTCTATGAAGATTCCGAAGGGAATATCTGGATGGGATCTGATGTAGAAGGTGTTACCAAATATGACGGTAAAAAGTTTATTATTTATAATGGCGCACAAGGATTTCCAAAGGGCGGGGTGTTCGATATTATCGAAGATAGATTTGGCAATTTCTGGTTTGGTTTGGAAGGCGGCGGTTTATTGAAATATGATGGAGAAACTTTTAAGCAATATACTTCAAAAGACGGTCTCTCGAATGAAATCTGTTATACAATTACTGAGATCGGAAAGTATTTATTTGTTGGAACTGGAAAAGGGATTAATAGAATTGATTATTCACGCCTAGATGAGATTGGTTCCGAAGCAATAAGAGTTTTTACTGAAGAAGACGGTTTGCCAAATGTTGAAACAACCATGGGTAGTGCTTTCCTTGATAAAAAAGGAAATTTTTGGATAGGGACTCAAGGCGGAGTTGTTACATTTAATCCGAGAAATCGCCCGAATACTTTTGCTCCTCCAATTTATTTTTCAGATATAAAAAACAGCAATAAAAGTTTGAATCTGGATTCACTTTCCAATACGTTATTGGAATTGGATTACGAGCAGAACAGCATGAATTTTTTCTTTAACGCGATTAGTTTCGATTCTCCCGAAAAGATGAGTTTTGCTTACAGATTAATTGGATTGCAAGATACTACTTGGCAGGAAACTTCAGAAAGACATGTAAGTTATCCATTTTTGCCTTCAGGTGAATATACATTTATGGTTAAAGCTCGCAACGGAGATAATATTTGGTCCGAAAATGCTGCTGAATTTAGTTTTAAGATTTATCCTCCGTTTTATTCTACTTGGTGGTTCTATTTATTAGTTTCAATCTCTCTGATATTAATTGCCTATATGTTTTATGTTCTTAAAACCGAACAGGTGAAAAAAAGGAATATAGAACTGGCAAACATGGTTAGAATGCGTACAAGAGAATTGGAAGAGGAGAAAAATAAATCTGACGAATTGCTGATGAATATTTTGCCGGAAAGTGCCGTAAATGAATTAAAAGAAAAGGGAGTGGTTGAACCGAGAGAATTCAAAAATTGTTCTATTCTATTCACCGATTTTAAAGGTTTTACTTGGACTGCTTCAGTATTGCCGGCAGATAAACTTGTTAGCGAATTAAATGATATTTTTGCTTCGTTCGATAATATTATGGTTAAATACGGATTAGAAAAATTAAAAACTATCGGTGATGCGTATATGGCGGCTTGCGGCTTACCCATAGAAAGGGAAGATCACGCTATCCGTGTAATAGAAGCAGCCTTTGCTATGCAAGAATATATTAGTAGGCGTAATGAAACGTCTGCTATTAAATGGGAAATGCGGTTAGGAATTCATTCCGGACAAGTAGTTGCCGGAGTTGTTGGAGTTAAAAAGTTTACCTACGATATCTGGGGGGATACTGTAAATATTGCTGCTCGTATGGAAAGTTCCGGGGAACCGGGTAAAATTAACATATCAGCATTCACTTATATGCTTGTTCGTGATTATTACGAATGTGAATACAGAGGGAAGGTGGAAGCGAAAGGGAAAGGTAAAATTGATATGTATTTTGTGATTTCCAGGAAACCAGTCGCTCAAGAAAAAATAAATGCTATTTTGTCAGAATCGGTAGTTTGAGTTTTCCAACAATTTACCCTCTTGTTATTGTATGATTTTTTTGTATATTAAAAGACAAGTTATCAAAATAATCCCTAAAAGCAATAAATTTATCAATTGTGATGTAAATTACATTCTGATGTAACGCACTTGACAGTAGGATGGAATATACTATATTGAACTCAAAATTTTGAAACTTAATTAGAGGAGTATAAAATGAAAAAGATTTCTAAAATCTTAATGATGTTGATTTTAGTAACATTCTCGAGTCAACTTTTTGCTCAACAAAACGTTGTTGATTATGTGTTCAAAGTGCGTTATAAAAAGGAAATTCCTTTTGTAGGTACTATTTGGTTAACTACTACTGTAGATTCTGGTAATTTTAATGAAGGACAACCATATATTGTACCCCAATTTAATATGCCCGGAGATATTGCTGCTCTTCAAGAAGCCTATAACGCAATTACCGGAAGTGTTTTCTTATTGGAAGACGGTTCAATTGATGAAGATATATTTCTTGAGTTAACTCTTGATGGATTAGATGCTGATAATGGTTTATATGTCCCTGTTTTCGACGATTCACTATTCTTAAATCTTACTATAAATGTATATGTAAACGATAGTTTAGTTCAAGGTCATTATTTCTTTAATGAAGGTAAATATTTATGGTTCAAAGTTCCAAAATCGGCTGAGTTTATAAATTTTGTTAATGTAATTCTTGGTTTTCCTTTGGATGATTTAGGTTTTGCCTACATAGAACCCGATGGATTCGAAGCTTACGGCCTTCAGACTTTTAACAATGCCGATTCCGTAATGTTCAGAGCAATGCACTTATCAAAATTCGGTGGTGGACGCGGTCACATCTCAAGTACAACGGGAATTGGATATGAAAAAATAGAAGGTGTTCCGGCTGATTACGAATTAGCACAAAATTATCCAAATCCATTCAATCCTTCAACAACTATCAAATATTCATTGCCGAAAGCCGGTAATGTACAATTGAAAGTATACAATATTCTGGGTGCTGAAGTTGCCTCGTTGATTTCAGAGCATCAGGAAGCTGGAAATTATGAAGTTACTTTCGATGCAGAAAATCTTTCATCCGGTATTTATCTCTATACCTTGAGAGTTAACAATAAGGTTATTACAAAGAAAATGACACTTATCAAATAAATAAAAAAATTATTATATTAAAACCGCAGAATATCTGCGGTTTTTTTTTATTTTATTCACTCACTCGGGGTTTACATGAAGAAAACAAATTACCTACTTTCAATCATGGCAATCGGTATATTGTTATTCACGCAAGCGTGTGTCGATATACCAAGTGATGTGCAAGCTCCCCGTTTCGATGTTGTTCTTAATTTTCCTATTACGGATACAACATACAGCATCGATGATTTTTTAGGGGAAGATTCTACTCTTACCGCCTCCGACAACCCGGATATTTTAGGGCTGTTGGTATACAAACAAACGAATACTATTGAGACATTTTTAATTGAAGATAATCTTTCTCTGAACGGTTTTAGTACCAGAGCCTCACAAGTGATTGGTTCCGTTAAAATTAATGATGTTACTCCAATCGAAACCGGAATAAAAGTAGAAGATTGGACATCGACTGTTCAGTCCGGTTCACAAATGATTTTCCCTGAAAATCTTGGTGAAGTTAATGTGGGATTCCCAAGGATTGAACAATTTAGTTCTGTAACTCTTGACGGAGGAAGTTTAACTATAAAAGTTTATAACCGTCTACCGGTAAATATGGAATTAAGAGGATTACAGATTAAAAATGCTATAGACGGATCGGTGATTGCCGAAAAACCGGTTTCTCCGGCAATTGTTATGCCAGCATTAGACAGTGCAATAATTCAATTCGATCTTACCGGAAAAACAATTAAAGACAGTTTAATTTATAGTGGAACGCTTTACACTCCGGGAAGCAGCGGGCAGGTTGTAGATATTCCGGCTGAAGCGGGAACTCGCTTGGTTGTATCATTCGATGGATTATCAATTGCATCTGTAACCGCAATTCTTCCGGAACAGGATCCATTTACAAAGGATTCTACAGTAGTTATTGATGATTCAACTTTCATTAAATCTGCCGTATTTGATCAAGGTAGTTTTGAGATTACATTCCATAATAATTTGGATGTTGATATTAATTTGAGTTTACAGATAGATAATTTGCTTGATCCGGATTCAAAAAGTTTTAAGCAAAGTGTTTTCTTAGCTGCAAATGAAACGGATAAGAAAATAGGAATTTCAGATTTGGCAGGCTGGAGTATATCATCGCTTTCCCCTGATAGTTCAACGAATAAATTATCTTATTCTGCTGTAATTTCCACTGTAGCTTCAAATACTCCGAGAACGCTTTCGAAAGATGACAGTATAGGAATTGATATAGATTTTGGTGCTATTGTATTCCGTTCAGTTTCGGGTATTATTAAACCAACTACATTCTCAATTACCGAATCGAGCTTTAATTTGGATTTGGGTGATGTTAAAAATTCATTCAACTATGCTGATATAAACTTTAATGATCCGGCAATTCTTCTTAGTTTGAGATCTTCTGCAAATATGGAATTTGAGTTGAACGGATTTATTCATGCAACTAACGGAACTCAGTCTAATGATCTAATATTGAACAATGTGATTATTGCTTCGCAAGGTTCAAATACAATCGATTTAAGAGAGTATGGATTTAAAGAATTTCTTAATTCATTCGATTCTTCCATTCCGGATTCATTTAAGTTTGCCGGAAATGCAACAGTAAATCCCAATTTTACACTTGGTTCTGTTAGCAAAGACGATTCGGTTAACGGAGAGATAAATATTGAAATTCCTTTGGATATTGGTATTGCCGGTGGAAGCTTTGTAGATACATTGAAGATTGATTCAATGAATGTATCTGACGAAGATATTGCTGCAATTAACTTTGCAGAAATAACAATTGAAATGACGAACAAAATTCCGGTCAGCATTTCATTTAGTGGACATATTTTAGATTCAAATAATGTTCCGCTTCTTTCTATTCCACCTTCGTACAATGATATTACGGCAATAAGTATAGTTCCGCCTACGGTTGACAGCGAAGGGTTTGTAGTTTCTCCCTCTAACAGTAAACAGGTTATTCAACTGAAAGGGGAGGATGCGAAAACTTTTATTCATAACCCAACGATAGAAATGGTATTAAAATTAGATACACCGCCTGTCGGAACGGCTCAGCCGGTTAAGTTTAGAAATACGGATAAGATTTCCGTTAAACTTTACGGCACGGTTGGTTATAGAGTAAATAATTAAAGGAGTTTAAGATGAAAACAATAAAAAATATAGTTCTTTTACTCTTCGCAGCTACAGTACTCTATGCCCAAGGCGGTGGATCTAGCGGATTAGTTGATGCAAGAGCAACCGCTATGGGTAGGACCTATACTGCAAATTCGCGAGGAGTTTTTACATTTGGTATTAACCCGGCTAACTTAGCTATGCCGACAGAAAACGATTTTGAGTTGTCGATAATACTTTCACCATTTCCCAATCTTAATTTTGGTGTTGGAAATGATTTTATGAATCTTGAGAATTTTAATTATTTCTTTGGTGGAGTTCAGGAAAACGGACAAACGGTTGGTAGATTGCTAAACGATCAAGATAAGCAAGATTTTCTCAATCTATTTTCCGATGGCAATGAATTAAGAACCGGTTTTAACGTAAATCTATTATCTTTTACATATAATGCCGGCAAAGATATTGGTGCATTTGGATTTTCTATGCAGGACAGATTTGGATTCAGTGTTGCAATTCCTATTGGTTTATTCGAATTTGGATTGTACGGAAATGAAATTGGGAAAACCTATAATTTTAATGATCTAGACTTAAAAGCCTCATATTTGAGAACTTTTAATTTAAGTTATGCAAGAGACATTACGGATTTAATTCCACAAGATATATTTAAGAGAATAACAGCGGGAGTCAATTTTAAATTAGTACAAGGATTGGCTTATGTTTCTGTCGATCACGTAACGGCTACAGTTACAACTAATGCAGACCATAGTATTGTTATGAATAACGATTCTCAAGTTAATATTGCAGTATCATCCGACTATGGAATTGAATGGGATTTCGACAGTACTACAACAAAAACAAGTAATTTTAGTCCATTCCCTTCTCCTGCGGGTAGTGGTTTTGGATTTGATATCGGTTTCTCCGCTGAATTGGACGATGTTTGGTCTTTTGGTTTGGCTTTAACCGATATAGGTAGTGTGAATTGGGACGGAGAAATCGTTCAATATTCATCGAGCGGTTCCTTTACTCTTACCAAACCCGATTCAACTCAATTCGATTCACTCGGCAATGCATTTACCGGAGAGGGATCTTACGGGGATCCATTCAAAACAAATTTACCTTCTGCTCTGCGTTTAGGGGCAGCATTCCGTTTGGATAAATTCCTCAATGGTGAGTTTCCCGGTCAAATGCTTGTAGTTGCCGATTTAAATCAAGGATTTAATAATGAACCCGGTAATTCAACCACACCAAGATTTTCTTTAGGATTTGAATGGCGACCTGCAGATTGGTTCCCAATCCGCTCCGGATGGTCTTTTGGTGGAATTGATGGATTTAGCTGGGGATTCGGTTTCGGTTTTGATACTGGCTTCCTGGATATTGATTTAGCTACTTCAGATTTTCAAAGCATACTCTCAGGAAATAATGCTAAAAAAATCGGTGTGGCTTTAGCTTCTAGATGGAAATTTTAAATAGCTGATTTCCTATTTACCCCTTTCATCTAATTTGTGGTGAAAGGGGTTTTTTTATTTTAAAAATATCTTATAACTATCTTATTGTAACTAGTGAAGGTTTTAACATTTACTGTAGATTTAATAAATAATGATCATAGAATTAATTGCCAAGTAGTTGGATAGTTCTGATTCTATTGTAGATGTCAGTTAACTGAAGGCACTTACCTGAGGTGGAGGTTCTTTTTAATTGGAATAAAATTATTTTCTTACTCTTATCAAATTACCTATCGCAAGAATCAAAAATAAAATATTAGCTGCCCAAGCTGTGAGTATTGGATCTAAAACCCCATTCTTACCGAACGCCTGACTTATTTTCATAAAAACCAGATAAAGAAAAGTTATCAATAAACTAATTCCAAACTGTATAGCAAGTCCGCCTTTTCTTTTATTAACAGAAAGCGGAACGCCAAAGAAAACAACAATTAAAGCTGCAAATGCGAAGGCAATTCTGGAGTGATATTCAATTTCAATTCGTGTAGGGTCATTCCCGGTTCTTTTTTGTTCGGCAGAATATTCTTTCAATTCGGATAACGTTAACTCTGAAGGAATTAGCTGTTTTTTTAGAATATCAGCAGGTTTAAAACTTAAATCAGAGATTCTAAAGGTATCAACTTTTTCGACCGTAATATTTTTATCTTCAAAATGACGAATTATCGCTCGTGTAAGAACCCAATTAGCTGATGACGAATCGTAAAACATTCTCGGTGAATCTATGCGTCTCACCATTTTAGTGTGGTCATCTTTCGAGAAGTCCTGAATAATTACGTCTGATGCAGTTCGTCTTCTGTGATCGAAAAATTGAATTGTTACTATGCGTGTTTCAGAATCTTGGAAATTTATTCTTCTCCCAATCGAAACGATATTCTTTCTCATATACTCTTGTTCGATGGAAATTTTATGTCTGTTTGCTGTGGGAACTATATATCCACCAAAATAAATTGCGGCTAAGCTTATGATGAATCCTGTTATTATGAAGGGCATAATGTATCTGTAAATACTAATTCCGCTGGATTTCATAGCCGTCAATTCATTCTGGTTACTCATCTTACCGGTTGTAAATAATCCTGCTAAAAGAACCGATACCGGCAGCATCAAACGTATTATTTCCGGTATGAATACAAAATAGTATTCCCAAATAATTTTCGTGGGTACTTTTTCTCTTATGAAATTATCGATGTGCTCCATAAAGTCTATAAGTACAAAGACTAATATGAAAGCAATTAACCCGAAAAGAGTTGTTTGCAGAAATTGTTTAACCAAATATTTATCGATTTTTTTAAGAATCATTACGCCAGCTTTTAGGAGTGAATTTTTTGAGGAAATCGAAATTTAGTGAAATTCTTTCCTTTGTTGCGCGGATTGTGAACAGAATGCCCAAGGTTCCCAATACAATATTTGCGCTCCAAATTCCCCAGAAAGGAGAAAGCATTCCATTGTCGGAGAGTTTTTCACCAGACATCAAAAATGCCCAATAAATTAGAAAGAAAATTAAACTTGCCGTTGCTGCAATTCCCAATCCGCCCTTGCGGGTCATAGTCCCTAAAGGTGCACCGATTAAAATAAATACGAGGCAGGCAACTGGCAGCGCATATTTTTTGTGAATCTCTACTAAAAAACGGTTAATTTCTCTCTTGTTATAAGCAAGACTCGTTAAGTCGGAGATTATTCCGTTCTTAGCTAAATTCAATTTATTTTTAACCCGGATATACGCTAATGAGCTGTCCTTAAGCTTTCTGCGGAATTCTCTATCAAACATCCTGTTCACAAAAGAGAATAATTTTTCTTGGTTAGTTTCAAATTTGGAGATTAATTTCTTGCGAATTTTTCTTAAACTGTCAACAATTACTTGCATTTCTGCTGCACCTAATTCTCTATCACCCCGCTGCTGATCGAACGAACTCTGTTTGAATGAAAAGTTTTCTGCCTCCATTGCCAAGCGGTGTTTCTCAAATTTCATTCTACGGTAAACATCACGCTGCATCCTCACCGATTGATGTATTTCGCCATCGTATAAGTCCATTATTAATTTTGATTGATCCTTTGAAAAATAGATATTTCCCGATTTAGCAGTAATGATATTTATTTTTTGCGGGTCAGAATAATCGTAAATTGTAATATCTTTTAATTTATTTGATTTTGGATCAACTTCCTTGGCAAGTATTGAATGATCCCTTACTTCGTTGGAAAATACCCCCGGGACTAAAGATAAAGTTGGTTTTTTTTGAGAAATATCTTGTAATAAAATTCGTGCCGCATGATTTGCATTAGGATAAACATGATTATTGAACAATACTAATCCGTAAGTTAAAACCAATGCCGCTAAAAAAGGTGCTATCATCATTCTATATAGACTTACTCCTGATGATTTCAATACAGCTACTTCGTTGTTCTGAGCCATAGAACCGAAAGCCATTAAAGTAGTTACCAATACGGACATTGGAATAACAAGCACTACCATCCAAGCTAAATTATAGGATATTAATTTTAAGATTACCCAAAAACCCAAGCCTTTGCCAACCAATTTATCGGCAAACTTCATTAAATATTGAAGAAGAAATACCGATATAAGAGTAAAGGATGAAAAAATAAATGGCATTGCGTGAGTCTTTAATATGTATCTATCAATTAACATTATAAATTTTATAACCTGCTTACCAGTGAATTATTAAGAAAGTTCAAGTTTTATTATCTTATATAGCTAATTTAAAGAAAGTTCTAATTATTTTTTATTTAAATGATTATTTTCTGAGGTTCAAAGTGGAAAAAGTTCTAAATTTCATCAGTGAAAACAAAGAAAACTATATTGAACAATTAAAAGATTATTTAAGAATACCAAGCATAAGTACAATGCCAGAACATAAACAAGATATGCTGGCTTGTGCTAAATTTGTAGTTAACCAGCTTAAAGAGGCAGGGGTTAAGAAAACTAAAATTTATAAAACTAAAGGTCATCCCATTGTTTACGGTGAATGGATTTCTTCTTCTAAAAAACCTACAGTTTTAGTTTACGGTCATTATGATGTTCAACCTGTTGATCCGATAGAGCTTTGGGATAATCCGCCGTTCGAGCCGGTGATTAAGGACGGTAAAATTTATGCTCGCGGCGCCAACGATAATAAAGGACAAAATTTTGTTCATATTAAAGGTGTAGAAGCATATAAAAAAACAATCGGAGAACTCCCTGTAAATATTAAATTTTTAATTGAAGGGGAAGAGGAAATAGGAAGCGGAAATTTAGAACAATTTTTGAAAGAAAATAAAAAACTGTTAAAATGTGATGCAGTTTTAATTTCGGATACAAGCTTGTTTGCGCCCGGCGTTCCTACAATTAATTATGGTTTACGCGGATTATGTTATATGGAAGTTGAAGTAACCGGTCCGAATAGAGATTTACATTCCGGCAGTTTTGGCGGTGCCGTAGCCAATCCTATTAACGTACTTGCCGATATGATTTCGAAACTTCATGATTCAAAAGGAAAAGTAACCATTCCAAATTTTTACAAAGACGTAGTTAAATTAACAAAGAAAGAGAAGGAAAATTTTAAAGCCCTTAAATTTTCCGATCGGAAATTAGCCAAGGAACTTGAAGTAAAAGAATTGTATGGCGAAAAAGGATATTCAACTTTAGAAAGACTTTGGACAAGACCTACTTTAGATTGTAACGGAATAGTAGGCGGCTTTACCGGACAAGGAGCAAAAACCGTATTGCCGTCAAAGGCTTTAGCAAAAATAAGCATGAGATTAGTTCCTAATCAAGATCCGGTAAAAATAGCGAAGGAATTTACAAAGTATATAAAGAGTATTGCTCCAAAGAGCGTAAAGGTAAAAGTAACGGATATGCATGGAGCTTATCCTGTTGCAATTCCATTAAACGATAAGGCTATTGAAGCGGCTTCAAAAGCGGTCAGTAAAGCATTCGGTAAAAAGACTGTCTTTACTCGCGAAGGTGGTTCAATTCCTATTGTTGTTGAGTTTGTGAAACAATTGAATGCTCCTGCTGTATTAATGGGGTTGGGGCTCGATACTGATAATATACATTCACCTAATGAACATTTTAGCCTCGATTCATTCGAAAAAGGAATATACAGTTCTGTTTATTTCTTCGATGAATTTGCAAAAATGAGTAAATAATTTCTCTATGGAGGTGGAGATGGAAAAGATTAAATCAATATTAATTATATTGACGATAATCATCGGAGTTATTTCTTGCGGTGGAGGAGAAAAAGATGCCGGAACTGCCGAAGATAAACCCGAGTTGTCCGCCTCTAAAGAACGCGATATTCGTGAATATAATCTGCAGGTTCAAAGAGACCAGCAGAAACACAGGAAACCATGTGATGTAATTGCATTGAAGGAATATATTCTCGAAAATTATGAACCGGGAACATTCTTGGTAGAGTTCGATAAGACCTACACATATTCACTACCAAAGCCTGCGGTTCTCGAATATAGAAAGAACGGAAATTTCATTTTTGCTGTGATAGCAAAGTCAAAAAAAGGGGAGCGCGCAATTGAAACCAAAAATATTGTCGGTTATGAATCCAGTTTTATCAATTTGGATTCGACAAAACTGGGAACGGCATTTATTTACTTAACTTGTTTCGAATGTAAGGATAATCAATTCGAAAGATTATGGGAAGCCGAAGTTCCTATTCATGGTGGTTTTAATTCGATGAAAATGAAAAAATGGCGCGCTAAAAATATTTTATATTTAGAACTTAATTTCGAAGCGGGCATTATTTCCGGTCATAGAAATTATAATTATTTCTTGATTGACGGAATAAGAAACAAACCGCATTTATTGGAAACTTATGAAGGGATTGCATATAAACGTACGCTTGCTAATGTGAATGATGATAAGTATCCTGACTATTACGAATATAGATTTATTGATTCTATTGATTACGTACGCTTGATCGATTCTATTCCCTTCTATTGGAGTGAGAAGAAACAGCTTTATATCACGAATGTTAGTAAAAAATGGTGGAGAAAATATTAAAGGATAGTTATGTTCATTAGTGATCAATATATACATTTATTTGATACTTTAAGAAGTATCTTTGAAAACATTCGTTATTCGGATAAAAGAGAAATAATTTCTTTTACTGATTCCGAAGCCGAGTATGAAGCACTTACACACGGCGTAGGGTTAACTATTCATGACGCGGGAGTAGTTAGATTAAGCGGAAAAGATGTGAAAGATTATTTGCACCGCGTTTCATCGAATGATATAAATTCTCTTGAAGAGGAACATTACAAAGCAACTCTATTCTTGAATGATAAAGGGAAAATTCTGGATAGAACCAATATCCTGAATTTTGAAACTGATTTTCTTATGGTAGCCGGAGGTCATTTAAAAGATAAACTGATTCATTGGATTGAAAAATATATTATTACCGAAGATGTGGAATTGGAGGATATCTCCGAACAATATTTCTTAGTTAATATTTTCGGACCTCAGGCTGAAGGGTTTATTACACTTTATTACGGCGACAGAACGGAAGAATTTGAATCAAGACGATTTGTCCTTGATTCTATCGAGGGTATTGATTCCATTCTCTATAAAGATTATTTGAATAACTATTACTTTTTTTCCGTATTAATAAACTCAAAAAGTTTACTCGATTTCTGCAAGTTTATTAGAGAAAGTCATTCGGTTTTTGATGTACGGTTTGCCGGATCTGAAGCTTTCGAAATATTCAGGGTTGAAAAAGGTATTCCATTTTATCCAAATGAAATTAACGATGATTTCAATCCTTACGACTTGAATATGTTGACAGAAGTTAGTTTTAATAAGGGATGTTATATCGGTCAGGAGGTAGTTGCTCGGCTGGATACATATTCCGGTGGAAGAAGAAAATTATCCGGATTTTGTTTTGAAGGAGAACTGCCTGATGTTCCGGTTCAGGTCTTTAATTCGACCAAGGAAAATATGGGGGTAATTACGAGTTGTGTCCATTCAAAATTACTTGAGCATCCAATTGGTATAGGACCATTAAAAGAGAAAGTTGATGTTGAGAATTCAACTTTATATTTAGAAGACGGAAGGGAAATTAAAATAGAAAGTTTACCTTTTAGAGTATGAAAATATATACAAAAACAGGCGACGGCGGACAGACGTCTTTATTCGGCGGAAAGCGAGTCGATAAGGATGATGATAGAATCAATGCTTATGGTACGGTTGATGAATTAAATTCTGTGCTGGGGATAGCGGTTAGCTTCTCGGAATCGGATGAGATTAAATCGGTTCTAAAAAAAATTCAGAATGATCTTTTTACTGTCGGAGCGGATCTTTCGACTCCGTTGGAGAATAAAAAAGTGAAAGTGCAGCGAACTTCCCCTGAAATGGTATCTGCGCTTGAGAATTATATTGATGAATATAATGAGAAATTACCTCCGTTAAGAAATTTTATTCTTCCGGGCGGGGGAAGTCCGGCGGCATATCTTCATTTTGCTAGAACCGTATGCAGAAGAGCCGAAAGGGAAGTAACAGCATTGAGCAAGAAAGAGGAAATAGGTAAGGAAGTAATAAAGTACCTTAATCGATTATCCGATTTACTATTTGTCCTCGCCCGATTTGAAAATTTTAATTCCGGTATTCCCGATATTGACTGGGAACAGTAATAGACTTATTTTTGCATTCCCCATTTAAAATCCCTTGAATTATTGGGGGTGAAATTGGTTTCGACGGGGTTACTAAGTTCTTTGAACTGCGCACCGTGTTCCCGCAGACACGTAAAACGGCGGAAAAAAAATAACTGGCGAATATAATTACGCCCTCGCTGCGTAAATAAGACGCAGCCGTTCTCCATATCCTTTCGCATCGGGATTTGGAAGAACGCCGTTTGATGCGATAGCCGAGCCGAGAGCCTGAGTAGGCGAAGCGAAACTTTTTATCAGGCTGGTCAAGTTAAATCCAGTTTGCCGGAGTTAACTTGGCGAGATTCAAAAGGCAAACTATGTGTGTAGACGTTCACTGAACGGTAATTTCGGACGCGGGTTCGACTCCCGCCACCTCCACTCGGCTTCGTTTGAGCGCAGCGAAAACGGGGACTAACTTAATAAATACACCAAAATCAACTAAAATCAAAAGAAATATTTTCCTTCCTAGCAATAGTTTCACTCCTAATTTCTTAAAACCGAACAAAATTGTGTGAAAAATGTGTGAAATTTTAGGGTGAGGAATGATTGGTACTGTTTTGTGATAATTATTAAACTTCTTTTAACTAATACAAAACTCTTTTTCCTCTCAATATTTTGGCAAATCAATTAGAATAAAACTTTCTCCAATTTGGTGTAACTTTCCATCATTATTCTTACCCTCTTTATTTGGTTCCGGATTTCTTTACTATGTACTTGCTAAATAACCTTCCTTGAATTCGGATTCTTCAATTACTTAGGATTGCTTATTATTCTGATTCACTTTGAGAAATGAAAATTAATTAAAATAGTTTGGTCGAAATTTTAATTCGTTTTTTCATTTTGAATGAAAAAAATGATAAACAATTTTGATGATGATAACTGAAAGGCAAACAAATCAGCCAATCGGACGGCTTGCATTACTTACTAATAAACTTTGTGCGGTATTTAATGGGATATGGGTTAAATTAAACGGTACTCGTACGGGATTAACAAATTTCAAATTATGGGAAAGCAGCGACAATTCATTCAGCTCATCAAGCGATACACTAATTGGTTATACAGTATCGGTAGATCCTGGAGATGGTAATTACATCTAGTTTTTGAGTTTATCCAAAACATTAAGTATATCAGATAAGTATTATTTTATTACTTGTGATGTTGCTTCTGATGCTACCGGAAGTATTCAGGCATTTATTTCCTGGAATAAAGAAATAATGCTTGGATTTAGCACATTGAATTCAACTATCATCAATTCTGCGCTTTCTTCAGCAGTTGAACCTCTTCCGGTTGAACTAACATCATTTTCTGCTTCGGCAATAGAGAACATGATACAGTTGAATTGGCGTACAGCTACAGGAGCAAATAATTTTGGTTTTGAGATTTAAAGTAAGATTCTGAATCGAGTTCAGAAAGACAACAATAAATAGGAAGAAATTGGTTTTGTGCAGGGGCACGAAACAAGCAACACTCCACATAAATATACTTTTATTGACAATAACTTGCTCAGTGGACTTAAGTTTAACTACAGGTTAAAACAAATAGATGTTGACGGTAAGTTTGAATATTCTTCTGTACTTACTGTAGTTTTCACAAAACTCCCAAAAGCAGAAATAATACAGAACTCACCCAATCCTTTTAACTCAACTACTGCTATTAAATTCTTTATTCCAGATACATCGGATGTTACAATAAAGATTTATGATTTTTAAATAATATCAATGTTAATTTTAAAATACTATCCCTAAAAAATTCACATAAGCACCGATTAGATAAAGCTTTATGGTCTTGATATCCTCTTGCATTTAACTTATTATTTTTATATTTTCTTATCCTAATAGTCTATTTAGCGGATTTTTACAATACTCTAAAAATAAGCTTGATCTTTTCTAGTTATAGACTAAAGATTTAAAAAACACATTATTTTTTATAAATAATTGCTATTGTAATTATTCTAAGTGATTTCAACGTCCCTTCGTAATCCCTGCTATTGAAGACGAAACGGGCATATACGTAGTATATCTTTTATAAATATCACTTTGGAGATATTAAATATGAGAAACAGAAAACCAAACCAACATATATCCTTAAAGTATTTCTTAACAAGAGCAAACAAATAAAATATATTCAGCATTTCAAAATGATATTCCAACAGGTGATACTACTACTTCTTCTTCTGCAAAATCTATTTTTAACACTGGAGTAAATTCACAATCAATAGCTATATCCAATTTCAAATTGATAAACTTAAAAAAATAATATTTGTGAAGTTACAAAATGAAGTAAAATAAATATCAAATAATTAGAAATATTTTATTAACAGCAATAACAATTGTTTTTAAATATAAAGAAAGGAATAAAATGAAAATAAATCTGCTGGTAATTTTAGTATTGCAATTATTGTTTGTAAATCAGTTGCAAAGTCAATCAATTAGTTGGACTGAAACACAGCCTGCTGGAGACGCTAATCAAAGTTGGCGCACTGTATCAATGAATTCAGATGGAACTAAGCTGATTGCAGGATATGATTTTGGCAAATTATATCTCTCGACAAATAGCGGAAACAGTTGGGTAGAAACCCAACCCGCTGGCAATGTTACTAAGAGGTGGAATAAAAGTTCTATAAGTTCAGATGGAACTAAACTGTTTGTTGCCGTATTTAACGGTAGATTATATGTCTCGACAAATAGTGGTTCTAGTTGGACGGAAACACAACCTGCAGGAAATGTTAATAAGCCTTGGCGCGCTATCTCAATGAGTTCAAATGGTTCAACTTTAATTGCAGGAGTGGATGGTGGCAGATTGTATATTTCTACAAATACTGGTAGCACTTGGACAGAAACACAACCTGCTGGAGATGCAGATAAAGCCTGGTACACTTGTGCAACTGATTCAGATGGTACAACTATGATCGCTGGATTATATAACGGTAGAATATATATTTCTACAAATAGCGGAAGCAGTTGGGCAGAAACCCAACCTGCTGGAAATGTTAATAGAACTTGGTGGTCAAGCTCAATGAGTTCTGATGGAACTAAAATAATGGCTGGGAATACAAATGCTAGCCCAAGATTATATATATCTACAAATAGAGGAAGCAGTTGGACTGAAGCCCAGCCAGCAGGGGATGTTGATGCATCTTGGCGAACAACCTCAATAAGTTCCGATGGAACAACTATGATAGCCGGAGTGGATGGTGGCAGATTATGGATTTCCACAAATGATGGTGCCAATTGGACTGAAACCAGACCAGCAGGAGATGTTGATAAAGCATGGTATGTCTCTGCAATTAACTCAGATGCAACAAAATATATTTCGGGTGTAAATGGCGGTAGATTATATTTAAGCGATCAACCCTTGCCTGTTGAATTGACATCTTTCTCAGCTAAAAATAATGAAGATAAAGTTATACTAAACTGGGAGACAGCCACGGAAGTAAATAATTATGGATTTGAAGTTCAAAGAAAAAATGAAAAAGGAAAAAGTTGGGAAGAAATTGGATTTATAGCCGGTTATGGTACAAGCAATATACCACATAAGTATACATTTATTGATAACAACACGTACGGTGGACTTAAATTTAATTACAGATTAAAACAAATAGACATTGACGGAAAGTTTGAATATTCTGGAATACTCACAGTAGTTTTGACAACTCCCCAAAAAGCAGAACTAATGCAGAACTCACCCAATCCATTCAATCCTACAACAACCATTAAATATTCAATACCAAATATCAGTGCGAGCAGCGGGGTAACGCAGCAATTAGTCGATGTTTCCCTCAAGATATACGATATCCTCGGACGCGAAGTTGCAGTACTGGTAAATAATAAACAAACTCCGGGAAATTATAAAGTTGAGTTTAATGGGAACGATTTACCTAGCGGTGTCTATCTATATAGATTAACAGTCGATAATTTGATAAAGTTAAAGAAAATGATATTGATTAAATAGGAAATATTCAGTCGGATATATTTCGATCTATTAATATCTATTCAGAATCAAAACTAATTTCTTTTCTTGTTAAAGGATTGATAAATTTCTGTTTTAACATAGAATTGCTACGCTATTTGTTTTTAAAATCTAATAATCGTCCGATAAACAATTTCACTTTTATAATACCTCGTTTATATTTGAATTATGAATTACATTTAGTTCAATAACGAAGAGGACTTCAATGCCAAAATGCGAATTCAATTTTCCGAATCCGGGAAACTTGGAAGAACAAAAATCCAATATCGAAGCGCAACTGAAGAAGATGAACGGAGAGGTTGAATTCAACGGTGACAAAGCAGAATTCAGTATTAAATTCGGTCCGATGATTTCAATCTCCGGTGCTATTCATTTTAGTGAAGAAGAAATATCCGTTCAGATTAACGAAAAACCCGGGTTCGTTAGCTGTGATATGATAAAATCGGAAGTAGAGAAATTCTTTGCGAAATAGTGAAATTAGGGAAAGAGAAATCCATTAAATAACATTTGGGTAATAAGTTTTACGTTTCCGATTACCGTTTCATTTTTCGTCTTTTCCGGTTTTGTTGCTTTAAACACAAATTATTCGTATTATAAAAACGAGCACCGACAAATTAATTAAAACAGCGAGGTAACCATGAAAGAAGTACACGACTTTACAACTCCTCGAAACCTGTACGAAAAGCTAATTAGAGATTCCGATAAACTTGATTGTGAAATGAGTGGAGATAATCTGTTCAATTTTATGGCTACGGCATACCGGCTCCAAACTTGGATAAAAAAGTCACCAATGATTCAGCATGAAACAATTAAAAGGTTATTGCGTAAAGCCGCGAAAGAAGAGAGCATAAAAAATTGTTGTGCCGTTCTGGAAGGTAAAAAACATTTCCTTATTGAATTTGACGATTCTTATCCCCATCCATTACTAAAAATTGAAGAATCGACATTTAATCCATTCGAATTCAAAAATTCCATTCGTACTTTATTCGACGCTTATTTTTCTCAAAAATAAGTTCATATTAGCCGGCTAAATTAATTATGGTCGGCTTTTTTCATTGCAAAGATTTATTCTTTCCTTTAAATTTATAATCTCTATGAAACAAATTATTTTCGAAAAATATACCGGTGCTGGGAATGACTTTGTTCTGATAGATTCCCGGAAAAACGAAGGAATTGCTCTCACTAAGGATTTAGTTATATCATTATGCGATAGGCGCTTTGGAATTGGGGCTGACGGAGTTCTATATATTTTACCTCACGACGATTTAGATTTTGAACTTAAATATTTTAACTCAGACGGAACCGGAGGTATGCTTTGCGGTAATGGCGCAAGATGTACTTTGCACTACGCTTTTCAACAAAATTTGATAAAAAGCAACGAGGCTCAGTTTTCTTGTGCCGGGTATAATTATACAGGGAGTAAATTGGACGAACTCAATTATGAATTTCAATTGAATGAACCGGAATTTATTCACGACAACTTCACTATAAATTTACTCGGTCGCCGGTTATCAGGATTTTTTACTAATACAGGCGCTAATCATTTTGTCATTGATTTTGAAAAAATAGTTGAGAAGTTTAATCTAAATCAAATTTCGTTCGAAGATTTTAACGTTCAGCTGTACGGTTCTGCAATTAGAAATGCAAAAGAATTTGCACCCGAAGGAACTAACGTAAATTTTATTCATAAATCGGGTTCTGATATTTTTATCAGAACATTCGAAAAGGGGATTGAGGCAGAAACTCTGGCTTGCGGTACCGGTTCAACGGCAGCGGCTCTATATTTAGCGCTAAAACATGACTCAGATTCTCCCGTTCCCCTAATTACAAAAAGCGGCAGAACGCTGAAGGTTTCATTTAAGAGAGAAGGAAGAGATTTTAAAAATATCCGGCTTTCAGGTCCGGCAGAAAAAGTTTTTGAAGGTATATATCAATTATAGGAGTTTGTATGTCTAAGGTTCTTTTTACTACTAAATACACAATAGAATCTGATAAAATCAACGAGTATAAAAATATTGTTGAAGAATTGAAAAATCTTTTTGTAAATAAAGAAGATGTGAAACTGGAAATTTATAAGGTTAATGGGAAAGAGAACACTTACCAGGAAGTTTATTACTATTTAAATGAAGAAGTTTGGGAGCGGGCTGATGAAGATATTGACGAAAGGTATGATATGTTAATGGCTAAATTATCAGAAATGATTGTTCCCAAAACTACTGAGATTAATACATTATTTGAAATAGACTAGAAAGGACTTTATGTTTGAGTATTCCGGGGCGGTTCACGTACATTCCGTTTTTTCAGACGGGTCGGGTAAGATTGAAGATATAATTCAAGCAGCCCACGAGACCGAACTCGATTTTGTGATCTTAACAGATCATAATACCCTTCGTGCTAAACACGACGGATATGAGAAATGGTACGGCAATACTCTATTAATTGTCGGGGCGGAAATTAACGACAAGAATAATAAAAACCATTATCTTGCGCTGGGGATTGATAAAACATTTTCAACTCGTCAGCCGGCAAAATCTTATGTGAAAAAGGTTAAAGAAAGCGGCGGTATAGGATTTATCGCCCATCCGCACGAAAAAAGATCCTCTATGGAACAGCATCCTCCTTATCCATGGACAGACTGGGATATTGAAGATTTTAACGGAATAGAAATTTGGAACCATATGTCCGAATGGATGGAGGGACTTACAGAGCAAAATAAATACAACTACTTCGTTCACCCGCTAAAGTCCATTGTCGCTCCTCAGAAGGAAACGCTTGAGGTGTGGGATAATTTAAATTTAAAAAGACCTGTTGTCGGTATTGGCGGTGTGGATGCCCATGCCCACAAAGTGAATTTATTGGGATTTTTTGAAGTCGAAGTCTTTCCTTATAAAGTGCTATTTAAATCTATTAGAACTCATATCCTCACTGATGAGGAATTGAGCCGCAAAAATACCGGTAACAATGTTGCCCACGATATAAAACTGCTTCTCGATTCGCTGAAGTACGGCAAGTGCTTCTTCTCTAACTATTATTACGGTGATGCATCAGGTTTCCGTTTCTGGGCTGAAGTGGGAAAAGATATTTTTCAGATGGGGGAAACAATTCCATCTGTGGCGGAAACGAAATTAAAAGTCTTAGTTCCCGCAAATGCCGAAATTAAACTGATTTTTAACGGTAAATGTGTGGAAACCGTTTCCGGAAATGATTCCGAGTTCAGAGTAAATAAAGCAGGAGTTTATCGCATAGAAGTTTACTCTGAAAATAATGCCTGGATATATTCTAATCCTATTAGGATAGGAATTTAAAATTTATTAAGTTAATTAAATGAAAAATTTGTGATTTTTTTAATAAAACCAAGGGATTTGATGTGTTAGCAAAAAAGAAAAAGATTACTAAAAGACAAATCAAAGAAGACAAATTAGTGACCACATACGTAAAATTACAAGAGTTTTATGAAGAATATCAACAAAAAATATTCATCGGCGCTGCAATTTTAGCCGTTTTAATTGTTGGTTTACTCTTGTACAATAATAAAGTAAAAGAAGATAATTCCAAGGCTGCAGCCGAACTTTCAAAAGTGATTCCTTTATATAATGCGAAAGCATTTCAGGAAGCAATTGACGGCAAGCCCGAAAACAATATTATGGGGCTGAAAAAAATAGTTGAAGAATACGGCAGCAGTGAACAAGGTGAAAATGCCAAAATTTACTTGGCAAATAGTTATTATATGATAGGCGATATTGAAAATGCGCTCAAATATTATGAAGATTACGGTGGAAGCGTTGCTACTTTTAAGGCAACTTCTTTAGCCGGAATAGGCGCTTGTTACGAAGCGATGGGTAATTACGGTGATGCTGCTGAATTTTATAGCAAAGCTGCTTTTGTGACTAAAGAGAATCCGCAAATACCCAATTACCTTTTTAGAGCGGGTGTGAATTATTTCAAAACCGGTCAGAAAAAGGCCGCTAAAAAACTATTCTTAATGATTAAAAATGAATATAAAAAGTCAGATTATGTAGCAAAAGCACAAAATTATCTTGAAATGATGTCTTAAAATATGTATCACTTATTTAAGGAGCTGCCCATGAAAAAAGCATTCTATACATTTTTGTTCGTATTTCTTACGATGCTGAGTATTAATGCTCAGAATGTCGGATTATCCACAGCATATAATGTGCCTTCATTCGAGCAAGATTCGGTTCTTTCGGGACTTATTAGCATTCGTGGGGTTAATTTCCATCCTGATTTATTTGGTGACGGAACAGCTGCTATTGTTGCTACCAGCTATCCTTATCATACTGTAACAGTGTTTGGTGCTGTTGGTGACGATTCTATCGAAGTAAAATGGACTTCAAATATTAATACAGACGCGAGCGGTTCTTCTCCAAGATTTGCGGTTTTTGGTGATTTAGATAACGACGGATTGATTGAAGTTATTTTCCAATTATCAGGTGTTGGTGTTGTTATTTACGAATGGGATGGCGTACCGGGAAGTTGGAATTTTGGTACTTCACCTTCTCAGATTGTAAACTTTGAAGCACTTGCAGGAAAATCTAATAGTGGAAATGCCGAATATATGGAAGTTTTAGATATTGATGGTGACGGAGCAAATGAATTGCTTGTTGCACTGAATTCTTCACCCAACGAAAATGATGCGTATTATATTGTAAGCGGTCAAGGAAATTGGGTAACTAATAACCCAGGATTCTCATCCATTAAATTGGAAGCAAGTTTTATTAGAACCGAATTAGCTGATTGGGGAATTTCGGGCGGTAGTCCTTACGCACTTATTTCCGCTAACTTCGACGGACAAGGAAATCCTGAAATATTACTTCACAACTGGAACTTGAAAAACGTTGTTCCTATTACAGTTCCAAGTGCCGATACTTACGAATTATCCGATTTAACAAACGGAAAACAAAATATATTCCTTGGCGGCGATGTGGATGACGTAGCTCTTTTCTCCGGTGTTGCAACTGATATTGACGGCGACGGAAGAGAAGAAGTCTTTCTACCTACCTATCCTGGTCAAGATGGAACCGGTGGTCGTCCTCACAAAGGTTGGTTACATATGATTTCCTACAATCCTGGTGAACCGACAACCGAAATCTCCGATCAGAATGTTACTTTACTTGATATGAGTGAAGTATCCGGTTTAAGCCAATTTGGTGTTGGTTATGGCGATTTGGACAATGACGGAAAACCAAATATTTATGTTGGCGGTGGTTTAGGTACCAATATCACTTCAGCCGAATTCCAAGGCGGTGATAAACGTGATGTAAATAATTGGGTATTCGAAAATATTTATACAAATTCCGAAGTATATTCTACAATCACTATTATCGATTCTGCTGGTGTTGTAGATACTATTTATACTTATAATGGTGCATTTGTATCCAAATTATTTGCAAAGAATACCGACTTTGATAAAGACGGTCGTCAAGATATTATTATGCCGTATCAAGGTTTGAATGACAGTACAACTATTATAACCAAAACTTGGAACGGTTCCAGCTTTGATTCAACCGAAACTAAAATCAGAAACCCAAGAGCTTGGGGATTGAGAATTCTCGAATCTGATCTTGGAACAGGAATTAAAGCAAAAGAATTAACTGTGATTACTCCTAAGGATTATGTTTTGGAACAAAACTATCCGAATCCTTTCAACCCGACAACTACCATCCGTTTCAGCTTACCTGTGAAAAATCAGGTTTCATTAACGGTTTATGATATGTTGGGTAGAGAAGTTAAAACATTAATTGATAACCAGGAATTCGGAAAAGGTTCTTACGAAGTAACTTGGGACGGAACAAATAATTTCGGAACAAAGGTAGTAAGTGGAAATTATATTTACACCTTAAAGTTCGGAAACTTCAAAATTTCCAAAAAAATGACATTGCTCAAATAATTTTTTGGATGCATATCAATTTTGTTTAAGCCGGACAGTTTGTCCGGCTTTTTTTATTGTTTTTCGATTAAAAACGAAGAATTTTAACTAATTTCCCATATTAGTGAAACAACACAATCAGTTCAAGCCCTTAAAGACACATTTAATTTGAAAAATATTCTGTTGATAAGATTAAAATTTATTTTAGTGTTAGACGGTTTAAATTGACTTTCCCACTAATTTTGGATAATTTTCGCAGATTAAATTTGATATAATTTCGGTAAAAAATAAGATGATTACAGATTATATTCCAATATTTATGGTGCTTGGCTTTGCCGCAATTTTCGGAATTGCGGTTGTTATTTCATCCAGTATATTTGGACCCAAGAGACCTACCAAAGCAAAGATGATGCCGTATGAGTCGGGTAAAAATCCCATCGGAAGTATTAGAGAGAGAGTATCGGTTAAGTATTATCTCGTTGCAATGCTCTTTATTATTTTCGATATAGAAGTAGTCTTTGTTTATCCTTGGGCTGTTGAGTTTAAAAATCTTCTCGGTGAGCAAGGCTCTTTTGCTTTCTGGCCTATGTTCGTTTTTCTTGTTATATTGGAAATGGGATTCCTTTATGTCTATAGGAAGGGAGGCTTAAAATGGGATTAGAAGCAAAACTTGCGACCGATGGTTATATAGTAACAACGGTTGATTCAATACTACAATGGGCGAGAAAGAATTCCGTTTGGCCTATGCCTATGGGCATCTCCTGCTGTGCAATTGAGATGATGTCTGCAGTTGATCCCAAGTATGATATGGCTAGATTTGGTTCTGAGGTGATGCGATTTACCCCTCGTCAATGTGATTTGATGATAGTAGCAGGAACTGTTACCTACAAGATGGCACATGTCGTTAGGAGAATTTACGATCAAATGCCCGATCCCAAATGGGTAATTGCTATGGGTGCTTGTACTTCAACCGGAGGAATGTACCGTTCTTATTCAGTTGTTCAGGGTATCGACCAATTCCTTCCGGTGGATGCTTATACTGCCGGCTGTCCGCCACGTCCGGAAAATTTGTTGAATGCTCTGATGACAATTCAAGATAAAATTGGTAAAACCAGAAGCAGGGAATTACAAGATTTAATTCCTGCTGAATTTCAAAAATAAATAATTGTTGAATATGGAAATCAAAGAACTCATTTTACAAAAGATTAAAGAATATAATGAAGACGCAGTAAAAGAGGTTTCCGAATATCTTGGCGATTTAGCTTTAACAATTGATGAAAAGCATATTCAAAACGTCGCAAAGATACTCAAAGAAGATGATGAGTTGCAGTTTGTATTAATTGAAGACGTAACTGCAGTGGACTGGGCAACCAGAAAAAACCGCTTTACTGTAGTTTATCATATATATTCGTTAAAAAATAAATTCAGATTAAGATTAAAAGTTAATCTTTCGGGTGAATCAATAGATTCTGTTGTTCCCGTTTGGAAGGGTGCAGAATGGTACGAAAGAGAAACTTTTGATATGTACGGAATAAAATTTGTTGGGAATCCCGATTTAAGAAGAATGTATATGCCGGAAGAATTTGAGTATTATCCTTTAAGGAAAGAATTTCCGGTTCTGGGAATTCCCGGTTCATTACCATTACCTAATAAAGATTGAGATATGGATAGACACATCGATATTAACAAAGACGAAAAGATTCTTAAGAAGTTAATGGAGCAAGAACCGGCTATTACGGTTGAAGATGCTCTTGAAAATGAAATGATTCTTAATATCGGACCTCAGCACCCTGCAACACACGGTGTTCTTAGAGTTTTGGTTCGATTGGATGGGGAAACCATCCTAGCTGCGGTTCCGGAGCTTGGCTATCTTCATAGAGGTTATGAGAAGATGGCGGAAAATATGACCTACTTCGAATATATTCCCCATACAGACAGATTGGATTACACTGCTAACTTAGCAAATAATGTTGCATATGTATTGGCGGTTGAAAAATTAGCGGGAATTGAAGCTCCGAAACGTGCACAGTATATTAGAATGATTTGCGCGGAATTGGCTAGAATTATGGGGCATCTCGTTGCCATCGGTACCTTTGTTCTCGACGTCGGTGCCGTAACTCCGTTTATGTGGACTTTCCGCGAAAGAGAAAATATTCAAAATATTTTTGATAAATTTATCGGCGCAAGGTTCACAACAAGTTTTACCCGAATTGGCGGTATCGCTAACGATATGACGGATGAAGTTGTTGCAATGATCCGTTCTTTTCTTGATAATTTTGATCAGGCTATGGAGGAATTCGAAAAGTTATTGAATTCCAACAGAATTTTTGTAGATAGATTGGAAGGAATCGGTGTTCTTTCCAAAGAAGATGCTCTCAATTTGGGTGTAACAGGACCGAATCTTCGTGGTTCGGGCGTTGAATTCGATTTGAGAGTTGCGGAACCATATATGTTCTACAACGAAGTTGATTTTAAAGTGCCTGTTTATCAGGAAGGTGATGCTTTAGCCCGCTATTTTGTCCGTCTTGATGAAATAAGGGAAAGCGCGAAAATCGTTCGCCAATTGCTTGATAAATTACCTTCAGGTGAAATTTTAGCCAATGATCCAAAATTTGTTCTTCCTCATAAAACTGAAATTTATACTAAGATGGAAGAACTTATTCACGATTTTATGCTCATCAATTTTGGTATCAATCCTCCGGTTGGAGATGCTTATTTTGCTGTAGAGAACCCTAAAGGCGAACTTGGATTCTATTTTGTCAGCAACGGAACAGGTTTCCCTTGGAAGTTGAAAATCCGTTCACCTTCATTCTGTAATTTGCAGGCTCTCTCATTAATTTGTAAAGGACAAATGATTTCCGACCTCGTTGCTATTATCGGTTCTATCGATCCGGTAATGGGTGAGGCTGATAAATAAAATCAGGAGATAATGATTAATGTCGTTTAAGTTTACGGAAGAAAATTTAGCAAGAATAGAAGAAGCAAAAAAGAAATACCCCTCCGCGTTATCCGCGGTTATGGAAGCATGTTATATCGGTCAAGAGCAAAACGGTTACATTAGTAACGAGGTGATGACCGAGATTGCCGAAGTATTGGGAATAAACAAAGAGGATGTTTACGGTGTAGTTACATTTTACACGATGTTTTTCGATAAACCGATGGGAAAACATCATATTCAAGTATGTACTAATGTTTCCTGTATGCTTCGCGGTGGTTACGATATTTGGAATTCTGTAAAAGAAAAGCTTGGTATCGACCATTTGCAGAGAACCGAGGACGGAAAATTCTCTTTGGAAGAAGTAGAATGTATGGGTTCCTGCGGTACTGCTCCTATGATTGCTATTAATGAAGATTATTACGAAAATTTAAATAAAGAAAAAGTTTTAGAAATTTTGGACTCGCTTGAATAATGGAAAAAATTGTATTACCTGATATACCGAATTTAAATCAGATTGATGTTTATTTGGAAAACGGCGGATTCGAAGCTGCTCGTAAAGCCTTTAATATGTCCACCGATGATGTGATTGAAGAAGTGAAAAAATCCGGGTTGAGAGGACGCGGCGGTGCAGCATTTTCAACCGGGTTAAAATGGAGTTTTATGCCTAAGCAGAAAACCAAACCTCACTATCTTTGCGTTAACGGTGACGAGAGTGAACCCGGTTCTTTTAAGGACAGGCAAATTTTTGAATATAACCCATTTCAATTGATTGAAGGCACTATTATAGCATGTTATGCCATTCAAGCGGAAACTGCTTATATTTATATCCGCGGTGAGTATCATAAATGGGTTAATATGGTTAAAGAAGCCCTTGCTACGGCTTACGAGAGGGGATTCGTCGGTGAAAAGATGAAAGAAACTTTCGGTACGGATTTCCACTGCAATATTTATGTACACAAGGGTGCAGGTGCTTACATTTGCGGTGAAGAATCTTCTTTAATGAATTCAATTGAAGGTAAGAGACCTTATCCAAGAGTGAAACCTCCTTTCCCTGCTCAATTTGGTTTATGGGGAAATCCGACTACAATTAATAATGTTGAAACTATTACTAATATCCCGAAAATTATTTCAAAGGGATGGGAATGGTTCGCCGGAATAGGTGCTGAAAAACATCCCGGTACTTTGCTTTTTGGTGTAAGTGGACATGTAAATAAACCGGGAGTTTATGAATTACCGACCGGTACTCTGCTTACGGATATCATTTATAAGTATGCTGGTGGTGTTATAGGCGATAAAAAAATCAAGTGTGTCATTCCCGGTGGTTCCTCTATGCCTCCGTTGAGAGGAGATCAGCTGGAGGGAGTTAAAATGGATGCAGATTCCCTAAGGGCTGCAGGATCTGCTATTGGTACCGGTGGTATTATGGTAATGGACGAGGATACAAATCTGTTGAAGGTTTTAGTTAGAATCGCCCATTTTTATCATCACGAAAGTTGCGGTCAGTGTACTCCTTGTCGTGAAGGTTGCGGCTGGATGGAGAAAGTGCTTAAACGCCTTGACCGTGGTGAGGGAACAACAAAGGATTTGGATTTATTGGTTAATGTTGCTCAAAATATCGAAGGCAATACTATATGTGCTTTGGGTGATGCAGCAGCTTGGCCGGTGAAATTCTTTATTACCCGATTTAGAGAAGAATTCGAAAAATATGTTAAATCGGAAGTTACTATTCCGGTACCTAATAAGGTACACTCGATGCGGGATACTGCGGTTCCGATTGATGATATAAAACTTAATTGATATTGAAGCGGGTTTATCCCGCTTTTTTTTATTATATCAAACTTCCGCTCAAATTTATTATTTTAATTATTACCGAATTTATAAAAATTCATAAATCATATTTAGTTTACGGTGAGTAAGGGGGGAAATTTATATATTTCGGATAATATTTGAGGAGGATAAATGCAAAATTTTAGTTTTCAAAATCCGACAAAATTGATTTTTGGCAAAGACACAATAAGTAAAATTGGTGATGAGCTTTACGAAAGAGGTGTGAAAAAAGTATTGTATTTGTATGGGAAAGGTTCCATTCTGAAAAACGGTGTCTATCGAGAGAGCATTGACTCATTAAAAAAGGAAGGGATAGAAATAATCGAATTAAGTGGAGTAAAGCCCAATCCTGTTTTGTCAAAGGTTTATGAGGGAATCGATATTTGTAAAAAAGAAAAAGTGGATGCAATCTTGGCTGTTGGTGGAGGAAGCGTTATTGATTCGGCAAAAGCAATTGGTGCGGGTGCTGAATATGATGGTGATGTATGGGATTTCTTTACCGGTGAAGCGCGTTCCGGTCACAGCCTTCCTATTTATACAATACTTACTTTATCAGCTACGGGAACGGAAATGAATCCTTTTGCTGTAATTACAAAAGAAGACGAAAAGAAGAAATGGGCATTCGGTGGAGGACTGGGATCTTATCCGGTTGTTTCAATTGTTGATCCTTCGGTGCAAACGTCACTGCCAAAGGAGCAGACTGTTAACGGAGCTGTGGATATTATTTCTCACGTTTTGGAAAATTATTTCGATGGTTCCAGCAATACCGATTTTCAAGATGAATATGCAGAAGGTTTGATTAGAACTGTTATTAAGCATGTGCAAATATTGCTTGAAGAACCGCATAACTACGAGTCGAGAGCACAGATGGCTTTGTGTGCAACAATGGCATTGAATGGTTTAGCTGGTATCGGTAGATTAGGAGGAGATTGGGCAACGCATGCGCTTGAGCATTCATTATCTGCATATACGGATATTGCACACGGAGCAGGTTTATCCATTTTATCACCTGCTTGGATGACTTATGTAATGGAGGAAAATTTGCCCCGCTTTGAACGATTTGCAAGAAATGTTTTTAATGTATCTTCCGGTAGTCCTGAAACTGTAGCGAAAAAGGGGATAGAAAAATTAAAAGAGTTTTTAGAAAAAATAGGAAGTCCCGTTTCTTTGCGACAAGTAGGAGTGACTAAAGAACAATTGGTTGATTTTACCGAAAATGCAGCAATAAACGCTCCTTTAGGACGCTTGAAAAAATTGTACAGAGAGGATATTCAAAAAATATATGAATTAGCTTTTTGATTAAATAACGAATATTAAAAGGCTGTAAAAATTTTTCTGAATACACCTTTTGCTATTTGTTTTGTCGGTGCAGAATGAAGATTGAAGCTTTATTAGCTAATATTTCGATGTTTAATCAATAAGCTTAGCTTTTAATTTATTGTATTTATATTCGCAACTGTTCGAAAGTTCTATTAAATCTGAGATGAGTAAATAACGTAATTTAATGTTGTTTACAATCATCTCACGCTGATCGGAAAATATCGAAACATCCCAAGATTTAATATCTGTAATGCTCTGGAGCAGTTTGTTCAAATCCTTTATGATTGAAATGGTAAAGAGCCAATTTAGTAATTCTTCATAATTCTCTTTACTGTAGTAAATTTCATTTTTATATTCATTTACTGATATGTAAGCAGTAACAAATTTGTTATCTAAAATTTGGGCAAATTCTTTTTTGGCTAGAGGAATAATCCTTTCAAAGTCTTCCTTGGTACCAACTGCCGTATTAGTTAATTTATTCATTGTAGTGCTT